>NZ_QNRJ01000007.1 GCF_003315075.1 Rossellomorea aquimaris
CCAACGTTGCATAATCAGCCAGTTCATTCGTTTTTTTAAGAAATTACCTATTTTGGGCCCGTCCATGATTTTTTAAAAGTACGCATTATGAAATTAATTCAATTAGTAATAAAATGTTTTTGTAAGAGCACGATCATCAACTGTTCTCGAGCCAGAAAAAGTGACGTTAACTCCTTTAAAATCAAGTCCAATCGATCCGAATGAGTCAATCACATGAGCATAATATGCATGAACTTGAGAGCTACCACCACTAGGTAAACTTACACCGTCTTTAGTTTCTAAGATTAAACTACCAAAGCCAGAGTTCGCAGTTGCCAAAGTTGCGTGTCCTTTTAAGTCTGCGTTCCAACCTAGTCCACCGTCCCCACTATATGGATAAATTTCAGAGGTTTCAGTATACCAGTCATTACATGTTTGCAAAGAGCCGCCATAACAATAGTCTATTTTATTGAATGAACTATTGTCTTGATATCTGAATTTAGAATCATCCCATTTTACACCAAATGGATCTTGTAGTTTCCACACAGGTTCCTGTAACCAAGTATAGCCAACTACTACCATGTACATATCTCTTCCATCAGATGTATAACCATTACTAAATACATCTACTCTAAATTCCATATCATCCGCAGGAATTAAACCCATAGTTGAAATACCCCCATCCTGTTGGGACTCTCCACTAGTAGATAAAATTCCTTTTTCGCCACCAAGATATTTTTTAGGATTAGAATTAACAATATGTTCCTTTTTTGAAAAAGACATATCGTTTATCAATTCTTCAGGAACGCCTAACTCCTCTAATTTTAAATCGTATGTACCCTCAATGGTCGGCGCAGCTGACGCCTCTTTATCTGTAAGCATAACCATTGATACTGAGAGTAATAAAGCTGCAATTACAAACTTTACGTTTCTCAAATTAACCACCCTTTCCAATATTTATTAAAAACAACAAAAAGTAGATTATCATATTAATAATGGAAATTTGACATTTTCTCTATTTTTGATTATTTAATCACCGTTAATCCCCAAATTTAGTATGGATAAAGGTGAATATTTTACTGGTGTTTTTTAACTATCTTTACACAATTTAAGAAACGAGATAATATTCTAATATATTTAAATAGGAGCTGATTTTTTTTGCGAATCTTAATTCCCTTACTTGGGTTCATTTTATCAGGTGTTTTATCAGTATTTACTTATCCTCATTCAATTTCTGCATTATTAGGAGCAATCTTGTTTTTCATTATACTCAACTCCTTTTATACCACCGATAAAACCTCAAAAGATGTATTTCTAAAAAAAGACAATAACTCAAATCGCTGAACATAAGCGTAAACACATGAATTAATACGAAATTAAATTACCTTGAAGTATTTTATTGTTATTGTTTTTAAAGATTAGAAAAGAGGAGCATTGAAATAATGCTCCTCTCAGACTGTAGACAAATCCCACCTTCACTTTAACCGAAGGTGGGGTTTTCTGATATTTTAAAAGATTTTTCTCCTGTTTCTAGGCTGGACATGGCCCTCGCCATGTCCAGTTTGCCAACTTCTTAAGATTCATGGCAGCGAATGTAAGCATCGCCTGCATTGAAACTTTTTTAAGACCTCTTAAGGTCGTCCAACGCATGCCATGCTTTTCTTTTGCGTCCGCAAAGACCCGTTCGATCGTTTCTTTGCGTTTCGCATATAGAGTTTTATTAAGTTCTGTATGTCTCAAATGATCTACTTCATCTATGTAATCCTGCCACACATGTCGATGAATCATCTTGGTGTGATTCTTACTTTGTGTACAACGTTCTAACAGAGGACAGTCTTTACATTCCAAAGGATTTGAAGCGTATTGTTTGTACCCGTCTCTTGTGGTAGTACGGTAAGGTAAAATTTGTCCTTCGGGACAAAGATAGGAGTCAAAATATTCATCGTAAACGTATTCGTATTTCCTAAGATATCCGTCTTTCGTTCTCGGCCGTGTATAAGGCATAACGGGTCTGATTTCTTGGTCCATGAGGAATTTAGCGATGTGGGGTGTTTTATATCCTGCATCAACAGCGACAGAACTGGGTTAAATGGGGACGGATCCCATTCGACTTTTCTTCATTAATCTGGAAAATCCCACTTTCAACCTAATGACCTTATCAATTTTCCGGTCAGACCCCCAGCTCATTAATGCTTTACCGTACCGAGTGTCTGGCCCCAAGACCCTAAAGGGTATCCCTTTGTGGCGATCCATTATAAAGAACAAGCCAACATGGGGAAAATATTAAAAGACAAATTACTAATTACTATTTCCTAATAGACTCCTCCCCGTTACACATGCGTAACGGAGAGGAGTCTATTTATTCCTATTAATTAATTTAGAATAATATCATTATTATCTGATTGTTAAAGCGGTTAGTTGGAAGAAGACTCTATCCTCTTCGCAATCAATACTAATTGCCATTTTGCGACAGGGGATGGACCTTAAACTTATAAATTAGGCAAGTTTATATAAAACCCGTACATTAATAAACGAATGATATTTAACCCAAATGATCTGATCTTAAATTAGGTTAACAAGTTTGCTATAGTTTCCATTTATATTGTGGAAAAGAAATTAAAATTCCGTTAATTCATATAACGTTAATTACAGCAATAAGCCATCTACATATATCACACTCAAAATTGACACCCTATTTTCTCTTATTCTTTATTCAACAGGTCTTTATTTAAAAAGGGGATTTATTATCTCTAGATGATTGTCAACCAAACCATTATTTCGACAATCACGGGAATCTCATCTATTAGCTCGTTTAATTGAAGATCGCGCTGGATATCAATTAGCTGATCTTCCGTTATTGCTCCCGTCAATGGGATAAAATTCACTCAATATACTCAATTATCTTTGCTGGAACTTTTTCAAATATATAAAGTTCAGGGTTATTAAAAGGTTTATTTTTCAAAAACTCATCAACAGTTCTCATACTTCCCCAAAATTGTTTGATGAGATCCTCTTTTGAAGGTAATCCCTGAACAAAGCGTCCCTTGCCACCATCATATCTATCTTCGACATAAGCGAATAAATCACTTGCTATATCCAGGTTAAAGACCAAAATCTTATCACTAAAGATATGAAATCGATAGTATGGCTTTTCATACGCTTCCAATTCTGCTTTAAAAGCAACCTTTAAATCAATCCATTTTGGTAAATTTGCTGGTCTGAATCGTTCTGTTAGTTCCGGAAAAAAATCACCGCTATTTGAATACCATTTGGTTGCTGTCTTATGATCTAACCCTTCATTTAAAACCCTTTGAGGACTTATATTTTCTCCATCATTATTATGAACGACCATATGATATAGATACAATTGAGTGCCTCCTTAACCGAAAAATCTGCTCATATAATTTTCAATCCAATACCGGAATAATAAACAGTTATCCATAAACCTCAATGGCGATAACTCGATTATCATTTTCATTTACCATCAGAATTATTTGCTTTGCAAAGGTACTAAGCGATTGTAAAGTCACTGACTCTCTCAAGGAATCTTCTAGGAACCAGCCTGAAGGCATAAGGAAGAGTGATCCATTACTTTCAAAGAATGAAGACCTAAGGAATTCACTAATTTCATCCGTTCCATCAAGTGCTTTTTGATTAATCTTTTCTTTATTCACTATATAATACTTTAACTTTCTAGGGTATGGTGAAATATCATATTCCATACTTCTATATAAATCGGGTACAATGGGGTGAATATTAGATGAAACTGAATTGGTTAACAATTTTCGAGATTCTTCTTTCAAAAATCTCACATTAATCTCAATCAATTTCCCATCAATGAAGACCTGCCTAACTTCAGAGTAATGAGGCACTATCTCATTATGAATTATGTTTAAAGCTTTACTATTTGGAGTAGGAAATGATGATAAGAAATCTTGATTGAAAATAACGTTTACTGAAGCAAATAGTTGAAATATTGGGCTCATTTTATCTAAAGACGTATTCGATTGAAAACTTTGTATTCGTAACTCCCCGGATTCTTCCTTATAAGGATGGATGGGCTCTTCTATTTCTCTAATCCATTCATACACAGCAATTCACCTCATTGGTCCATTTCTCTCAATACCAATTATTTCAAATCACTATAATTTTCACAAGACCTTGTTCTATTAAATGGCCCTTTAATGGAAGAATGCCATATAAGATTATGCAAGGTAATAAAATGCCCGTTACTAATAAAAGAGCTCGCTACTTCTATCACTAAACGAAAATCCGAACTAATTTTACTCCCTTAGGATAAATTAGTTCGGATTTCAATTAGAAAACTATCGAATGCTCTTTTAATGGTGTGGAACCATTACTCACTCATATCTTCTTCCATATCCTTCTCGTTCAGATGATCCTCGACTTCCTGCATGGTTTTGAAGCTTGAAACGTCTGTGACTTCAAGTCCATCGGTTTCAACTGCGACAAATCCGTCTGACGATTGAAGGATTTGTGCTTTAATTTCTTCATTCCCGGTTAAGTTGTATTTCTTCACAAGGGTCGTTTCTCCTTTTTCCTCCATCGCTGTTAGTTCAGCAGAATAGGAATCGAGATCCATTCCCTTTTGGATTCGTTCCTGCAGCTTTTCACTGTCGAGGAGTTCGGCTGCCGGCTCGTCCATTTCCTTCGAATCCTGTTGGTCACTCATTTCTGCCGTATCGCCTGTTGTATTTTCTTCGGGTTCGGCGTCTTCAGAACCGCATGCTCCCAGTATCGAGAGTGCGAAAAAAAGGTTTCCTGCTATCAGTAGTTTTTTCATGTCGTTCTCCTTTCGTTGGTTACTACGATACAATCACTCATTTATTCATTATCCTTTTCGTGTTTCTGTTAAACATTGGAACGCTCTCATACAAAAAAAGACAGCCCTGATTTGGCTGTCTCCTCGTTTTTATTTACTTGAACCGAACTCTTTCCATATTTCTTCTAAAAGCCCCTTATCCGTCAGCAGTTCATACCCCGTCAGCGCAAGTGCCTTTACCCCGATCACAAGGGCACGGTCACCCTCCGTGGATTTAGCCGCTTCCTTGAATTCATTCGTGTGGACGACGAGGGATTCGGGGCCGATTTTTATATAGGGATGGATGGTCGGGACCACCCGGCTGACGTTTCCCGCGTCGGAGGATCCGAGTCCCTTTCGTTCCGTATCGTCGAAATATTCCCCCAGTGACTCGATGGAGCGCTGGAATACTTGATCGAAACGGCGGTTGAGCTGAAAGTGATCGACTTCATTTTGGATTTTGATGATATTCAGTTTCGTCCCGGTCGCAATTGCCACCCCTTCAGCGATCGCTTTCACTTTGTTCGTGACTTCATTGCACGCTTCCCTCGTAGCAGCCCGTATATAGAAGCGGGCTTTTGCATAGTCAGGGACGATGTTTGGCGCGTCCCCGCCGTGGGTAATGATGCCGTGGATCCGTACGTCATCGGTCACGTGCTGGCGAAGGGCGTTAATGCCGTTGAACAGCTGGATCACACCGTCGAGGGCATTGATTCCATCTTCAGGGGAAGCTGCCGCATGGGCAGACCTTCCTTTAAATTCGAAATCAAGAGGGTCCACCGCAAGGGTTTTCCCTGTCTGCGTTGTACGGTTGAACGGATGGACCATCATGCAGGCATCCACTCCTTCGAACAAGCCTGCCTTTACGAAACTGCCCTTCGCACTTCCGTTCGGACCGCCTTCCTCGGCAGGAGTCCCGAACACGACCACTTCCCCTCCTGTTTCATCGAGTACGGACGACAGGGCGATGGCTGCCCCGCAGCTTGCCGTCCCGATGATATTGTGACCGCAGGCGTGACCGAGTCCAGGCAGGGCGTCATATTCAGCCAGGTAGCCGATGACCGGCCCTTCTTTCCCGGAATGTTTGCGTGCGACAAAGGAAGTCTCATGGCCCGCCACTCCCCTTTCAATGGAGAACCCATTAGCTGCAAGGAGGGTGGTCAAGGTCTCTGAAGCAAAGAACTCTTCGTTTCCGATTTCAGGTTTGTCGTGGATCTGATGGCTGGTCGATACGAGTTTCACAGCCAATTGATCCACTGCTGAGAGGATGTTGTTTTTACGATCGGCAATCGCTGCTGGTTGACTCATCTCTTTTCCCTCCTAATGCAATTCACTGACCGGCACGAATGTCGGGATCAGGGAATCTTTGTATGTTTTCTTGATATGTTCCGCTACGTCATCTTCCTGATAGAGCTCAACGATCTTTTTATAGGTCTTATTGTCTTTCTCTTTTTCCTGGGCTGCGATGATATTGATGAACGGCTTGGATTCCGCCCCTTCGATATAGATACTGTCATCAACCGGAATGAACCCTGCTTCAACCGCCACACCATTATTGATGATCGATGCTGCAACATCCGGCAGTACCCTCGGTGTCTGGGCAGCGACGACCGGTGTGAATTCAAGGTTTTTCGGGTTTTCTTTTATGGCTTCTAGACCTTGTGACTGATCAAATCCTTCTTTTAGTTGTATCAAGCCTGCTTCCTCGAGTAGGAGAAGGGCACGGCCAAGGTTCGTCGCCTCTTGAGGAACGGCTACTTTACTGCCTTTCGGTAAATCTTCTACCGATTGATATTTTTCCGAATAGATTCCCATCGGCGCGATGATCGTCGAGCCGATCGGTACAAGATCCAGATTATGTTCTTCCACGAAAGAATCAAAATACGAAATCGTCTGGAAGGCGTTCAGGTCGATATCCCCATCGGCCAGTGCCTGGTTCGGTCTCACGTAATCGGCAAACTCCACAATCTCGATTTCAATCCCTTCCTTCGCTGCTTTCTCCTTCATATACTCCCAAATCGGCACACCGGATCCATTCACTCCGACTTTCACGACTTCTTTTTCACCTGAGCCGGATGCACTGTCTCCTGAGCAACCGCTCAGTATAAGGGTGAATAATAGAATGGCGATACTTGCCAAGCTGATTGATTTTTTCATTTTCCTCTCTCCTAACGTCTTCTGATGATTTTTGATAATCTATTACCAGCTGTCTGCAGTCCCTGAACCATCACGATTAAAATGATGACGGTCACGATCATGACGGATGTTTCAAATCGCTGATATCCGTAAGCGATGGCCAGATCTCCGAGGCCACCGCCTCCGACTGCCCCGGCCATGGCCGATGCACCTACAAGGCCGATGGTCGCAATTGTGATATTCAGGACCAGCGTACTCAATGCTTCCGGAATGAGGATCCCGAAGATGATCTGCCACGGCCCGGCCCCCATTGACTCCGCCGCTTCAATGACACCCGGTTCCACTTCAAGGAGGGCACTCTCTATCAGTCTTGCAATATACGGTGCCGCAAATACGACAAGCGGCACGACCGCTGCCGCCGTTCCGATCGATGTACCCACTACCAATCTTGTAAAAGGGATGATGGCCACCATCAAGATGATGAACGGGACCGAGCGGAACACGTTGATGATGCTGCTCAATATGGAAAAGACGACTTTATTTTCAAGTAAGTGCCCCTTCCGCGTGACCACGACGATGATGCCGAGGGGAAGCCCGATCAACGTGGCAAACAGGAGGGAGAATGACACCATCGCCACGGTATCCCATGTCGCTTCTATAATTCTTGGCCAGAATAATTCCCAGTTAACTTGCACGCTTCTCCACCTCGCTTACGAATAATCTGTTCTTCCAATAATCCAGGATCTCTTCCGTTTCTTTCTTGCTGCCGATGATCTGTACGATGAGATTCCCGAACGGCTTGCCCTGGAGTTCCGTGATCTGGCCGAATAACACATTGATGTGGGCATCGAATTTCTTTGCCGTTTCGGAAAGGATCGGCGTGCCCGTCGAATCCCCCTTGAAAATGAGGCGGCAGATGCGCCCTTCTTTGCTGTCATTCAATTTGTCAAGAACCGATGCCGGCAGCTGATCATTCATGACACTCTTCACAAAGTTTTTCGTCGTCGGGGTCTGCGGGTTGGAGAAGATATCGAAGACGCTTCCCTCTTCAACGATTTCTCCATTTTCCATGACAGCGACCTTATCACAGATTTCCCGGATGACCCCCATTTCGTGGGTGATCATCACAATCGTAATGCCATACTCCGCGTTGATTCTCTTTAATAAGTTCAGAATCGATTCCGTCGTCTGAGGATCAAGTGCAGATGTTGCTTCATCGCAGAGTAGAATCGAAGGCGACGTCGCCAGGGCTCTTGCTATCCCCACCCTTTGCTTCTGCCCTCCTGACAGTTGATCCGGGTAATGCTTCGCTTTATCTTCAAGTCCGACAAACGCGAGCAATTCCTGTACTCTTTCGTTGATTTTATCTTTCGGCCATTTTGCCAGTTTCAGAGGATAGGCGATATTGCCTGCCACCGTCCGGGATTGAAACAGATTGAAGTGCTGAAAAATCATCCCGATGCGGTGCCGCTCTTTCCTCAGATCGATTGCTGACTGATCCTTCAAACTGCGCCCCTCTATGAAAATATCACCCGATGATGGTTTCTCTAAAAAATTGAGACAGCGGACAAGCGTGCTCTTTCCCGCTCCGCTGAATCCGATCACGCCATAAATCTCTCCCTTCTTTACTTCGAAGGAAACATTCTTCAAAGCGGTGAATGGGCCATCCTTCGTCTCGAATACTTTCGTAACATTCTGAACTCTAATCATACAGGACTTGCTCCTTTCGCTATGTATTCTTCTTGTTGACGATCATGGCTCAAATAAAAAAGTGCCTCCCTTCATAAGAAGAGAGGCACAAAAATATGTATATGTCCCGCTCTTCTCATCTTTCAAGTCACATGACTTGATGGAATTGGCACGGTATTCATAAGAACCCGTTGCCGAGGTATCGCAGGGCCAGTCCCTCCACCTCTCTGGATAAGAAGATATCGCTTTATTAAGTTAAAGTTATAATGCGTTTTAGCATTAGGGTAATGGTAAAGGATTTCTGTTGGGTTGTCAATCCTGATTTTAGATAATTTTCAATATATATCAAACTGGATAATTCACCCAATATTAAACTGAAAAGCATGCAAACCGGGGACGTTTTCTACTCTACTTTTTGACTTTAACAGAGATTGAGATTAGTCGAAAGGAGAAGGTATAAACGGAATCGTTCCCACTCTACGCAATTATTTGTTACCTAAAGTGAGGGACGGACCTCTACTTTTTCAAACAGAAGGTCCGTCCCTGATGAGAGCTGGGGCAGGTCCCAGTCTATTAGGCTGAAAGAACATAAGCGGAGATTTTCCGGTTATATTCAGGATGGAACTAGTTTTGAAGAGAAATAGGCGGAGGATTTCCGATTATGCAGAGAAAAATCGCCCATTATCGTATCTCTGGAGGCAATAGGCGGAATCTTTCCCCTTATTTCAGCCTTTTTTAATGGTAGTGACCATTTAAGCGGAATCTTTCCGTCTATTGATTAGCTCTGATACTTAACCTGCCCTTCCCAATTTAAGCGCGTTTCCTCTTAAACAAAGACTGTCAGAAGCGTCAAATCCCCTTCAAAGCATCCTTATACCGCTGATAATAAGCTTCCACATTATTCAACAACAACAACTCCGTATACAAATACACCTTCATATTAAAATCATTAAAATCAATCGCAGTCAGTTCCTGAATCTTCTTGATTCGATAATTCAACGTATTCGGATGGATGAACAGTTCGTTCGCCGTCTGTTTACCCTTCCCATCATTCGCCAAGTACACTTCAAGTGTCTTAAGGAGATCTGTTTGTTTCTTCACATCATTCTTAATCAATACCAGCAGATCATCACTGTAATAATCCTTTGAAGTGTTTTTCTCATAGAGCGTAGGCAAGTACCGGTAAATGCCCAGATGAGCAAATTCCCGGGGCATCGATTCAGGACGCGGGCTGATGAAGTTAGCCGTTTCAATGACCTCTGACGCTTCCAAGAAGCTCTTTCTCATTTGGTATAACGTCGTGTATTCCTTCCCGATCCCGATGAGGAAGTTGTAGAATTCTTCTTCGCCTGTTTGTTCTTTTACCTTTTCTACGAGGTCTCTCGCTAGTTCGAGGGAAGAAGACGGTGTGTCTGCTTTACCGTAGAGAACGAGGATCACCTGGTATTCCGTCCGTAGTGAATAAACCTTTGTGTTGAAGCTGGATTCCTGGACGAGCTTCTCCAATTGGTCGAGCATAGGCTTATAGTCCGACGAAGCGATTGAGTACACCGCCACCGTGAATCGTTCCGGCAGGGTCAGCTTGACGAGGGATGCATCATGGCGGAGCTGGCTTTCACTTCCGTACTCATGCTGCAGGAGATGCCACAGTACTTCTTCTTTTCTGTCCTTTTTGATATTGACCTTTGCGTACATATCATTGATCAGGTTTCCAAGGTGTGAGGAGATTTCTTCAAGAAAAGCGAGCTCTTCATTTTCGAGAAGACGGTTGGATTCCTGAACCCAGATGTATCCCATCGTGTTTCCAAGATATTTTGCGGAAATGACGACGCGCTGGTGAAATCCTAACTCTTCCATCGCCTGCACCCGGATCGGATCGGAATGTTTTTCTAGCTGGTGTACGATTCCTTCTTTCTTCAATCGATCGATGATGAAGACCGGACATTTTTTCGTGAGGATCGTCTTGAGCTGTGTTTGATCGAATTTATTAGAAGAGGAACTGTATGAAATCAGTTCGAAATTTTTATTTTCAATGATGACGGGATTGCCTAATTTTGAGCTGATCAATTCCGTCGCTTTATGAATGTCTTCTGTTTGGAGGATGATATCAATGGCTTCCATAGGAATCTTACCTTTCCACGAATATTTGTGATTCCTATTATAGCGTTAAATCCCCCAATAAAAAATGAAAAGCTCCCCCGTGTCGGGAGAGCTTGTCGTGTTCGATTTATTCCTCGTCCATAAATGGATAGGAAATGTCTGTCGTTGGCGCAAAGTTTTCTTTGATGATACGAGGACTGGTCCAGCGAATCATGTTGAAAATAGAGCCGGCTTTATCGTTTGTACCTGATCCGCGTGAACCGCCGAATGGTTGTTGGTTGATCACGGCACCGGTTGGTTTATCGTTGATGTAGAAGTTACCCGCTGCACCGGATAGACGTCGTTCCAAGTGCATGATCGCTTCACGGTCCTGTGCAAAGATCGCACCCGTTAAGGCATACATGGAAGCTGTATCCACTGAAGTCAGTGTTTCTTCTAATTGTTCATTTTCATATACATAAATCGTTAAGACCGGTCCGAAAATTTCTTCGGTCATCGTTTTGAAGTTTGGATTTGTTGTCACGATGACGGTCGGTTGAACGAAGTATCCAACAGAATCATCATACGTACCGCCGGCAATGATTTCAGCTTCTTCAGAATCAGCCGCATAGTCGATGTAGCTTGTGATGGATTCAAAGGCAGCTTTGTCGATGACCGCACCCATGAAGTTCCTGAAGTCTCTGACATCCCCTACTTTAAGCTTCGCCGTTTCTTCCACAACACCATTTTTCACTTCTTCCCACATGCTTGCTGGGATGTAGGCACGGGAAGCTGCTGAACATTTTTGACCTTGGTATTCGAATGCACCACGAACTAGTGCAGCGACTACTTTGTCTGCTTGTGCTGTTTCATGAGCGAAGACAAAGTCCTTACCGCCTGTTTCCCCAACTAAACGAGGATACGATTTGTAGTTTGTGATGTTTTCCCCTACTGTCTTCCAGATCGTCTGGAACACGCTTGTAGATCCAGTGAAGTGGAATCCTGACATGCGTGGATCTGTTAATACCACTTCTGATACTTGTGAACCGCGTGAAGGAACAAAGTTGATAACGCCTTTAGGCAGTCCAGCTTCTTCCAGGATACGCATGAAATAATAGTTTGATAGGATAGCCGTTGTTGCCGGTTTCCACACCACTACGTTCCCCATGATCGCAGGAGCTGATGGCAGGTTACCACCGATTGCTGTGAAGTTGAATGGTGAGATCGCTAGTACGAAACCGTCTAATGCACGGTATTCTAAACGATTCCAGATGTTTTTCATGCTGTCCGGCTGCATTTGATAGATTTGGTTTGCATAATCAACGCCAAAGCGTAAGAAATCAGCTAATTCTTGTGCTGCATCGATTTCCGTTTGGTATGCTGTTTTAGATTGGCCCAACATTGTAGCCGCATTGATGACGTCACGGTATGGACCTGAGATTAAGTCAGCCGCTTTCAGGAAGATGGATGCTCTGTGCTGCCATGGCATATTGGACCAAGAATCCTTCGCAGCCATTGCCGCTTCTACTGCATCGCGAAGTTCTTTTTCTCCTGCTTGTGAATAGGTAGCCAACACATGTTTGTGATCGTGTGGCATCACCACTTGCTTCACTGTATCTGTCTTGATTTCCTCACCATTGATGATGACCGGGATCTCAACCTCTAGACCAGCTTGGCGCTCTAATTCAGCTTTTAGCGTTTCTCTTTCTTTCGTACCTGGGGCATATGTATTACCAGGCTCATTAGTAGGTGTTGGGATGTTGTAAATTCCGTTACTCATTCTCTTCACATTCCTTTCTGATTACATACTGTCTGGATGTTTTTATAAAAAGTTTACTTGCTGAAAATTCCCTTCAATGCAAATGCGATGTTCGCCGGCCGTTCCGCCAGACGTCGCATGAAATACCCGAACCAGTCCTCGCCATAAGGCAGATAAATACGGACGGTATATCCTTTTTTCAATAAGTCGGACTGCAGCTGGTTCCGCATGCCGTAAAGCATTTGAAACTCGAATCTGTCATTCGGGATATTGTGTTCATTCACTAATCCGATCGTGTAATCGATGATTGCATCATCATGGCTTGCGACCGCGGTATAATGGCCGTTCAAGAGCTGCTTCTTGATAAGATGCTTGAGATTCTCATCCACCTTTTTCTTCTCCTGGAACGCCACTTTACCCGATTCATTATATGCACCCTTCACAAGCCTCAAATAAGGGGAGAACTGATTGAGATCATCCACATCCTTGTCTGATACATAAAGATAGGATTGGATCACCGTCCCCACATTGTCGTACTTTTCACGGAGCTTCTTGTAAACGTCAAGGATGGCATGACACCTCGAGGAATCCTCCATATCGAGAGTGACCGTGATTCCGCTTTCATTTGCCTTCGAGAGAATCAACTCCATGCTTTCCATGACAAGATCTTGACTGATATCCAATCCCAGGGAAGTCAGTTTAACAGAGATTTCAGTGTCCAGCCCATGATACGCGATGGCACTGATACTCTGAATACATCCTTGGACATTCTCCCGCACCACATCTGTGGAATCGACGAACTCACCAAGATGATCAACCGTTACCTGGAATCCCTCCTCGTTCAATTGAGTAATCAATGGAATCGCTTGTGCAAAGGTTTCTCCCCCTACAAGCTTGTTAGCGCCAAATATAGATCCCCACCGTTTAGCCATTCGATCCAACGCCTTATTGTGGGAAAGATACAGGAAAAATCGCTTACTTATCGCTTCCAAGATTACAACACCTCCTTATACTTCTTATAGTGACTCTTACCTCAAGCACGGGGTGATTAAACGAAGAAATGTAAATCTTAAGAAAATTATAACGGGAATAGTGGCTTTGAAACAACGTGCTCGGGACACAAATATTTGTGGGTTGAGTTATGGTGGAAGCACAAAAGGGGGTGTGAATAGGTAATAACATGAAGAGGCTGGGACAAAACTAAAAAAACATAAAATAAAGACAAACATATTTGCCTACTAGAAAGCAGATTTGTTCGGGTGAAGAAGAAAAAGAAAGGAAAAGATTGAAGAAGAAAGCTCGTAAACTAGAAGATTCCTTCGATTCGGATGAAACGTTGGCCTTCATTGCAGGCTATACAGATGGTGGCTTTCCTTTTGGAATTACCCATGAAGAGATGGAAGACATTGAGAAAGAGGGAAAAATGGAGACAAAATAGGGAGAGTACGTTCGAAAATCCGGGTAAGACCCCCAATAAGTACCGTCCCCATCAATTAGAAAATTGAGCTTTCGTTCCAACCTTCATTTATCATCTTTTTCCTCGTTTTTCTTCTGCAGCTTTGGCAAGCTCACGGACTTAATCTCCCGTTCTTCAAAAAAGTTTCCGATCCTCGACATGATGAAAGTGACGAAGGTGGCGAAGATGACAATGGAATAAAACCCTGCTCCAATGCCGATTCCAATACCCCCTACGTAGAAGATCATTGCAGCGGAAGTGAGCCCTTTCACCCGCAGTCCATCTTTCAGGATCACTCCTGCACCTAAGAACCCCAGCCCTGATACAATCTGGGCAGCGAGACGAAGAGGATCCATCATTTTTCCGCTATCCGGTTCACTTAGCATATCGGCGCCTTCGATGGAGACGATCGTGATCAACGTACATGCCACCGATACGTATGTATATGTTTTTAAACCGGCTGGCTTATTCTTTGCTGACCGGTCCCATCCGATGATGAATCCTAATATCGCACTCACCACTATTCGGAAATAGATGTCATGTTGCCAGAAGAAGTCTGTAAATTCATTTATGTAGTGCGTCATGTTGGCATCCCCCTTAAACAAAAAGAAACCCCTGCTAAAACGAATCTGCCTATTATGAAAAAATCATACCGTTCGTTTTGTGGGTGTCCCTTTTATACTTTCCATTATAATTCGTTCGTTAAAATTTCTTTTTATGGTACACTAATTATTTTATGATCGCAATGGGGTATTTAGTGGGGATGATGTTCGTGGAACCTTTCACTCCCGTCTTGCCTCAAACCCAAATATATTTAAAGTAGAAACAGCCGTAGTAAATTGGCCGAGCTTATTAGCGGAGATTTTCCGGTTATAAGCAGCTCGGAACTTGTTTTTGGGATAAATAGGCGGAGGATTTCCGCTTATGCACAGAAAAATCCAACTATTTTTGTATTTTTAGGTGAATAGGCGGAATTATTCCGTCTATTTCGGCCGTTTTTAATAGTAATAACTAATTAAGCGGAATTATTCCGTCTATTTTTCTCTGGTGCTTAGCCTGATCTCTAAATCGACAATTGATATATCAAAGTTAATAGAAACCTTAATATATAAAGAACATATGCCCATCACACGTCAATAATTTGAAACAACTATTGATTTGTTATCTCCACAAACGACTTCCCATTCCCCAATAAAAATTCAATCGTATACTCATCATCACGAATTTGCTCTTTCGTTTCAGGTAATGCCAAATAGTCTTGTATTGCTTTTTTGATTTCTTCAATCTGCTCCTGGGGAAGTGGTTTATCCAGATCTGTTTTGATCCACACATAAGAGTGTCCATCCTTCACTTGATACGAAAGTCCGGCCAATTGATACGTCGATTTCCCTGCCATGCCATCATAGATATCAGAAGAGATCATGGACCAACGATTATCCTGCTGACGATGCTTTAAGTTGAAAGAATCCACCTGGACATCTTTCACATCTAGGTTCTGTCGTTCTATTTCTTTTTCAATGTCTGCAATGATTTCCTTTGATTCATCAATATGGTCCGGCATATCGATGGTGACGATTGTTGAATCGCCGGTCCCCTTCAACCCTGCTAACTCATATTCAGCTTCTTCGGCATATCCATAGAAGGCGAATACTCCCTTCACAACCTCTCGTACTTGATCATATTTCTTGTTTAAGTCATCGCTTCCCTCATGACTCGGGACTTCAGGAGCCTTGATAATCTTTAATTCGTAATCGTCATACCCATTTTCATATAAATAATTGGTGATCTTGGATTCAAGATCTTCCTTGGCTTGCTTTAATGTGGAATCCCCCAAATGAAGTGACACTTGAATTGTGAAGGGAGACGGTGTTGTCCCTACTGAACTAACTCTGTATCCTTCCTTTTTGACTAGTTTAAAAAGGTCAGAAGTCAAATTAGGGTTGGGTTCTCCGTCTGAAATTTGTGGAGTGATTGTGATTGGTAATACTTTCGCCACAATACTCGCCATCGTGGTTGAATAGAACGGAGATATGACAAGAAAGAGTATACATGCTATGGCAATCCAGACATATTTTTTGAAATAGATTTTCTTCTTTTCATTTGTGCTCTTCATAATTTTACTTCGAAGCTGCTCTGTTGATCCGTCTGTTACCTTTAGCTGTTCTTCCAATTCTTTAAATGGATCTGTTGATTTCATTGATTACGCCTCCCCTCGTCAAAACCTTTTCCAGTTCAACCAACGCCCTTCTTAACGTCATTTTCACTTTACTTTCTGACCAGTTCAACACATGGGCTGTTTCGGTTGTTGAGAATTCTTTCAATTTCCTTAGGATGATGACATGTTTGTATGTTGGCTTTAATTGTTGGATCGCTTTGTATAACTCTTCCGATTCCTCATTCATCTCGACGATTTGTTCAGGTAACGGCATGCCGTCTTCCTCCTCCATCGTCAAACCAAGATAGTGTTTCAGCGGATGCTTCTTTCTGAAGTGGTCGATCGTCACATTATGAGCAATGGAAAATAGCCATGTTTTCACAGAGGATCTCTCTTTAAATTGTTGTTTACTTCTGTAGGCTTTTAGAAAGGTCTCCTGTGTTAATCCCGTACCATTAATAGTATGTATGTGAGGATTGATTCTCCGTATTGTGTAAACCATTTATTTAATTCTTGTTGGTCCAAAACTGTTCCCCCTTTCCATATACACTTAGACGTAAATGGAAGGAAATCGGTCACGTATAAAGTGAATTTTTCAAAATAAAAAGCACGAGACGGTTCCTACTCTACCATTCTCACAAAAAGTAGGGTATTAACCGGCCCGAGTCTTTGCAAAAAAGAGAGGTCACCTCGGATGATAACTCACCGGTAGGCAACCTCTCTCCTTCTATTATTTCCCTTTCACCAGCCTAAGAGCATTCAAAATCACAATAATCGCTGCTCCCGTGTCGCTTAGGACTGCCAGCCAGAGCGTCAGGATCCCAGGAAAAATCAGGACCAGTGCTGCAAACTTCACAATCAACGAGAACCAGATGTTCTGTTTGATGATCGCCAGTGCTCTTCGGCTTAACTTGATGGTGTGCGGCAACTGATCCAGATTATCGGCCATCAACACAATATCAGCCGTTTCCATGGCCGTATCGGTCCCTGCCCCTCCCATTGCAATTCCGAGATCCGCAGTGGCTAAGGCCGGCGCATCGTTGATCCCGTCACCGACCATGGCTACTTTATGTCCTTCACTCTGTAAGGTCTTCACCACGTTCACTTTATCTTCTGGTAAAAGTTCGGCAAAATAGCGATTCACATTGGCTTCCTTCGCAATCATCTCTGCCGTTCCTTCATTATCACCTGTCAGCATGACCACATCCCGAACCCCTGCAGCCTTTAACCCCTCAAGGGAGCGGACAGTCGTCTTCCGGATCGAGTCTGCGACGGAGATGACTCCCATGGCACCCTGGTCCGAGCCGATGATCACGACGGTTTTCCCTTTTGTTTGAAGCCCCTTGACCAGCTGTCCGGCAACTTCACCCAGGGATATACCCTTTTCTTCAAACAGTTTGGTGTTTCCTGCATAATGGGTGACTCCATTAATCGTTGCCTGAACACCTTTCCCCACAATGTTCTTGAACGATTCACCACTTCTTGCTTGTATTCCTTTTTCGCGTGCAAACAGCACAATGGTCTGTGCGATAGGGTGAGTGGAATACTCTTCTAGCGTAAGAGCAGTGGATAACAGTTCTTCCTTTGTTGAGTGGAAGGTCCTAATATCCGCCACACGCGGTTTCCCTTCCGTCAGGGTGCCCGTTTTATCAAACGCAACGGCGGTGATGCTTCCCGCTTTTTCAAGGAAGGT
Source organism: Rossellomorea aquimaris (assembly GCF_003315075.1). Taxonomy (GTDB): domain Bacteria; phylum Bacillota; class Bacilli; order Bacillales; family Bacillaceae_B; genus Rossellomorea; species Rossellomorea aquimaris_C. Next base: position 17,769 of record NZ_QNRJ01000007.1, read on the forward strand.
GCCGCCTTTAATCAAGATCCCGTTCTTTGCCGCATTTCCAATCGCCGAAACGATCGCGACCGGAGTGGAGATGACGAGTGCACACGGACAGGCAACCACTAACAGTTCAAGACCTTTGTAGAACCATTCTCCCCAGGTGCCGAATCCAACAAGTGGAGGAAGTACCATCATCACGAGGGCCAATACAAAGACAATCGGTGTATAAATCGCCGCAAAGCGATCAATGAACGCCTGGGTCGGGGCTTTCTGTTCCTGTGCTTCTTCCACAAGGTGAATGATCTTGGAAATCGTCGTATCATCAACAAGCTTTGTCACCCGTACTTCAAGAGATCCATTTTCATTGATGGTCCCTGCGTACACCGCATCGCCCGGTTCCTTATCAACAGGGATGGATTCACCTGTGATCGGTGCCTGATTGATACTTGATTCACCCGATAGTATTTCCCCGTCCAACGGGATTCTGTCTCCCGGTTTAACCACGAGGACTTCACCAACCGCCACTTCTTCCACCGGCTTTTTCATTAATTGAGTCCCGGCTTTAATCCACGCCTCCGATGGTGCGAGATTCATCAGGTTCCGGATGGAGCTTCTCGTTTTCTCGATGGACATCGTCTGAAGCGTCGTTCCGAGGGCAAACAACCAGACAACCGTAGCCCCTTCCAGCCATTCCCCGATCAATGCCGCCCCGATGGCTGCCGCTGACATCAGTACATTCATGTCGAGGGAACGGCTTTTAACGGAGTAAAACGCGCTTATCACCGGCTTGTAGCCGCTTATGATCATGGCAGCTGCGTACAGAAGCGTGACCACTAAAGGGGAAATGCCCATAAATGAGCCTGAGAATCCCAGTGCGATCAAGACTCCTGAGGTGATGATGCTCCCATATCCTTCTTTGTTAGAGGAAACGTCTTGGTCACCTTTAGCTGGCAGCGATGCACGAAATCCGATCTTGGACACTTCTGAGATAATCTCTTCCACACTATTCTCATGATCCACTTTCATTTTTCCCGTTGAAAAATGGACATTTACCTGCCGGACGCCTGGAATGGTGTGGAGGTGGTTTTCAATGCTCTTTGCGCAGCTGCTGCAATCCATCCCTTCGACCACATAGGTTCTGATGTCTTTATTTTCGTTGAGCGGTTCGATTTTAAATCCAAGCTTCTGTACTTCCGTTTCTACCCGATCAAGTGAGCTCCCGGTTACGTGAAGCTTCGCTGTGTTATAGTTGACTTTTGCCTCGCCGACCCCCTCTAACTTGACGAGAGATTTCTCGATGGAGAGTGCACAGGAAGGGCAATCCATGCCATAGATCCGGTACTGAGCTTTTTCAGATGCGAGGGCATCTCCGGAACAGCATGCTCCTTTATCCATCTCGTCAGCTTCGCTGGTGCAACATGAGTTCGTCTTCAGACCCTGTTCAGCAGAAGGTTCATCGGCGCTACAGCAGCTTTTGGTGTTCTCCGTTTTATGTTGAGCACTTCCGTATTCGTTGTCTTTCGAGTTGCAACATGACTCTCCCATTTCCTTCACCCTTTATCCAATATGATGTCTACAGCACGCCACATCGTTATCTACTTCATCCAGTACCACATCGAACATCGTCAGTAAATCACGCACATGCTGGTTGCTAAGGCTATAGTACGTATACTTTCCTTCCTGTCGGCCAACAATCAGTCCGCATCCCCTCAAGCAGGCCAGATGCTGGGATACACTCGACTGACTCCCGTCCAGTTCCCTGACAATCTGAGAAACTGTCTTCTCTTCCGTCTTGATACTTTCCAATATCTGAATCCTGATCCTGTGCGCAAATCCCTGCAGGAACTTCACTTTTGTCTCTAAATCAATTTTCTTATCCATTTAAAGTGCCACCCTTCATATTAGATTTTTCTAATATGTATCTCCATCATATTAGCAATCTCTAATATGTGTGTCAATAAATTTTTAAAATTTAATGGCAGTCTACTGAAGTATGGGAAACTGGCATTGTGTGTGGTAAGTAAGATAAGCGGAGATTTTCCCGTTAATATCAACTCGGACCTTGTTTCTGGGATAAATAGGCGGAGGATTTCCGCTTATGCAAAGAAAAATCCAACCATCTTTGAATTTTCAGGTGAATAGGCGGAATCTTTCCGTGTATTTCAGCCTTTTTTAATAGAAATAAGTAATTAAGCGGAATCTTTCCGTCTATTTATCAGCTCTGATGCTTAACCAGATCTCCAACCTACATCCACAAAAAGAAGCAGTCTCATTCAGCTAAGAATAGGACTGCCAATCGGTGAGTTTATCCATATTTTTCACATCAAAACGGGACACCTTTATTTAAAAGTTCTCTTCACATACAACACCCTATACCCACCATCATCATCTTCCTCCAGGGAAATGCCGCGCCAACCTTCCTCCAATAAAGCCTGCTGGCCTTCGACATCCCCCATCGGAACTCTGGCAATCTCGGAAATTTCTTCCCCTCTTCCCTCTCCATCAAGGCGCTTAATAAAGATATAGCGCAATTGATCGACGTACTTGATCTTAAGGGCAGCAATCTCCATCCCCTGCTTAAACTTATCTTTTAAACTGGGAATATTAAAGGGAGCGACGGTGCACGCCACATAGGTGAACCTTTGATCCAGCAGCTTTCCCTGTTCTTCCATGATCAAATGAGCCAATGTTTGCTGAAGCCGGTTGCCTCTATAATCCGGGTGTACATTCGAAATTTCCTGATAGATGACCCGTGGCAGTTCCTCTGCCTCGAGTCCAACATCCAACCCCAGATGCTCTTCATCAATCGGGGGGATCAATAAGGCGCGGAAGGCGATTAATCCCTTCTCTGTAAAGGCTCCAATCATCAGTCCGTTTCCGGTTAATATATAGTCCAATTCCTCATACGTCAGGGGCTGTAAATTCTTTTTTTCCGTCAATGTATCAACCACAAGCTCCTGCAGCTGCTGTAATTGGCTCATATGCTCTTTATTTAACAAACGGACATTGTATGATTCATTGTTTTTGTCAAGAAATCCTTCAAATAGATGATCCATGATCCCATGCTCCTTACTCTACGATACTCTTAAACTCAGTCAACTCTTCCAATATATCTTTATTTACGTTAACACCAAGGCCCGCTTTGTCCGACAGTCGGATAAATGGGACGTCATAATGCAAGTCTCCGATGTCCTGTGAAAATTTAATCGGGCCCGTCAATTCTACACTAGTGATGACCTTTTTGGAAAAAGCCACATGGAATCCGGCTGCTGACGCAATGGATGACTCGACCATCGAACCGACCTGGCATTCCATCCCGGCCATCTCAGCCATGTGGGCAAGTTTCACTGCCGGGTATATCCCTCCGCTTTTCATCAATTTGATATTCACTTTATCCGCTGCCTGCTTCTGGATGATCTCACGCATGTCACGTAAGCCTTTCAACCCTTCATCAATCATGAGGGGGATATCCGTCCTCGCTTTGATCCGGACCATCCCATCTATATCATCTGCCAAGACGGGCTGCTCCAGCCAATCGATGTTCAACTCTTGAAGATGACGCAGTGCCTTCAGTGTCTGACTGCTGTTCTTCCAGCCCTGATTCACGTCCACCCGGATCGGCACGTCCCACCCGACACGTTCCCTGACCTTCCGTATTCGTTCAATGTCCTGGTCGATATTGGTTCCCACCTTCATTTTAAAGGATTGAAATCCTTTCTCGATCATACTGGCCGCTTCGTCTGCCATCGTGTCCGGTTCTGTTATGCTGAGGACATGGGTAAGCTGGAATTCTTCATGATACCGGCCGCCAAGCAGCTGATAGACAGGCTGATTCACTTTTTTCCCAATGGCATCATAGCAAGCGATATCGATGGCCGCCTTTGCTGTCGGGGCATTGTAAATGGTTTTATCCATCAGCTCATGAATTCGTTCAATATGAAAAGGATTCTCCCCGATCAGCTTCGGGGCGAGGGTGTGCTGAAGCACCTGAAATGTGCTTTCCCACGTTTCGCCTGTTACATGTTCATCCGCCACTGCTTCACCATATCCAATGATTCCCACGTCCGTCTCCATTTCCAAAATGATAGAAGGCATATCCTCATAGGTATGGTAACTTATGATAAAAGGCTGTTTCAGTGGTAATCGAATGGCATACAGATTTATTTTTTTTATGATCATAAGATAAACACTCCTTAAACTAACAAATTTTATTTCCTCTTGGTATAATGTCGTTATATAGTCGTTAATTCAGAAAGGAGATTGTCATGAAAACAAAAATCGCCCTGATCGGGTCGAGAGAATTCATCGAACACGTCCAGACGTCCATTGCACTGGATTTGAACACTATCGAACTGATCCCCTATATTTACGGTGAGCCCCAGGAAGCAAGCTTACATATTAAAAACCTGACACCCTGTGATGCCGTTTTGTTTTCCGGAGCACTGCCTTACTTTTTTTCAAAGGAAGAATGCCGCACATTGTCTGTCCCGGTCCTTTACCTGGAACAGGATGAAACGGCCCTTGTGACATCACTGCTTTATATCCTGCACCATCGTTGGATCGAACCAGACCGTGTTTCCATCGATTTGATGGAACGTTCTCTCATCGATCACGCCCAGTCAGACTTACACCTCAAGAACCCGCCCCTATATGTAAAGGATTATAAAGAGAGCCTGCCCCACAACTTTAACATCAACGACTATACAGAATTCCACCAGCAGTTATTTCAGGAAGGTCAAACAGATATGGCCTTAACGAGCATCCATGCGGTTTATGACCGCCTTGTCGAGTTGCACATCCCTTGCATGAGAATGATTGACCCTGCCAAGTCCCTCATTCGTGCCATTGATGAAGCTCATTCCCAATCCCTTCTTTCTAAACGAAAAGCTGCCACGATTGCCGCAGCCCGTCTTTCACTTCAAGAATGGGATGGAGAACATGAACATCTTCATGAGCTTGCCCGCTTGATGAAGGGGACCCTTCAAAAAAATGAGGACAATGCTTCTTACACGATTTACAGCAATAGGGGCAGTATCGAACATTTCCTGGACAGCACCGACTTCCATGAACGCCCCGTGCTTGCAGGGTTCGGATACGGTCATACGGCAGCGGAGGCAGAGGCAAACGCAGAGACCGCGTTGTCATTTGCCAGAAAGGTTGATCCTGATGGCTGCGCCTTTATTCTTAATGAGGAAAAGGAAATGTCAGGACCTTACCCTGATAAAAGCAAGAAACAGCATCTGAAAAATGATCATCCAGAAATGCTGTCTCTTGCCAAACAATTAAAATTAAGTCCATCGAATTTATCCAAAATCATTCAATTCTACAAATCCCGCTCGTCCCGTGATTTCACTGCGGCAGAGCTATCTGATTATTTGCAAATCACACGGCGCTCCACGGAACGGATTTTGAAGAAGCTGGTCGACAATGGTTCGGCCAAGATCATCGGAGAAGAAATGACCTATGCAAAAGGAAGGCCGCGGGCCATTTATGAACTGACCTTCCCCATTTATTGACCGGTTCAGGAGGAAAGTGTGGCATCCTCCTGCTCCATTGCCTTCATTTCGGTTTCTGTCAGTTTGGTAATGCTGAAGCCCGTGAAGGCATAGATGATGGAAATAATCGGCACGACAAAATTCAACACCGCATATGGAGCATAGTCAAATGCATGGACCCCGAGCGTTCCTAAAATAAAGACCCCGCATGTATTCCATGGGATGAAGACAGATGTCAACGTCCCCCCGTCCTCAAGGGCACGTGACAGATTCTTTGAATGAAGCCCTTTTTCCTTATAGGCATTCGCATACATCCTTGAAGGCACCACGACAGAAATATACTGTTCAGAGCATGATGCATTCGTGGCAAAACAAGAAACCACAGTGGAAGCCACCAGGCCTTTCGCTGTCTTTGTCACCTTAAGGATCTGGTTGACGATGGCACGAAGCATACCTGTGTGTTCCAAGATCCCCCCGAAGGTCATCGCGACAATCGTCATCGAGACCGTGTACATCATGGAATCGAGACCTCCGCGTGAAAACAGATCATCGACCATCGTATTTCCCGTCTCGATGACGTATCCGCTTTGAAGAGCCGAAACAGCATCCGCAAACGAATCATGCTGAATGAAGACCTGTGCTCCAAATCCAAGAATGATCCCCACGATCAGAGCCGGGATGGCCGGAACCTTTCGTGCGACGAGCACAATGACAAGCAGTGGTACAATCAATAAAAATGGTGAAACAACAAAGCTGTCCTGCAGAACCCCGATCGTTTTTTCAATGTCCTCGGTATTGACGCCGCTTTTTCCAAAGTTCCTTCCTAAATAAGCATATACAGCCAGGGCAATCACAAAGCCCGGTATAGTTGTGTAAAGCATATGGCGGATATGTACAAAAAGATCCGTGTTGGTCAGTCCCGAAGCCAGGTTCGTTGTATCTGACAGCGGCGACATCTTATCACCGAAATAAGCACCGGAGATAATGGCACCTGCAATCATCGGAGCCGGAATCCCCATACTGATGCCGATTCCCATGCCCGCAACACCGATGGTCCCCATTGTTGACCAGGAACTTCCGATCGCAAGCGACACAACGGCGCAGATGACCGCAATCGATAATAGGAAAAGCGAAGGTGTGATCATCTTCAAACCATAATAGATCATCGTCGCCACGACTCCGCCGCCGATCCACGCACCGATCGTCAATCCCACAAGCATGATGATGACGACGGCAGGTAAAGCAAGACGAATCCCCTTATACATCGCTTCCTCTATATCCTTCCACTTGAACCCTGAAAGCCAGGCGACAAGTGCAGCCGTGACTGTCCCGATGATCAGAGGAATGTGCGGCCCCTGCTCCAAAACTACGATTGTAATGGCCATTACGGTGATCATGACGAGCAATGGTATGATTGCCAGCCAAAAAGACATTTCTTTCTTCATCCAAATTCCCCCTTGTAAGCACTTTGTTTTTTGACTATTCCTAATTGTCGTTAAATAGTCGTTATATGAGTATCATAAGGGGAGAAGCTGAAGTCGTCAATCCGTTTTTGGTACCGTTTACAATCTGAATGATGCTTTTTTTAACGTCTCAGCTATTATTTTTGCCGCTTGATTCAACGCTGAAGTATTGAACGTCATTTCCGGATGATGCAGTCCGGGAGTCAAATCCGCCCCGACCCCGATCATCGCCGCTTTCACTTCAGGATGCTTGATCGTGTAAAAATGAAAATCATCACTGCCCGATGTAATGACCGGCTGAGCCAATGCTTCTTCACCCGCGATGGATCGAATCGCTTCCCTCGTGATGCTCTCAGCATCAGCAGACACTTCCGCCCCCGGTGTATAGTCTGTCCATTCGTACTCAATCGTGACTCCGTACAGCTTGGCAATCGCATCGACCCCATCCTCGAGACGGCGCTGTATTTCTTCCAGCACCTCATTCTTCTGGGCACGTACATCGATTGCAAACTCCGCATTTCCAGGAATGATGTTTAGATTCTCCCCTCCGGCAGCGAGCTTTGTCAGTTTGGCAGAATACGATTCAAATGGAGACAAATAAATCGTTTTTAAAAAGGAATGAATGGCCGCCAACACATCGATGCTATTCTTCCCCTGATGGGGTCTCGCACCATGGGCATCAACACCTCTTATTTTCCCTTCCATGTAAATGCCTGCCCCATGGTGAACCGAAGGCGAAAAGGACCGATGATCCAATTCTTCTTTCGGTCTCAGATGAACCCCGAATAAATAACCGACATCCTCAAGCGCCCCTTTCTCAATCATGGTCAGCGATCCATTCCCCTTCTCCTCTGCAGGTTGAAAAATGAAGCGGATCCGCTTATCCTTTGGAGGATCCTGAAGACAATAAAGAAGCGCTCCGAGAACCATCGATATATTGGCGTCATGACCACAGGAATGATTCGCCTGCATCACCCCGTCCACCTCTTGCCACAGGGCATCGATATCCGCGCGTACAGCCGTCACTTCATCCCCTTCACCTATTTCAGCGATCAAACCTGTCACATCAGAAAATCTCCTGTAGCTCACATTCAGTTCATCGAGGATCCCTGCAATCTTATTCGTCGTTTCATATTCCTTCCAGCTCACTTCCGGGTGAGTGTGGAAATGAGTGAACCAATCTAAAATCTGTTTTTCAATATTCATTCTCATTCTCCTTTCATTCCTTTTCACTATGTATTCTGAGATGGGAAGAGAATATCCTGCTTCTGTTCAAGACCCGCTACAAAACGCAATCAATTGATTGAGTTCTCCTGTCTTAGGGCAGACCATTATTACACTCTTTTGAGGATTGCTGGTCTGTCACCAATATTCATCATAAAAAAGAGGCACTTTCCATTAACGAAAAGTACCCGCTTGCGTAAGACATTCACCTTTTGAAAAAAAGAAATAAAATGAGGAAAATGAGGAGTCCGATAAATAAAAGATAACCCATCCCCATGCTGTATACGAAATAAACTTTTACGTGCAGGATGATCCGGATGATGTGAAAGACAAGGATGCAAACGAGCAATAAAATGACGATATTCACAAGTCTATCTCTATTTTGATACATAGAATCAGCCCCAATCCAGAGCTTAGTACAAAAAGGAACTTGTACCACCAGTCTTTCTATATACCTATTTTACTTTTGCCCTTATTATTCATGGAACCTCATCTATCACTTACTTTGTTCGTTAGCCTTCTCATTATTTCCTACAATCCATGCCAATGAAAGAACGGCACCTGTTATGATTATTGGTGTCAATAGGGTCATCTTGTCTCCTCCTTATTAATCATTCAATCCCTTACCATCAAGAATATGCTCCATATATTTTTCAATCCTGGACTCGCGTGTTTTGGATTGTTTGGCTTTAGAGAAATAAAGAATGTAGGCTCGTTGCCTTCCTGGCGTCAATTCTTCAAAAGCCGTCTTCAAGGCAGGGACTTCGTCGAATTTAGTTTGAAGCTCTTCAGGGATGGTGTATTCTTCCGTCTTTTTTAATTCCACTTGCAAACCGGCTTTTTCCACTTCAATGGCTTCCTGGATATACGCTTTCAAGATTGGCTTCATTTCTATGATTTCTTGAACATTCGTGAACCGGATCTGGCGCGCTGCCTGCACATTCTCCGTTTGTTGGACGAGAATCCCGTCGGGGTCCTTCAATAAGGCACCTTTGTGAAACAGAAGCGCACAATAGTCTTTGAATCCATGCATTAATACAATGTTTTTCCCCTCTAGCGTGTAACAAGGATGCATCCACTTGATTTCTTCGTCCAGCTCCTCAAAGCCAAGAAGGATGCTTCTCAACCTCTCAAACTCTTCCTTCCAGGTCTTGGTTTTTTTTATAAATCCATCAACTTTGCGATTCGGCTTTATCATCCTGGAACACTCCTTCTTATATGAACTCTAAGTATTATCTACTTCCGCCAAAAGTCCGTGTATTCTGCTTTATCCTGAATATTATATGTAATCATATCCTCAAGCAATTTGTAATCCACTGGGTCTTTCCATTTAATTCGAAACAAGCCCTTGGTGGCACTGTAGCCGGATTGTTCAATCCTATCGGCAAAATGCGTCATGGTTACTTCCTCGGGTGCAACGCTTACATGTTGCTTCGCGGTAGAGATACCTATGATAAATGTCCCGTGATCAGTAAACATAGGGGTATTCCATTTCATCACTGGTTCCATTTGCGGGAATTTCTCCATAATCCAGTTCAAGATTTCCTCCATTCGAATACGGTGGTCTTGATTATCAATCGCCGATAAATAGGGTGTAAAAACGTCCATCTTGTTCCCTCCTACCTTTGTGGTGTCTCTCCTATTTTAAACTATATATTTTACAACCGGGATAGTCAAAAACGTCCTATCCTCTCCTATTACTTCGTAAAACCGTGATAAAGCCGTCCAGGATGTCATGAGAAATCGAGAACCCTTTCCGCTGATAGAATTCCAACGCCTCTTGATTCCCATTCGATGTGAACACAAAATAATCCTCGACATCCTCGTAGGTTTTCAACCAATCCATAGAAAGTGTAAAAAGTCTGGATCCCACTCCGAATTGCCGATATCCTTCTTTTATATAAAACTGGGATAGGCAGCCTACGTTCTCTTTCTTAACTGTTGAAAGATCGAAAAACGTGGCAAAATCATTTGAATACGATTCTTTCGGTGAAAAATTGGTATATACATAGGCTACGATATCGTCGTTCATATCATGATCTTTCACCACCACAATATAATTGTGTCGTGCACTTTTAATCGATGTCAGCATCCTTGTGTCAAAATTCATGCTGTCAAACCGTTCAGGTGTAATGGATGCCTTTGACTGTTGAAAGTCCATCAGTTCATTGCACAGGTCCCGGCAGTATTCTGCCTTTTCTTCTGGAATCACTTCATATTTAAGATTCATCATTACGTCCCCCATTTAATCAATGAATGTCCCGCTGACTCTAGTCTGGAAACAATTAATACTACTCTATTACATTTTAGCTTGAACTTAGATTGTAAGGAAAGCTATTAAAATAAAAACAAATTGACACACAAAAAATGACACAAAAGTAAGATTGGTTACTAAAACCAACCACCTTTGTGTCATTCATCCTTTCAAGTTACCTAAACAAATCCATCAGCAACTCCCAAAATCCTTTTTCTTTCTTCGGTTCTGCTTTCTTCGTTTCTTGTTCTTCTTTTTCGATGCTTTCTGTCTTGATCACAAATTGCACGGAAGATACTTTTTCATTCTTGGAGGAAACGAAGGATACCGGCTTGAAGTCCGATTTATCGTATTCAGCCATCATCTTATTGATTTCCTCTTGCATTTTGTCAGGAAGGTTTTTCGTTTCCTGATGCAATTCGCTTGTTCCATTGTGAAGCTCCGAAACTCCACCTTGTAATTCACTTGTTCCGTCAGCCAGTTCAGCAATGCCGGAATGAAGCTTCCCGTATGAAGTGGATAGCTGACCCACGCCTTCTGTATAGCGGACCAGTCCGGAGTGGAACTCGCCGTAGTTGGCGGACAGTTCACCCAGTCCTTTTTGCAGCTGAGCAAACCCGCTCATATCCGTTTCTTTCAATGATGCAGACAGATTATTCGAGATGGAAGTCAGCTGTCCGCTCATCTCGTTGACGGAACCACTCACCTGATTCAAGGTTGGTTCCACGGCAGCGAAGGCTTCCTTGACGCTTGCATAGGTCCCCTTCACTTTTTGCGCGGCTTGATGGGACTCTACCAGTTTATCCACTACCTGTGGATCCGCTCCGCTTTCGTATAATGCGGCAATCTCCCCTTCCGAAAGCTCGGAAGCAGGGATTTCCGCCATCGCAACGTCCAATGCAGAGTAGGCTGAAGAATAGTTCTTCTGCAGGTTCGATAACCCATTCGCAGCTTGCGTAAGGCCATCCGCCAGCTGCGTGAGACCACCCGGCAACTCATTCAGTGCGGACAAATCCATCTCAGCAGGATTCGCAGCCAGGGACTGATCGATGGTTCGCAGTGCCTCCCCGATAGAATTCGACGCTCCCACAATTTGAGACGAAGAACCGTTCAATTCACTGATGCCATTTTTATATTGAGCTGAACCATCGCGCAGGCCCGCAGCCCCGTCGTTCAATTGGGAGACACCACTTTTCAGGTCGGCCACCCCGGTATTTAGTTTTCCGATGGCACCTGATAGCTCTGACATGTCTTCGGTCATATTATCCGTTCCCGTTGAATCGATCGGGAGTGTAGACGGGACAGCGCCGATTTGGACACCTTTAAATTCAAAGTCCTTAACATCCGCTTCCACGCTTAGCTTTTTCTCTTTTCCGGGCATGACCGTGAAGGTGATCTGTTTATCCTTCCCTGCACTTGCCACCATGCCGTCTGCCGCTTCGATGTTCTCATACGTATTCGGCAGGTTCAATGAAACCTGCAATAAATAATTCTCATAGAATACAGTACCTGCATTCTTATTTTCAGCAGTATAGATGTTAATTTCGAGATGCCCGCTTTTTCCTGCAAGCTCGGATGGATCAATTTTCTTCCCATCCAAGCTATATGATACCCTCACATCCCACGGTAATTCTGTATCTTCTTTCATGTTTCCTTGATACGTGAACTTTCCTTCTGGGGCATCCATTTCAATCTTCTGCCTCTCAACCTCAAGCTTCTTCAAATCCGTCAGATTCTTGACGCTGCTGAATTCCCCGTAATCGAGGATCTTTCCGGCACGGGCTACGTCGAAGGTATTCACGACATAGATATGATCCAGGTCACCAGCTGCATTCAATGTCGCGTACACGACTTCATCCTTAGAAGTCACCTTTCCTTCCGTTGCCGCTTGGGCCGGGACACTAAGAAATGAAGGCAAGAACAGCATCAATGCGAGTGCAGAATAACGTAAATGTTTTTTTCTCATCATCATTTCTCCTCATAATAATTTGCTTTATAGGTTGTTTTCTTAATAACTTTATCGAATACCAACAGCATCGCCGGCAGGACAAAGAGGACCATGATAAAGGCTAGCAGAGCCCCCCTGCCCATCAATAGACCGATGGATCCCACAATCGGATTGGACGAGGTGATCCACAAAATAAACCCGACACTCGAAAGGATCGCTGCCGAAATCGAAATCGAGAAAGTCTTCTCATCCAGGGTTCTTACGATTGCTTCTTTAGCAGGCATTTCCTTGCGATAGTGGGTATAGGCTTCTGTGAATAAAATCCCATAATCCACCGTCGCGGCAAGTTGTACCGTGCTGATGATCAAATATCCGACAAACACGAGGGGCGTATTTGTGAAGTACGGAATCGATAAATTGATCCAGACTGCCGCTTCAATCGTGATGAGCAGCACCACCGGAATCGTAATCGATTTAAAGCTGAACAGAAGCACAAGGGCAATCGTCACGACCGTCAGCACATTCACGACCACATTATCCTTGTTGACGGTATTCTTGATATCATAAAGCGTCACGCTTTCCCCAAGCGCCAAAGCTTCATCTCCGTAATAATCCGCCGCCGCTTTTTCCACCTTCTCTACAATCGAAAAAGGAACTTCCCCTTCCGTACCCTGACTTGTGTTAATGACGATTCGACTGTAGTTTTCAGAGTAGAATTCATCCGTGATCGATTTGTCCAGATAGTCAGGAGGGATCTCGGCACCAATCTGGTTCACATACGCCATGACCCCTGTTACATAATCGAGTGCCTCGATATCCTCGACGAGCTCCTCTTCTTTTGCCACATCTCCTTTAGGTACTAACAGAACGATCGGCGTCGTTTCACCAAATGCCTCTTCCACCTTCTTGAAGTCACTTCCGACACGGGTGTTTTCCGGCTGTTCTCCTGTCCCGTAAATGAATGACGTATTCGTTTGCCCCAGGAAAGCAGGAACCAGAATGGCAAATACAAAGATCAAACTCGGAACCTTAAGTTTCAATACCTTGTTCCCGATACCCGTGAAGCTTGGTACAAAGCTCTTATGCTTCGTCTTATCCATCCATTTATAGAAAACAAGGGTCAGTGCAGGGAGGAACACCATCACACTGATAAAGCTCAGGACGATCCCCTTCACCAGGTTCAACCCGAGATCCGAGCCGATCTGAAACTCCATGAACGTAAGGGCGATAAACCCGAAGAACGTTGTTGCCGCACTTGCCGTGATCGCAGGGAACGACTTCTTCATCGCAAGCCTCATCGCTTCTTCCGGATCATCCGTCACTTTCCGGTAATCGGAAAAGCTATGTAGCAGGAATACCGCATAATCCAGCGACACCGCCAGCTGCAGGATCGGCGCAACCGACTGGGTAACGAATGAAACCTCCCCAAGGAAAATATTCGTTCCCAGGTTGATCAGAACCGAGACCCCGATCGCCGTCAGGAAAAACAGAGGTTCGATCCACGAAGTCGTTGAGACGACGAGAATCAAAATAATGAGGGGAACCAGTAACATCCCTGCATACATCGATTCACTTCCGGCCATTTTCTGAGAACTTGCCGTATTGGCTGCATCACCGGCAATCGCACCGTCACTACCAATCAGCTCATAAATTTCATCAGTGATCCGGACCTCATCCCCGGTGCGGACGCTGATGGAAAACAGCGCGTTCTCATCTTTATAGTAATTCTCGACCGTATCCTTATCCGCCACTTCCAAAGGCGTCTTCAGGTCGACCATATCATCCAGCCACATCACATCCGATACCCCGTCTATGGCTTCCAGCTTTTCTTTATAGGTGAGTGCCTCTTGTATCGTCACACCCGTCACCATGACCCGCGTATCGGGAACGTCACCCGTGAACTCTTTTTCCATGATGTCCATGGCTTGAGTCGACTGGGCATCATCGGGCAAATAATCGACCATATTATAATTGACCTTCACAAAAAACTGCGCAGCCGTTGACAGCACCGTCACCAGGATAAACGCAACCAGAACAGCTTTCTTATGCTTTATGATCCAAGATGCAATATTTATCATCTTTCATCCTCTCTTGTCTCTTTCACATTTTCACATTATCATTATAATAAACACCGTGTTGGATATTCAACGGACAGTTGCATAAGGAATGTTCAATACTCAACACATCTTACGCGTATGTTGGATAACTCAGAAAAAGCAGGAAAGGAACGTTGATCTTTGAACTCAAAAATGGACCGACGGAAAAAATATACACGCATGGTTTTAAAAGAAAGCCTCTTGAAACTACTGCAGACTAAATCAATCTCAAGCATCACCATCAAAGAAATCTGCGAAACGGCAGACATCAACCGATCGACATATTACTCCCACTACTCAAACCAATACGAACTGCTCGAAGCAATCGAAGAAGAATTCATCAAGGACCTGACCATCACTCTGGGTCAATATAACTTCTCAAAAGAAGAAGAAGCCCTCCAAATGACCGAAAAACTATTCGAATACATCGCCGAAAAAAGCGACATCTGTGAGGCTCTTCTCAGCGAGAACACCGATATGTACTTTCTAAAAAAAGGCATGATCATCACCCACGAATTCATCTTCAAAAACTGGATCACCGAAAGCCGTGTCGATCAAGAAACCTATGAATACATCAATATGTTTATGGTGAGCGGGAGTATACATGTCATCAAAAATTGGGTGGAAAATGGCATGGATAAGACGCCTGAAGAAATGGCAGGGATATTGCACCGGTTTATTAATCGGGGGTTGTCGGGGGTGCGGTAGGGATATTGCTTACAAAAAAAGAGCCTACCTGAAAACGTTTTTAGTTAACGTCTTCGGGTAGGCTCTTTAATTATTCATTTACTTTGGTACCAAGCCTGCTGTTCATGCATGATCTTAAAATAGAGATAGTGAGTCTATCAGTACCCACTACGCACCACCGTTATTGCTTGGAAGAACTCGCCACGCTTCTTCAAGCACAAGTTCTTCTCCCTCAATTTCCTGCACATCGGTTTCAATCTTTGTTGCAGCAACCAAAACTGGAAAATGCTTTTCCACATACTCTTGATGGAATCTCTCATTTTTCCAGCAAGAAAACACTAGAAAATCTCTCATTCTCTTTTTCGAACTAGCAAATGATCTCCTAAGCAACCCTTCAGCTACGCTCATTCCTGGATTCCAAATCGTCTCTTGCATTTCAATAAAATGATCACTATGATCAGGTTTCACTTGTACCCTGGCCATTCGAACATATTTCCCCTTCTTTAACGCATGAATGATTCTCTTTTCCGAGCCAGGGATCGTAATATTTTCCTCATATAAAGATACATCGATAGACTTATAGGTACTTGATTGATTTGAACGAAAAAAGATTTCGTCATGTGCGTCATCCATAAAATGTTTATAAGCCTCTTGATTTTCCCAAAAAGCAAAAATACAGGCTGTTAATGGTTCCTTTTTACTCCACCCTCCAACCTGGCCCAAAAATCCGTTCAGTGGACTCAGCGCTTTCCATATTTTCTGCTCTTCGAAAAAATCTTCCTTACATTCCTCGCTCACTTTACACGTAATCGCTTTAATAATCATAGTACGGACTCCCTACTAAGAAATTTCAAGGGCAACGGTGTTCTCTTAATCTGAGAAATCGTTCTCAGAAAAGATTTATACCTTAATCAACACTTTCCCCTCATAATCACGACTCTCTATCAATTCATGTGCTTTTGCCGCATCTCTCAAATCAAAGATCTGTGCGACGGGCAGGATGACTTTCTTGGAGGCAAATAACTTTATAACCTGATCAGCAACAGGAGCTAAAAGTTCCGGTCGATGTTTCCTGGTCGTCCCTAAGCTGAAGCCTTTTACATTCCTGCAGGAACTATGAACATCGCTTGTTTTAAAGGTACCTGCTTTTCCACTGCTGTTGCCGAATTGAACAAGGGTTCCATATAGACCCAAACACTCCAGACTCTTGGAAGTGACTTCACCTGCTACTGAGTCGAAAATAACATTTGCTCCTTGATCATATGTGTTATTTAGAACTTCCTCTGCAAACGAATCGTATGTACAAACGAGATCTGCACCTAAGTTCTTCACATAGTTTTCTTTCCGGATGTTCCCCACAGTTGCAATGATCGTCTTTACCCCAGCCAGTTTTGCTAGTTGTACAAGCATTGAACCAACTCCACCAGCAGCACTATGGATGATGATCGTATCGCTCTTTTTCACTTGACCGACTTCATGTAAGAGAAGGTAAGACAAGATTGATACGGTCGGCATGGCAGCAGCCTGTTCAAGAGGAAGACTGTCCGGGATCTTAAATACCAATTGTTTATTTGCCTTCACATATTCTGAGTATGAGCCACCTATGGGAAAGGCGATGACACGGTCTCCAATGGAAAATGCAGACGATTTACCCACTTTCACAATGGTTCCCGAAACATCCAGCCCAAGGGTCAAGGGGAAGTTACCCTTCACTTTAGTACCTTTCCGTGACTTGATATCTGCATAGTTCACACTAGAAAATGCGGTTTTTATCAACACTTCATCTTCAGTTATTTCCGGGCATTTCACATCCGTGAATACAAGTACATCTGAATGTCCGAACTCATTTTGAATAACTGCTTTCATTAATTGTAGCTCCCTTATACAACAAAGTAGAATCTTCTGTATAACATATTTTCCCATCACTTACTCTTCATTCTACTGTAAAAAGGGGCATTCGAATAATATTAAAATTGAAAGGACAATCATAACCTTCTCTTATTGAAGACATCCAATAAAAAGCAAGCAGAAAAGATCCTGCTTGCTCTCGACTGCCTTTATTCAGCTTCAAATATTTTACCCTAAGCATGAAAGCTTGTAGAAAATAGGTATCTTTACTACCTACTTCTCATTCTCTCCATTCTCATACGTGCCATACTGACCATTCTCCGTATCAATGACTCCGCTCGTATAAGAATCCATGATCTGCTGGCTCACCTGTTCATTTGCCTGCTCATCATACGAAAACTGCTCTTTCGGATCCCTCTTCTTCATGTCGCTTCCCCCTTATACTAAGTAATCTATTCCCTAATATTGTTCGGAAAATCGTTACAGATATGCGTGGAAAAATATAGTATGATAAAGATAAGGAGGGGATAACAATGAGTTTAAAATATCAGAACATATTAGTAGCTGTCGATGGATCCAAAGAAGCCGAATGGGCATTCAAAAAAGGGATTGCCATCGCCAAACGGAATGATGCGATTCTTTCATTGATACACGTGATCGATACCCGTTCCTTCGCGGCAATCGAATCCTATGATCGTACAGTAGGAGAAAGAGCTATCAAGTATGCTGAAGAATTGTTAGAAGAGTACAAAGCAGAAGCTGCAGAAGCAGGGTTAACAAAAGTGAAAACCTATGTCGAGTACGGCTCCCCGAAAGTGATCATCCCAAGAGAAGCAACAAAGAACGTAGGAGCAGACCTTGTCATATGCGGCGCAACCGGACTCAACGCCGTCGAACGATTCCTCATCGGAAGTGTGTCAGAGCATATCACACGTGCTGCCCATTGTGATGTTCTTGTTGTTCGGACGGAAGAAGTGGAAGAGTAATTTCATATTAATCAAAAGAGCCGTTGAATGTAGATTGACTCTACGTTCAACGGCTCTTTTTATCTAGACTGATTGAGCAGTGAAGGTTTTCAAATGAGATTTCCCCTTCTCAATCTGAACCTTCACTTGTTCAAACCCGGTACCACCATACGATTTTCTTCTTTCAACTGCAGAATACGGAGTCAAAATCGAATATATATCTTCTTCAATCAATGAAGAAAACTCACCGTACTCCTTAAGCGAAACATCCTTCAGATAGCAGCCTTTTTCAATACAATAGAGAACCAGCTTCCCGACGATTTCATGGGCTTGTCTGAACGGAATCCCTTTCGTCGCCAAGTAATCGGCAAGTTCCGTCGCATTGGAGAAATCGTTGCCTACCGCTTCCTCCATTTGTTTCGTGTTCACCTTCATCGTAGAGATCATTCCCGTGAAAATCTTCAGGGATCCCACCACCGTTTTAACAGTATCAAACATACCTTCCTTGTCTTCCTGCATATCCTTGTTGTACGCAAGAGGCAAGCCTTTTAATACAGTAAGGAGAGAAATGAGATTCCCATTCACTCTTCCTGTCTTCCCTCTGACAAGCTCTGCCATATCAGGGTTTTTCTTTTGAGGCATGATACTGCTTCCTGTCGTAAAGCTGTCATCAAGCTCGATGAATCGAAATTCTTCCGTCGACCACAGAATCATTTCTTCCGCCAAACGGGAAAGATGCGTCATCATAATCGAACTGTTGCTCAGGAATTCCAGTATGAAATCACGATCACTTACGGCATCGAGACTGTTTTCATAGCATGAATCGAAGCCGAGCAGCTCTGCTGAATATTCCCGATCGATCGGGAATGTCGTACCAGCCAGTGCCCCTGCACCCAAGGGGGATATGTCGATTCGCTTTAGAGAGTCAACAAGTCGCTCCTTATCCCGATTGATCATCCAGAAGTAACACATCAGATGATGAGCGAAAGAGATCGGCTGGGCACGCTGAAGATGTGTATATCCAGGTATGATGGTTTCTACATTTTCTTCCGCCTGAAGGATGATCGCCTCCTGAAGATCCTCAACGAGCTTTACGATTTCCTCCACTCGTCTCTTTAGAAACAGATGCATGTCGGTCGCGATCTGGTCATTTCGACTTCTGCCTGTATGAAGTTTACCGCCTACCTCACCGATTAAATCTATCAGCTGCTTCTCCAAATTCAAGTGAATATCTTCATACTCGACAGAAAACTGAAGCTCATTCTTTTCGGCCTTACCGTATAGAACATGAAGTCCTTCAAGGATCTGATCGGCTTCACTTACTGTCAGGATCCCGCATTTTTTTAACATCTTTACATGGGCTATACTGCCTTCAATATCTTCTAGAACGAGCTCTTGATCGAAGGAGATGGATGCGTTGAATTCATCCACCCATTCTTCCGGCTTCTTTGTGAAACGTCCTCCCCAGAGCTTGCTCATAGAGTCACTTTCTCCTTCTTTTCAGCGTTGACCATTGCTGAAACCTTTGTCGGCAGACCCCATAATTGAATGAATCCAACGGCAGCATCATGATCGAATTCATCGGCTTTTGTGTAAGTTGCGAGTTTCTCATCATATAAAGAATTAGGCGATTTTCTTCCTTCCACAATCGCATGCCCCTTGAATAATTTCACACGTACAACGCCATTCACATACACCTGCGTTTGATCAAGGAATGCTTTCAGCGCTTGATTCAGTGGGGAAAACCATAATCCTTCATAAATCAATTCCGTCATTTTCTTCTCGATCACAGGTTTAAAATGAGCAAGCTCTTTCACAAGCGTGAGATCTTCCAGTTCTTTATGCGCCTTTAACAGCGTGACGGCAGCCGGACACTCATATACTTCACGGGACTTGATCCCGACCAGGCGATTCTCCACATGATCGATACGTCCGACCCCATGCTTGCCAGCGATGACATTAAGCTTTGAAATGATTTCATGCAGTGGATATGCAACGTGATCCAATTCAACAGGTACACCATGTGAGAATGTAATCTCGACCATATCCGCTTCGTTCGGTGACTCTTCAATACTGGACGTTAAATCGTATGCATCTTCTGGAGGAGCAGCCCATGGATCTTCAAGAACCCCGCACTCATTGCTTCTTCCCCATAAGTTCTGGTCTATGCTATAAGGAGAATCAAGATTGATCGGAATAGGAATACCCTTGTCCTTCGCATATTCAATTTCTTCTTCACGAGACCATTTCCATTCGCGAACCGGCGCAATCACTTCTAGGGAAGGATTGAGAGCCGCGATGGATACTTCAAATCTCACCTGGTCATTCCCTTTTCCGGTACATCCATGTGCGACCGCCGTAGCATTTTCCTGCTCAGCGATTTCCACAAGTTTTTTGGCGATCAAAGGTCTTGATAGAGCAGATACCAGTGGATATTTCCCTTCGTACAGGGCGTGACTTTGTAAGGCAAGAAGGGCATATTCATTCGCAAATTCTTCTTTCGCATCGATTACAAAGCTTTTTGTAGCTCCGACCTTCAACGCCTTTGCTTGAACGAAATCCAGATCCTTTCCTTCTCCCACATCCAAACAACATGCAATCACTTCATATCCTTTTTCCTTTAACCATTGCACCGCAACCGACGTATCTAAACCACCTGAGTAGGCTAATACCACTTTTTTATTCATCCGTATCTCCTCCTGTTGATTTTATATATAGTGAATATTTATTCTTTAAGATGAATTTATATTAGCAGTTAATGAGAGATACATCAATACTTATTCATAAATTTGTATAAATATTTTATCGGCGGATTGTGAGATTGCCTTCCTGCTGGGATTGTCGGTTCATTTATTGTAGGATGAAAGAAGAATGAAAAGTAAGGAGCATCCATATAGATGAAGAGCGAATTTTTTTCATATAATTCAAGGCTAGGAATTCAACTTCCCCGGTTGTCGAAGGATTGGACTACTTATTCTTCTCAAGAACAAGAAATGGTCCTTCTTGAATGGGAGCGCGTGCGGGGAATGATTCCTGACCGGATCCAGGAAATTGAAGTGGAAATTGAGAGACTGCAGACGGAATTGGCTCAGGCAGACCATTTCGACAGATCCTGCATGATCAATGGAGAGATTTCCGAGAGAGCTTCAGAGATCAATGATTTATGGATTTGGTACCGGACCACTCCGGATAAAACACAAAGGGGAATGATGTGAGCTCATCATTCCCCTTTGTTTATTGGTCATTTTTCTTATCACGTAAATAGCGGTACTGATAATATTTTTCCGCAAAATCGGTAATTTTTCTGGAAAGCTGATAATTCGAACCCGCTCCGATGGCGATGCTGACAAGGGGCAAACCTGACCACTTCTTCCCTTTGAACATGGTGATGGCCATGGCTTTAAGCGCCTGCTTCATGGATCCTTCCAGCCACGTGTAATCCGTCAGCTGCTCCGATCCATCATAGAAGTAATTGGAATCCTTCTTATTTAAATCCTCCATCAAATCTTCCCACGCAAGGGCACGGAGCCTTGCCGGAAGGGTCGCTGCATGAAACACTTTCAGTGACGTCATCATTTCAAATGGGGTCTGCACATCAAATCCATAGGTGATGGCAATGAGCTGCACCGAACGAAGATTGATGACGAGCATGGCAGGCAGATCCGAACCGATCGCCACCAGGCCGCCGGTACCGGTCACCCCTCCTTGTAACAGAGAGTAGATGCGATGTCGTCCCGCATGCTGTTCCGCTATGTAATGAAGCTGGTCAATCGTTAAATAATGAAGATCTTCGACCGTCTGAATGTCTTGATTAAAGGCTCGTGCCGTCACAAGGATGCGCTCACGGGCGTCATTTTGCATCTGTGAACCTTGAATCAGAGAGTGCATGTGAAACAACCAGCCATCCAGGCGCTGGAAAAATTGAGCCTGAACATCTTCAGGGATGGATTCAAATGCGTAATCCAACCATTTCACATATGTATGCTCCAAATCATTCGCTTCGTATTCAAATAATTCTCCTCGCCACGCTTTAATCGACTGCCATACCTGATTATCTCGTTCTGACCAATTCACTTCTCCCACTCCTTTTACATTCCTTAAATTACGTATAGTATACCATATCTAGGGAACACAATTCTTTCTTACCAAGAAAGCATTTTGAATACTCTGTTATTTTTTACCCACAAAAAAATACAGGATCACCATTAATGGTGATCCCGATCATTTATTAGATATTCCCTTTTTCCACTACATCACGTGCAATCATGACTTCTTCGTTTGTTGGAATGATCATGACTTTTACAGGTGAATGCGGGTAGTTGACGAATGCTTCTTTCCCACGGACCTGATTACGTGCCGGATCCCAGTATACGCCCATGAATTCCAAGCCTTGAAGGACTCTTTCACGGATAAGCGTACTGTTTTCACCGATACCTGCTGTGAAGACAATTGCGTCTACACCGTACATGCGGGATGCATAAGAACCGATGTATTTATGGATACGGTTGGCGAACACTTCAAGAGCCAGTTCCGCACGCTCGTTACCTTCTGAAGCCTGTTGCTCGATGTCACGAAGGTCACTTGAGAACCCGGATACACCAAGCATACCGGATTTCTTGTTCAGGATGTTCAATACTTCATCAGCCGTTGATCCTGTTTTCTCCATGATGAACGGGATAAGGGCCGGGTCGATATTACCTGAACGAGTACCCATGGCAACCCCTGCTAAAGGAGTGAAGCCCATTGACGTATCGATGGATTTACCGCCTTCGATCGCTGCGATACTTGCACCATTCCCAAGGTGACAAGAAATCAGGCGAACTTGCTCTTGCGGACGACCAAGCATTTCCGCAGCACGCTCAGACACATACTTATGGGAAGTACCGTGGAAACCATACTTACGGATTCCGTAATCTTCATAGTACTCATAAGGAAGGCTGTATAAGAATGAGCTTTCCGGCATGGATTGGTGGAAAGCTGTATCAAAAACAGCAACCGCTGGTACATTAGGCAATACATTATGGAATGCCTTGATACCCGTCAGGTTTGCCGGGTTGTGAAGTGGAGCCAAATCAGAAAGTTCTTCAATCTTAGACACTACTTCGTCCGTAATCAGAACGGATTCATTAAAGACCTCGCCACCATGTACGACACGATGTCCGATCCCGTCGATTTCATCAAGTGAATCGATGATGCCAAAGCCTGTCAGCTTTTCAAGCAGCATCTTGACCGCTACTTCATGGTTAGGGATATCTGTCACTTCTTCACGTTTCTCATCATTCACCGTTATATTAAATACCGCATCATTCAGTCCGATACGTTCAATAAGACCCTTGGTAATAACCGTTTCTTCAGGCATATCAAAAAGCTGAAACTTTAAAGAAGAGCTTCCAGCATTAATTGCAATCACTTTTTTTGCCACGTTGTATCGCTCCTTTTGTTTTCGATCTATTGACTCTTATTTATTCTGTTCATTGAATCATTTTTTATCTCTCAATTCCCCATTAAATCACTGACTCCCCTCCATTTCAAGAAAAAGCTTGAAATGACATCGTTTTCATGTTAAATTAAATATTTTCGCAAAAATTAGAATTCGTGGTGATATAGAGATAGTAGCGTGGAAGTTGGAGCTTGGAGGTCGACGCGGATTTTGTCGAACCGTACAGAACGGTTGATATATGGAAAATACGGTTTATATATTTTTCAAACGGTCGATATATCTGGATAAAGGTCGATAAATCCGATTAACGGTTGATAAATCCAAAAAACAGTCGTTAAATCGAATGCCTCGTTTCCTTCATACCCGAAACAGAAGGGCAATAAAACAAAAAAACAAGACCGCCATAGGGCAGTCCTGTCAAATGCTATTGTTTATTCTGTGCAAGCCACTGATCGATCTTGGACATGATGTCCTGCAGTGCTCGTTGATTCGATAGGCTTGGCAGCTGTGCAAGCAATACTTCTTTAGGTGGCTTCTGGCCATCTTTTTTCTTTTGAAGGACCAGGATGCTTTTCGCTGAGTTTTTGTTTTTGAATAGGGAAAGTGGCAGTTGTAAGAAGCCTTGGATGTCTGCCTTTTCTTTCAAATACGTTTGCAGCTGTGCACTGTATGGAGATTCGAAAAGTCCATTTGGCACGATGAAGAAAAGGTATCCTCCGTCTTTCGTGTGCTTCAGGCTTTGTTCTATAAACAGATGATGGGCATATGAATGGCCTTCTTCTGCTTTCAACTCATAATCCTGTGCTCGTAAATCGTTCGGGTAATAACCGATTGGCAGATCACACAACACAAGGTCTACGGGATCGATGAACAGCGGTTCGATTGAATCCTGATTGAAGAGCTGTAATGGATGTTTTTGAAGGTCGGCACCAACATACGCAAGTTTGATTAATATTTCATCAATTTCGACCCCGATGGATTGTGTTTCTTTTCCTGGCATTTGATTTAATACCGTCGTCAGGAGGTTTCCCGTTCCGATCGCCGGGTCCAGGATGGTTAGTTTGTCCGTGCCCCGAGTGAATTTATTGACTAAGTAGCTGATAAATAAACCAAGAGAGTCCGGTGTCATTTGATGGTTGGGCTGTACGTTTTCTTTCATCCCTTTTAATATCGCGAACTGAAAGGCTTTACGGATATTTTCATTCTCCAGCTGAGAAAGACTCACCTCATCGTACTTTTTGTTCAGGCGTTTCTTCGTCAGTTCACTTATTTCCTCTTGCAGGACGTCACCCTGAAAAAGGTTTTCCCCTGTTTCGGCAACGGCTTCTAAATAACTGCACGCTAATTCCTCTTGCAGCAGTGTAGCCGTTTCATCGATTATTCCAAATAATGATTCGACTGGTGAATTAATCATCGGCACTCATTCCTTTATCACAATTTCATTCATCTATTTTACCTCTGTCCACTACGTTTGTAAAAAAAACAATGCTGACCTTGGGTAAATCAGGTCAGCATGTCTAAGCATTGTTCAGTTGGGACGGGATTATTTAGCGTTCTTCACTGCTTCAACGGCAGCGTCATAATCCGGGTGATTCGTTGCTTCGCTCACATATTCCACATAGGTCACTTCATCGTTGCTGTTTAACACGAACACAGCACGTGCAAGCAGACGAAGCTCTTGAATGTGTACGCCGAATGCTTCACCGAAGGAAAGGTCGCGGTGGTCGGATAGAGTTTGAACATTCTCGATTCCGTTTGCCCCGCACCAGCGCTTTTGAGCAAATGGAAGATCCACGGAAATCGTCAATACTTCTACATTATCAAACTTTGTTGCTTCTTCATTGAATTTTCTTGTTTGTGCATCACAAACACCTGTATCGATGGAAGGAACGACACTGATCAAACGCACCTTGCCTTTGGAATCATTCAGTGTGACTTCCGATAAATCATTAGCTAATACTGTGAAGTTAGGAGCTTTGTCCCCTACTTTTACCTCATTACCTAATAGAGTGACAGGGTTATTCTTAAACGTAATGTTTGCCATTATTTGTTCCTCCTCCATAATGATATGTACATGTTAATAGTACAGAAAAACGATACGGTAAAGCAAATAATAGGGGTTCTTTTCAAAAAAAAAGATGAGCTCACTCATTCTAGAGTAAGCTCTCTATCTTTTACAGATCAAGTTTTTGATTGTGATTACCCTGACTGTTATTGTCCTGCTTGTTATCGTCCTTTTTCATCATACCCTGGATCTTTTCGATGGCACCGGGAGCTAAGTCCAGCAGGCGATCGATCAGATGAGTGCTTTCATCCAAGTGAAGCATCTTGATTCCTTTTGAACTGACGATCAGGAAAGCGATCGGCGTGATGGAGACACCGCCCCCGCTACCTCCACCGAATGGCTGCTGTTTAGGGGATGACTTGTCACTTCCTCCGTCTCCGCCTTTTCCGCCACCGTCATCTTTTCCTTTGCCGCCATCAATGATGAACTCACTTCCGCCTGCAGCAAATCCAAAGCCAACCTTTGATACAGTCAGGATGACACTTCCATCGGGTGTTTCAACGGGATCACCGATAATCGTATTCACATCGATCATTTCTTTTAAATTCTCCATTGCCGTGGTCATTAGACCTTCAATAGGATGTTCTGACATGTAAAGACCTCCTTATTAAACTGAATGTTTTTCTCCAGAAAGTGTGGAAAGGGGTTTTGTCTTGAACTTAGCCATACCGCCTCTCCAATACCGAAGTATCTTGAAACCTACTAGGATAGCATTCCCTATGCGAAACTGGATAATACATGAAAATTGAGTTTGGATCACAGCGTGCTGGAAAGTCGGTGTCACCTCTATGACGGGCATGGATTGAAGCCGCATATACCCACTCAGAATGCCGATGATACTCCCTTTCATTCCCCAGATTGTTCCTGTTAAGGTACCTGTTGAAGCTGCATCACCAGTGCCGAATAACGTTTTCCATTGCACATGATCCAATTTGACCTTCTTGAGAAACGACCTGATGATTCTGTGAAGTGATTGGACATGTATGATGATCTCCTTCGTATCATTCAAACTATCTATAAAATCATTTGGAGTGATTTTCTTTTTAGAAACTTTTTTATTTGATGGATTGCTTTCATTCCCTTTTTTCTTCTCTTCCTCGAACACGACATTCGGACCATCGTCATCGAGTTTGACTAACGGAATATCGATTGTATATTTGAGCAAGCCAAACCATGCCCTCAGCTTCACCTTGAAATGGTCATTATCATTTCCATGGTACAGCGAGAGAGTAACGGTCAGCTTCGTAATAATAAGAAGAAATAAGATTAACAAGATAAGTGCCATAATGATTAATAACGCCCAAATCCACCAGCTCATATTTTCACACCCTTCAACCTCTTATTATGGCCTTTGCCTGGGAAAATAAACTAAGGAGGAGAGATTTTGTGCGGGGTCGGGCTTGTTTTATGGAAAAATTTGAAGAAATCATTTGCGACCTTGTATTTTTTCCGGCCACGGGATGATTCCAGGTTAACGAGGTGGCCATCCAGACGACACCTTTCTAATAATTGCGTCGTTCTCCTTAGGAATTGCGTCTTTTTTTCATTTATTGCGTCTTTTCTAACCTTAATTGCGTCTTTTTACGATTAATTGCGTCGCTTAAAAAATATATGCGTATTTTTACATTTAATGGAAAACGAAAGGCTTTCACCTCAAAAAAAAACCAAACCCATATAAACAGGTTTGGTTTCTATTCATAGTGCCGGATTAAACTCCAGCTTCTTCTTTTCCTGAACCACCGTCGTATCAGCAAACAAATCGTGTATCCCTTGTTTTTTATTCGTAAAGGCTACGACCACGTAGAGAATAAAGATCGTAGTAGAGATAAATCGGCCGATCAGCTCTCGAAATATTATCGTTCCCCACGAAGGCTTTCTTCCTTTTAAATCGATGACCTTAATGCCGAAGACCATTTTACCGATTGTTTGGCTGAAGTATTTGGTCATCAGAATGAAGTAGCCATAGAAGACGATACTTGTTAATATCGAAATCGGTGCAAACATGGAGCCTTCTGAAAGGGAAATATCCAATAGTTTAAAGACGGGATTCACGACTAACCGGGTAATGCTGCCAATCACGATAAGGTCCAGTAAGTACGCCCAGAACCTTATCCAAAATCCTGCCAGGTAATATCCATCGTGATTCATGAGCCTTGATGGATCAGGAGAAGGGGAATCGATTTCGATTCGCTCCCGCTCTTCATCATGTCGTACAGAACGATCTTGTGTGTCACTCACTTCCTTCACCTTCCTTATTCAGAGTATAGATACATTAATCGCGGAGAATTCGGCTTGGATAGCAGCTTCATTAATGCGGCTGCTTCCATGTCCTGCCCTATCATTTTCTTTGCACCCATACTGAAGAATTCGGAGAAAGGATCGCCTGCCGTATATTCAAATACTTGAGCACCTTTTAACTTATAATCTTTTTTCATGGCTTCGATGGTATCCTCTACATAGCCGAATTCGTCAATCAAATTGACTTCTTTCGCCTGGATCCCGTCATATACTCTTCCGTCAGCGATTTTCTTGACCTCTGCTTCTGACATATCGCGGCCACTTGCAATGACATCGACGAATCCTTCATAGGAGTTATCGATCATCGACTGTAGTATTTTTCTTTCTTCTTCCGTCATTTTACGGGTCGGGCTCATGATGTCTTTATACGGTCCGCTCTTGATGGTCACGAAATCGACTCCATATTTCTCTGCGAGCTCCGAGTAGTTGATGCTTTGCATGATCACACCCAGTGAACCGGTCAGTGTTTCTTTGCTGGCGAATATTTTCGTAGCCGGGGCAGATATGTAGTAACCTCCGGAAGCTGCCGTGCCCCCCATTGATACATAAATCGGCTTTTTCGCTTTATCCATGATTTCGACAAGCTTCGAATGAATCTGAGCACTCTCCACTACGCCGCCGCCAGGGGAGTTCACTTTTAAAATAATTCCTTTGACAGATTTATCTTTTTGAACCGCATCCAGCTTATCCATAAAGAGTTCGTGGTTGTATCCCGGGCTTTCAAATAGAGAATTAGCGCCTCCCGTATCCTGAATGACACCCTCTACTTCTAAAACAGCGATCCGTTTCTGAGCATTCCCCTCATCGATCACTTCTTCTGAAAAAGGGTTGTCTGTTGCGCCAAGCATGTCTTCAAAGGCTTTATTAAAATCACCGGTCGCAGCAGATGTAGCGAAATTGACTACGACAGAAACAAAGAATAACACTACAGCAATCCCTAATGCCGTCCATCTTTTTGCATTCATCTTGTATATTCCTCCCTTGTTTACCCTATCTTATGTAAGGATATGAATATCATTCTCATATGAAAACATGATAGAATATTCACTAAGTTAGATTCTAGCAAAATTTCATGGAAATGGGAAAAATTATCTTATTTTTTTATTTCAGGGAGGGTACATACGATGAATAACCGACGAAATATTTATTTCTATGCCTTAAAAGAAAAAGGGATGCAGGCAAAGCTGGACCGATTATACGAGCTTGCCAACCGTTATGATTTCAATATTGTCGATTCTCCAAAGACAGCGAATATCATTGTCAGTATCGGAGGGGATGGAACGTTTCTTCAAGCCGTCCGCCAAACCGGCTTCAGACAGGATTGCCTGTATGCAGGTGTTTCTACAGGTGGAACTCTGAGTATGTATTGTGACTTCCATATTGATGACACATCCAAAATGATCGAAGCGATGACAACCGAGCAAATCGAGGTACGCAAATATCCGACCATTGAAATCACCGTCGATAACCAAACCTCCTTCCATTGCCTGAATGAATTCAGCATCCGCTCCGGCATCATCAAAACCTTCGTCATGGACGTATTCATCGATGATAATCATTTTGAAACGTTCCGTGGAGACGGGATGATCATCGCGACACCGACGGGAAGTACCGCTTATAATAAATCGGTCAGCGGCGCAGTGGTGGATCCGATGCTGCCTTGTATTCAAGTGAGTGAGATGGCGTCCTTGAATAATAACCGCTACCGTACGCTTGGGTCTTCCTTCATTCTAAGCGATAAGCGCCGCCTGGTTCTTAAGATCGTTCAGGACGGTAATGACTATCCTGCAATGGGGATGGACAATGAGGCTCTCAGTATTCAACACGTGGAAAAAGTCGAAGCGAAGTTAAGCGATAAAATCATTAAAACGGTCAAATTAAAGGATAATTCGTTCTGGGAGAAAGTGAAGCGTTCGTTCTTGTAAAATAATGGGGGTCAGAACCTCTCTGTTGCGCCAAATTGTGAACAAAACCAAGGTCCGTCCCTATACAAAACGCTCCAGCACATACTGGAGCGTTTTGTACTTCATCAAGCGGATAATCTCGCTTCCCGTCTTCGCTTTCGGGCGTATTGCACTCTTGAAGCTGTAAAGATCGTTAAGGCGAGCCATATGAACGTAAACGAAATGAGATGGGTGAATGAGAATGTTTCGTTATAGACCCATATGCCGAGTATCAGAGTGAGGGTCGGTGCAATGTATTGCAGGAATCCGACCATATAAAGCGGAATTAGTTGAGCACCCTTAGAAAAGAACAATAAAGGGATGGCGGTTACCGCACCGGCCCCGATCAGTAAGAGGTCCGTCCCTGACGATACATGGAAAAGGGACAGGGATCCTTCATTATACATGTAGCCTAAGTAGAGTAGTGACACTGGTGCAATGGTCAGGGTTTCCAGGGTCAGGCCGATGGAGGATTCGACTTGGATGAGTTTTTTGGCTAATCCGTATAGTCCGAAAGAGAATGCTAGACCGACCGCGATCCATGGAAAGTCCCCGTAGGATATCGTTAAAATCAGAACTCCGATCGCTGCCAATCCAAATGAGACCATTTGTGCCTTTGACAAGCTTTCCTTCAGGATGAACACCCCTAACAATACGCTCACAAGGGGATTAATATAATAGCCCAGACTCGCTTCCACCATTTGATTGGTATTCACGGCCCATATATAAATGAACCAGTTCGTACTGATCAATAATGAAGCAAGGAGTAAGGCAAACAGCTGCTTCTTTTTCGTAAGAGATGTTTTTAAATATACGGTAAAGTCCTTCCAGCGTTTACTTAGGAATAAGAATAAGAGCATAAACCAGAAGGACCAAAAAATGCGGTTAGCGAGAATCTCATAGGCGGAAACATGATTTAACCATTTCCAATAGATCGGGAGAATTCCCCATAAAAAATATGAAAAAGCTGTGTAAATGATTCCAGCTTGATCTTGCCTCATAAAAACACCCCCAAAACTATTTCCGTTTCCGAAATATCTCCATTATATCGGTGAAAAGTTTTGGGGGCAATGATTATTTATTTTTTTTATAAACGATGGTCTCGTCTACAATCGTCATATCTACTATTTTGTTCAGCAATTGATCGGCATCCACCTTGAACGGATCGATGGCTAAAACAGTAAAGTCCGCCGTATATCCTTCGCGAATCTGCCCTCTGTCACTTTCATGGTGACAGGCATAGGCACTTCCTTTAGTAAATAGGGAGAGTGCTTCATACATCGTAAGCTTTTCTTCAGGACGATACTCTGTTTTGTCAGGGTCCAATGGATTCGTTCTTGTAACCGCCGCATGAATCCCCCAAAGAGGATTAATCGGCTCGATTGGCGCATCAGATCCACCCGCACATGGAATGCCTTCCTCAAGAAGTGTTTTCCATGCATAGTTATACTTCATGTTTTCCTCTCCAAGTCTCTCGACCACCCAAGGAAAATCAGACGCTACAAACCTTGGTTGAATATCAAGAATTAACGGAAGATCCTTTATCTTCTCGATCAGCTCTTTACGCAGGATTTGGGCATGAATGAGTCGATCCCGTCTTCCGAAGTGAGATGGCTCTTTCATGATGCTATTCACTACATTTTCAAAAGCCTGATCACCAATCGTATGAACGGCAATCGGAAGATCATATTTTCTTGCCTTCTTCACAAGTTCAAGAAGTTTTTCGTTTGTATGGATGCTGACTCCGGTCGTACTTGGATCATCGGCATATGGATAGCTTAATAGAGCAGTCCTGCCGCCCAAAGCCCCATCAGCAAAGATCTTCATGGCGCCGAATTCAATAAATTGAGTGCCGCTCTGGAAGTGATGGCCGTCTTCCTTCCAATCTTCAATCACTTCATGATGAACCAATAGATGAGCCCTGAACTTTTTCTTGCCTTCGGTGATGGTTTGTACAAATGCATCATACGTTTTCTTAAAGTTTCCATAGTAGCTTAAATCTTCTGTATGACCACCAACCAGTCCGTGCTCCCAGCAGCTTTCGATTCCTTTTGTCAGTGCACCCACAAGATAATCGGAGGAGATGGCCGGTAAGGCATCGATCATCAGATCCTGAGCCTTATCCTTTAACAAACCGTTCAATGCTCCATCCTCATCCCTCTCAATCAAACCTCCGGAAGGATCGGGAGTCCCTTCATCGATACCTGCATTTTTTAAAGCGAGTGAATTCACCACCATCGCATGACGGCAAATGCGTTTCAGGAGTACTGGATGATGGGGTACGACTTCATCAATTTCCCGCTTGGTTAAAACCGCCGCATCACTCCAGAGATTTTCATTCCAGCCTTCGCCAATGACCCATTCACCTTTCTCAAGGCCCTTTGCTTTTAACTTTATCGCTTCCAACACTTCCTGCTTACTATTTATACTGGAAAGATCCAGTCTCATTAACGTTTCGCCATGGCCGATCAGATGCATGTGACTATCGACAAACCCGGGAAACATCACTTTTTGCCCAAGATCTACTTCGGACTCAATCGTGAATTGTTCATTCTTTAGCAGGTCATCTGATGAGCCCAGGCCTTTGATGACCCCATCTTCCGTGTAGACCGCTTCAACATGATGTCCTTCCTCTTGCATTGTGTAAATGATTCCGTTTTTCCATAAAGTGCCCATGATGTATACCCCTTCTTTATAAAAAAATTCTGTTTTTCAAATGTACCATATTATAGGAAGAATCTGAAAGAGAAAGCTTTTTTCATAAACTTTGTTGCTTTTAAAAAAGCGAGCAGTGGTTGATTTCCACTCCAGGTGCTCGCTTTCCGCGGGGCGTGAGTTGAGCCTCCTCGGGCTTTGCCCTGCGGGGTCTCAACTTTCCCGCTATTCCCGCAGGAGTCGAGCACCTTCCGTTCCAATCAACTTTCTAAGTGTGGGTTTCTTACTAATTTCATACTCACTTAAATTGCTACCTGGCAGATTATATTTAAGAAACAACAAACTTTACAAAAATAGCCTTCAAAAAAATAGAGAGCCTTATAGGCTCCCTATCCCTGATTAGTTTTTAATTGAACTCATTTCTTTTTGTCTCAGCTCAATTCTTCTAATCTTGCCTGAAGTTGTTTTCGGCAATTCTTTCACGAATTCAATTTTACGCGGGTATTTGTACGGTGCGGTTAAGTCTTTGACATGCTGCTGAAGGGCAGGAATCAGCTCGGGATCCTCTTGGTTTACATCATTTCGCAATACGACAAAGGCTTTCACAATCAGTCCTCTTACTTCATCGGGACTTCCTACAACGGCACATTCCTGAACCGATGGGTGCTTGACTAAGGCATCTTCCACTTCGAATGGTCCAATGGTATATCCGGAGCTGATGATGATATCGTCTCCTCTTCCTTCGAACCAGAAGTATCCATCTTCATCCTTCTTCGCTTTATCGCCTGTAATGTAGTAATCCCCTCTGAATTGCATCGCCGTCCGCTCGGGATCTTTATAATAATTTTTGAATAGAGCCGGTGTTTCTACATGAACCGCGATATCACCAACTTCTCCGACTTCACATGGATACCCTTCCTCATTGATGATTTCGACTCTGTTTCCTGGTGTTGGTTTCCCCATTGAGCCCGGCTTCAGCTCCATGCCTTTCATGATACCGACGAGGAGCGTGTTTTCGGTTTGGCCATAGCCGTCACGGACTTCAATATTAAAATGTCTCTTAAAGGCGTCGATGACTTCCCTGTTTAATGGCTCTCCCGCCGATACTGCACTATGTAATTGATTTAGTTTATAGGATCCGAGATCATCCACTTTGGCCATCAGGCGATACTCTGTTGGTGTACAGCACAGAACATTGACTTCATTGTCCTGAAGCAATTGGAGATATTTATTAGGGTCGAATTTCCCTTGATACACAAGTCCAGTGGCTCCGGATCCCAGTACAGAAAGGAACGGACTCCAAATCCACTTCTGCCACCCCGGACCTGCGGTAGCCCAAACTGTGTCTCCCTCATTGATCGATAACCATTCACGGGCTGCCGTCTTCAAGTGAGCGTATGCCCAGCCATGAGTATGGACAACCCCTTTAGGGTTTCCAGTCGTACCTGACGTATAAGATAGGAACGCCATATCATCACGCTTTGTATCAGCGAAGGATAATTCTTCAGAAGCTGTTTTCATTTCATCCTCTAATGCAATCCATCCTTCTTGTTTGTCTCCCACAACGAACTTTTGGAGATTTTCCATTCCTCTTACGTTTTCAAACTGCTCAACAAATGGAGAGTAAGCTACAATTCCTTTTACGTCACCGTGGCCGATTCTGTATTCAAGATCCTTCGTCCTAAGCATTTCTGAACTTGGGATCACCACGAGTCCGGATTTAAGAGCAGCAAGGTACACAGCGTAAGCTTCAATTAAACGGGGAACCATCACAAGAATGACATCGCCTTTTGCCAGGTTCGAATCCGAGAAAACGTTTCCAATTTTATTTACATTTTTCAATAATTCCCGGTAGGTGATTTCGGCTTTCGTTCCCTCTTCGTCTTCCCATTTAATTGCAAGCTTCTGTTGATCACCTGCGTACTTCTCTACTTCCTCTACTAAATTGTACTTTTCTGGTGCAATAAGTTCTTCCCTCTTCATTCTGACTCCCCCTTGTTTGTCGATTCTTCTCTATTATACAAAATAATTCAAATTTTTTAAATTATTCATTTATATTTTCCCTATATACAAATTATGAGGATTTTCGACAAAGGATCATAAATCAGGGATTATTTTCAAAAATCCAATCAAAAAAATAACATTTACTTGCAAAGAAAAAGGCTCTTTTCTTAAAGTTTTTGCTATCTTAAAGAAGTAAGTAATAG
Organism: Rossellomorea aquimaris; assembly: GCF_003315075.1. Classification (GTDB taxonomy): domain Bacteria; phylum Bacillota; class Bacilli; order Bacillales; family Bacillaceae_B; genus Rossellomorea; species Rossellomorea aquimaris_C. The sequence goes on from NZ_QNRJ01000007.1 coordinate 52,333, forward strand.
ATGATTTCCGCTACAGGATGCTCGTTTCTTCAGTGCTGGCGATGAGCCTCCGGGGTCTCAATCACTGGCTTTTAAAACTTGATGTATCTTTTGATTGAGTTGTAACCTTGGACCGTTCCTTTCCGCTCCAGACACTTGCTTTCCGCGGGGAGGAAGTCGAGCCTCCTCGGGCTTTGCCCTGTGGGGTCTCGACCTTTCCTCTATCTCCCGCAGGAGTCAAGTGCCTTCCGCTACAATCCACTCTGTGCTTCTATTTTCTGGCTACCTAATGACGTATTGAATACACAAAAAAGCTCCTATTGTAGATATGTTGAGAGTTTGTTCCAAAAAACAAACTTAACGGCGTGGCAACGAAATATCTTCATAATTATCTTGCTTGGTCCAAGTGCTGGAGAATTTCCATATTTAAGGAAGTCACGATTAATAAACACGAACAAATCGGTCAAATATTTATTAATATATTTTCTCTACTTCTATTGTTCGTCTTTATATCGTGGTTTTTTAGTTTTGTCCCATCCTCTTTCAGCATAGTTAAAAACAACAGTAAACTTTAACAGAGCCAAAAAGAAAAAAATAAAAAGGAGCGAGAGAATCTCGCTCCTTGTAGCCATTGTATTTAATTATTTTGCGTATCCGCCACCGATTTGTTGTTCAGCCATTTGAACTAAACGTTTAGTGATTTCACCACCTACAGAACCGTTAGCGCGTGCTGTTGCATCTGGACCAAGTTGAACTCCGAATTCTGAAGCGATTTCGTATTTCATTTGGTCGATTGCTTGTTGAGCTCCTGGAGCTACTAATTGATTTGAACTTCTGTTTGCCATGTGTTTTCACCTCCTTGTGAGTATAGATTGTGTAAAAACACATGGCTTCATGCAAGGAAAATTGTTGGTAAATAATCCTAAATTTTTAGAGAAGTTCGTCAAAGGTTTTTTCTACATTTGAACCTGTCGACCCATCGATCGTGAGGGTTTCGGTTCCATCGACGGCTTCTTTAATAAGAGTTTCAAAATCAACAAAGCTTTCATAATACGTCACTTTATCTTTTTTAGGTCTTGTTTTTGGTGCAGGTGGCGTGAAGATGGTACAGCAGTCTTCATATGGAAGAATTGAAATATCATGTGTATCGATCTTTTGAGCGATATCAATGATTTCAAGCTTGTCCATGGCGATGAGCGGTCTGAGTACCGGTGTATTCGTCACATCGTTAATGGCCTGCATGCTTTCTAACGTCTGACTCGCTACCTGTCCAAGACTTTCCCCGGTCACCAGGGCCAAACCTTCATTCTTTTCACGAATCTCATCTGCAATCCGGAGCATCATCCGTCTCGTTGAAGTCATCGTGTAATTTTCAGGAACCTGATCATGAATGGTTTGCTGAACTTTCGTGAACGGTACGATATGCAATTTCACCTTTCCACTGAATGCAGACAGTTTCTTGGTAAGATCGATCACCTTTTGCTTTGCCCGCTCACTTGTAAAAGGTGGGCTGTGGAAATGAACCGCCTCTACCTCGACGCCTCTTTTCATCGTTAAATAACCGGCTACCGGGCTATCGATTCCTCCTGATAGCATGAGCATAGCTTTTCCGCTTGCACCAACCGGCATACCCGTTGATCCCTGATAGATTTCGGAAGAGAGATAGACGCCCTCTTTTCTTACTTCTACATTCAGGTTAATATCGGGCTTCTTCACATCCACTTTTAATCCGTCCATGTTTCGGAGGATGTAGGATCCCACTTCGTAATTCAACTCGTTTGTATCCATGGAGAACTTTTTATCCGCTCTGCGGGCAGATACCTTAAAGGTTTTCCCCGGTGCGAAACTCTTTTGTACGAGAGCCAATCCTGCTCTGTTTATTTCTTCGATATCCTGAGCCACTTTTACCACCGGACTGAAGGATTGGATTCCAAAGATTTTCTCCAATCTTGGAATGATCTCTTCCCCGTTCTCGTCTCCTAACTGGATATGAAGTCGATCCCGGCTTGCTGAAACTGAAATCGTCGGGAAATCCTTCAATGCCTGCAAAATATTTTCCCGCAGCTTTGCCGTGAACATCTTTCGATTTCTGCCTTTTGTTGAAATTTCACCGTATCTTACTAGTATGCGATTATAATTCATCGTGATCTCCTCATTGTCTTTTGTAATAGTTCTATTTCTTTCTTTAGTAACTGTATGAACTGCCGGCACTCTTCCATCGTATTGTGAAAAGACAGACTGACCCGGATGGAGCTGTTCGCCTGGCTTTTTGATACACCCATCGATAGAAGCGTTCGACTTGGCTTACTTTGCTTTGATGAACATGCACTGGTTGTGGACACGAACACCTCATGCAGGTCCAATGCGTGGACGACGACCTCACCTTTGAAACCTTCTATAGAAAAATTAAGGATGTGAGGAGCATGATGCTCCTCTGGTGTATGAACAGTCACACCTTCCATTTCTTCCAGTTCTTTTCTTACATATCGCTGGTTTTCCTCCATGATAGGAAGCAGTTGTTTACTTTCTTCCAGGTGCATCCTTAATGCCTTTGCAAAGGAGACGATCCCACCTGTATTTTCCGTGCCGCTTCTGAGATTCCCTTCCTGCTCTCCCCCTGAAATGATCGGAGAAAGCTCAAGTCCGTCCCTCACGAATAGCATTCCCGTTCCTTTAATGCCATGAATTTTATGTGCGGAAATGCTGCATAAATCAATAAGCTTTTCGCGGAGAATAAGGGGGACCTTCCCGCACGCCTGAACAGCATCAACGTGAAAAAGGATCTTTGGAAAGTCCGAAAGCAGCATCCCTATTTCCCGGATGGGCTGAACACTTCCGATCTCGTTGTTTACTTGCATGACAGATACGAGAATCGTGTCTTCCTGAATGGCGGCTTTTACTTGTTCAGGTTGAATCCTTCCTTGCGCATCGACATCGAGGTATGTCACTGAATACCCGAATATCTCTAACTGTTTAACGGCATTGTGAACGGAAGGGTGTTCAATATTCGTCGTAATAATATGCTTCCCTCTGTGCCCGTATTGTAAAGCCGTCCCCTTTATCGCCAGATTATTCGATTCAGTTCCGCCAGAGGTAAAAAAGACTTCTTTCTTTTTTATATCTAATAAAGATGCCACCTGTTCCCTGGACTGCTGAATTAATTTCTCAATTCGCCCACCAAAAGAATGAATGGATGAAGGATTGGCATAGTAACTTTCGTTTACTTTCATAAATGTATCCAGTACTTCCTTATATGGCTTGGTTGTTGCACTATTGTCTAAATAAATCAAGATTTCACCTTCTTTTACTTGTGGTGACCTGCAGGTTTCACAGTAATATATTCAATCATTAATCTTACCATAAATCATCCCGAACCCAAATCTTATTCAACATGCAGGGCAAGATATTATTGTAGCAATACTAATTTTCTAAGATTTTTTGATAATTTTTTGCAATTTCCAAAAATAATCATTGAAAAAAGACAGAATTTTTGCGAGAATCATAAAGGAAATAATCGCAAAAGTTATTTAAATATACTAAATTGTAAGACTATTTAGTTTTTCGACATTTTTCTACAATCTTATGATAAGATAATTTTGCTTATGATAACGATTACAAAACGGAGGGGTATATATGAGAGAGAAAGCGCTGTCATTCAGCCAGATCTTTACGATAGGATTAATGCTCTTTGCTCTTTTCCTCGGAGCAGGTAATATGATTTTCCCGCCATTCTTAGGCCAGCAGGCCGGGGAACATGTTTGGACGGGTATTATCGGTTTTCTCATTACTGGAGTAGGACTTCCTTTATTGGGCGTGATCGCCATCGCCAAATCTGGAGGAGATCTTCAGACACTTGCAAACCGTGTTCATCCTTTATATGGGCTCATCTTCACGATTGTGATGTACTTGGCCATTGGACCATTTTTCGGGATTCCAAGGACCGGTACGGTTGCTTATGAAATCGGAGTGATCCCATTTTTACCTGAAGATGTTGCAAAATACGGAACACCTTTATTCATTTATACGATCATCTTTTTTGGATTAACCGCATGGCTAGCGATGAATCCTTCAAAGCTCGTAGACAGAATCGGAAAGATATTGACACCTTCCCTGATCGTGATCCTTACGATCTTAGTGGTTAAGAGTATTGTGACTCCAATGGGAGATTTCGGAGTACCGAACCCCGCTTATCAGGATGGAGCGCTATTCAAGGGATTCATCGAGGGTTATTTAACGATGGATACCATCGCCGCTTTAGTATTCGGGATTGTAGTCATTAATTCCATCAAAGATCGTGGTGTAACGAGTAAAGCAAACCTGACGCGCATTACGATCATTGCAGGGGTCATCGCAGCCATCGGTTTAGCACTTGTTTATTTATCCTTAAGTTACATTGGAGCTACAAGTACAGATTCCATCGGTACTCAAGCTAATGGTGGTGCCATACTATCTGCGGCAGCGAGTCATTTATTCGGCTCATCAGGAACCATCATCCTGGGACTGGCGATTACGTTTGCCTGTATCACTACGTCAGTCGGACTCGTTTCTGCATGTTCGCAGTATTTCGCAAAGATTATCCCTGTATCTTATCCGAAGCTAGTGATCATCATGTCTCTGTTTAGTATGATTATTGCCAATATTGGGTTGACTCAGCTGATTGCTGTATCATTACCGGTGCTCATCTTCATCTATCCATTGGCCATCGTATTGATCTTATTGTCGTTCATGCACAATGCATTTAACGGCTATTCTCTCGTATACGTGGGAGCTTTAATTCCAACAGGATTGATCAGTTTAATTGATGGGATTAAAACTGCCGGAATCGACGTGACAGCCATCAGTCAATCACTTGAATTCCTTCCTTTCTATACACAAGGGATCGGCTGGTTAGTGCCTGCCATGATCGGCGCAATCATTGGATTCGTTATTGCCGCACTTGCGGGACAGACAAAGCGGACGATTGAAGCCAGTTAAGACCATAAACTAAAATGGGCCAGGAGCTGTCGTTTCTGGCCCTTGAACTTGGCAGCATATTGAAAAAGGACTGATTTAGATTAAATCTTCTAAATCAGTCCTTTTTATTTATGATGAATATTATTTTTCCTCAAGATCCATCATTTTCTCGATTTTCTTAAGAGCACCCGGCTCTACTTTTTCAATCGTTGTTGCGGCTTCTTCCAATGCTTTGCGGTAATCATAGTGACGGAAGGATTCTTCAGCAGACTGAAGACCTTCCCTGACAGAACTATACTTACTGCGATAGCGATTTCCATACTGGATGATTTTCTCGGATAGAAGGACGTTTTCGATCAGGTCTCCCGTCTTCGTGTAAAAATGATCGACGGTGTCTTCTGCTCCCAGTAGCGTTTCTTGAACAAACTTCATGTTTAAAGGCTTCTCGGTCAAGCTGGCATTCACTTGCTCGATCTTCCGGTGGACCTCATCGAGGAGATCCTTGTAATCAGCCGGTAAGCCCGGTACATTACTCTTTGAAATCATGCGGCTCGCTTCAGCCACCTTTTTCTTAAGCTCCTGGATTTTCTCCCGGGTTGCCAGTTCATCCTTACGCAGGTTTTGTAAGTAGATGGAGAACTCACTCTGGTCCCGATTCAGTTCTTCCAGGCCGTTTCTGATTTCTTTCAGCTCATCACTTAGTGAGGAGTACGCCGTTCCATTCGATTCTTCTTTATTCATCAACATTTCGTGACGCTTTGAAAGCTGAATGATCTTCGTCTCAATTTCATACGGTGTATCAAGGTCCGCATCTTGAAGATGGTAGCCTTGTTTCACAAGCGTTACTTCAGATTGTATATCTTCATTATCTTCCTTGGCCTTGATCAATCCTTCAGTCGTTTGATCTTTATACTGTTGGACAAAATGTTTGGCATGTACTTCTTTCTCCAGCAGATCATAAAGGTTCTCGACCTTTACTTTAATTTCCTGAATTCCTTCTTCTACCTCTTCTACCTTCAGCTCTTCAAGGTTTTTATTAAAGTGGAGCAGGGTTTCCTTTAGGGATGCAACCTCTTTCTCTACTTCAATATGATCAAGCATATATCCTTGACCTTTCATTTCCACGTAACCCGCTTCAAGCTCGGACAACTGTGCAGGCAAAAGGTTTTCGCAATCGGTGATCAGTTTCGGAACCGTCTCCATTTTGTAGGAAACATCCTTCATTTCCTGTGCCAGACTAAGGACGATTTCTCTTGCATCCAGATAATTCCCCTGCTCTGTTAAGTCGTTGAATTGAACCATTTGTTCAGAGAGCTTATCCAGGATGTTTTCTATGTACTTAGCGGTTTGACCATATGTATGACGATACGCAAGTAACTGCTTTTTACTGTTCCGATATTCTTCTTGAAGAGATTGAATTTCTTCACGATTCTTCTCTTCACTGCCGATCAGTTCATTTAACTCTGTCAGAATTTGCTCGATCTTCTGTTCTGTTTCAGTCAGAACCTTGTCGATTCGGGACAGGGTCTCTTTTGTTTTCGTAAAACGAAATTTATCGGTGTACTCTTCTGCATCAAACAGTAGTTCTTCAACATCAGGAAGCTGCACAGCAACAATCTCATCCCATCCTTGTCTCCAACCGTCAAACAATTCTTCTGTTTGCCCCGTCATATTCAGTTGTTTCACTTTGGAGAGTTCGTCTGAAACCGGCTTGTTCATAATATCTATTTTCCAAGCTTCATAGCGATCAATTTCAGCGTAATATTTTTTTCTAGAGATAAATCCGATAAGGAATACGATTAAGATAAGTATTATTCCAGCGATGACGTATTGCATCTTAAGCCCCCTGTTCAACTATTCAGTAGACATCTATATCAATTTGAATGTTCATTGTTTCATTAATAAATTCTCATTGTTATAATGATACCATGTTAACGACAATTTTTGACTATTAATTTCTAATTTTTCAGTGATAAAAAGTCATTTTCAGCAAATTCAAGGGGAAATTGACTTTTTTATATGTATTTTTAATATTAGTTTTAATTATTATGGCTAATTTCGTAAAGATTGTTGTTGTTAAACTGAAGCGAGTAGTAGTTGATTTCCGCTACAGGGTGCTCGCTTTCCGCGGGGCGGGCGGTGAGCCTCCTCGGCTTCGCCTGTGGGGTCTCACCTGTCCCGCTTCTCCCGCAGGAGTCGAGCACCCTTCCGCTCCAATCAACTTGACCTTTTATTAACAGAACTTTTTCATACTAATAAAACAAGGAAGTGAAGTCTTTTGGTGAAGGTGGACGGACATATTCATACTCCTTTTTGTCCTCATGGGAGTGATGATACATTTGAGATGTATATCGAGAGAGCGCTCTCCCTGAATTATTCTGATATAACATTTACGGAGCATGCGCCACTTCCGCAGGGATTTGAAGATACAACCCCGGACAAGGATAGCGGAATGGATCCATCGCATCTTTTAAAATATTTTCAAACTCTGGATATCCTTAAGGAGAAATATAAAGATAAAATCACGATTAAGTCAGGGTTAGAGGTCGATTACATTGCAGGCTTTGAAAAAGAGACAGCCGAATTTTTAAATGCTTACGGAGCCCGATTGGATGATAGTATTCTTTCCGTCCATTTTTTACAATATGAGGGTAAATGGGATTGCCTGGACTTCAGTCCTGATGTATTCCAATCTATGATTGATTATTACGGATCCGTCGATGCGATTTACGAACGCTATTATGATACGGTAATAAAGTCGATCAGAGCTGATTTGGGTCCCTTTAAGCCTAAGCGTATCGGTCATATGACCCTCGTGAAGAAATTCCAGCAGCTGTATCCTGCCTCCCATGCTTTTTCTGATAAAACCTCTTTGATTTTAAAAGAGATGGCAGCGAGGAATTTGGAGTTGGATTATAACGGGGCAGGCCTGGTGAAGCCATACTGTGGTGAACCCTATCCGCCAACTGATATCATTCAACAAGCCCTTTCCTTAGGAATCAAAACCGTGTATGGGTCCGATGCCCATACAGCCGCAGGGATCGGTCAAGGCAGAGCAGAGATGCAAGGATAAAAACAAAGAACTCTTCTATTAACTGCGAAGAGTTCTTTTACGGTTTTTCCCTGCTTAGATAATCAGTTCTTTCTTCATGATTTCCTTCGCTTCGGAAACGAGGAGTAAATCAATCCACTGATCAATATTTTTATAGTATTGATCGATAAAATAATATTCCTGTGGGAACATTTGCCACACTTCCCTTAGCTGCTGGCTATTGAGAAACGGCATTGTCAGCATGGATTTAAGCTGAATCACCAAAAAGCTTACAGGCTGTTTCTTCAGAGCATGATCTTTCATCCCCTGTTCAAATAATCGCTTCATATAATGTCTTTCTTTCATTAAGTAGGAAGAAATGATTTCACGCACAACCTGCGAATCAATCGAAACTTCCCTCCAGATGAACCTGGATAATTGGTGATGTTCACTTTGGAATTTCAAGATTTTGTACACTGCCCTCTTCAAGCATAAATCTGCACTAACATAGTTCAAGGCTTCCACTTCTTCCTGAAGAAAGCGCAGATACTGTTCAAAGAAATGAGTGAAGCATGCTTCCAGCACACCCTGCTTCCCTTTAAAATAGTAGGAAATGGTAGCCGGATTGACATTCGCTCTTTTTGCTATATCCCGGACAGAGGTCCCATCAAAGCCATGATCATAAAACAAATACACGGCTGCTTGAAAAATGGCTTCTTTCGTCGTAATGGAAGTATCTAGTTTTTTCATATTTCCCCTTCTTTCAAATATGATAGGCGTATGAAAAAAACAGTGACGAGGATTCACTATATTAAAAATCTTTTGATAAAAAAATCTTAATCATTGAAGGTTTGGGTGAATTATGCTAAAAATGGTTCAATAGATGTTTCTATTATAGTTTGTTTACTCAAAGAATTCGTGTTTTCATGTGGATTTCCTTTAAGTATTTCTCGACAGTATTTGTTGTTTAGAGGGCTCAGGGGAACAACCGGACGTGAAATAACGCACATTTTGTAGAATTGGGGGAGTTGTTGGTGTTTAAAGCAGAAAAATATCAAGGTACAAAGGAACAGGGCTTTGGTCTTGTGACGAAACAACTAAAAGCTCTATTAGAAGGCGAACCAAATCAAATGGCGAATTTAAGCAATGCTTCTGCCCTTTTAAATCAATTTATGGACCGTATTAACTGGGTAGGCTTTTATTTATATGAAGAAGAAAGCAATCAATTGGTGTTAGGACCATTCCAGGGACTGCCTGCATGCGTAAGGATCCCCTTGGGAAGAGGCGTTTGCGGTACATCGGCAAGTGAACAAAAAACACTTCGGATCGAGGACGTCCACCAATTCCCGGGACACATCGCATGTGATGCAGCTTCTCAATCAGAGATTGTCATTCCCCTGGTGAAAGAGGGAAAACTAATCGGGGTACTCGATATCGATAGTCCTGAAAAATCCCGATTTGATGAAGAAGATCAGAAGTATTTGGAACTCTTTGTGGATGAGCTTTTAAAACATCTTTAATACGGAAGCATTAAGATAAGCACCCTGCCGGAAATATGATTTTTCATATTTCCGGCAGGGTCTTTTTTTGGGGGGAATAGGAGGAAAGTTTGAGTTGGTAAAAATTTTACGTTTTTCTTTTGTGCTAAAAGGGAAAAGAGTACCGTAAATGAGAACGTTAAACTGGTACATTCCATACAATATCCAGGATGAATTCCAGCTAAGAAGGGGTGTAAGATGAGAGACAAGAAGAAAGACTTACCCTATTTATTATGTTTACTAGTGATGCCGGTTTTAGGGTTGTTATATAAACTTTTAAATACGGATACCCGTGAAGCGGTCATCCTTTCTACAGATATGGATGCATTGATCCCGTTCGTGCCGGTGTTTATTGTGCCATATATAATCTGGTACGCCTTTATTCTAGGATACCTTTTTTACTTTTGGTATAAAGACATCCCTATATTTATTAAAACCCTGAGTGTGATTGTTATTGGTGAGTTGGTTTGCTTCATAATTTACTTTTATTTCCAGACAACAGTCCCCCGTCCCGACCTTGCAGGAGACGGCGTGTTTGTCAATCTTGTTCGAATGATCTATAGTCATGATCAGCCGTATAATGCTTTTCCAAGCATCCATGTTTTAACGACATTTTCAATCATTCTTGCCAATATCAACATTAAGAATAAACACTCGTTCCACTCTGCCTTTGTGCCATTAATGGGTTCGTTGATTATCGTCTCAACCCTTTTTGTTAAGCAACACTACATTCTCGACATGGTTGGCTCGATTTTTTTAACGGCGTTCATTTATGGCATTATTTTTGAGCTTTATGGAGTAAGTACAAAGAAATCAAATCAAGCCTATTTGAAAGAGTAATAGATCCTCCACACAGAAACAGGAAGGAGCCACTATTCAGGTTCCTTCCTGTTTCTCTTTATGCCTTATTCAACGCCTGTGATAAATCATTCCATATATCCTCCGGTGCTTCCAATCCTACGGAAAGCCTTAGGAGCGTGTCACTGATCCCCATGCTTTTTCTCGACTCTTCTGGTACGACTGCATGAGTCATGGTCGCCGGATGCTGGATTAATGTTTCTGCATCCCCCAGACTTACGGCGATCTTGATCATCTCCAGATCATCCATAAGCTTCTGGGCCTCTTCTTTCGAACCTTTTATCGTAAAGGAAATCATTCCTCCGGCTTTTTTCATTTGTTTCTTCATGACCTTATGCTGCGGGTGATTGGAATGCCCCGGGTAGATGACGGTTTCTACTGCCGGATGCTCGGCTAATAGACCTGCAATCTTCTCAGCACTTTCACAGTGACGATCCATTCGGACGGCCAATGTTTTTAACCCTCGCAATAATAACCATGCATCAAAGGGAGAAATGATTCCTCCAATATCCTTCTGAGTCGTCATGCGAATTTCAGCCATCTTCTCCTCTGATCCCACAACGAGGCCCGCGACCACATCTCCATGACCTCCGATGTACTTCGTCGCGCTATGGATGACAATATCGCATCCCAGTTCCAATGGCCGTTGTAAGTATGGAGAGCAGAATGTATTATCGACCACTACAGGAATCCCTTTTTCACGGGCGACCTTCACGACCAGCTCAAGATCAATTAACTGCATAGTTGGATTGATTGGTGTCTCTACATAAATACAGCTCGTTTGTTCAGTGATTTTCCCCCGGATTTCCTCTTCTGTACTCATGGAAGAAAAGTCATGTTGAATGGCAAATTTCTCTTGAAGCAGTTGAAGTAAACCGAACGTACAGCCATACACCCCTTGAGAGCATAGGATATGATCTCCTGATTTGGTCAAGGAGAATAAGACGGCAGATACAGCTGCCATCCCGGAACCAAAGGCAAGGGCAGACCCGCCTCCCTCTAACGATGCCATTCTGTCTTCCAAAATCGATACCGTCGGATTTCCAAGTCTTGAATATATATATCCTTCCTCTTCACCGGCAAATCGATTTTCCCCTTGTTTCGCATTTGCAAAGGTATAAGTAGAAGTTTGATATAAAGGTGGCGCTAAACTATCAAAATGCTGAGATGATGCATACCCCTCATGAATCACCCTTGTTTCAAAACGCTTCTCTTCTTTCATACAGTATTCCTCCCAGTATTCCCTTTAAGTCTAAGTAACTACTATTCTAGAATATGATAACCACGACAAAAAAGAAAGCGGTTACACTAAAGTGGTAAAGGGAAATGGCCAATAAAGAAGAACCCGGGAGACTCATGTCGGCTCCGGGTTCCTGAACACTATCATTCCATGATGATTCCATCACAATCTTTCACAACCTGATTCTTACCATTATCTTTCGCATGATAGAGTGCTTCATCTGCTTTCTTCACTAATTCCTTTACAGACTTAGGGCACTGGTCGTCCCCTACTCTCCAAGTGGATAAGCCACAGGACAGCGTCACTGAAGGATCTGTATTCACAGGAATCTCTTCGATAATGCGTTGAGCAATTTCATTGCCAGCCTCATGATCAAGAGAAGGCAGATAGACCGCTAATTCTTCCCCTCCCCATCTGGCAACAAATCCATGATGGCTGACGATTCCTTTAATCAGGTTCGCCACCCCGATAATGACTTCATCCCCAATTTGATGACCGTAATTATCATTAATCGCCTTGAAATCATCTATATCGATCAACAGCAAGGTGCCCATTGAATCCTTATTCATCGAGGATTCCATTTCTTCATCAAGATAATTCCGTGCGAATAATTTGGTCATATGATCGGTAATGACCATATGCTCGAGTTTCTCACGAAGGGTTGCATTGGTTATCGCCAGGGTCGAATGATGGATAAACGACTGAAGCAACTTGTACATATCAAATGAAAACATGTACGGTTCTTTATGTAACACTATGCAAAACCCTAGCAGGGCTTCATTTTGAATCATTGGCACAGCCATGACGGAAGGAAAGACCACTCCCATATCGAATCGATCGCTTACATCACCTAAAAAGATGGCATCCCGTTCCTTCTCGATTCTCATCCTTACATAAGAGATATACTTTTCACCTTCTTGTTCAAAAAAAACAGAAGAGCTTTCTTCCAGGATTCTGTATTCCCCTTTTTGAACCAGAACAAATCCGATGGCTGATGCTTGAAAGGATCGTTGAATCTGTTTCTTTAAAAACAGGACCGTATCCGTTAATCGTAAATTCAAATTTAACTGATGGGACGTTTCATTAATAAGCTGCAAATCGGTAATGAGTCTTTTGGATTGTTCATAAAGTTTGGCATTTTCAAGGGCATTCCCTGCCGTATAGGCAAGTAAGCGAATGAATTCGATCTTCTGTTCCGTAAAGGTAAAATGGGCCTTTGACTTCACTTCAAGAACACCATAGATCCCCTGTTTTCCTTTTAAAGGGGCATACAGGACATCCTTTTCCTTCACTTCGATACTCCCATTGACAAATGCCTGCATGGCAGACTCATTGGCACGATCAAAATCAAAGTTTTTAATGGGGAGTGTCCCGAATTCATACCGGTCGTTAGACAATAACAAGTGGAATTCATCGATTGGAAACACCTGCTTCAACGTTTCAATGATCTGCACAAGAAGCGTATGAACATCCCTGGTCGAGTGAAAGATCTCCGTTACTTTAAATAATTCCCTGTACCGTTTTTCATCATCGAGTACGGTCTGGATTCCATCTGTATGCTGTAAAAATTGATTGCTGGCTTCCCAAAAGGACTGGAGCCAGCCAGCGTCTGCCTCTTCTTTGCGATCATCCCTCTTTACTAACAGAATCGCCAGAGGACTTCCATCTTTATTCGTAAAGTGAAAACGGATGGTGAAATCATCCTCTTCCTCAACCATAACAGGACGAACCATGTATTTCTCCTTTGATTCAGCAATCGTCAGGGGAACATCCTCATTGTCACTGGGGTGATATAAGAAATAGGCAGACTCGCTATAAAAATATAAAAATGCCCGATCGATATCAAGGCAGTCTTTAATCATGGTCAGCCACTTTTGCAAATGAGCAGATTGCCCCAATTCAACTGACATTTCTTCATAGATTAAATCAAACAGCTTTGACTTATATTCAAGCAAAGAATTATGAACAACGTACATTTTTCTCACCCACACCTGAAAGGTTTGTGAAACTATTAACATCATTGTCCTTGAGCCAGCACCATATCTTCTTGTAATACCACGAGCCATAAGGACTTATCTGCTGATAATGAATGGACTTCCAAAGGATCAGCTTTTTGACCTGACCAATCCAGTGAAATCGGGTCTTTGTTCTCTTTAAAGGAAACATCTATCACACGCTTATGATCCTCATATTTAAAAGGTTGTTTACTGGAGATCACCGAAGAAGGAGCATCCTTCTTCTCTTGTAAAACCTCTAAAGAGTTCGAAAATAACACCCATTGCTTCTTATCTAATTGGACCCAAATTCCATCTTTATCTTTGGTGAGCCCTATCTTTTTCACTTTTTTCTTTAACGACACACTATGTAATACCTTGAAATAATACTGATTGCTTCTTTCAATTTCATATATAATAAGGACAGGCTGATCTTGAGCCATCTTAGCTACAGCGATGACGGGGTTCTGCTCTCTATTTCCTGCAGTTAATACCTCCGCATGAATCGATTGCCCGGACTCATCCACTCTTTCCGGGGAATCGGAAGAATAAACAAACCCTCCGAAAACAACCAGGACGCACAGACCGATCAATACAAATCGAAGGGTCTTTTCTCTTTTTGATTCTTTCAACGACATTCACCTATTCAACATATTTTCCAACTTTTATTATATCACAAGAAATGACTTTTGGACTATTTTGTTTAGAGAACAACACTTGCAAGAATCTATGAAATCCGTTCATCTTAAAATCCTTCCTTGACTTCTAGTCTCTCCCGTCATATAATATTCTTTGTGTAAAATAATGCAGCTTCAGTGAAGTCCTTTATGTCCGTATTTTGTTCCTCTACATATTGAGGTGTATCTTGTAACCCTCTGCTGCTAGGGCGAAGGTACATGAAAACAAAATGCACATAATTGTTTATTCACAGGTGTTTTTATTTTACAACAAAATAAAAACAATAAAGGAGGAGTCATTCATGGCTCGATATACTGGCCCAAGCTGGAAATTATCTCGTCGTCTTGGAATCTCTCTAAGCGGAACGGGTAAAGAATTAGAAAAGCGTCCTTACGCTCCTGGACAACATGGTCCTAACCAACGTAAAAAAATCTCTGAGTACGGTTTACAACTTCAAGAGAAGCAAAAACTTCGTCACATGTACGGAGTAACTGAGCGTCAATTCCGTAACCTATTTGACCAAGCTGGCAAATTACAAGGTAAACACGGTGAAAACTTCATGGCGCTACTTGAGTGCCGCCTGGATAACGTTGTTTATCGTTTAGGTCTTGCTCGTACTCGTCGTCAAGCACGTCAACTTGTTAACCACGGTCACGTTACAGTGAACGGATCTCGTGTAGACATCCCTTCATTCCGCGTACTTCCTGGTCAAACAATCTCAGTTCGTGAAAAATCACGTAACTTTGACATCATCAAAGAAGCGATGGAAGTGAACAGCTTTGTTCCTGAATTCCTAACTTTCGATGCTGACAAATTAGAAGGTACTTTCACACGCGTTCCTGAACGTTCTGAATTACCTGCTGAAATCAATGAAGCTCTTATCGTTGAGTTCTACTCTCGTTAATCTTTGTAAGAAAAACACTGTCCATTCTATGGGCAGTGTTTTTTTGTGTTCAAATCCGGTACCACAGAAAAAAGCACGGTACCCGCTCCAATAAGAGAAACGGATACCGCACTGTCAGATTCAATACTAGTATTATACGTACTGAATTCTAAAATATTTCTTCTTTCCGCGGCGAATGATGGTAAATTGTCCTTCGATCATATCTTTTTCATCCATCACATGTTGAAGGTCCGTTACACGTTCACCGTTAAGGTATACTGCACCATTTCCGACATCTTCACGCGCTTGTCGCTTGGATGGTGAGATTTTTGCATTTACGAGAAGGTCGATCAATCCGATCTCTTCTCCTTTAGCCTGTTCGAATGATGGAACATCTTTGAATCCTTCCAGTATTTCAGAAGCCGATAAAGATTTGATCTCACCACTGAATAATGCTTGTGTGATGCGGATGGCTTGATCAAGAGCTTCTTCACCATGAATCAGTTTTGTCATTTCTTCAGCCAGTGCCTTTTGCGCCTTGCGAAGGTGAGGTTCCGTTTCAACTGACTGTGCCAGAGCATCGATTTCTTCGTGGGAAAGGAATGTAAAGTATTTCAAGTATTTCACGACATCTGCATCAGCCGCATTGATCCAGAACTGATAGAACTCGTAAGGAGACGTCTTCTTCGGATCCAACCAAATTGCTCCACTTTCGGTTTTACCGAATTTACTTCCATCTGCTTTTGTTACAAGTGGAATCGTGAAACCGAATGCCTTCGTTTCTTCCTCATGGGTACGTCTGATCAGCTCAAGGCCAGTCGTGATATTCCCCCACTGATCACTGCCCCCGATTTGAAGTTTACAATTGTAGTTGTCGTATAAATGATTGAAGTCCAGTGCCTGCAGAATGGTGTACGTAAATTCAGTGAACGAAATACCTGATTCCAGGCGTGACGCGATTGTATCTTTTGCCAGCATGTAATTCACACCCACATGCTTACCGAAATCACGAAGGAAAGTAACGACATCCATCGCTCCGATCCAGTCATAGTTATTCACCATCACTGCACCATTTTCCCCTTCGAAATCAAAGATGCTTTCCAGCTGCACTTTAATGCTCGCCACATTCCCCTGAATCGCTTCAATTGTCTGCAGTTTACGCTCTTCATTTTTACCGCTCGGGTCACCGATCAGGCCGGTTGCCCCTCCCACTAGTACAAGTGGACGATGCCCTTGATTCTGGAAGCGTCTCAATGTTAAAAATGGAAGGAGATGCCCGATATGCATACTGTCTGCTGTCGGATCGATCCCGCAGTAAATGGAGATACTCTCTTTATTCAACAGGTCCTTCAACCCTTCAGCGTCCGTTTGTTGATACGTGATTCCACGCCATTCCAAGTCCTTTATCAAATCCATGTTTTTTCCTCCTTTTTTGTAAAACAAGACAACAAAAAAGTCCCTGCATAAATGCAGGGACGCTGTCGCGCGGTACCACCCAAATTAAGGAATTACATCCTTCACTCATTAAAGATAACGGCTTTAACCGTTTGCTGCTACTAAAGGTTCACAGCAAAAGCTCCAGGATGTAATTCATCTGCCATTTGTGTCAGTTCACAGCAACCACTGACTCTCTTTATAACAGGGAAGGCAGACTACTTGTTCCTCTCATTGCGATCACACGTTCATTTTTTTGTAAGTAAATCCGACTGTAAGTCAGATTGTCATTCTATTCGTTATATAAGGTTTTTACCATATTCTCAAATAATAGTCAACTAAATGCCTGATAAAAGACCTTTTTCTTTGACTTTTTACGACAGCCTTCCTGTAAATATGCTATAATGGGAATGTTCTGGGGGGAATGATTATATGAAGGAAAAATGGAACATATTACTGAAAAAACTAGACCCTGCAATCAGGTTCTTTTCAAATACTGGAGTTCAGAAACGAGCAAGAATTACATACGGAGTATTTTGGAACCTATCCTTGATCCTTATGGTACTATTTGTATTAGGTTTTGTATTTGCAGGAGGAGTTGGAGCGGGATATTTCGCTTCTCTCGTGAAGGAAGAACCGATACGTCCTTATGACCAAATGAAAAAGGACATTTACAACTACGAAGAAACGTCGAAGCTTTACTTCGCCAATGATGTCTATCTG
The DNA here is from genome assembly GCF_003315075.1 of Rossellomorea aquimaris. Classification (GTDB taxonomy): domain Bacteria; phylum Bacillota; class Bacilli; order Bacillales; family Bacillaceae_B; genus Rossellomorea; species Rossellomorea aquimaris_C. The sequence goes on from NZ_QNRJ01000007.1 coordinate 69,644, forward strand.
GGGAAATTCCGAACAGACTTAGAACGCGAAGAAGTGAAGCTTGATGATGTTTCAGAAGATCTGCGAAATGCTGTTATTGCCACGGAAGATGAATACTTCAAAGAACATAACGGTGTCGTACCGAAAGCGATCATGCGTGCCGTACTTCAGGAATTCACCAATTCCTCCACTCAATCAGGTGGAAGTACACTTACACAACAGCTCATCAAAAACCAAATATTGACGAATGAAGTATCATTTGAAAGAAAAGCAAAGGAAATACTCCTCGCCCTTCGCTTGGAGCGTTTCTTTGAAAAGGACGAAATCCTGGAAGCGTACTTGAATGTAGCGACACTTGGACGTAATTCTTCCGGTCGGAATATCGCCGGGGTCCAATCTGCTGCCCAAGGGATATTCGGAGTGGACGCCAAGGACTTAACCTTGCCTCAATCTGCGTTCATTGCAGGACTTCCACAAGCTCCATTCTCTTACACTCCCTTTACGAATAGTGGGGAAATGAAAGAGAACCTGGAAGCCGGAATGAGCCGTAAAGATACTGTACTCTACAGAATGCACCGAGAAGGATATATTACAAAGAAAGAGTACGATGAAGCCGTTGCTTATGACCTATCGAAAGATTTCATCAAGCCTAAACCGTCACCGAGTGAACAGTACCCTTGGCTGACTGCCGAACTTGAAAGCAGGGCAGTGGATATCATGACGGATGTACTTGCCGAAAGAGACGGCTATTCAAAACAGGATCTTGAAAATAATGATGAACTTGAAGAAAAGTACCGAACGCTAGCGGACCGCAATGTCCGTCAAAGCGGCTATCAGATTCACTCAACCATCAATAAAAAAATCTATGATCAAATGCAAAAGACTAAAGATGCTTACGAAATGTATGGACCTTCCAAATATGTATCGGCAACTGACCCTGAAACAGGAGAAGAAGTGGAAGTACAGGAACCGGTTCAGGTCGGAGCGATCATGATTGAAAATAAAACGGGACGCATCATCAGTTTCATCGGCGGACGTGACTTTAAAACAGAACAAATCAACCACGCCACCCAGTCCCTGAGATCGAACGGTTCTACCATGAAGCCATTACTTGCTTATGCACCGGCACTGGAATACGGATACATTTCACCTGGATCCCCTATTCCTGACGTTGGTGTAAACATCAATGGCTGGACGCCTGAAAACTACTCGCTTAATGAACGTGGACTTTTCCCTGCAAGATATGCACTGGCAGAATCATTGAACTTACCTGCTGTAAGAACATATGCCAACATCTATAACCGAAATCCATTTAAAGAATTCCTTCTGAAAATGGGCTTTTCATCACTAACCAGCCGGTATGACAATAACCTGTCACTTGCACTTGGAGCCACTACAAGTGGTGTAACAGTCGAAGAAAATGTAAATGCCTATACTACTTTTGCAAATGGCGGGAAATTCATAGATGCCTATATGATCGATAAAATTGTCGATCAAGATGGCAATGTGGTCTTCGAACATAAAGTAGAACCGGTGGATGTATTCAGTCCGCAGACTGCTTACCTTGCCATTGATATGATGAGAGATACCCTGGATCATTCACTGGGTACGGGACGTTATGCGAAGAAATTCCTGAACTTCGGTTCTGACTGGGCCGGGAAATCCGGAACGAGTCAGGAATACAAGGATCACTGGTTTGTCGCATCCAATCCGAGCATTACATTCGGAACCTGGTTCGGATATGACACACCTTCTTCCTTAAATACACCGGGATCCCGGGCACAGTATGGACATTATGGATTACGTAATATCCGTTTATGGTCATACTTATTGAATGACACGAGGGACTTGGCTCCTGAACTGATTGATCCTGATGCACAATTCCAGCAGCCGGAAGGTGTTGTAAGAAGATCCTTCTGCTCGATTTCGGGATTGCTGCCATCAGAAGCATGCAGTCAGGCCGGGTTAGTAAAAAGTGACTTATTCAACGCTAAATATGTACCGACCAAAACCGATGACAGCTTACTCATGAGCCGCTACGTCATGGTAAACGGAAAGAAATATTTAGCTCTGCCTAATACGCCGGAAGAATTTTCACAGCCGGGAGTGATCTTGAACCCTGACTTTGTGAAGAATGTATTTGGATCTGTACCTGGAGATCCAAACAAACTCATTCCGGAAGGTGACAATCGATTCAAAAATGTTCTGATTGCAGAAAACAAAATTTCAGACGATGGAGCAGCTCCAGGAACGGTAAGAGCAAGTGCCAATGGTAATACCATCACTTGGACCCCTTCTGCAAGCGGAGATGTCGTTGGATACCGTGTATATAGTAAATCCGGCGGCAAAGTCGGAAGTGTCAAGTCTGGCGGGAGTTATTCAGTTTCCGTTGGAAATGGTGATTTCTATGTGGTTGCCGTTGATGTAGCCGGAAAACAATCGGCATCTTCCAACACTGTACAAATCGGTAAACCAGAGCCAAAACCGGAACCGAAGCCTGAGAAGCCGGCAACGGATCCGAAACCGCCTGGTGATAAACCGGCCGATCCTCCCCCTAAACCAGACAAGCCTGAGCCACCACCGCCACCACCAGCTGATGATGGCGGTGGCGACGGCGGCGGGGACGATGGAGGAACCGAGCCACCAACTGAACCTGAACCACCTGCTGAGCAGAATTAGATCGCACTATAAAAAACGAGCAAAAGTATTTACTTTTTGCTCGTTTTTTTTGTTGAATGAGGGGTGATGGAGTGGATGGTGACTGCTGGTATGGTGGTTTGGACTCCTTATCTGCCATATAATGATTTCATCTGCCGTTTTTTCAGTTTATCTGCCACTTCTCATTAATCGATAAATTCCGCCCTTCTCCCCAACCACAAAAAAAACCCCACTCACCAAGAGCAGGGGTTCTTCCACCTATTAATCTTCCATTGTACTTAAATCACCAGTAGGAAGGTCTAGTTCCCATGCCTTCAACACGCGACGCATGATTTTTCCGCTTCGTGTTTTCGGCAGCTTGTCCCTGAATTCGATTTCTCTTGGAGCCGCGTGGGCAGCCAGTCCTTTTTTCACGAATTGACGAATCTCTTCTTTCAGCTCATCTGTCACTTCGTAGCCGTCGCGAAGAGCGATGAACGCTTTGATGATTTCGCCGCGAACCGGATCGGGTTTTCCAATGACACCTGCTTCGGCGACTGCCGGATGTTCTACAAGCTTGCTTTCTACTTCAAAAGGACCTACTCGTTCCCCGGACGTCATGATGACATCATCAATCCGGCCCTGGAACCAGAAATAACCGTCTTCATCCATATAAGCTGAATCTCCTGAAACATACCAGTCACCAGGCATGAAGTATGAGTCATACTTCTGTGGATTATTCCAGATCTGGTTCATCATGGACGGCCAGCCTTTTTTGATCGCTAAGTTCCCCATACGGTAAGGAGGCACTTCGTTTCCTTGATCATCCACAATCGCCGCTTTCACTCCAGGGAATGGTTTCCCCATGGATCCCGGCTTGATTTCCATGCTCGGATAGTTACAGATCAATTGACCTCCTGTTTCAGTCATCCACCAAGTATCATGGATGCGCAGGTTGAATACTTTCATTCCCCAGCGGACAACCTCAGGGTTTAAAGGCTCTCCTACGCTCAGGATATGACGGAGGGAGCTTAAGTCGAATTGTTTCACCACTTCATCACCGGCACCCATCAACATCCTGAAGGCCGTTGGAGCACTGTACCAGACCGTCACTCCATAATCTTCAATCGTTTGATACCAGTTCTCCGGCTTGAAGCGTCCCCCAACAATGACGTTCGAGGCACCTGTCAGCCACGGACCGAAGATTCCATACGAAGTACCTGTGACCCACCCCGGGTCCGCTGTGCACCAATACACATCCTCTTCCTGTAGGTCGAGCACCCACTTGGAAGTTTGATAATGTTGGATCATAGCGTTATGGACATGAAGGACCCCCTTGGGTTTTCCGGTGGACCCTGATGTATAGTGAAGGATCAACCCATCGTTCCGGTCTACCCATTCTACTTGCAGTTTATTGCTCGCTTCAGCGAATTTACTCATAAAGTCTACATGTACATCGTCCTCCTGTACATCTTCCCCAATTAAGAAAACATGCTTTAGGTTCGGAAGTTCACTTACGGGAACCCTCTTCAATAGCTCGGGAGTTGTGATCAGTACCTTTGCTTCACTATCCTCTAAACGATCACGAACGGCTCCCTCCATGAATGCTTCAAACAGTGGGCCGACGATGGCACCCAGTTTGATTGCACCTAATACGGAGAAATACAGTTCCGGTGATCTCGGCATGAAGATGAAGACACGGTCCCCTTTTTCAACATCCCCAAAACGCTTCAATACATTTCCTGCTTTGTTCGACATCTTCTTCATATCAGAGTACGTATATTTTTCATCACGTTCTGCATCTCGGTAATAAAGAGCGACTTTATTCTTCCTGAAAGATACTGCATGTCGGTCGATTGCTTCATGAGCCAGATTGACTCGTCCTGTTTCCGCCCATGAAAACTCTTTTTCGACATCTTTCCAATCAAATGATTCATACGTATTTTCATAGCTTTCAAGATTATAGTTTCCCTTGGTTACTGGTAACGCTTCCACTTTCATATACAGCATCCCCCTTATGTAAGAAATTACAATCTTATTATAGTATAAATTTAATATTTTCTCAATTTTTTAAAAAATCTGCCTAAATGTGCTCTTTGCTGTGTTTCTTATAAAAACCCTTCAAACCCTTGTCCCAGATAGGTATTGCAAAATAATTCCCTTGCTTCAAACGTCTGAAAATTTTGTGAAAGCGCTATACAATTATCAATTTCATGTATAATGGACTTGAGGAATATCTTTAGGTGGTGTCCAGATGAAATTGAAAAAAACCTATAATGCAACAGAATTGAAAACAACAAAGGGAAATATCATTATTGAAGGCCCTATTTCCGCTGAAGAATTAGCCAGGCTCGACTTTCACGAGGACTTGGTCGCTTTCAGACCTCCTGCCCAACAGCATAAAGCCCTTGTAGAGATTGCGAGTTTACCAGAAGGCCGAATCCTGATTGCGAGAGATAATCATACGATTGTTGGATATGTTACATATTTATATCCAGATCCCCTTGAACGCTGGTCTCAAGGAAAAATGGATAATCTGATCGAGCTTGGAGCAATCGAAGTCATCCCCAAATTCCGCGGGGCTTCCGTCGGAAAGAATCTATTGAAGGTTTCCATGATGGATGATTATATGAATGACTACATCGTCATTACGACTGAATATTATTGGCACTGGGATTTAAAAGGGACTGGCCTGAACGTGTGGGAATATCGTAAAGTGATGGAAAAAATGATGAACGCCGGCGGATTGGAATATTACGCAACGGATGACCCTGAAATCAGTTCCCATCCAGCTAATTGTTTAATGGCGAGAATCGGTACCAGAGTGGATCCGGATTCCATCCAACGATTTGATCAACTGAGGTTTATGAATCGTTTTATGTATTAATGGAATTCTGACAAGTTTTCTAAAGGGGTGGAGAACGTGATTGTAGAAGAAATTATGAAAACAAAAGTCGAAACATTATGTGCAGACGATACCATTGAAACAGCCATAAAATTAATGCGGGAGAAAAAGATCAAGCATATCCCGATTACCAATCGTGATATGGAAGTGATCGGGATCGTGAGTGACCGTGATGTAAAAGATGGGACCCCATCTATTTTTCATGATGAGTCCTCAACGAGTGAATTGCAGAATCCGCTTAAATTGATCATGAAGAAAGATGTGATCACAGGTCATCCTCTGGATTTTGTCGAAGAGGTTGCGGCACTCTTTTATGAGCACCGGATCAGCTGCCTTCCCATTTTGAAGGAAAAGAAGCTCGTCGGAATCATTACGGAAACAGACCTGTTGTACACTCTCATCCAACTGACGGGAGCCCACCAACCCGGCTCTCAAATCGAAGTGAAAGTCCCGCATAAAGCGGGCATACTTTACGAGGTAGCCGGTATCATCAGAAGGAATAACTCCAATATCCAAAGTGTACTCGTGTACCCGGATAAAAAGGACGAACAGTATAAAATCCTTGTGTTCCGAGTAAGAACGATGAATCCGATGAATGTGATCAATGATCTGAAGAAAGAAGGATATGACGTGTTATGGCCAAACATGCCAGGAATCTCATCATGACCAAGGATGCCGTTTTCATCTATTCAGACGAACTCCTCGGGTATCGGTTCTCTGATGAGCATCCCTTCAATCAAACCCGACTGACCCTGACGATGGACTTACTCAAAGAAGCAAACGCTCTTCAATCAGATGAAATCGTTCCACCACGAATGGCTACCGATGAAGAGTTATTTCTTAATCACGATCCCAACTATGTAAGCGCCGTCAAACGAGCGAGTGTCGGCCAACTCTCTCAAGATCAGGCAGAAGGGTTTGGAATTGGTACAGAAGATACCCCGATGTTTCAAGGAATGCATGAAGCGAGTGCTTATTTGGTAGGCGGGACGTTAACGGCCGTTGATCTTGTCATGACGGGAAAAGCGAAGCATGCCCTCCATCTCGGCGGTGGTCTGCATCATGGTTTCAAAGGAAAGGCATCAGGATTCTGTATTTATAACGACAGTTCGGTGGCGATCCGCTACTTGCAGGAAAAGTACGGGGCTCGGGTCCTATACGTCGATACAGATGCTCATCACGGAGATGGCGTTCAGTGGTCCTTTTATGATGATCCCGACGTGTGTACCCTTTCCATCCATGAGACGGGTCGTTACCTCTTCCCAGGGACAGGCAATATTAATGAGCGCGGTCACGGAAAAGGTTATGGGTATTCGTTCAATATCCCCCTCGATGCCTTTACAGAGGATGAATCGTGGCTCGAAGCTTACGAAACGTCCTTTCGTGAAGTGATTGAATTCTTCAAGCCGGACGTCATATTGACTCAAAACGGGGCAGATGCCCATTATTATGATCCACTCACCCACCTTTCCGCTACCATGAATATATACCGGGAAATCCCGCGTATCGCCCACGAGTTGGCTCATGAGTACTGCGGGGGTAAATGGATTGCCGTCGGGGGCGGGGGCTACGACATTTGGAGAGTGGTTCCGAGAGCCTGGGCCCTGATTTGGATGCAAATGACCGATCGATTGGACCGCACCTCTTCATTCCCTGCTAAATGGACGGAACGCTGGCAAAGTAAAGCAGGGGTCACCCTGCCATCTGAATGGTGGGATAGACCTGACATATACAAGCCTATCCCAAGAAAGGGCGAAATCACGGAGAAGAATAAACAAACCGTCGAGAAAGCCCTATACTCCATCCGACAGCAGCTCAGGCAAAAACCTGGTAGCTAAACAGAAAAGCGGAGGCGGCTCTTTCAGGCCCGACAAGCATAAGACGAGAACGCCGGAAAGGCGCCCTTTGCCTTTTTGGTGTTCTTGACTTATGACCTCGAGGGCCTAGCCGCCGGAGCTGGACAATCGAAAGGCGGAGGCGGCTCGTTCAGGCCCGACAAGCATAAGACAAGAATACGAAAAAAAAACCAAGGTACTCTCATCCCATTGAGAAGTCCTTGGTTTTTATTGTTCCTCGTATGCAGGATCTGTTATGATCACTTCCACACGCCTGTTCTTTTGAAGATTTTCCCTTGTGTCATTAGGTGCAATGGGTCGTGTGTCCCCATATCCGACGGCAATGAAACGCTTCGGATCTAAGTTCTCGGTTTGAACGAGATACCGGATCACACTGCTTGCCCTTGCAGAGGAAAGCTCCCAGTTTGATGGAAACCGATATGTACCGATGGGACGATTATCTGTATGTCCCTCCACTTTCACGAAGTTTGGGATTCTCGATAAGAGATCGCCCACTTTATTTAAGAACGGATAAGCTTCCTCAAGGACCGTTGCTTCACCTGAAGCAAACAGGGCTTGCTCCTGTAGGACCAGCACGACCCCACGTTCGGTTCTTGTGGCCACTACAACGTCACTTAGTTTGTTTTCATTTAAGTAGCTTTGAATATCGGCTAAAAGTTGATTCAACTCTTTATCGGTTCCCTCACTGCCCTGAGGCTGAGTTTTCTCCCTCTCCATTTCAGGCTCGGCAGAGGGATTCTCGAATGGGATGACAGAAGGATAAAACTCGAGTATTTGACGCTGCTGAAAGGAATCAGCGATGGTCCTGAATTTCACAATATCAATTTGAGACATTGAAAATAGTAAAATAAAGAATACGAGAATAAGAGTAATGAGATCAGAAAAGGTTACCATCCATTTCGGTGCACCCGTGGGCTGAGACGCTTGTCTTCGTCTACGCTTCATCGAGTGCTGCCTCCTCTTGTTTCCTGCTGAAGTACATTTCCAGTTCCTCATTGGATAAGAACACTCTTAATTTCTCTTCCAATATTTTCGGATTTTGACCGGATTGTACCCCGACGACACCTTCAATCACGATTTGTTTCATAAACACTTCTTTTTCTGTTTTCATCGCTAATTTCGATGCCATGGGCAGGAAGACAAGATTTGCAAGAATCGATCCATATAGAGTCGTTAATAAGGCGATGGCCATATTAGGTCCTAATGACGCTGGGTCATTCAAATTCTTCAGCATCAGTACGAGACCAATCAAGGTCCCGATCATCCCCCAGGCAGGCGCATACTCCCCAGCCTTATCCAGTAAACTTTTATTTTTACGATGCCGCTCTTCTAAAGCGATGATTTCGGCATTCATGATATCGACAATCACGTCCTGCTCAATTCCATCGACGGCTAACAGGACTCCTTTACGAATGAAAGGATCCTCGACCTCTTCCACTTCCGCTTCTAATGCGAGAAGACCTTCTCTCCTGGCTTTTTCTGATAGCGTCACAAACGTGCGAATGAGGCCTTGAAGATCGTATTCCTCGTCACGAAAGGATTCTCTCATCACTTTCCCCAATTGCTTCAATTCCTTAATAGAGAAGCTGACCAGCATGGCAGCGATCAAACCGCCTATCACAACAAACATGGACGGCACATCTACGAAGGAACTGAAGCCTGTAATACCAGCGTTCGTGATGATGGCGAAAGCGACGAATAGAAACCCAACTACAACCCCGATCGGTGTAAGAACATCAAGCTTTTTCATTTTGACTCTCCCTACAAAAATAAGTTCTGTTTGTCTTTACCTTTTATATCGACAAACTTCTTATTTTGTTGAGTTCCGATGTTCAAGTCGATGAGGAAGAACAACTGTGGATTCTTCAACCGTTTCTTTGTTCATATATTTCGTTAGTAATCTCATCGCCACAGCCCCGATATCATATAAAGGCTGAACAACGGAGGTTAACTGTGGTCGAACCATAAGCGCCAGTCTTGTGTTATCAAAGCTGATTACTTCCACTTCATCAGGAATGGACACATTTTGATCCTGAGCGCCGTGAACGACTCCAAGGGCCGTCTCATCATTTCCGACGAATATAGCGGTCGGCTTGTCCCCAAGCTCAGAAAACTTCTGCCACGCTTCAAGTCCTGAGTCATAGGTGTACTCACCTTCAACAACCAGGTCGTCACTATATTCCACTCCGGCTTTAGCGAGGGCTTCGCGATACCCTTCTAATTTAAACTTCATGTTGATTGTATCGTGGAAAGGTCCGCTTACAAATCCAATACGCTTATGTCCTTTTTCCAACAATTCCGTAACAGCATCGTAGGAAGCCGCTTTGTAGTCGATATTAACGGAAGGAACCTTGTTTGTTTCTTCCACTGCTCCAGCCAATACGATCGGAACCGGGGAACGCTCGAATTCCTGAACGTGCTCTTCGGAAATGTGCCCGCCAAGGAACAGGATTCCGTCCACTTGTTTACCAAGCATCGTGTTAAGAAGATGAAGCTCCTTCTCCACATTTTGATCCGAGTTACTTAAGATGATATTGTACTTGTACATCGTTGCGATATCTTCGATTCCACGTGCCAATTCAGCATAGAAAATATTAGAGATATCAGGGATGATCACTCCGACCGTTGTTGTTTTCTTACTTGCAAGTCCCCTTGCTACAGCATTCGGACGGTATCCAAGGCGGTCAATGACCTCCAGTACTTTCTTTCTTGTTGCCGGCTTAACATTGGGATTTCCGTTGACCACACGTGAAACGGTTGCCATGGAAACATTTGCTTCTCTTGCTACATCATATATTGTAACGTTCATAGCTAACTCTCCTTTACTCTTCTACTCATTTATTTATCTTATTTTACACTAAATAAACCTAAAGAAAAAAGCGATTACAATAGTTTGTTAAAAAATGCACATATTTATATTCACATTAGTGTTTTTTCAATGTATATAGGTTATTTATCTGCAATTACCTTGATAATCATACGACAGTCTCTATATTCGTGCAACGACTCCGCCTTTGCTTGATAAAAAGTTGATTATAACATGCAGAAAAAGCGATGACCAGAATACATGCTTACGGGGTGTAGAGGATGCGTTTCGCCGTTATATTTGGAAATTCGCCGTTATAATCAGAATTTCGCCGTTATAATCAGAATTTCGCCGTTAAATGTGAGATTTCGCCGTTATAATCAGAATTTCGCTGATAAATTGAATTTTCCGCTGATATCCTCAACAAAAATCGTATTGGTCACCTGAACTTCACTAATTATTTGATCCGTATGCTGCTCATCAATATAAAACACTCCAATTGACAGCAAAAAATCATTTTAAAAATCAAAAACAAAGGGTTGAACCCCATAAACAGGATCCAACCCTTCTCTTATATATATTATACTTCGATCGTTCTTCCTTTTAACAGTTCCTGATAGAAATGATCGAATTGATCTAAATCCATTTGTTGGGCAGAATCGGATAAGGCAACGGCAGGATCAGGATGAACCTCAGCCATTACACCATCTGCACCGATCGCCAGTGCTGCTTTCGCCGTTGGAAGCAACAGATCTCTGCGTCCGGTTGAGTGCGTTACATCCACGAATACTGGCAGATGCGTCTCTTGCTTAAGAATCGGGACAGCTGAAATGTCCAATGTGTTTCTTGTTGCTTTCTCGTACGTACGGATTCCACGCTCACAAAGGATAATGTCTCCATTTCCTTGTGAAATGATATATTCTGCAGCGTTGATGAACTCATCGATTGTTGCAGCTAAACCGCGTTTAAGTAATACAGGCTTCTTCACTGCTCCTGCTGCTTTTAACAGCTCGAAGTTTTGCATATTTCTCGCACCGATTTGAATCACATCGATGTATTCCAATGCGGGTTCGATATCGGCGGGATTCACGATTTCACTGACGACAGCCAGATCATATTCATCTGCCACTTTTTTAAGAATTTTCAAGCCTTCGATTCCAAGACCCTGGAAATCATAAGGTGACGTTCTCGGTTTGAACGCTCCGCCTCGAAGTAATTTAAGCCCTTTTGCTTTGACGGCTTTGGCCACTTCTGCCACTTGCTCATAAGATTCAACCGCACATGGACCGAAAATGAAGTGAGGCTTTCCGTCTCCAATTGAATCTCCGTTGATTGTTACAATCGTATCATCCGGTTTCTTTTTACGGGAAACCAGCAGTGCTTTACGGTGATCATCTTTTTGAAGCTCCAAACCGGCTTTAAAGATTTCTTTAAAAATATGTTCAACGGTCGAATGTTCAAATGGACCATTATTATTTTCTTTGATCAGATTAAGCATGCCTCTTTCTCGAACAGGATCATAGCGGTATACTCCTTGAGTTTCCTTGACACGCCCGATTTCCTGAACTAGTTTAGCACGTTCATTAATGGTGTCTAATAGTTTTAAGTTCATCTCGTCTACTTGTTTTCGTAATTGATCGAGCTCTTGATTACTCACAATACAGCACCCTTTCTTTTTTTATCCTGTTCATACGTAAAAACTGTTATAGTTTTAAGAAAGTATGATACATTTTTGATATTGAAACTTATTATAATAGAACATATCCAAAATGTCACGATAAAATTCTTTATTAATTAGACGCTTTTAAGCGCTAAAGTATTTAGTATTGTATGAGAATAGGCTAAAGTGGGTGAACACTAATTGAAAAATACGCAAAAAATATTTGCATTGGACATCGGAACCCGATCAGTCGTCGGGATTATTTTAGAAGAAATAAACGGAATATTTCAAGTTTCAGATATTTTAGTAGAAGAGCATAAAAAGAGAGCCATGCTGGATGGTCAGATTCATGACGTTCCAGCAGTTGCCGAGGTCATTTCCTCCATTAAAGCACAATTGGAGAAGAAACACGGTCCCCTTCATAAAGTGTGTGTTGCAGCTGCCGGAAGAGCTCTAAAAACGGAAACGGCAGCTTCCACATTAAGTATAAAAGGGAAACCCCTTCTTCAAAAAAACGATATCCTCCATCTCGAATTAAGTGCTGTCCAACAGGCTCAAGCATTGGCTGCAGAGAACGAAAATGATGCGAAGGGCTATCACTATTACTGTGTTGGTTATTCTGTCCTTTTTTACCGTTTGGATGGTGAGGAAATCGGCAGCCTCATCGATCAACAGGGGGAAGAGGCCAACGTCGAGATCATCGCAACCTTCCTTCCACGTGTCGTGGTTGAATCCCTGATTGCGGCATTGAACCGGGCGGGCCTTGAAATGGAGGCCCTGACCTTGGAGCCTATCGCTGCGATCAATGTGCTGATTCCGGAATCCATGAGACGACTCAATGTTGCACTCGTTGATATCGGAGCAGGAACATCCGATATCGCCATTACCAATCTGGGCACAGTCATTGCCTATGGAATGGTTCCGACAGCCGGCGATGAAATAACAGAAGCCATCAGCAATGAACTGTTGCTGGATTTTCCTTTAGCCGAGCAAGCAAAGAGGGAGCTTCAGTCCGGAGAGGAGATTACGGTTACCGATATTCTTGGTTTTGAAACGAGTTTCCCTGTACTGGAGGTCGTGGAGAGAATTGGATCAGCTGTCGATCGTTTAGCCGGGGAGATTTCTAAGGAGATTCTCCGTTTGAACAATGGGAAGCCTCCACAAGCTGTCATGCTTGTAGGAGGAGGCAGCTTAACACCTGAGCTGCCGGTCAAGTTAGCCTCATCCTTACAACTTCCACACAACCGGGTCGCTGTAAGAGGCGTGGAGGCGATTCAGAATGTAACCATATTGGATGAAGTGACGAAAGGACCGGAGCTCGTTACACCTATCGGAATCGCCATTGCCGCTAAACAGACACCTGTTCAATACGTCACAGCCCATGTGAATGATCAACCGGTCCGATTATTTGAAGTAAAGGACTTAACGGTCGGGGACTGTATATTGGCTGCGGGCTTAAAACTGAGTAAGTGGCACGGGGTTCCAGGGAATGGTTTCTTTGTAACCGTCAACGGCCAAGATATATCCTTACCAGGAGGTCACGGTCAGGCACCTCTTATTGAAAAAAATGGTCAGCCCAGTGCACTGGACGAAAAAATCAACCATAATGACATGATCATTGTTCACAAAGGCGAAAACGGGACTTCACCGTGTGTAACGATTGGAGATCTATTAGACACCTCTTCTAAACAGATTGTGATAGATGAGAATCCTTTTTTACTAGCTCCACTCGTCTACAGAAATGATCAACCTGCATCTCTTGAGGAAATCATTCAGGACCGTGATTCTATCCGGATCGAATTAATGGAATCACTCTTCGACGTGTTAAAGCATTCAGGCTATGAAGAATGGTTAGAAAGCACTAAGCCCTATCGTATTTCCATCAATGGTAAAGACACCTTCTTCCCTGCTTATAGTGGAAAGCTGTTCATCAACGGTTTTGAGGCGAAGCTTTCATCAAAGATTCAACAGGGCGATATCATTTCATATAAACCAGGCTTTACTCCAACGGTAAAGGAGCTTCTCGCCAAGAAACAGCTCACCACAGGGGCTACTATCACTATTACTTTTAACGGAAAGAAAGTAGAGCTTATGAAAGAGAGCAGCCGTGTTTATCGAAATGGCAATAGAGTTGGAATGGATGATCATTTATTTGCGGGGGATTCGATTGAAATGGAAGAACAACAAATAAGCTCATTTATTTTTCAGGACTTATTTAACACTGTCGAAATCAACATGCCATCTCATGCTAACGGGAGCTTCGTGCTCTTGAAAAACGGAGAGGAAACCACCTTTTATGAAGAAAAAGAAATTCAACAGGGGGATGAACTCGAAATCGTCTGGCCTCAGTCGACACGCTGAATGAAAGAATAGCAGACAGCAAAAAAACTGGCATTTACGCCAGTTTTTTGTTTATGATCCAACTTGTCCAGGTACGCTGCTCGTACGATTCGTTGGATGGATATTGTTGTTATTATCGTTCGCAGATGTTGAACTTGTTGAAGTCTGTGAGCTGTTTACTGAAGAAGTCGTGTCCCCTGTCACTTCATCACTTGCTTCTTTCACTTTACCGCCTATATCCTTCAATTCCTCTGCCGCTTCCTTTGTTGTAGCGATAATTTCTGAAGAATCTTCCTTTACTTGATTCACTTGATCGATTACATCATCATTCACCTTTTCATAAAGGTTCTGTGCGTCGTTGATCGCATCCTTTAATACAGTGGAAGCCGTTTTAAGGCGATCCTGCCAGTCGTTCACAACTCCCGACGGATTCTCCCTTACCTTTGCCACCATCCCCATTGTGGAGTCCTTCACATTGGTCGTTCTTGATGAAACTCTTTTTCTCGTTGTTTTATCAAGCATAGCCAGTGCGCCGCCTACTACAGCTCCCACCACCATGCCTTTTAGCAACTTACCATTCTTCTCACCGGAAGTGCCGTTCATTGCAGTCGTATTAGTCGTATTGCTCGTTTGAGTATTATAAGGTACAGTCTGTGTCATGAATCGTTCCTCCTAATTTACTTTAAATAAATTTTATTCTTACAGAGTAAATTCCCTCTATCACAGAAAATAAACACTTGGGAGGGAATTACCAAAAATTATTAGAAATCCCATTCCGAAAACATCAATCGGGGCAAATAAAAAAGAACCCTGTATAACAGAGTCCTTTCCCTTCTACAGCTTATTCAATTCATTCTCAGTAATATTCCAATGTGAAGCATTCCAGCCCGGTTTTCCTTCAATAAACAAGAAGGCTTGGGGTGATTCATGCTTGATGCCGTATTTTTCGGCAATATGATTGGATAGCTCCCTTGACTCTTGAACGGCTAAATAGTAGCCGTCTTCCTCTTCATGCTTGTTCAAGAAGGCCTGGTATTCGTTGAAAGCATTTGAGCTCACCGGGCAGGTTAAGCTGTGCTTCATAAAAAAGAAGCGGGAATTCGTTTCGGAAAGCTGTTCAAACTCTTGAACGGTTTCAATCTTTTGCATATCATTCATACTCCTTTACTTAAAAATGTGCATTATTAATTTGCCGGAGACAGACGTGTCTCTTAGCATTTTTATTCCAACAAAAAAACGGTGAAGTAATCATATCACTTCACCGCCCTTGGAATCAATTATTATTGTTTGTATGTTTTTTCAGTTTCGTCAAATGCCTTTTTTGTTTCTTCGAGCTTTTGATTCACATCTTCTGTCTCTTCCACAGGTGTTGTTTCACCCACAGCAACAGCTTGAAGTTCATCGTTTGTTTCTTGTAGCTCGTTATTATTTGAGCGGTATGTTTTCAGCTTTCCAACGACATTGTTGGATTGCTCCTGTACTGATTTTGAAAGTGCAGATGATTTTTCTTTTGCTACTGCAGCAAGCTCATTGCTCTTTTCTACAGCCGTGTCTTTCCACTGACCTGTCTTTTCTTTCAGCACGCCAGCCTGCTCATTGATATCATGGCGAAGGTCTTTACCGGATTTAGGAGCCAGAAGAAGAGCTGATGCCGCCCCTACGATTCCTCCGATCAGTGTTCCGATCATGAAGTCCTTTGAATTGATGTTGTTGCTGTCATTTGTTTGGTTCTGGTTCTGGTTCTGATTTTGATTGTACTGTTGTGTCATGTTTAAAATTCCCCTCTCTAATTGTTATAAGATCTTGCTCTTTTAATCAATTTTTCTCGAGATCGAACTTCTTTGGATGCTTGGTTATGAACAGCTGCATCAGGTTGACTTGGCTGTTTTCCCTGTTTTTGTTTCCATTTGTCCTTTAACTCGATAAAGGCATTTCCCCACTGAACCACCTGTGAAATCTTCCCTTGATTGCGTTCAAGTTCAGTTGAAATGGAAGTACTTACTTTTTTAACCGAGTTATTAAGGTTCTGGATGGAATGCCCTACATCTCTTACTGCATAAACAACAGTGTTCAGATCCTCAGATTTCTTCTGGATATCCTCGGCTAATAAATTTGTTTTATGTAGTAATTCAGTAGACTCTTTGGTTACTCCCTGAAGCTGACCCTCTAGACCCGTCAATGTCGTCGAAACACTGTCAAGGGTAGAGCCTAAAGACTTCAAGGTCTTCATGACACTCATAACTAAAATAAAAAATGCAACTGCTATCACAGCCACGCTTAGATAAAGAATGATTTCCATATGCCACACCTCCATGTATAGAGATTCTTTACCCTTATCATAAACAAATAAACATTATACTAGTATTTCTTCTTTTCCCTTGAATTCTCCTGCATGAAAAAATAAAAATATTTCTTGTTTTAGCATTTCTCATTTTGTTTCTTTCATCCATTAATAAATGTTTTAGGGTACAATAAAATGGACTATACAAAAGGGGGAAGATAATTTGAAAGACCCACGCATAGAAAAACTGGCAAAAAATTTAATTCAATATTCCGTTCAGTTACAACCTGGAGAGAAAGTATTGATTGAAAACTTCGGTTTGCAACGGGAACTGGTGACGGCACTCGTAAAAGAAGCATATGCAGCCGGGGGATATCCTTTCGTATCCATTAAGGATCACGCAGTCGACCGCGCATTATTGATGGGGGCACAAGAAGAACAATACAATATGATCGCAAGCTTCGAGGCGAATGTCATGGAGCAGGTGGATGCGTATATCGGTTTGCGTGCAGGTGATAATATCAGCGAGCAATCGGATGTACCTGACGAAAAAATGAAGATTCATGGAAATACGATCGGTAAAAAAGTACATAGAGAAATTCGCGTCCCTAAGAAAAAATGGGTCGTCCTGCGCTATCCGACTTCGTCCATGGCACAGCTTGCCAATATGAGTACAGAAGGCTTCGAAAACTTCTACTTCGACGTCTGCAACCTGGACTACAGCAAAATGGACAAAGCCATGGATAACCTGGTTGAGCTCATGAACCATACGGATAAAGTCCGCCTTGTCGGAGAAGGGACGGACCTTACATTCTCCATCAAGGACATTCCTGCAGTGAAATGTGCGGGACGCCTGAACATTCCCGATGGAGAAGTATACAGTGCACCTGTAAAAGATTCAGTAAATGGAATCATTTCCTACAATACACCGTCACCTTATAATGGATTTACCTTCGAAAACGTGAAATTGACATTCAAAGAAGGTAAGATTGTAGAGGCCACTGCAAACGATACAGACCGAATCAATAAAATCTTTGATACGGATGAAGGGGCAAGATACGTAGGAGAATTCGCCATTGGTGTGAACCCGTACATCCAGCATCCGATGCAGGATATCCTCTTTGACGAAAAGATTGATGGCAGCTTCCACTTTACACCGGGCGAATGCTACGAAGAAGCTTACAATGGAAACCACTCGAATATTCACTGGGATATGGTGATGATCCAGCGTCCTGAGTATGGCGGCGGAGAAATCTATTTTGATGATGTGTTGATTCGAAAAGATGGACGGTTTGTCATTGAAGAACTTGAAGTGCTGAATCCGGAGAATTTGAAATAACAATGAAGAGTCACTGTCATGAATCATGACGGTGACTTTTTTGTTTGAGGGTGCAAGAAAGATAGTGTGTCAGATATTCTCCTGCTGAATAACTTCCAAATTTCAACTGTTGATTTTCGCATCATATTCTCCTGCTGAATATCCCTCTTTTTTTAACAGGTGAATTTCTACAAATATTCACCTGTCAAACCAACCTCAAAACAAAAAAACCGGCTCCCAAAGAACCGGTTTTTCCACATTAATTTTCTGCTACCTGTTCCTTCAGCGTTTTTTCATACGCTTGTTGGAACTTTTGTACATCTCCTGCCCCCATGAAAATCAGCACTGCGTCTTCATGTTTAAGTAAAGCAGTCGTATCTTGTTCATCTATAATCTCGCATCCTTCAATCTTGCTTCCAAGATCGTTAATCGAAAGTTTCCCATGATTTTCACGTGCGGAACCGAAAATTTCACATAAGTACACTTTGTCTGCAAGACTTAGGGTTTCTGCAAACTCAGAAAGGAAGGTTTGCGTACGTGTAAATGTGTGAGGCTGGAAGACAGCGATAATTTCTTTTTCAGGATATTTCTGTCTTGCCGAATCTACGGTTGCTTTGATTTCAGTCGGATGATGAGCGTAGTCATCGATCAGGATTTGATTGCCCACTTCTTTTTCAGAAAAACGGCGTTTAACCCCTTTGAATGAGCTTAATCTCTCCTGGACGATGGCTGTATCAAGCTCTTCGTAATGGCAGATGGCAATGACGGATAAAGCATTCATGATGTTATGGTCACCGAATGTAGGGATTTTGAATGCCGCATAAAATTCATTACGGACAAACACATCGAATGAAGTGCCGGTTCTGTCCCTTGTTACGTTTCTCGCCTGGAAGTCGTTCTCCTCAGCGAAGCCATAAAATACGACTGGCACTTGAGCCTGGATTTTCTGTAACTGTTCGTCATCTCCACATGCAATGATTCCCTTTTTCACTTGCATTGCCATCTCCTGGAAGGCAGAGAAAACGTCGTCCACATTGGCAAAATAATCGGGATGATCGAAATCAATATTTGTCATGATGGCATAGTCAGGAAAATAAGACAAGAAGTGACGGCGATATTCGCACGCTTCAAAGACAAAGTATTGAGCATCCACTTCCCCTTTCCCTGTTCCATCCCCGATCAGGAAGGATGTTGGCTTTGCGCCACTGATGACATGTGCCAATAATCCGGTTGTAGACGTTTTTCCGTGTGCACCGGTTACCGCTACACTTGTAAATTTCTGCATGAAGTCTCCAAGAAATTTATGATATCTAGTGAGGGGCAGACCTTGCTCTACAGCTGCCTGAATTTCTTCATGTGTATCTGGAAATGCATTTCCTGCGATCACATGCATATCCCCTCCGATGTTTTCTTTTTGGAAAGGGAGAATTTTAATATTTGATTCATCCAGAGCTTTCTGAGTAAAGAAATATTTATCTACGTCAGATCCTTGGACCTCGTAGCCCATATCGTGGAGTATTTGGGCTAACGCACTCATGCCCGACCCCTTAATTCCTACGAAATGATATATAGTCATAATAGAACCTCCAACAATCGTCTATCTAAAAGCATTATATGAAATGAATATTATTTTGCTATCTGTCTTTAGCTTTTGATATTGAGTATAGAAAAAAGCGAACTTCCTTCAACTTGAAACATTATATCATTTTTTAAAATCCCTGACCATGCACAAGCTACGAAAGACTGGAGATCATGAAGTTTGGCGCTTCTTCTTTTAAATAGGTTCTCCATAATACCCCAGTTTTTTGATTCATTTGACCATAATGATTTTTCATATCTATTAAAATTTCCTTTGATTCAACGGGGAAAACAGGACCTAAGATCCACTGATGGGTTACTAATGGGACTTTTCTCATGAAATAGACCCCACCCTCAACGATTCCCTTTTCTTTACAACCAAGGTTTGTTTTAACAGAAACTTCATCATCCTGAATCACATTTTGACAAGTAAGGATACTGTGTTCATTCTGGGTATCGATTTTTCTAATGATGACGGGTTCCCACGCTGCAGTCAGTACGATGGCACCAAGCAGTTTGACCGATTCATGCAGGGAATGGGACTGAAGGAATTGAAAGAACAGAGTTTGGCCTTTAATGGTCTTATAATCAAACAAAAACCATTCATGAAAAAGCTTATCGACTTCTCCATCCGCTTGCATCTCATCCTGTAATAGGAAACGTTTAGAGAAAATCATCTTGGCCCGTACCTTTTCTCTGATATTCGTTTCCTTTAAAGCGTACACGGACGCTTTTCTATAGAGGCCCTGTATATGTTCCTCGGCCATTCCCTGCTTTTTTTGTCTATATTGCTCTAGATTTAAAAGGCTTTCTGGTTCTTGCATCCTCTCACCTATTCGAATTCTACTTTTTCCAGGCGGGGGTTTGGACGGAGCTTTCTTCCTGCCTTCGCTTCAGGGGAACCGTCAATTACGACGTTATCTCCTGTAAACCCGACATGGATCTTAAGAAGGCTGCTTCCCACTCCATACATATCGACTGGAACCTGATTTTCCTCAAACTGGCGGATACGATCTTCGTTAAATCCACCTGACACCACAATCTTGACGTGGTGGAACCCCTCTTCATCCAAGGCATGTCTTAATGCATTAATCAGTTGCATGTTAACTCCCCGGGGATCAAATGTTCCAAGCACATGTTGATTACGCAGGAAGTATTTATCGATCATCATTCGTGATGTATCTACCCTTACCCCTTTTAATTCAGGGCCAAACTCCCGTGCTACCTTTAATGAGTCTGTAATGGCATCATTATTGTAGTCTACCAGGGCAATGAGCTCGTCTTCAGGAAATGTTTCCTGATAAGCTTTCGTGGCTTCCACGATATCGCCATTGAATAATTGGATCAGGGCGTGGGGCATGGTTCCCATCCCTTTCTTTCCCCACCATTCGTTCATGGCATGGGTAGCCTGAGCTGTGGATCCCCCGATAAAGGCTGCATATCCATCCCCGGCCTGCTGGGTAAAGTGATCATCCCGATCCCCCATGAAGATGACGGGCTTTTGTTTGCCTGAAATAGAGGCAGCCTTCATGACATTATAGACACTCGTCGCCACTGACGTTCTTCTTGCCAGGATGCCATCTATGATTCCTTCTAAATAACCAAAATCCTGGTAACGACCCTTGATGGTGAGAACCGTTTCAAAGGGTGAGATTTGATCTCCATCTTTTAAGGAATGGATTTCAAGATTTTCCGGATTATCAGCGAAACTATGCAGAAGTGCAATCACTTCATCCGTTCCGCAGATAACGGCATGGTTCTTTTGGAAGAATTGCATGGTGACAAAGGCATCCGGTTTATACTTTTTGGCAATTTCCTTCGTTTTCAAAAAATAAACCGCTGAAAACCAGCCGTCCTTGATTCTTTCGTCAAACTTAAATGTATGATTGGTCAATCTGTTGAGTTTTCCTTGAAGTTTCAATTCTATTTCTTTCATCATTAAAGCTCCTTATGGCTCTTCCTACATAAAAATAGGTATTCTGTTTACTGAATCCTAAAAGGACACATATAAACAGAATACCATGTATTAAATGATTCTACTAGTCTATGCCAGAGTCTCCAATTCACTTTCCGAAATCAGGACATCCCTTGGTTTACTGCCTCTGGACTCTGAAATGATTCCATTACTCTCCATCATTTCCATCAATCTCGCCGCCCGGTTATAGCCGATTCTGAATCTGCGCTGCAAGGCCGAGGCAGAGGCACCTCCCTGGTCGACGACAAACTCACAGGCTTCTAAAAATAATTCATCTTCTTCCTCGGTAACCTGTGCTTTCTTGATCAATTCATCCTGTTGGAAGAGATAATCCGGCTCTCTTTGCTCTCTTACATGGTTGATGATGTCATCGATTTCGTCATCTGACACGAAGGTTCCCTGCAAGCGGACCGGTTTTGATGAACCATTTTCCAGGAAGAGCATATCTCCCTTACCAAGAAGCCTCTCCGCACCGCTTCCATCAATGATCGTCCTTGAATCGACGCTTGATGATACGGAAAACGCCACTCGTGTCGGTACATTGGCTTTGATCAAGCCTGTAATGACATCGACTGAAGGCCGTTGGGTCGCAATAATCAGGTGAATCCCACATGCACGGGCCTTCTGGGCGATCCGGCATATCGCTTCTTCAACATCTGCAGGCGACATCATCATCAAGTCAGCTAACTCATCAATGACGATGACTAAATACGGCAGCATATCGCTGTATTGTTTATTCCGTTTGGCCAGTTCATTGAAGCGTTTAATATCCCTTACACCTGTATGAGCGAATAATTCGTATCTTCTTTCCATTTCCTCGACAGCCCATTTAAGAGCTGCAGTAGCTGCCTTCACATCTGTTATGACCGGACTGACGAGATGTGGAATCCGGTTATAGGGAGCAAGCTCTACCATCTTCGGATCAATAAGAAGCATCTTCAATTCATCGGGTGATGCTTTGTACAAGAGACTCACCAGTATCGAGTTGATACACACACTTTTTCCCGATCCAGTAGCACCGGCGATGAGTCCATGTGGCATTTTACTTAAATCAGTCACGATCGGCTGTCCGGAAATATCGAGACCAAGAGCTGCGGTCAGAGGGGAAGTTGGCTCTTGAAACTCAGGACTTGCAATCACTTCACTAATGCAGACAGGACGGCTCTCCCGGTTAGGCACTTCAATACCAATCGTATGCTTACCGGGAATAGGGGCTTCCATTCGAATATCCCTTGCAGCCAGGCTCAGCTTAATATCATCTGATAGATTGGTAATCTTATTCACCTTCACTCCAGGTTCCGGCTGAACCTCGAACCTCGTAACGGATGGACCTTGTGTGACATTCACCACTTTGGCCCTTACGTTAAAGTTATGAAGGGTTTCGTCCAGTAATATTCTTTGGGAATCGAGCCACTCTTCGCTCATTTCCTTTGATACAGGAGGCATTAGATAATCCATTTCAGGAAAGACATAGTCTCTTGTCCTTTTGGAAGATGAGCTTAATTCGCTGTAACTCTTTACCGCCTCTTCTCCTTGAACAGAACTTTGCTCGGACGCTTTTTGTTCAGGATGATGAGTGGATGTCGCTTCTTCCACTTTTTCTTGCTTTACTTCACGTACAGGTTGTTCCCTCTTCCCGGGTTCTGCTTCAATCTGGGTTAATGTTTCGCCCTCACTTTCCTTGCGGGTGGGAGTCGAATCATTAAGAGCTGATCGTTTTCGCGAATCTAACTGTCGCTTATCCTGTTTCAGCATCAATACGTTAAAAGGAAGGTGAGACCTCTTTCGTCTCTGAGGTTCTTCCTCCCTCGGCGCATGTTGGGAACGGGCAGGTTCTGACTTTTCTTCTACTCGTTTCTCCTCACTCGTGGATTCACTTTGTACAACGGGTTCTTGAACCGGTTTCTCTTGGACCTGTGTCTCTTGAACAGGATGAACGGGTTCCTGGACTTGTTCTTCATTTTCCGGCGCAGAATGGACGGGTTGTTGTGGCTCTTCTTGCACAGAGTGATTAATAAGCTCTTTCTCTTTATGTGATGAAAACTCTGGTGCTGGTTGCTCCGTTTCAGATATAAGTGAAACACGTTCATTTGGCTTCTGGGAAACTTCTTCGGTGAGCTCCACTTTTTGATCTGGATCTTCAACTGGAGTGGTTTCATTGATGTCTTCAGACTCAACCATTAGCGTATCTTCAATCAGAGATTCTTCACGTTTTTCTTCCGGGAAATTCATCATCATCCCAACAGGTTCATCGTAAATAGGCTTTTCCGATTCAGTCGTTTCAACTTCGACAATGGATGCTGATTCATTTTCCACAGGAATTGAATTCTCTACTACAGATAGAGCCTCATGATCAGTCACAGCTTCTTTGCTCTCTTCTTCTTCTTTATGTAAAAATTTCTTAAGCTCGTACTCTACCTGGTCTTCTTTTTTTACCGGTCGTCCTCTAAAACCATAAATAGGCGAAGGGATTTCCGTAGGGGTGAACGGCCTGCTGTTTCCTTTTTCCACTTTAGGAGATTTCTTCGGTTGGACTTTAGCCGCCGGTTTTTCTTCTTTCCACTTTCTATTTTTAGAAGAGTGGTCCTGATTCTTATGTTTTTGTTCCTTAGCTGGCTCTTCCTTTTCCTGACTTCTTCGATTTCTATTCGTTCGTGGACGATCTATGTTTTCTCCATCCGATATGAGGGGAAAGCGAAAGGTCCCTTTAGGATATTGATACGTCATCCTTGCTTCTACATCACGTGAATGATTGGGCCCTACTATATTTTTACGTTCAGTCTTTTTACGTTCAACATGCTGAACTTCATCATTAGTTTCATCATAGTACTCTTCTAATTGATCATCATTATCTGATAATTTACCAAATATTTTTTTAATCCAGCTCACAAACATCACTCTTTCTTTCATACTTATTATTATTTTATCAGTTAAAGAGAAAAATTCGAGTCCTTTCGATAGAATAAGAGAATTGTTAAAGGATTGTGTCGAAATAAAAATAGGTGTAAAGAGAATGTAATACGTTTTGGAAGGTAACTTTCGGTACTTTGTTGCCTAAGCGAGTAGTGGTTGATTTCCGCTCCAGGTGCTCGCTTTCCGCGGGGCGTGAGTTGAGCCTCCTCGGGCTTTGCCCTGCGGGGTCTCAACTTTCCCGCTATTCCCGCAGGAGTCGAGCACCTTCCGCTCCAATCAACTTATAAAGATCCCTTCATTTTCCAGTAATCAATGAGAAAATCTTAATCAAAAACTACTATGAATAAGTTTCAATAAGTTTTCAATCGTATGACCTCTAACATTAATAAAAACAAAAATACCTGAGCCCACACTCCGGACTCAGGTATATATTTTTAAGCTGTGAATGGTTGACCCACTTGGTAAGTGTCTTCAAGAACGAGGATTCCTTTTTCTTGAGGAGCATCAGGAAGTGCCAGTTCTTTGGCAGAACAAATCATGCCTGATGATGCCACTCCGCGAAGTTCTGCATCTTTGATGACCATTCCGCTTGGCATGACAGCTCCAACTTTCGCAACAACGACTTTTTGTCCTTTGTCAACGTTAGGAGCACCACACACGATTTGCAGGGTTTCATCCCCAACATCCACGGTACAAATGTTCAATTTATCTGCATTTGGATGCTTTTCTTTTTCAGACACAAATCCTACCACGAATTTTGGTGAAAAGTCTGCTTCCAATACATCATCGAAACCGTTCTTCTTGATGGCTTCATTGATCAATTGGAGCTTCTCTTCATTCATTTCGACAGGTCCCACTTCACTTAAATCCATATACTTTGATGCATGGAATAGGTTATATCCAAGTGTTTTCCCTGTTTTCTCATCATACAAACGTGCAGCGTCTTCTTTTCTTTCGTGTAGAACTTCTCCTTCAAACCCCGGTTCCATTGTAACGATCAGGGTATCACCAATACCTTCTAAGTTATAAAATACGTTCATTATTTCTTCTCCCTTTCCTTTTTGCGGTTTTTTGCCAAAATGAAGATCGGTTCCAGTTCCCCTTCTTCATACACAAAGGATAGTGCCGTAATCGGAACATTTCCTGTCGTAAAGAAGCTCATCGTCAATTGGGCAAGAACATCATAGCCCGTTTCATTACGAATATCCCCGATGACCAAAACATCCTGATGAGGTACGGATACAGTCATTTCACCCTGAACATCCTTGCTTACCTGTTTTAAGAATGCATCATTCAAAATACGACTTGCATCATATCCATCATTATTATTTAGAAAATAGAAGATGTTTCCTGCCACTTCATCCTTCTTCATTTCAGTTGGTAGGCTTCTGACATTGAATAAGGCGGTCTCCTTCATTTGCTCGTGAGACCATCCTTCATCCTTTAGCATATTTTCATCTAATAGGCGGTAGGTTTTCCCAAGGTCAACAGCATAATAGATCCGTGTTTCAGCTGTATGATCATCTGTAACGAGGGCAACCCCTTCATTGGATTCGGTGGCAAAAGAAGTGGAACGGATCACTGGAAACACCTTTTTCTCTTTGTTCCCAAGATCTGCTCCGGTACCCATTACGTTTAAAGCTTCTTCCACGTAATAAACCACTTCATCGATAATGGACTTATTGTTTTCTTTCCATTTGGATACAATCGGTGGCAGGGCAACGGTAATCCCTTTTTTTGTATCGCTGTTCTCAATTCTCAGTGAATCCTTATCTCGATCATATGTAAACGTACGATTCGGTTTCTCTAATCGTTCCTGGAGTATACCTTTTAGCTTTTTTATGTCCAAATCTGATCCTCCTTAGGTGGTACTATTATAATAGAAAGTATCGATCCATTTCTTATTCATTCACTTATAACATTTTACATCAAAATGCTTAGAATACAAAAGGAACCTGTTTCATTTAGGCAAAAAAAGGGATCCCAAAATATGGAGATCCCTTTTTCATCCTGTTATGAAGATAAACTGTTCATGAAGTTCTCGATTTGTTCTTTTGTTTTACGGTCCTTATTCACAAATCGTCCAAGCTCACGACCGTCTCCGTATGCCAGAAAGCTTGGAATTCCGAAGATGTCCAATTCAATGCACAGATCAATGAATTGATCTCGATCTACGTATAGGAATGTGTACTCTGGGTATTGGCTCTCGATTTCCGGAAGGATCGGCTCGATGATCCTGCAATCCGGACACCAGTCAGCTGAAAACATAAATACATGCTTACCGCTATCTTTCAACTGGTGAAACTCTTCCACTGTTTCAAGTTTACGCATTTTATTTGCCCCCTGTTTCTATCGTCATTTGATTAGGTTTGATCCAACCTAGTTTACGCATATATTCAGATATTAACAGGCTTATGAATGCAGGTCCAACAAAATGCAACAGCAGGATTCTCAATGTTACATCCCAACTGAATCCCATCGTTTTAAAGGTCATGATTTGACCGACGAATCCGCTCGTTCCCATTCCGGCCCCGGCAGCATTGTTTTCCATCAACCAAATCGTGGTTCCGATGGGTGCGAGTATCATACCCGCAACGGTGGGAGGAATGAGAATACGGGGATTTCGGACAATATTAGGTACTTGAAGCATGGAAGTACCTATTCCCTGAGCCAATAATCCACCTACTTTATTCTCCCTGTAACTGATGACAGCAAATCCTACCATTTGAGCAGCACATCCAATCGTTGCGGCTCCGGCAGCGACTCCATTCAATTCAAGCATAAGGGCAATGGCAGCACTTGATATCGGCGCCGTCAAAGCAAGACCCATGAGGGCAGCCACCAAAACCCCCATGATAATCGGGCGTTGCTCAGTCGCCCAGCTGATCCAACTGCCAAACATGCTCATAAAGTCGGCAATCCCCGGTCCTATAAAGTAAGCTATCGTAAACCCTGAGAAGATGGTGACGAATGGAGTGACAATGATATCCACTTTCGTTGATTTGCTGACAAGCTTACCGATTTCCGTGGATATGACAGCTGCTACATAAGCTCCCGCCGGTCCGCCTAAGCTTGCGCCTGCTGCTCCCGTAACCACCGCAGCAAACAGGACAAGTGGAGGCGCCCCAAGACCAAAGGCAATGGCTGCCCCGATCGCAGGACCCATCAAGCTGATCGCCAGACCGCCCATCTCAATGAAAAATTCACTTAACCCAGGGGAAAAAGGAAGCTGTTCCCCAATCGTCTTAATGATCAATCCGATGATCAGCGAACTGAACAAGCCTAAAGCCATATAGCTTAACGCATCTATGAAATACACCTTTGCAGATAATGTAATGCCTTTACTCTTTAAGAATTCTCTCACGTCGTTTCTCTCCTCTGTGTTAACCTTCTTCCTTTTACTAGTGTAAAGACACTTGTGTATTTTGTCTATATATTTCACCTCTACCCGGCAATCAATTTCCTCCTATTTTCCTTTTAATCAAGAGTACCTATTCACATATAATAAAATTGGCTCTTTTCGCAAAGATTTTTGTTTTTAACATTAAATCTACTTGGGCTCTGTCAATTAGTGTGTGCTGGATGGTGCGGGGAACTGCTCCGCTTTCCGCGGACGTTCGGCCAAGCCTCCTCAGCTTCGCTTCCGGGGTCTTGGCACGCCCGTACTTCCGCAGGAGTCTACGCAGTTCCCCACACCATCTAAAAAAATTTTCGTGACAGAGCTTAAAGGTAGCAAAAAAGACAAACTAAAGAAACAACATATCTTCTACACAAATAATTGGCTTTATAAGAGATGGTTTTTCAAAAATTTTATTATGAATTTTCAGTTTGTAATCTAAGGCAGTCGTAAATTCTGCCCAAGTTCAATTGAAATAGACTTGAATATGTCTAAGAATGAATAACATGCGTTTGATAGATTTCGTTTTCAGCTTTCCATCAAAGTATATTTACAAAAGGAGCTATTTTGTGTTTGTGTATCCTTCATTAGGCAGTTAGAATATAGAAGCACAGAGTGGATTGGAGCGGAAGGCACTTGACTCCTGCGGGAAATAGAGGAAAGGTCGAGACCCCACAGACGGGACGTCGAGGAGGCTCGACTTCCTCCCCGCGGAAAGCAAGTGCCTGGAGCGGAAAGGAACGGTTCCTGTTTTCACACTACCACTCATCTAAAACACAAATTCATTTTTCAGGAAGTTATGCAAAGCCCAAATGTTTACGAAAATAACCTAAAAAAAACCAATTTTCCACATAGGTGGAAAATCGGTTTCTATCGTTATGATTTATGTTTAACTGAAGCTGCCATTTTCATCATCATCTCTGCATGATCTGCCAGATCATCTAATTCCGCCTGTGTCGTTACCTTTGTTCCACCCACTCCAACAATAAGTTCGTATTCTTCCGTATCGGGCAGTTTCTTAATGACATAGTATCCTAAGCGATTGTCCTCTTTAAAAGTCCCGTGTTTCAAGAGATTTTCATTGTCACTAATGGCCATTTGATATAGAAGTTCACTATCCTTATTTTCTTGAGGGTTTGTAAAAAGAATAAAAGTATCAGAGCTTTTTGAAATAATGATATTATTGGGTGATTCTTTTTCTATTTTGGCTCCAAATGGAAGATAAAAATTGATGTTTCCAGCCTCTTCTTTAGCTGCCTCATTTGAGCTTAGTGTGTTCTCCACCACTTTGGCTGTCTCTTCTTTTTCTTGATCGATCGTCGTGTTGCATCCGGCTAAAATAAGCACAAGAACAAAGAAAATGACTGTGTGTTTGATTTTCATCCTATACTTATCCTCCCTTTCATGCTTAGGACCTACGCTTATGATACCCTCACAAAGTCCTATCTGACAACCCTTTCAATCAGAAATCCTGCCTTTTTAATGGGAAAACAGGTTATTTTTAACTCACATAGGGTATTTATGATAAAATGACTAAAAACAGGAAGGTGAAAATCATGGAATTCACAGTGTATCTGGCAGGGGAAATACATAGTTCCTGGAGAAACGAGCTTAAAGAGAAAGCAGAAGAGCTTCGTCTCCCTCTATTTTTCGTCGGTCCAATGGAAAATCACGAACGTTCCGATGCAATCGGGGAAGAAATTCTTGGAAAACAACCAAATAAAATACTTCGCGATGAGGCAGCATCGAGTATTAACAATCTTCGAACAGAGTTACTGATGAAAAAGGCCGATGTGGTGATTGCCTTGTTTGGAGAAAAATACAAACAGTGGAATACTGCTATGGATGCGAGCACCGCCATCACACTCGGAAAGCCTCTTATCCTTATTCGTCCTGAAGATCTGCATCATCCGTTAAAAGAACTTTCAAACAAGTCAAATGTCACCGTGACAAACATAGATCAGGCGATTAAGACGTTATCCTATGTTTTTGAAACAGAATAAAATCATGAAAATAAGCATGCCGTCCAATGTTGACGGCATGCTTATTTTTTATGATCATTACAATATCCCCGGAACTTTTTTACTATTTTAAAATAACTTAATATTGGCAATCTAAAGACATTTTGTGTTATTATTAACAATTTATAAACTTTTTTTGACTTTATGAAAATATTAAAATATTATAGTAAAAGAATAAGGGAGGTAGTAACATGTCATCAATGAATAAACAGAAAATTGTGGATAGTGTCCCTCAAAAAGGTTTCTTTGGACATCCGAAGGGATTATTCACTTTATTCTTCACAGAATTTTGGGAGCGCTTTTCCTACTACGGAATGCGTGCCATCCTCGTATTCTACATGTACTATGAGGTTTCAAAAGGCGGACTGGGCCTGGAGCAAAACACAGCTTTAGCAATCATGTCTATTTATGGTTCACTTGTATATATGTCCGGAGTAATCGGAGGCTGGTTGGCAGATAGAATATTCGGAACTTCGAAAGCCGTCTTCTACGGTGGAATATTCATCATGTTTGGTCATATTGCTTTATCATTTCCAGGAAGTTTAGGCATGTTCTTTGTTTCGATGGTATTGATTGTTGTCGGAACAGGATTATTAAAACCGAATGTTTCAACAGTTGTCGGTGAAATGTACAGCGAAAGTGATACTCGCCGAGATGCAGCTTTCAGTATTTTCTACATGGGTATCAACTTAGGTGCATTCATTGCTCCACTAATTGTCGGTAAGCTTATGGAAACAAAAGGATTCCATTGGGGATTTGCGGTTGCAGCCATCGGAATGTTCTTAGGTCTTGTTGTGTTCATGCTAACAAAGAAAAAGAATCTTGGTCTTGCCGGTACCTATGTTCCAAACCCGCTTGCGCCGGCTGAAAAGAAAAAGTATGGTTTAATCACAGGATTAGTTGTAGTTGGTCTTGCCATCATTTTAGGTATTACGATTCCTGCCGGTCTATTTACATTAAACGTATTCATTAATTTAGTAGGTATCTTCGGTATCGTCGTTCCAACCATTTACTTTATCGTGATGTACTATAGTCCAAAAACAACAGAAACTGAACGCTCAAGAGTCATCGCTTACATTCCATTATTTATTGCAGCGGTTATGTTCTGGGCAATTCAAGAACAGGGTTCAACCATCCTTGCAGTCTACGCAGATAAGCGAACTGACCTGGAATTCATGGGAATCAGCATCTCACCAGCCTGGTTCCAATCGTTAAACCCATTATTTATCATCCTATTAGCTCCAGTATTTGCCTGGATGTGGGTGAAACTTGGTGATCGTCAACCATCGGTTCCGAAGAAGTTTTCATTCGGTCTATTGTTTGCCGGTTTATCCTTCTTAGTGATTCTATTACCTGCATACTTCGGAGGAGAAGATTCACTTGTAAGTCCATTATGGCTTGTGCTTAGCTATTTGATCGTTGTACTTGGTGAGCTATGCTTATCACCAGTCGGTCTTTCAGCGACAACCAAATTAGCTCCGGAAGCTTTCTCTGCTCAAACGATGAGTCTTTGGTTCTTAGCTTCTGCTGCTGCACAGGCGCTGAATGCACAACTTGTCCGTTTCTACACACCAGAAACAGAAACGCTGTACTTTGGGGCAATCGGAGGAATGGCAATCGTATTGAGTATTGCATTATTCCTGCTTTCACCTAAGATTCAGGAGTTTATGAAAGGTGTAAAATAATTGACTTAACCCTCTGAAATTTTTCTAAGGGGTTCCGTTTTGGGAGAGAAAATTACAAATATCATTATAAATAGCAGGCTAATTCGCATATGAATTAGACCTGCTCTATTTATTGTTATAACAATGTTTTCACTCGATTTTGGGTTGATTAGCACTTCGAATAGCACCTTAATTAACAAGTGTACAATAATTATTGTGCAGATAAAAAATGAGATGCTAATTGGGCTGCTAAACGACTTGCCAATCAGCAACCTGTTCTTGCGGAGCTATGAGCAGATACGGTATATGGGAAGATGAAGATTGAGTAACCAGTGATAGAAATAAGCGGAGATTTTACTGTTAGATGCAGACTAGAAGTGGTTTTTGGGGAAAATAAGAGGAGTTTTTCCCTCTATACAAAGCAAAGCTGCCTATTTTCACGTTTTTCGAGTCGAATAAGAGGAATTTCTCCCTCTAATTAAGCTGTTTTCAGTACTATTTGCTAGTTAAGGGGAGTTTTTCCCTCTATAAATCTCAATCAGCAGAGAACCTGCTGTTCACCTATTCAGCGATCGGGGTAATAGAATAAGAAGTTTATAAAAAGCAAAAAACCCGGATCTTTTTGAATCCGGGTTTTTTGCTGTTAAATACAGTGTTATTTCTGCTGCTAATTTGGGTTTTATTTAAGGATTTCCCTCCCTTAACGGAACCCCTTAAAATTTTTCAGAGGGTTTTTTATATAACTGAAGGGATTTACTTTTATCCATCCTGCCTAGCATAAGAAGAACTCCGCTTCAAAACGGAGTTCCATTCTAACTATTAGAAAGAGCCACAGCCACATTTTCTTCTTGGTCTTCTTCTACGGTTATCTTCAGCTCCCAAGACATTGTCATCTCTTCTTCTGCGGCATCTTCTACGATCATCATCATCTCTGCGGTCACGTCTTCTTCTGTCACCAAAAAGCAACTTATTCCAGTCACAGCATCTTCTGTCATCCCGACGGTCATCACGACGACCCCCAACTCGGTCATTACAATAATGGCATCCCATAAATTCTTACCTCCTTAGAAAGAATTTATCAGATAAAATTAAGTCTGATATACTCCATCCTATGAATATCAGGTAGATTTGGTATGGGCCAAGTACCCTCTAAAGGTAAAAGTCTATCGATTATAAGTCCTGCTCTTTGTTTCTTAACTGCCACTGGCCTATTAAGAGCTGAACCACGTGCAGAAACATAGCCTCTCTCGTAATGAGTCCATTCGTAAACACGCCCACTGCGCCTTCTTTTTTTCTTATCCCGATGGTTTGAGTATACTCATCCATCAAGGGTCCAAGCTCTTCCCCGGCTTTTAACTGACTGCTGATTTCTTTAGGAAGAGGGATTCTGGCTCCTCCACCAATGATTTCGTTGCCGCTCCGATCCACGAGTGCCCCCCAGTTACAGACAAACATTCCGTAAAGTGATTCCGTCACTCCTCCTTCAAGACCGATCCCAATATCGCTATCTGTTGCCCGCAGGACGTTCTTGGCCCGGTTTAACGCACCTTCGATGGTCTCTTGATCAGAGATTGGCTGCTCACCTACATTCGAATCTGTTTTGTGACACTCGAACTCGACGTCCTCATAGTGTTCCTCAAAAGCTTGTTTAATGGCTTTCACCTTTGCGGGATTGGTTGTTCCAATTGCTATTTTCAACAAATTAATACCTCATTTCTAAGAGAGAATCACTCCCTTTTTTGTCTCTATAAAAAGACTGTCTCAAGAAGTTCATAAATGAGACAGCCTTTTTGGTCTATTTTTTTAGGAATGTGAATTATCCGTTTGATTTAATGGATTCAATTGTGGCACGGTCACATTGCTTGACTAATTTGACAATCAGTTCTTTCGCAGCCGCATAATCATCTACATGGATCATGGATGCATGTGTGTGAATATACCTTGAACAGATACCAACAACGGCACTTGGGACCCCTTCATTTGACATATGTACTCTTCCGGCATCCGTTCCGCCTTGAGAAACAAAATATTGATAAGGAATGTCATTTGATTCAGCTGTATCAAGAACGAATTCCCTGATGCCTCTGTGGGTAACCATTGAGCGGTCAAGAATGCGAAGGAGAGCACCTTTACCTAATTGGCCAAATTCATTTTTGTCCCCTGACATATCATTTGCCGGACTCGCATCGAGGGCAAAGAAAATATCCGGATTAATCATATTGGCTGCTGTCTGGGCACCGCGTAATCCTACTTCCTCCTGAACCGTGGCTCCGGAATATAGGGTGTTGGGAAGTGTTACCCCTTGCAGCTCTTTTAGCAGCTCAATGGACAATCCGCATCCATAACGGTTATCCCACGCCTTCGCAAGTATTTTTTTCTCATTCGCCATTGGGGTAAACGGACAAATCGGTACGATCTGCTGTCCCGGTTTGATCCCGATTTCCAGTGCATTGTCCCGATCATCAGCACCGATATCAATGAGCATGTTCTTGATTTCCATCGGCTTTCTACGCTGTTCTTCTCCGAGCAGGTGAGGAGGGATGCTTCCGATCACACCTGTAATCGGACCGTTATCCGTTATGATTTGAACACGCTGAGCAAGCATGACCTGACTCCACCAGCCTCCAAGGGTTTGAAAGCGGATCATTCCATTGTCCGTAACAGACGTGACCATAAATCCTACTTCATCCATATGCCCTGCAACCATCACAACAGGATCCTGATCATTGCCTTTTTTCACTCCAAATACCCCGCCCAGACGATCCTGCACGATGTCATCTGAGTATTGAGACAATTGTTCTTTCATAAATTTACGAACCGCATGCTCATTACCGGGTGCTCCCGGCAATTCAGTCAATGTCTTAAAAAGTTCCAACGTATCTTGTTTCATGTCATATGCCCCTTTTATATAAAATCTACTTTATGTATAATCTTATTTTACAGAACTTTCGAACGTCTTACCACCAATTGAGAAGAAAATGAGTTCTCTTTTTTATTACTTCTTTGATAGAATGTACCTATAGATGGAAAATAATCGCGAATTAATGGGGAGATAGCGGGAAGAGCATGCTATCCCTTGCGTGTCAGAGAAACATCAAATACTCATTGCCTGTGGAGGGAATAAAAATGAACTGGAAATCTTTCATGATCGGAATCGGAATCGGAGCAGCAGGAGGATATTTTCTGAAAGAAAAACTGGATGATTCAAGCATGGTTTCTGCCGAAAAAGTATTAAAGGACGTCAAACTTTCATTTAAAAAAGAGGGGAACATCGATGGTTCCTGGATCGGAATGAAGCCCGAAGACTATCAGAAGCACTCGGTCACAACGAAAGTTTATAAAGGTGGCGTATCCAGAAGAAAAGACGGGGAACTGGAGCAATATGAGTTTTTAGCAGATGCGTATACGGGCACCGTTGTGGATGTGTATCCTTTAGCTTAAATAGACTAACCGCATCATAACAAAGGATGATCCCAGGGTCTTGGGACCATCCTTTATTTAGTCATTATTATTTTTCTCTCAGTACGTGATCAACGATTTCTCCATCTGTATTCCACTTGATCCCTCTATAAACTGCATCATGATAGAAAAGGAACCAGTATTCTCCTTCAATCGCTTGATTGATCCACTTATATTTGGCATCGATGGACGTCATCGGATAGTCGTCATAAGCCAGTACCCATAGCGGATTTTTGTGAGCATGAGTAGGCATGATATCTGCCATATGGATGAATTTCTCCCCGTTATGCTCTAGAAGGATAATCGAGTGCCCATCACTGTGACCTCCCGTATGCACCATTGTGATTCCAGGAAGTACTTCCTTTTCTCCTTCGAACGTTTCCACTTGAGATTGAATGCTTTCCCAATTTTCTTTCCAGTATGTATTACGGGAGCGCACATTCGGATTTCTCATTTCATCCCATTCCACTTGGGAGGTGTAAATGGTTGCATTCGGGAATACAGGAACAAGCTTATCCCCCTCATATTTTGTTAAGCCGCAAGCGTGATCGAAATGCATGTGAGTCATTAACACCACATCAATATCATCTGGCTTCAAGCCCAGTGTTTCCAGTGATGCCTCGAGATCCGACTCTTCATGCACACCGTAGTTACGCTTTTGTTTATCATTCAGCTTCCCTTTACCAATACCGGATTCAATTAATACTTTCTTCCCTTCCCATTCGAAAAAGAGCGGATCTGTTCGTAATTCGATTTGATTCAAGTCATTCACGGCATATTTTTTTGACCAAAGAGGCTTTGGGACCACTCCGAACATAGCTCCCCCATCCATGTGAGTGACGCCGCCATTCAGCCAATAGATCGATATATCTCCAACCTTCAACGTTTCCATTTTGACTCCTCCTTTGTTCATTCCCTTTTATTTTATCAGAATTTATGGACAACTTATAGGTCGACGCTCGGAACGCTCCCAAACGAACATGAAAATATAAAGCTCTATTCGTAAAGATTGTTGCTATTTCATGGAAGGAAGTAGTAGTTGAACTAGAGTATGAGTGTAGGGACAAAACGTGGACCGTTCCTTTCCGCTCCAGGCACTTGCTTTCCGCGGGGAGGAAGTCGAGCCTCCTCGGGCTTTGCACTGGACCCATAAAGTTGGACACTTATTTGTTAAGCAGCTAATTCGGTACTGACTCGATAAGCTACTGGACTTTTCCGTTTCAATCTTGATTTAATTCTCAGATGATTGTAGTAATACATGTATTCTTTCAATTCGTCTTTAAAGTGCTCGATACTATCAAATTCTTGTAAGTACAGGAATTCAGATTTAAGTATCCCAAAAAAGTTCTCCATGACGGAGTTGTCATAACAGTTTCCTTTACGAGACATGCTTTGTGTGATGTTATGTTCTTTCAGTGTGCCTCGGTACTGGGCCATTCGATAATGCCAGCCCTGATCAGAATGAATTAAGAGCTCATCGCCCTCATTTACATGTTTTAACCCTTGTGCCAACATCGTTTCGACCAAATCAAATGTCGGCCTTGATTGGAGCGTATAGGTAATGATTTCTCCGTTATACAGATCCAAAATCGGGGATAGATAGAGCTTCTGACCGAACAGTTTAAATTCCGTAATGTCCGTCACCCACTTTTGATTGGGTTTCTCGGCTCTAAAATTACGGTTTAGGATGTTGGGAGCTGCTTTTCCAACTTCCCCTTTATATGATTTGTACTTTTTCATTCGTACAATGCATTTAAGTCCTAGTTCTCTCATGATTCGAAGTACTTTCTTTTTGTTGACATCGTATCCTTTTTCCTGAAGGACGTCAGTAATGCGACGGTATCCCAAGCGTCCTGAATGCTTATGGTAGATGAAATTGATTCGTCTTTTCCATTTGCGGTCAGGATTTGGTTGGTTCCACTTTTTTATGATGTCATAGTAAGTGCTTTTAGGCATATTCGCTACTTTTATCGTTCTAGTCACCGGGAATTCGTTCCTTAGTTCATATACTACTTTCGCTTTGATTTCGTTGGTGATGGTTCTTCCTGAACTAAGGCTTTTAGCTTTTTTAAATACGCATTCTCCATACGAAGGTATTCCAGTTCTTTTTTCATATCCTCTACCGATTGGTTGGATGAATGGTCCTTGATCTTCTTTTTCTTTTGATTAGGTGTCATAGTAGAAGGCCCCTTTTCTTTAGATTCAAGGGCATCTTCTCCAGCTATCTCCCACTTCTTCTTCCACCTACGAACCATACAGGGATCTGGGATATGAAAAATGGCTGATGCCTCTCGAATGGAGTAATTCTTTTCCGTAATAAAATGAATTACCCTCAGTTTAAAGGCTGATGGATAGTTTGTATAGGGAAAGACAAATGCTTGGTCACCATGATGACGAACTAACATCACCCAGTATCGGAGAACAGAATCATCTACTCCTACTTGATTCGCAAGGTCTCGATAACTAACTAATTCATTTATATAACGTTTGGCTACTTGAAGTTTATATTCCTGAGTAAACTTGGCCATTTGTGCCGACCCTCCTATTGTTGGATGGTATGTCCAACAATAGGGGTGCAGCTCAGCTTCGCCCTGTGGGGTCTCGACCTTTCCTCTATTTCCCGCAGGAGTCAAGTGCCTTCCGCTACAATCCACTCTGTGGTTCTATATTCCCACTGCATAATGACGGATAGAATAACAAAAAAAGCCTATTGTAGACAGTTTGTTCCCAAAAACAAACTGTCTACAAGGGAGCACAAAATTAACCTCATTATGATAGGTAAAAAATCAGTTATTAGTCATATGTTTATCGTGATTACTCACGGAGGATTTAGCCTGTCTATCCTCATTTAATTTACTTTTTATAGAAAGTAGTGGTCAATTTGTGATTGTATATGAATGAAAATCTGTTTTTAAACTATTTTTTGACTCTTTTTAGCTCTGTCACGAAAATCTTATATAGATGGTGAGGGGAACTGCGTAGACTCCTGCGGAAGTACGGTCGTGCCGAGACCCCGGAAGCGAAGCTGAGGAGGCTCGGCCGAACGTCCGCGGAAAGCGAAGCAGTTCCCCTCACCATCTGAGCACATACTGATTGGCAGAGCAGAAGCAGAACCTGTAAAAAACAGTCTTTACCAAAAGGGCTGAAAAAAATAGCCCCACAAAATTGCAGGGCCATCAAATAATACTTATTGATTTTGATATTGTGCTTCAACCCGGTATATTCTTTGTCCTTTGGCTGAAAATTTCTCTTCATATTCAGTCATGATATTTCCTTCAAAATCGCTTTTGTGAAGATCCAGACTCAAGAAATTCAGGTGGAGACCATACCATGAGAAGCTCTTTAATGAGTACTCGAATAAATCTTGATTGTCTGTCTTAAAGTGGATTTCCCCGCCTTTGATCAGCACATCTTCATATAGCTTCAGGAAATCTTTATAAGTCAATCGACGTTTTTCATGACGGTTTTTCGGCCATGGATCAGAGAAATTCAAGTACACTCGGCTTACTTCTTCTGATGCGAAGTATTCAGTCAGATTCTTTGCATCGACATTTAATAGCTTGACGTTAGGAAGCCCGGCTTCAATCAAACGATCAAGAGCGGTTACAATGACGCTTTCATATAACTCGATTCCAATATAATTAACGTCCGGATTGGCTCTGGCCATTTCCGTGACGAATTGACCTTTTCCAGTTCCTACCTCGATGTGGATAGGATTGTCATTACCAAATTCTTTATTCCATTGACCTTTTATCTCCTGGGGTTCTGCCACAACATACTGTGGATGGTCACTGATTCTCTCAGAAGCCCACGGTTTATTACGTAAACGCATGTAGACACCTCTTTTTTTATTATCGAAAAAAACATACCACGACTATCCGTCCTGTGCAAGAGCCAAAATAGAGCCAATCCCCGCTTCAGATCTTCTGGCTGATGTGCCCTTTTTGAGGTCCGTCCCTCAAAAAGCGCGCATAATTGAAAAAGGAATTCACACACTATTAGTGAATTCCTTTTTCGGGTCTGGTCATTTTGAAGGGCTGAAAAAGTACGTGTTTCTTTAAATCTTTATAGAAGAAAATGAAAGGGTGTACTCTATGCCTTTAAATTCACAGAATCAAATGCAGTTACTATCAGATATTTTAAGCAATCACAGTGCGGATTGCTGCGGTTCGGTTTCTGAATGTGAGCAAGTTGAACGATTGGTGAAGTCATTAATGGTTAATGCTGATATTCACGAAAACGTAAAGCCTGTCCTGCAGGAAATTTATCAGTATAGTCAAAGCGGGATATCCTCAGCTGACCTATCGAACCATATTACGTCCAATCAAGAAAACTTGTCCCAATGGGTTACGGATATGAACACCTATTCTTAATGAATCAGATCACTTTGTGCAGATATTCAATCCAATGATTCATTTCGTGAAATCGGGCTTTTCCTTTATGCCACTGAATGGATAATATCGTTTGTGCAACCACATACCATTTCATTCTCAGCTTTAAGTTATCGGTCAACTCAACACCATATTGAGTTAACCAGCTCTCCCATTGGTCTTCAGGGATATACCAGTATAATAAAAGCCCTACGTCAAAGGCCGGGTCCGCAATCATGGCACCGTCCCAATCGATTAAATACAACTGGTTGTAATCAGACAGCAGCCAGTTGTTATGATTGACATCACCGTGACAGACTACATATTCTTCCTGCTGAACTTCCAAGAGCTCTTTTTGAAGAAATAATAGCGCCTCTCTAATAACAGGCAATGAAAGAAGATCGAATTCTAAGCCTGTTTCCACTTCCGTAAGCATATGCTCCGGCTGAAACGGCTCTTTTCCTAACCGCTCAAGCATGGTTGAAAGCGGCTTTGAGGAATGAATCTTGTTAAGCAGCTTAGCCACTCGTTCATCCATCATTTCTTCCGGCTTTAATTCTCTTCCATTTAACCAATGTTGTGCCGTTATGACATCCCCGTTTTCCAGTCTTTTGGTCCAAACTAGCTTGGGTACGATTCCTTCTGCAGACAATACAGCCACAAAAGGGGAGGAATTGCGTTTCAGAAATAACCTTTGCTCTTGGTACTGAGCAAAGAACGCTTCTCCAGTAGCACCGCCTGCGGGGACTATTTCCCAATCTTGGTCAAATAAGTGTTCCAATATATTCACCTTCTATTGGTCCTTTGTCATGTTTATATGTTCATTTACGTTAAAGTTTGGATTCATTCACTACATCAAAAAAGTCTTATAAAATAAAAAAGACAGCTATTGGGCAATACAATCAATAGCCATCTGTTTAAGATTTTATCGTCATCTTGCGTTTTCGTCAAGCACTGGAATGAACTGTTACCTTACAAATACATAGGAAGAGACAGGTTCAAGGGTTATGGTTGACTCTTTTACCCCATAAAGACCGTTTACATTTGCACGATTTCCGTCGGACAAACAAATCCAATCTTTTCCTTCGGGGAGGGGATACTGACACTTTTTCGAATCGGAATGGAAGACCATGAAGATATCGTTCCACGGACCATACGGGTGGACATTCCGGTAGCGGACCACAACAAGATTTTCAATGCTATGAGAGACTTCCACATGCTCCCTGATCAGGCCGCTCTTTTGAAATCGGAAGGCACCGTGACTTTTACGGATTTGAATCAGTGCTTTTACGTATTGAACCACATCATCGAATTCTTCTCTTCTTACCCAGTCTAGTTGATTAATTTCCACAGGAGAATTGTAGCTGTTTTCAATCCCCTTTTTCGTTCGGTAAAATTCCTGTCCTGCATGAATAAAAGGGATCCCTTGAGATAGCAGCACCATCGTGGTTGCTAATTTATGGCGATTCATAAGGGTTCCTTCATCTTCATTTAAACAAGCTTTCATTTTATCCCATAGGGTGTGATTATCATGGGACTCCACATAGTTGACGGATTGAGTCGGCTCTTTAAAGAGTCCTCTTTCTCCACTTTTCATCCCGACACTTCCAGTCAGGACGAGTTCCACCTTTTGTTCCAAGTGACCGTGACCAAGGGCAAACCCTTTGTCATATAAGTTAAACGTACTTCCTTTAATGGTGTCCCGGAACCAGTCATTGAATTGACCGATCCCTTGAAGCTGATGGGCGTTACGCAGGTTGGCTTTTTGATGGGGGGGCAGGGGTGTATTCAGGTCCCAGCCTTCTCCTATGATGATCGCTCCCGGCAAAACCCTTTCCACTTCTTCACGGATTGTCGTCATGGTCTTAATATCAAGAATTCCCATCAGGTCAAAACGGAAGCCGTCGACACCGTACTCTTTTATCCAATAAAGAATCGAATCCACGATAAATTTCCTGGCCATCAGGCGTTCGGAAGCAAAATCATTTCCCACTCCCGTCCCATTCGAAGGTAAGCCATTTTCGTCGTGACGGAAGAAATAGCCGGGCACGAGCTTTTCAAAGGACGATTCCTCCCGAATGAACACGTGGTTGTACACCACATCCAGTATGACCCTGATATTTTCTTCATGAAGGCTTTGAATCACGCTTTTCAGCTCACTGATCCGTTCATAGGGATCTTCAGGCTTTAAGCTGTAGCTCCCTTCAGGCGCGTTAAAAAACAGTGGATTGTATCCCCAATTATAACTTTTATCGGTAGGGTGATCCGTGACCCCATCGAAATCATTGACAGGAAGCAGCTCAACATGGGTGATGCCCAGCTCCTTTAAGTACTGAATTCCACTACTGAATCCTTTCGGTGTAGAGGTCCCTTTTTCTGTAAAGGCACGATATTTTCCTGCGAATTTCATGCCGCTTTCTTTTTGGGCTGAGAAATCACGGACATTCAACTCATAAATGACAGCATCTGCAGGGGAAGTTAATGGTGCCAAGGAAAAAGGACCTTCCCCGCGTCCAAGGTTCACAATACATCCCCACTCACTGTCGTAGGAAACCGATTTAGCATAGGGATCGATCAGTTCATCCCAAACCAGGTTGATACACGTTAGAATGGTATAATAATAACGATCTACATCGGTATTCACCTTACATTCCCATACGCCGTTCTCAACTCTGGAGAATGGGTATTGTATCTCTTCATCATCAGGGGACTTCAGCTTTAATCTTACCTCTGTAGACGTCGGAGACCATACTTTAAACACGGTGCACCCCTCTTGGCAGGTAACACCAAGGTCATCCCCGTCATAATAATAGCGTTGATCAAACTCTTCCGTTCTAATGACCGCTCCGATTTGCAGGTCTGTCTTTGTGTTATGCTCATCGACGACTTCATAGACTTCACCCAGGACAACCTTCTCACTCTGGATCGTCGTGACATATTTCATCGCATCATTGAGGGGAATCTTTTCTTCAATGTGAAGAGCTATTTTTTCACTACCTTTTATGAGAGAGAAGTGACTGGAATTCCCATCATGATAATCGTATGGAAGAATCAATGTAACCGTATTGAACGTATCTAAAAACGCATCGTAATGCCTACTAATGACTAACACTTCTGCCACCCACTTCTGTTTAACATTTTCCAACTTAATGGAAGAACATTCACCTTCAATTCATTCCCCTTCTTCAGTTCTTCAATTGTGTCTCCGTCTGCGTGCACGGGTATATCCTGACCCGATCGGATGGTCATGGTTGTTCCTGAACACGTGCTGACTTCATTGAAAGCCGTATGTTTTCCGAAGAAGACAGATAGAAAGACCAGGAGTAATTTCCACCTAGATAACCCATGGACGAGGGTCATATCGAGAGATCCATCATGAGGACAAGCCTGAGGGGCGATCTTCATTCCTCCACCAAAAAAAGGCTGATTCGAAACAGTCACAAACCATACCTTGTGAAACACCTGCTCTTTCCCATCAACATCTATCGAAAGGGAAAAGGGTTTATACGTAAACGCTTCCTTACAAAGGAGGATAGGATAGATCAATTGTCCAAGGGACCATTTGTTCAACCACTTTTTAAAGGATGAACGATTGGCCTTACGGGCAATTTCCGCATCAAATCCTATCCCTATATTATTCAC
Source organism: Rossellomorea aquimaris (assembly GCF_003315075.1). Classification (GTDB taxonomy): domain Bacteria; phylum Bacillota; class Bacilli; order Bacillales; family Bacillaceae_B; genus Rossellomorea; species Rossellomorea aquimaris_C. The sequence continues at coordinate 112,445 of NZ_QNRJ01000007.1, forward strand.
GAAATGCCCATTTGGTCCGCTGCTCATGGTAAATTGACCTGAATCCAGGGTCACGAAATCTTCTTTTTTCAAACCTTCCTTTATTAAGGTATATGCTTGTTTTTTATTGTTAGGCCAATTATAGCCCCTTGCAAAATCATTACCACTTCCTGATGGAATATACCCTATAACGACCTTGTCAAAACCGATTGTTCCACTCACCACAGAGTTCATGGTCCCATCACCACCTACCCCCACTACCAGGAGCCAGTCGTCTGGAGATTGGTTGACGACACTTGAAACAATGTTCTTCACGTCACCGGGGTGACCTGTCACAAAAATCTCATGTGGAATATCGATGGTTTGTCTAAAATGATTCCACGAAGATAAGGAATGATGATTCTTTGCTGAAGGATTCACGATGAAAATCGACTTCATTGTTGGTTCTCACCTGATTCAACCGCCTGTTCTCCCCATTGAAGCCTCTTGAATGAAGTGGTCTGGCAATACTCCAATATGGCTTGTGCCGCTTTCAGCTGGACACTCTTGATCGGAGAAGTGCTTGAGCGCTGCTGCTGGAACCATTCATTGTGGAGCCGCTTGTCAAGAAACTGAATGCCCACCGGAGCCTGTGGGTAATCTATGTATCCATTTCTGCTTATCACGCCTTTATGTATAGGAAGGTCGACACCTGCATATTGAATGATTTGATGGAGTATTCCCTCCATCCTTCTCAGTCCGATTAGAGGGTTTAATACCTTCGTCTCTACATCTCCCCATTTTTTCAACCAGAATCGTTCTCCTGAACCGATGTAGGCAGTTCCCTCTTCAAATTCGAGAAAGGTTAAGCACCAGATCCCTGTTGGGGTGATCAGAATGGTTTCGAGTTCTACAGGGGCATGTTTAATCTTTAGTATCGGGTTGTACATCACCAATATGTTATCTGGAAAACGCTGAATCAGGTAACGCAATCGTTCGTCATAATGATAGCTGTTGTCTACATAGGATTTCTCCATGATCGTGGAGCTTGCCCATCTCAACTGAAAATCAAATACAAGGTCCAGGAAGGAAACCTTCAATTCTTCCTCCGTAGAGATATCCTGGTTTGAATCCATTTCAAATGCAATTTCTTCATCATTTGGCTGAATGGAGTTTGAGAGCTCCTCCTCTTCAGCTTCTTTCTTTTTGAACAGTGAAAAGAGCTTCTCCTTCATGGAGTTCCTTTCCTCTTCTTGTTGTTCCACCTTAATGATCGGTGAAGCGGGAGGAAGATCATCGTTTTCCCAATGTTGTTTCATTTTTTCCCATTGCTGCTTTTTTAATCGGACAAATTGGGAAGGATATCTATATAAATCTGTTTCGTACCTGGAAACGTAATCTTGAAGTTTAATCAGCTGTGCCATATGGATCGATCCTTTCATGACGGTCAATTTGCATGTAACGGTTTGGTGTAAATGGCTTCATACTTTGGCAGTCTGTCTAAGTGAGTTTGATATAACACGATTTCTCCTGCTGTGAAAGAATGGGTGTCCGTTGGCTGAAACGAATTCAACCACCCGGAAGTAAAAGGAAAATCTCTATTCCACTTTCGCCCTACGGTGATATGTGGAGAAAAAGGTCTCTTATCTAATGGAAAGCCCGCTTCTTCACAAGCACCATACACACTTTCCCGAACCCGTTGTAAGATTTCAGAAGGCTGAATGCCCATCCAAAGAATTCTGGGTGAATCACTTTTTCCAAAGGTACCGTAGTGATCAAGGGTTAATGAAAATGAAGGACATTCAAGCGCGTCTACTCTATGGATCACGGGTTGAAGTTCATCCGCACTTCCTAAAAAGGCCAATGTGATGTGATAGTCCTTCGGGTGCACCCAGCGCTGAAAAGAACCCTCATCCATCATTGGCTCTGTCCACTTATGTATAAGGTGTTTCGTTTCTTGAGATAAAGAGAGTGCAAAGAAATAGTGAGCTTTCAACATATCACTCGTCCTTTCATTCGTTACTACCATTTTAGCAAAATGTGTCATGAGAGAGAATGACTAGAAGGAAATGCAATAAAAATGAAATACAAAGCTCATTTATTTGATAAGATTTATCTGAATTAGTACGATAGAAGAAGAACGTTTTCTGAAAGGAAGTTGACTATGAAAGTTGTACAAAATATCGCTGAACTGATCGGGGACACCCCCCTTGTCAAATTGAATCGACTCAATCCTGCTGACGGAGCGGATGTATATGTTAAATTGGAATTCTATAACCCGAGTAAAAGTGTGAAGGATCGCGCAGCCTTTCAAATGATCGTTGAAGCAGAAAAGGAAGGCTTCTTAAAAGAAGGCTCGACCATCATAGAGCCCACAAGCGGAAACACGGGTATCGGACTTGCCATGAATGCAGCAGCAAGGGGATATCGCGCAATCCTGGTCATGCCCGATACGATGACTCAAGAGCGTATTAATCTGTTAAAAGCATACGGTGCTGAAGTAGTCTTAACACCTGGAGATGACAAAATGCCAGGTGCCATTGAAAAAGCGAAAGAATTAACAGAGCAAATTCCCAATAGCTTCATGCCGATGCAGTTCGAAAATGATGCGAACCCGGATGCCCACCGAAAGACGACGGCCCTCGAGATTGTGGAGGCCATGAAAGAAATCGGCAAGCCCTTATCTGCATTTGTTGCGACTGCCGGAACGGGCGGCACGATTACAGGGACTGGCGAAGTGTTAAAAGAGCACTATCCGGACCTCGCCGTTCATGTGGTGGAACCGGCGGGATCCCCGGTTCTATCCGGAGGTAAGCCAGGGAAGCATAAATTAGTAGGAACGAGCCCAGGGTTTGTTCCTGATATCCTGAATACCAGTGTCTACGATGAAATCCACAAAATCGAAGACGAGCATGCCTACGATATTGCCCGCAGAATGGCAAGTGAAGAAGGTATCCTGGTAGGACCTTCATCAGGGGCCGCTTGTTATGCAGCCATAGAAGTGGCGAAGAAATTATCACCTGAAGATGTAGTCGTGTGCATTGCCTGCGATACAGGAGAAAGATATCTCTCAAGCGACCTGTTTAGGTTTTAATTACAAAATCGGAACCGGCTTGCCCCTCAAGCCGGACGATAACCAAGAGAGGCTGCGCCCATGACGGCGCAGCCTCTTTCTTATGTTTATTTAACCTTATGATACTGCGTGATGAAATGTTCAGGAGAAGACTTAACAACAAACGTCCACACTCCTTCTATCGTGTGAAGATACAAAAAAGTATAGTAAGCTGACAACGGCTTGCTTGTCACATCCATCACGTCCTTGATGGTGAAGCTTTTCGCAGGAGTCTCAATTCGATCATTGTATAAATAAAGATGCTCCTCTGTCTCTACCGTGAATTGCTGGTTGTCTTCTATTCTTCGTTCTGTCTTCATAAATGGTTGTGAACAAATCAATCTCATTTAAAGCCTCCAACTATTTTACCGGGCTTTGTTCCCTTTTTCTCTCACTAAAGAGTGCCTGCAGCTTTTTCGTTACAGAACCGGGTTTCCCATTCCCGATCACCTGTTGATCGATCTTAATGACGGGCATTACTTCTGAAGTCGTACTTGCGATGAATACTTCATCCGCTTCGAGAAGATCAGGGACAAGAAATGCCTCTTCTTGAAAGGAGATAGCATTTTTTCTGCATAAATCTTCAATGACTCTTCTCGTAATGCCATTGAGTATCAAGTTTGTTACGGGATGCGTGTAGATGACCCCACCTTTCACCATGAATGCATTCGAAGAGGAACCTTCCGTCACCGTATCACCTCGATGCAAAATGGCTTCGAAATGGCCTTCAGAAGCCGCTTCTTCTTTTGCCAGCAGGTTTCCGAGAAGATTCAAGCTCTTAATATCACACCTCAACCACCTGATATCTTCGACCAGCTTAGCTGTTACACCTTGCTCCATCTGGTGAAGAGGGACAGGGAAGTCTTTCGTATAGGCAACAACACTTCCCGTTACATCTTTCGAAGGAAAATGGTGCTGACGGGAAGACACACCGCGTGTCACTTGTAAATAAACAATCCCGTCTTGCACTTGATTGGAATCGATAAGTTCCAGAAGATGCCCAGTCAGTTCTTCTTCTGAATACGGAATGGACAGCTTCATCTTTTCAGCACTTTGATAAAGTCGCTCCATATGCTCCTTCATCGTGAACGTGTTTCCACCGTATACGCGAATCACTTCATAGATGCCATCCCCGAATTGATACCCGCGATCCTCAATATCAATCTTCGCATCGGCACGATCGATGACTTCCCCATTTACAAATACTGTGTTCATTCTGCTCTCCCCTTGTCTCTCTTATGATTCACATGCTAATTCATAGATAGCCTGTGCGTAAATAGCCGTTGCTTTCAGGAGATCCTCAATATACATATATTCATCCTTCTGATGAGCAATATCTTCACGTCCCGGGAATAATGCCCCAAAGGCTACGCCTGCCTCCAAGCTTCTGGCGTAAGTCCCTCCACCGATGCTTAATAACTCGCCTCTCTCACCGGTTTGATCCTCATATACTTTTTTCAGCGTTTGAACGAGTTCATCGTCTTTAGACACATGATGAGGTTTACTATCTGAGAAGTTCTCAATCGAATAGCCTTCTATGTTCTCAATGATTGCCTTTCCTTTTTCCATCTCAAACGTAACCGGATAACGCATGTTTAATCCTAATCGTCCGCCATCAGCATCTGAATAGCGCAGCTTCCCTACGTTGATAGTTAAATCTCCCGTAATATCGTCACGGTAGCTTACACCGAGCTGGATCCCTCTTGAATCTTTAAAGAAATGCTTGGTCGTGAACTCAAAGAATTCTTTCCCCTGAGAAGAAAGGGGCAACTGTGATAAGAATGCTCCTAAGTAGAGACCGGCATTCTTCCCATTGTCAGGCTCCATTCCATGAGAGGAAACTCCTTCTACTTCAAAAACAAGCTCGCCGTTTTCAATGTAATAGTTGCCTTTGATGTTTTCTTCCTTAGTGAAAATTTCAAAGTTTTGAACCCATTTTGTGTGGTCCTCATCGACCAATAGTACCGCTTTGGCATAGTCAGGAACCATGTTGTAGCGGCGTCCGGACTCAAAAGACAAGACTTTTATGCCCGATTGAGACGTCTCCGCCGATTTTGTTTGGACTAAATCATAGTCGGCGATCCCTTTTTCTGCATGGATGATCGGGAAGTCCGCATCAGGGGCAAATCCCATTGTAGGCATTTCTTCGTTTTTAAAATAGTGCTCTACACATCTCCAGTCGCTTTCTTCATCTGTTCCAATGATCATCCGGACCCGCTTATTGAAGGTGGGATCAAGATCCTTTACGATTTTCATGGCATAATAGGCAGCCATTGTAGGACCCTTGTCATCGATCGCTCCACGGGCGAAAATCTTACCGTCTTTTATCTCACCGCCATAAGGATCGACGCTCCATCCATCCCCTTCAGGCACCACATCCACATGACAAAGGATACCAAGAAGATCATTCCCTTCCCCAAACTCTAAATGTCCGGCAAGATGGTCCACATTCTTAGGGATGAAACCGTCTTTTTCACCAAGGGTTAACAAATAGTCCAGCGCTTCCTTCACGCCTTTCCCCAGCGGTGCTTCCTCCGTCGCATTCTCTTCATCCAGCACACTTTTAATCTGCAGGAATTGCTGCAGATCCTTAAGCAAATCGTCTTTCCGCTTCTCCACTTCATTCGTCCAATTAATACCCATTCGTATCCACCTGCTCTATATGTATTTACTTCTACATTCATTTTATACTGTTTTATGGGGAAATCCAAACAGAGAGAATCCTAAGTGCTTAGCTCTATTCAATGAACATATCGCTTGATTCGATGGGGATTCACTTTAACTCGGCTACTCTCTCATTCTTAACAACAATATTTATAAAAGGCTTTTTTCGTAAATGTTGTTTTTTTACATATAGCCTCCATGGGCTCTGTCAATCAAGTGTGTACTGGATGGTGAGGGGAACTGCTCCGCTTTCCGCGGACGCGCGGCCGAGCCTCCTCAGCTTCGCTTCCGGGGTCTCGGCACGCCCGTACTTCCGCAGGAGTCTGCGCAGTTCCCCTCACCATCTTTAATAGATTTTTAGTGACAGAGCAAAAAGGCAAAAGGCTGAATCAAAGCAGATCTTTATCATAAACAAGCTGAGATTGTATAACTTTTAATAGTTAATAAATTTAAAAGAGGGCAAGCTAAATCCTCCATTGGTAATAATAACTTATTATTAAGCTATCATAATGAGGTCCATTTGGTATCCCTCTGTATATACTCTGTTTGGAACAAACGCTCAACATATCTTCAATAGGATCTTTATTGTTTTGTCTCTCTGTCACTAGGCAGTCAGAATATAGAAGCACAGAGTGGATTGTAGCGGAAGGCACTTGACTCCTGCGGGAAATAGAGGAAAGGTCGAGACCCCACAGGGCAAAGCCCGAGGAGGCTCGACTTCCTCCCCGCGGAAAGCAAGTGCCTGCAGCGGAAAGGAACGGTCCACGTTTTGTTCCTACACTCATCCTCTGGCGTAAAGCAACTACTTCCTTTTTTCAGTAAAATAGCAATAACCTATACGAAAAGAACTTTATAAAGATTACATATATTTAGCATTTTCTTCATATTCTAGGAATACAACCATCAAGTTACTACGTAAATTGTTTGTAAATTTGGACAATAATTTTGAAATTTTGTCGGATTAGGAGTACAATGTAATTGTCTGACATCTTATGAGTAAACTTTATATGTAGAAAAGGGGTTGTCTAAAGCGCATAGTACATATGGTAGCACGTGAGGTGCACAAACGACACATGTAGTCTTTGCCTTTGGAAAAATGATGAGGGAGTGGTTCTTTGAAACCTTCAACCAATCGTATGCTAACTAGAATCAAAGCTGTGTACATGTACATTAATCAGAAAGGTACTGTAACAACTCAAGATCTTGTAGACGAATTTGGCATTACTCCTCGCACCATACAAAGAGATCTCAACGTGTTAGCGTATAATGACTTGGTGCAAAGCCCGAGTCGGGGTCAATGGACAACTACGGAGAAGAAAGTGAAGATGACTTCGTAATCAGATTTGACGGATTATCTCCCAGATCTGATCACTGAATAACGGACTAACTAAAATGACTACTAAAGCAAAGAAGCGGGGCAGCACCCTTACAGAAAGGTGCCGCCCCGTTTTATGTTTATTCCGGCTTGTATTCCTTAAGCAGCGTTACTTCTTCTTCTGTCAGCTCACGATACTCCCCGAGCTCCAGATCTTTATCAAGCTCGAGGGGCCCCATCGTTAAACGCTTCAGATACATGACGCGCTTCCCTACGCTTTCGAACATTCTTTTCACCTGATGAAATTTGCCTTCAGTAATCGTCAATTCAATATCAGAGGTCAATCCTGATTTTAGAATCGTCAATTCCCCCGGCTTTGTTTCGTAGCCATCTTCCAACGTTACCCCTTTTTTGAAAGCTTTTACATCCGCTTCTGTCACTTCCCCGTCAATCACGGCAAAATACGTTTTCGGAACATGGCGCTTCGGAGAAAGGAGCTGGTGGGATAATTGGCCGTCATTCGTAATGAGAAGGAATCCCTCTGTATCCTTATCGAGCCTTCCAACCGGAAATGGATTGAATATTTGATCTTCCAATTGAAGTAAATCAATGACGGTTTCATCCTGTCCATCTTCTGTAGCGGAGATGACTCCCGGCGGCTTATTCATGAGAAGGTAGATGAACTCACGATACTCAACCTGCTCACCGTACAACATCACCGTATCTTTTTCCGTATTGATATGTACTTTCCCATCCTTAATGACCTCTCCATTGACTTGAAGACCGCCATCCTTTAATAATTTCTTTACTTCTTTCCGGCTGCCATAACCCATATTGGCAAGCATTTTATCTATTCTCACATTAATCACGCTCCGTTTATATATTATGTTGAATTATCAGTGATTTGACCCGTCCATAGGCACCTACCCATTCATGTTTCTATTCTTAACATAGGCTACTAAAGGTAAGCAACTTTGATAAAAATAATTGAGGTGAAGCGTATGTATCCATATCGACAACAAGGTTCAGGTGGATTATTAATCCCTATTCCACTCCCTGGAGGCGGCGGACAGGGATATCCAGGTTTCCCTGGTCAAGGGTATGGCGGCGGCATCAATGACCGGCTAGATCGACTCGAGAGACAATATGAGCGTCTGGACCGTAAAGTCGACCGCTTGGAACGAAAAGTAGAGCGACTTGAAAGACAGCTTGGGTATTATAATAATTAGCGTTTCCATTTCACTTTTATTGGTGAAAGATGAATAAACCCATTAAATAAGAAAGAGGCTCACTTTCCATTACGGACCTGCGCCAGAAATAAAAAAAGGGATGATCGGCATGTATCATCCCTTTTCCTTTTTACCCTATGCGAAGTTTACTGCGAATTCTCGTAATTTTATCCCCGAATAATCTATCTGCCAATTTACTCCTTAAGCTTAAGTAGAAGTAAACGAGTGCTCCCACCCCTCCACAGATCGCGACGAGAAGAATCGATTGGAACCCGGACTCAGGGTTGAGGAATTGAACCAGTATACCATACAGCACCAATACCACTACTGCCATGACGGCATTCAGTGCTCCAATGAACATGGTTCTTCTCATAATCAGTCTGAATTGATATCTCGCGTATTTCTTGATGATATACAGATTAATTAGAATCGCTACCGAATACCCAATTACAGTGGCGATGACTGCACCTTGAGTTTCAAACAAGCGAATCAATGGTATGTTCAGGACAAGCTTGAGAAGCAGTCCGACAAGCAAGCTGAAGATTGTAAATTTCTGTTCGTCAATCCCTTGAAGGATCGCTGCCGTAACAGCAAATAAAGCAAACAGGATCGCAACAGGTGCATATGATCTTAAAATAGACGTTCCTAATTCATCACTGTGATAGAACATTGTATACGTTGGCTCAGCTAAAAGCGCAATTCCTAAAGCTGCCGGTACTGTTAAAAACAATAGAATTTGAAACGTTTGGTCGATGTTTCTACGCATCGTTTTCCGGTCGCCGCTTGTATAAGACGTCGTAATCAAAGGAATCAGCGTCATAGAAAAGGCGGTTGCCAATGACACTGGAATAATCACAAGCTTATGAGTATAGAAGTTTAATACGGCAAAGGCATGATCGGAAACTTTCGCATTTCCAATCGCAGACATCGCAGTGTTAAAGGTAATCTGATCCACCAGTTGAAATAATGGATTGGCAAGCCCTACAAAAATAAACGGAATCGAATAGGCGATGATTTCTTTGTACATCGATCGTAACGAAACCTCTTCCTGACCGCGATCTTCCTTTAATAGCTCGTCTAAATGAGGTTTTCGTTTAAACCAATACCAAATCAATGCCCCGAGACTCGCCAGCCCCCCGACAAATGCAGCAAACGTAGCTACAGAAATGGCGGTTGTCACTGATCCGTCCAAGATGTTTAATACAACATAAATCCCGCCCAGTAAGAAGATAATCCGGACAATTTGTTCGATCACCTGGGAAACCGCAGTCGGCCCCATAGATTGATGACCCTGGAAAAATCCCCTGATCAAGCTCATAAACGGAATGATGATCAGTGCAAAACTTACTGCCCGAATGACGGTTGTCACCTGTGCAACCGAAATGACCTGCTCATCACTTTTGATCGTCATTTCAGCAAAAATTGGTGCAAATGCATACATAATGAGGAACGAAACAATCCCCGTCAGCGTCATCAACACCAAGCCTGACTTAAATAGCCTTCGTCCTACAGCATATTCCCCTATGGCATTATATTTTGAAACGAATTTCGAAACGGCCAGGGGCACACCTGCAGTCGCTACAGTCAGAAAGATTGTATAGGGTACATACCCATATTGATAAAGGGAAGCCCCCTCTTCATGACCTTTTAACAAATCATCAAACGGTATAACATAAAAAAGACCCAGAAACTTCGAAATAAAGGTCCCTAACGTTAAAATAAACGTCCCTCTTATTAATTTAGATGACATAGTATCCCTCTCTATATATCTTGTTGCTCATTAAACAAACAAAATAAAATCCTACTTGAATATTTACACACTATCAGTAGTTTACTACTGTACGAATCGAATGACAATTTTTTTCGAATGTTGTATTTAAAACCCATCCCATTTAAAATAAGGAGAAACTTCTTTTGAAAACGAAAGAGCAAAACTAAAAGTTGGTGGAAAAATGGTAAAAAAATACGATGTGATTGTCATAGGTGGAGGACCATCCGGATTGATGGCCAGTATCGCAGCCGGTGAAAACGGGGCGAACGTCCTTCTTGTGGATAAAGGAACGAAGCTTGGTAGGAAGCTTGCGATTTCCGGAGGCGGCCGCTGCAACGTGACCAATCGACTTCCCATAGAAGAAATCATTAAGCATATTCCAGGAAATGGACGCTTTCTATATAGTGCCTTTTCCGAGTTCAGTAATGAAGATATCATCGCTTTCTTTGAAAAGCTGGGCATACAATTAAAAGAGGAAGACCACGGCAGGATGTTTCCCGTATCGAACCGGGCCATGGATGTTGTGGAAGCCTTATTGAAGCGCATGAAGGAGTTAAAGGTGGATACCCGGACGAGCACAAGCGTGGAGGAAGTTCTGTACGAAAATGGCGAGACGGTAGGTATCCTCTTGAAAGACGGGGAAACCATTGCCGCAAAGGCTGTCGTCATCGCGGTTGGAGGCAAGTCCGTCCCTCATACCGGATCGACCGGGGATGGATATCCTTGGGCCACAAAAGCGGGGCATACGATTACCGACTTGTTCCCGACGGAGGTTCCCCTTACATCGGACGAGCCTTTTGTTAAAAAGAAAGAGCTTCAAGGACTATCATTGCGAAGTGTTGATTTAAGCGTATTAAATCCTAAGGGAAAGAAAATCATCACGCATAAAATGGATATGATCTTTACCCATTTAGGAATTTCCGGACCGGCTGTTCTCCGTTGCAGTCAATATGTAGTAAAGGCCATGAAAAAATGGAACCTGACCCATGTTGCCATGCAAATCGATTCCATGCCTGATCAAAATGAAGAACAACTATTCCAGACTCTTCATAAGCAAGTGAAGGAAGAGGAAAAGAAAGCCGCAAAGAATATATTCAAAGGATTGGTCCCAGAGAGATACCTGTTATTTTTACTCGACCGTGCAGAAATCGATCACGATGAAAAAGGAGACCATATCTCCTCAGAGAAGATCCGACAATTTACCAAGTTGTTAAAACAATTCACCTTCAATGTGAACGGAACATTATCCATTGATAAGGCGTTTGTAACGGGGGGCGGGGTCTCCATTAAAGAAATCGAACCGAAAACGATGGCTTCAAAGAAGATGAACGGCCTCTTCTTCTGCGGGGAAGTACTGGACATCCACGGATATACTGGTGGGTACAACATTACATCTGCCCTTGTTACCGGAAGACTGGCAGGCTTTAATGCAGCAAAGGTATAATCCAAAAAGAAAGGTTGATCCCATCTGCATCTGCAGTACGATCAACCTTTTTATTTTCTGTAAACAACCATGGCCGAGAAACAATAAATTTGATCTTCCACTTCCTCCGACAATGCTGCTACATGATATTTAATATCCACGATTTTTTTATCTTCCAGTTTACTGAGAAAATGATTCATATCTTTCTCTAAATCTTTCTCATGCTCATAATCGAAGACTTTTACTTGAATCATAGAGCTCCCTCCCCATTGTTGATTGATATTATTATCGTCAGAATATTTAGTTTTCAAACAATTGGTGGGGGATTTTTTTATTGAGGATGGGGTTGTGATAGGAGGGGTTTTAGGATTTCGCCGTTATAATTTGAATTTCGCCGTTATATCCTGTATTTCGCCGTTAAATTTAATATTTCGCCGTTAAAATGAAAATTTCGCCGTTAAATCAGATTACCGGAGTATTTTCACACTGCCAGCCACACTTAAATACATCAAGAAAAGAAAAAAGCACACCCTTTTCAAAAAAAGGATGTGCTTCCTCCCAGAAAATTATTTCTTCTCAGCTGTCTCCCCAGCCCAGTTCATCATGCCGCCTTCCATGTTCACCACTTTGTATCCTTGTTCCTGCATGTAATGAGCGACATTTCCGCTGCGGTTTCCTGAACGGCAGATAAAGATGTACTCTTTATCTTTATCAAATTGATCAAGTGACTCAGGAATCTCACCCATTTTGATATGCTTTGCTCCAGGAATCACTCCCTCTGCCACTTCTTCATCTTCACGAACATCCACCAAAAGCAGATCTTCACCATTTTTCAACTTTTGCTCCAACTCATCAGTCGTAATCGTTTTAATTGTATCCAATCTTCTCAACTTCCTTTCATCATTCATTCCTTATTCATAATTCATTCATCACAATTATACCAAAGCCCGTCTCCCAAACAAAAAAATCAGATTGAAAGAGGGTTGAAAGAGGGACGGACCTCAATGGAATGCTGATTTAAAGCGATTTCCGATTAAAATCCGACCGATATAGGAGGTCTATCCCTCCAAATAGAAAGTGGGACGGACCTTGGTGAAATACAGAATCCCCAATTGATAGTATTTCCTAACAATCAGATGCATTTCAAGGTCCGTCCCTCAACACACTCAACACAATATTAGTTAGCTACGATGTTCACTAGTTTGCCAGGTACGGCGATGACTTTGCGGATGGTTTTTCCGTCGATTTGTGTTTTGATTTCATCGTTTTCCATGGCGGTTTTTTCTAGATCCTCTTTGTTCATATCGCGAGGGATCATGACTTTGGCTTTCACTTTTCCGTTCACTTGAAGGACGATTTCGACTTCGTTGTCGACAAGCTTCGATTCATCGAATGTCGGCCATGCTTCGTAGGAAAGCGTTCCTTCGTGACCAAGCTTACTCCAAAGTTCTTCTGTCATATGCGGAGCGATCGGTGCCAGCATCTTAATGAAACCTTCCACATAATTTTTAGGAAGTGTGTCAGCTTTGTACGCATCATTGATGAATACCATCAGTTGAGAAATTCCTGTGTTGAAACGAAGGCCCTCGTAGTCTTCCGTCACTTTCTTAACGGTTTGGTTATACGTTTTGTCCAGGTCACTGTTCGGTGCATCTGTCACCTTAGAGGATAGTGTACCATCCTCCTCGACAAGGAGGCGCCATACACGATCAAGGAAGCGACGGGCTCCGTCCAGGCCGTTTGTGCTCCATGCAATTGACGCTTCCAGTGGCCCCATGAACATTTCATATAGACGAAGGGTATCTGCTCCGTGAGATTCTACCACCTCATCCGGATTCACAACATTCCCTTTTGATTTACTCATTTTTTCATTGTTTTCCCCGAGGATCATTCCTTGGTTGAACAGCTTTTGGAATGGCTCTTTCGTTGGAACTACGCCGATATCATAAAGGAACTTATGCCAAAAACGGGCATATAGCAAGTGAAGGACCGCATGCTCGGCTCCTCCGATATACGTATCCACCGGCAGCCAATTTTCCATTTTCTTCGCATCAGCAATAGCATCTTCGTTATGTGGATCGATATAACGAATGTAGTACCAGCAGCTTCCTGCCCATTGTGGCATTGTGTTTGTTTCACGGCGGCCTTTTTTACCTGTTTCAGGGTCTTCAACATTCACCCATTCACTGATGTTCGCAAGTGGAGATTCACCTGTACCAGACGGTTTGATCTCAGTTGTCTTTGGAAGTACAAGAGGAAGCTCGTTTTCCGGAACGGTCGTTGTTGTACCGTCTTCCCAATGGATGACTGGAATCGGCTCGCCCCAGTAACGCTGACGGCTGAATAACCAGTCACGCAGACGGTACGTTACTTTCTTCGTTCCGATATTCTTATCTTCCAACCATGAAATGGCTTTCGAAATCGCTTCTTCCTTCTGCAGTCCATCAAGGAAACCGGAATTCACATGCTCCCCGTCACCTGTATAAGCTTCTTTCTCAACGTTGCCTCCAGCGACCACTTCCACGATTGGAAGATCGAATTCTTTGGCAAACTCATAATCTCTCTCGTCATGAGCAGGAACAGCCATGATGGCACCAGAACCGTAGCTCATTAGAACGTAATCGGCAATCCAGATCGGGATTTTGCTTCCGTTAGCCGGATTGACCGCATAGGCTCCTGTGAATACACCCGTTTTTTCTTTTGCAAGATCTGTACGTTCAAGATCACTTTTTGACTTGATCTTATCGATATACTCATTCACTTTCGAGCGTTGTTCCTCAGTTGTGATTTTCTCGACGAACGGATGCTCAGGAGCAAGAACTGCATACGTTGCACCAAAGATCGTATCAGGACGGGTCGTGAAGACATCGAATGATTTGTCATGACCATCGATCACAAATTTCACTTCTGCTCCTTCAGAGCGTCCGATCCAGTTGCGTTGCATGTCTTTAATGCTTTCAGGCCAGTCTACATCTTCAAGGTCCTCAACAAGACGGTCGGCATAAGCGGTGATCTTCAGCATCCACTGCTTCATCGGACGGCGCTCTACTGGATGCCCTCCACGTTCGCTCTTCCCATCGATGACTTCTTCATTGGCAAGGACCGTCCCCAGTGCCGGACACCAATTCACGGCAACCTCATCCACATAAGCCAAGCCTTTTTCATAAAGTTTGGTGAAGATCCATTGTGTCCATTTGTAGTAGCCTGGATCTGTTGTATTGACTTCGCGGTCCCAATCATAAGAAAACCCCAGTGATTTAATTTGACGGCGGAAGGTATTAATGTTCATCTCTGTGAATTCTGCCGGGTCATTCCCTGTATCAAGGGCATATTGCTCAGCCGGTAAACCGAATGCATCCCACCCCATCGGATGAAGGACATTATACCCTTGCATGCGCTTCATGCGGGAAAGGATGTCCGTTGCCGTAAACCCTTCCGGATGTCCTACGTGAAGGCCTGCGCCTGATGGATACGGGAACATATCCAGTGCGTAGAAATTGGATTTCCCTTCGTCTTCCGTCACCTTGAACGTTTTATTTTCTTCCCAATACTGCTGCCATTTTGTCTCAACACTTCTATGATCAAAACTCATATTGAGATCCTCCTTTAATTGTCATTCGAAAGGCAGGTGCCTTCCTTTTTTTTAAAAAAATAAAAAAACTCTCATCCCAAATAAATATTTGGGACGAGAGTTTGTATTAACATTCTCCCGCGGTACCACCCACATTAGTGTACGCGCACTCAGCTTCATTCATCCTTAACGCGGAAAACGGCAAGTCTTACTGATGTTCACACTTGCAACTCAGCAGGCGAGTTCATGATGCTTCTGGTTGACTTTCACCACCCGTCAACTCTCTACGACAGAAATCCATCATTACTACTCCTGATCAACGTTTCGATATAGGTAAACAATATATGTATTCACTATTTTAGTGAAAAATATACAGAAGCGCAAGCCTATTGTTGGTTTGCGGATGAGATTATTGCCATTTTATTAAATTCTATGAGATTACAGGTGACACTCACGAGTAATTTTGTCCTCTTTGATGAAAAATCCATCTGTTTCAATCAAAAATCCGGCCGTTATCGAGAAAAATCCAGCCGTTTTGACCAACAATCCGGCCGAAACCGCAGAAAATCCGGCCGTTTTCATTAATTATCCAGCCGATTTACATTTTACACCAAATACAGACTCACCATAAATTGCCGCCATTTCAACTTCACCCAATAAAAGAAACGACCTCCTAAAAGGTCGTTTCTCCTCCTCCTGGCTACTGAACCGTATACCCGCCGTCCAGCACGACTGCCTGCCCGGTAATTCCCTTGGCTGCGTCGCTGCATAGGAACAGGGTATAGAATGCAATTTCTTTGACATCCAGTAATCTTCTCTGCGGTACGAGAGGATAGATGACTTCTTCTATCACTCTTTCAAACGGTATATTGCGCGTTTTGGCAAGGTCCCCCAGCTGATTGCGAACCAGGGGGGTGTCCACGTAGCCCGGACAAACCGCATTCACGGTAATTCCATGCTGTGCCGCTTCCAATGCCGCTACCTTTGTGAGGCCGATGACTCCGTGTTTGGCAGAGTTATAGGCGGCTTTGCCGGAAAAACCGACTAAGCCATTAATGGACGCCATGTTGATGATCCGTCCCGACCCCTGCTCCTTCATGTAAGGCAGGGCATGCTTGATCGCGACAAATGGAGCGGTCAGCATGACTTTTATGAGAAGTTCAAATTTCTCAGTCGGGAACTCTTCAATATGGGACACATGTTGAAGTCCTGCATTATTGATTAATACGTCCAGCTTCCCGTAGTGATCCACCGTTTTAGCGATTGCCTCTTTTAAATCGGATTCCGATGTCACGTCACATCGCAATCCAAGAACTTCATATCCTTCTGCCTTAAGGGCCTCTGAGGCTTTTTGAACGGTGTCTTCCTGCAGATCCGTCAGGACGACTTTTGCTCCATTAGCAGCGAATTCTCTTCCGATTTCATATCCGATCCCTTGCGCTGCCCCTGTTATGAATACAACTTTATTTTCAACCATGATGATACTCCTTTCTTAGATCCCTACGCCAAATGAGAATAAAAGAATCGCTAATGCTAAACCGATAAGTGGGACAATGACGGTTACTGCACCTACCGCGCCATACGCTTCTCCATGTGATTCATTACAGATCGAGCGGATTGTCGTCACGACATATCCATTGTGCGGCAATGAGTCCAGTGCTCCTGAAGATATCGCGACTACCCGGTGAAGGGCTTCAGGATTCACACCCATATCAACATAGTGAGGAGCGAGGATCGGCAATGCGATCGCTTGACCACCGGAAGCTGAACCGGTCATCCCTGCTATCACACTGACGGCGATGGCCCCACCGATCAATGGGGATCCAGGAATATTCGTCATGACATCAACGGCTGTACTGAAGGCTGGAACGGCTTTGGCCACTCCTCCGAATCCAACGACGGCTGCTGTGTTACCGATGGCGATCAATGCTCCAACCGTACCTTCGGAAACCGCGCCCCAGAAGCCTTTAAAATATTTGCGATTCAACACATAAGCCGAAATCACACCACCTAATAAGGCAATGATAAGAGCGGATTGTTTTAAAGAATCGTGGAAAGTGAAAGCCAGGATAAGGACGACTAATAATGGCACCAATCCCATGAACGGATTAGGTAAAGGTCTTCCTTCATCAATGACCGGATCTTCTTCACGTGAATGAAACTTCTCTCCTTTATTGACTGCTTTGGTGATCATACGTTTTAACCACCAGTAGCCAAACACCGCCATAAACACGGCAACGATCAAGCTGACTTCCCAGCCGGCATAGGGTGTCGTCCCCAGATATTCAATCGGGATCCAGTTTTGGATCTCAGGAGAACCTGCAGAAGTCATCGTGAATGTGACCGATCCGAATGCTAATGCCGCAGGAATGAAACGGCGTGGCAGATCCGCTTGTTTAAATAAACTAACGGCCATAGGATAAACAGAGAATGCCACTACAAAGAGACTGACTCCCCCGTATGTTAAGACCGCACAGGCAAGCACAATGGCGAACACGGCATACTTCATCCCCAGTTTTTCTACTACAAACCGTGAGACACTATCAGCAGCCCCGCTGTCTTCCATCACTTTTCCGAAAACGGCACCCAATAAGAACATCAGATACCAGGCAGCGACGAAGCTTGTAAAGCCTGACATGTAGTTTGAAACGAGATTCGCTTCCCCTTCTCCCGCTAACTGCGGAAAGAGCGGCATCCCACTCAACACTGCGACGAATAAAGCCGATATGGGACCAACAATCAATATGTTCATGCCCCTCATCGTTAAAAAGATTAATAAAATGAGTCCTCCAATAAGACCGATCATGCTTAACATGATATTTCCCCCTTTGTTCTCTAAAGATGATCAACACAAAATGAAATCGTTTACATTTTTATCTAACCTTCTTCTCTCCTTTCCATAAAATACTTTCAAATAGAATACATGCAATAATTGTGCCAACTTTCAGATTACTAATCAATCACCCCTTTTCTCATTCATAAAATATAAGAATTCCAGAATTCTGGACAAATCCATCGTTTTAGTCACGAAATGTACATATTTTCACTAAAAATAAAACAGTCCGGAAATATGGACTAATTTCCATATTTCCGGACTGCCGGCACACCCCCATCATAGAAGCTGATATTTATTTAATTTCTCATACAAGCTTGATTTACTTATCCCCAGTGTCTCTGCAACCTTTCGTTTATCGTGCTGATGCGTTTGCAGGCTTTGAGTCAACACGGATTTCTCCGTTTCTTCGAGGATTTCTTTTAAAGTTTTAGAGCCGACATCATAAAGGTTTCCAACCTTCATATAAGAAGGCAGTGACTGAAGAGAGATCCAGCTTTCATTAGACAAATAGGTGGAAGCGTTTATGACATTTTCTAATTCACGCAGATTCCCGGGCCAGCTATAGGAACGAAAAATCTGGATCACTTCGTTTTCAAATCCCTGGATCCGTTTTCCCGATGATTTTGTGGATTTTCCCAAGAAAAAGGCAGCCAAATTCTCGATATCTTCCTTCCGCTCACGGAGAGGGGGAATTTGAAAGGGGACTACATTAATACGATAGTACAGGTCGCTTCGAAATCGTTTTTCTTCCATCATTTTTTCAAGGGGTCGGTTCGTTGCGGCGATGATGCGGACATCCACATGCTGAATCCTTGTAGAACCGACGGCCTCGACCTCCCCTTCCTGTAAAGCCCTGAGAAGCTTCGCCTGCATGTTGAGAGGCATGTCCCCGATTTCATCAAGGAATAGTGTCCCCTTATGAGCCAACTGAAACTTCCCTTTTTTACCACCCTTTTTCGCTCCTGTAAAAGCTCCTTCTTCGTAACCGAATAGCTCTGATTCCAGTAGCTGCTCCGGGATCGCCGCGCAGTTCACTTTAATAAATGGCTGTCCGCTTCTTTCGCTCAGCTGGTGAATACTATGGGCGAACAGCTCTTTACCCGTTCCACTCTCCCCTCTGATCAGGATCGAAATGTCACTGGGGGCAATCATTTGAGCTTTGTCCTTCAATTCATTCATCCCGGGTGATTCACCGATAATATCATTCAGCGTGTATTTCACGCCCGTATTGATATCTTGAATGTAACTTTGAATTTTAGACATCATGTTCTTTACGTGAGAACTCATTTGCATCCATTCACTCGTGTCCCGGAAGATCACAGATCCAAATGCTCCTATCACCTTACCATCCACTCGAATCGGAATTCGATTGGCGATCATATAGTTCCCTTTTATATATTGAAGGTCTGCCACTTCCTCTTTGCCACTATTCGCAACAATATGCATGCGTGTGTTTTCGATGACGTTCGTCACATGTGAGCCAATCGCTTTATTACGCTCAACCTCCAGAAAGCGACAGTAATTGTCATTTATATAAATAATCGTGCCTTCGTCATCAACGACGACCAACCATTCGAAAGCGTTCTCAAGAATGATTTCAATCATTTCGACGGATACCTTTTTTAATAAGCTGCTCATTTCCGTTGCCTCCTCTGTTTTTGAAAGAGAACATATACATCTATAGTAGCACATACACTCACCTTCGTTGCGGAAATGAAAGCGGTTTGCCAATCTTTCAATTACTAGTGGAGAATCGGTTTAAATTATACGGAATTAGGGAAACTTCTTAACAATGAATGGAGGAATGAAAGGATGAAAATCGCAGAACTGAAGATATTTTATTTCGAAGACGATGGAATCATCCCGAACAACCCGGACCTGCCCGTAATCATTTACCGGAATGCACTTGATCATCCTCATGACGCTGAAAAGCTCTTCAACAGAAATCAGTGGCTCAATAGTTGGACAAATGGCATATATGATTATCACCATTACCATAGTAATGCACATGAAGCATTAGGGGTTATGGAAGGTGAGGCAACGGTTCAATTAGGCGGCGAAATGGGCGAGGAAGTGACGATTCATAAAGGTGATGTGATCATCCTCCCAGCCGGGACAGGACATAAGAAATTATCTGCAAGTCCCGACTTTAAAGTCGCAGGTGCCTATCCGAACGGGGATGATTATAATTTAAAAAAAGGTTCATTACGAGAACGCCCAAGTGTTTTAATTGAAATTAAGAACGTTCCGCGTCCATCATTGGACCCTGTGTTTGGAAATACGGGTCCACTCATAAAATATTGGCTCAAGAAAAAGGTTTAACTTAAAAGTTCTGCGTTCAAAGGTTGCGTTTTTATTCGATTTTTCCCATTCCTATTTTTCTATAGTAATGCTTCTTAGAAACGACTATAAATATTTCTAACACTTCCTATAATCTAACTGATTAGATTATTTTTTGTAAAATAGTCTTGTTTTCTTATAAGTCCTATGCTATTCTATTATAGCGATGAGCTGAATTGTGTAAGTCGGGGATCACGTCCTTGTGACAACAAACGATGTGGCGTTTGCTGATCTCTCGCCTCAATTTTTTGCAAGTGGGCTTCCGTAGGAAACGGGAGCCCTTTTTATATGGAGAAACCCCCAATGAATCCTCATTGGGGGCTTCTTTATTGTTGAACCGATACGGGGACTGGGCTTTTCTTTTTCAGCGGACGGTCATATTGACTCGTAATGACTAATGAGACCATGAAGAAAGCGATCAACGTCATAAACAATACCTGCATGCTGAATACGTCCACTAATACTCCTCCGATAAACGGTCCGATCATTCTTCCTCCTGTTGCTGTACTATTGACGATTCCCTGATAGAATCCCTCTCTCCCTTTTGGAGCCAGTGAGTTAGCAATGGTAGGAACAGCCGGCCATATAAGCATTTCACCAATCGTCAGAATGATCATCGCAATGGCAAACCATTGAAATTGATCGGCAGTCGAAGCCACTGCGAACGAAAGCATGAAAATAATCGTCCCAATCATAATCTGAAGCTTTAAATTATGTTCAAAACGCTTGATCACTTTCGATAAAAGTGGCTGTGCAAGCACAATCAATGCTCCATTGATCGTCCACAATAAGCTATATTGTTTCAAGGAAATATTGATTTCCTGGGTGTACGTTGCAATGGTGGATTGCCATTGTACATAGCCCATCCAGCATAATAAATAGGCCACACAAATGAAGAGCAGTGCCTTCAGTTTCGATTTATCCCTTATCACCTTAGACTCATTCAACACGGATGTTTGATGACCGTTAACGGAAATGTTTCGATAACCCAATAAGGCAATGAAGAAAAAGACGATATACATACTAAGATTCGCTAAGAATATATAGTTAAAGGAAAACGAGGCGACGAACCCGCCTAATGCGGCTCCAACGGCAACTCCAATATTTTGCGCCACATAGACGGAATTGAATGCTTTCCGTCCACCTTCAGGCCATACCGAACCTGCCATGGCATACATGGAAGGAAAGACGATCCCTGAGCCAAATCCAACAATGGTCAAAAAGACCACATAGTGAGGCCAGCCATGCCAAATATTCATCCCGATGAGTGCAGTCAAGGTAATCGAAATCCCTACTAATATCGAGCGGTATCCACCAAGCTTATCAAAAAGTGTTCCCCCGATCAGATTTCCGATGACGCTTGCTCCAGCGTTCATCATCAGCACAATTCCCGCTACAGACAGTGATTTCCCTAAATTCTCATGTAGATAAATCGTATTAAGAGGCCATAAAAAAGAGGCACCTGTCACATTCACCATCATTCCAATGACAAGCAGCCATAATGATTTGGGCATGATTCTGCCCCCTTTCCACCATTTTATTTCGAGTCCCAAAAGGATTTTACTCTTTTTTGTGAAAGGGGGCAAGAATTTTTTCTCAAAAATAGATGTCCTTTCTCATAACTAAAAAAACCAGGTGCACGTATGTAAAGAGCACCTGGTTTCTGTCCATTATTTTCCGTTATGATGATCGGATTTAACAGGCTGTCCCTGTTTTTCGTAACGCTTTTTTGCAGCTTTGAGAGGATTGTTTTCAGCCCCGAATTCTGTATCTAAATTACGGAAATCACTGCGGGTCTTTTGTTCAGGGTTTTTTTTATCGGAACGTGTGGTCAATGTAATTTACCTCCTACTACATTTGGATCATGATCTAACAAAATCATCTCATTTTGTAAGGCCTGAAGCTGAAGTCTCATGCGATGCAATTGTTCACGCTGTTGAGAGTTTGCGCTATTGGCCAAATGAGCCACGTCATTTACCGCTTCTTCAAGCTGCTGCATGGCTTGAGTGTATTCCACATCGTGGTAATGCTCTTGCTGTGTCCCGGATTTATATTGTTCTTGAGCGTAACGAATGGCATCTTCACACTTTTGAATGCATTCATCAACCGAATTTCTTGTTGCCATTTCGACTACCTCCTTGACGTATAGAATAAAGAAGAGGAAGGTCCCATCCTTACTCTCCTCCATCTTAGTTTGAACCTGATTGCCCGTTTCAGAAGTGGTAATCTTCACCTATTTTCTCTATGCAGGATACATTTGACCCCGTGTTCATGTTAAAATCTCTTTGAGCCATACATACTTTTTTTATACATTAAAACGTAGGAGGTGTTTGTCATGGAGACAAACCCATTTCCATATGCCACAGATTTAAAACGATATCATACGTGGAACTACCATTTACGAAATCACTTTGGACATAAAGTCTTTAAGGTTGCTTTGGATGGCGGCTTCGATTGCCCGAACCGGGATGGCACGGTCGCCCATGGAGGCTGTACGTTTTGCAGTGTTTCAGGCTCTGGGGACTTTGCCGGAAGCAGGGTCGACTCTTTAGAAAAGCAATTCAATGACATAAAAGGAAGAATGCACAAGAAGTGGAAAGACGGTAAGTATATGGCGTATTTCCAAGCCTTCACCAACACTCATGCACCTGTTGATGTGCTAAAAGAGAAATATGAATCCGTTCTCGGGCAAGAGGGTGTTGTAGGTATTTCCATCGCTACCCGTCCGGACTGCCTTCCTGACGATGTAGTCGAATATTTAGCTGAATTGAACGAAAGAACCTATTTATGGGTAGAATTGGGGCTGCAAACGGTTCACGAGAAAACCGCCGTCTTGATCAATCGGGCCCACGATTATCAGTGCTATGTCGAAGGAGTCAATAAATTAAGAAAACACGGTATACGGGTCTGTTCCCATATTATTAACGGACTTCCTCAAGAAGATGAAGAAATGATGATGGAAACGGCACGTGAAGTGGCCAAACTTGACGTCCAGGGAATCAAAATCCACCTCTTGCATTTGCTGAAAGGAACTCCCATGGTCAAGCAATACGAAAAAGGACTGCTCGAATTCATGGATTTCGATCATTACGTCAAATTGGTCTGCGATCAGCTGGAAATCATTCCACCGGAAATGATCGTTCACCGCATTACGGGGGACGGACCTATCGACCTGATGATCGGACCGATGTGGAGCGTGAATAAATGGAGTGTATTGAACGCCATTGATGATGAACTTAAACGCCGGGACAGCTGGCAGGGAAAATACTATAAAGTGGATGTGAAAGCATGAAATTAGATCGAATCTTACCTTTTGCGAGAGAGCTTCTGGAACGGGCTGTCAAACCAGGAGATATTACAATAGACGCGACACTCGGAAATGGACATGACACCTTATTCCTGGCTCGGTTAGTGGGAGAGAATGGCCGGGTATACGGTTTTGACATCCAAGACGAAGCTATTGAAAACACGAAAGAACAGCTCATCACCCATGATCTTGCCCACCGGGTTACACTCTTTCATCAAGGGCACGAGACAGTAATGAACGTCATTCCTCCATTGCATCACGGGAAAGTGACGGGGGCAGTATTTAATCTTGGATACTTACCGGGCGGTGACAAGGATATCGTTACCCGTCCGAAAACGACGATACTCGCCTTGAATCAAATCCTGGAAATGATGGCACCTGAAGGGATCCTCGTCCTTGTCATTTATCACGGACATCCTGAGGGTGCGGTAGAGAGGGATTACATCCTTCGCTATGTTGAAAGACTGGATCAAAACTATGTTCATGTCCTGAGATACCAATTCATGAACCAGCTGAATAACCCTCCATTTATTGTGGCATTGGAGAAACGATAAAAAAAGCGGAAGGGCTTTGCCTAGAGGCGACAAGCATAAGCTGGACAATATAAATAGGGACGGACCTCGAAAAGGTCCGTCCCTATTTTTTATAATAATTCCTTAGCAATTAATTCAAATGATTTGAGTTTATCTTGAAAATCATGAGTGATGCTGACGAGCATGATTTCATCTGTTTCGTACTGTTCACTGAGTGAAAGTAGTTGTTCTTTCACTTTTTTAGGATTTCCCACGACCATGCGTTTGCGATTTTCCCTCACTCTCATTTCTTCAAATGGGGTGTACTGATAAGCTGCCGCTTTTTCAGGGCTTGGTGTCCCGTTTGAACGCATGCCTTGTTCAATCATTAAGATCGCTAAGTCTATGCTGGATGCGACTCTTTCTGCTTCTTCATCCGTTTCGGCACAGATGGCAAACACGGCTACGATGTTCTTTGGCTCCTTCAGGTATTCGGAAGGAACAAAGTTATTTCTGTAAGCCTGCGTATATTGAGGGCCGCCTTCCCCGTTAATAAACTGGGCAAAGGTATACGGTAATCCTTTTTGCGCCGCCAGCATCGCACTGGATGGACTTGAACCGAGCATCCAAACTTCCGGCATCGTTTCAATGATCGGTGCTGCGGTTAAGCCCTGGTAGGGATGGGTATCCGGTAATGAATCGGTTAAGTACCCCAGCAGATCATCGATTTGTTCAGGATATCGATTGACGTCCCTCGGCTTCCCGTCGTGCAGGGCCATCGTTGCCATCGGCATTCCGCCAGGTGCCCTTCCTAATCCTAAATCAATCCGATTCGG
Source organism: Rossellomorea aquimaris (assembly GCF_003315075.1). Taxonomy (GTDB): domain Bacteria; phylum Bacillota; class Bacilli; order Bacillales; family Bacillaceae_B; genus Rossellomorea; species Rossellomorea aquimaris_C. The sequence goes on from NZ_QNRJ01000007.1 coordinate 137,319, forward strand.
ATTCAATCCTTCAAGCAATCGGAAGTTCTCCGCTACTTTGTATGAAGAGTAATGAGGAAGCATGACCCCTCCCGAACCGACACGGATTCTTGATGTATTCTGTGCAAGGTGTGCAATCAAGACCTCCGGTGATGAACCGGCAAGACCCGTTGAATCATGATGCTCGGATACCCAGAAACGTTCAAATCCCAACTTCTCGACCTGCTGTGCTAATTGTACTGTATGATGTAAAGCCTCTTGTGGGCTCATTCCTTCTGAAATGGGTGACTGATCTAAAACACTAAGCTTCAAAATGGACATCTCCTTTAATTGATGTGAGTATTATTATCAATTCAGTAGTAAAAAATGTCCACTAACATGCTTAAAGGGTGACTGCCGGGAAGGCAGTCACCCTTAACTTTCTTATTTTTTGTAGATTAACACTTTACCGACTGTACCGTCAGCACTTTCTCCTGTAACACGGAAATTCAATCCGTAATTTGGTACGTTACGTCCCGCGTCTACCATACCTTTGTTGCTGTAATCCGCACTATCGTCAAATAATGGGTTACGTTTAGTGTGGTTGTCTTTCATCGTGATACCGGTAATACCAGAGTAATCCAAGAACATTTTCTCAGATTTATTCAGGCTGAATGCAGCATCATGAACCTGGTAACGAGTCGATCCAACTGTGCCGTCGCTCCAATAATTTGTCTTTTGGTCTGCATCGACAACACCGACGAATCCATCTCCAGGATGAGCTCCTGTCCAGTTTTCGCTGAATTGTTTGTCAACGTACCATACTACCAGACCACCATCATATTTCATTAAGCTTGCACCACGGCGAATGTTGGCAAGACCTTCATCTACACCGTTGTGGCTGCGCCATTCCAGTAGGTAGTAGTGGTCTGAGCGCTTGATACCGTCGTTTTTCGTGAAGCCGTCTAAATCGAATTTTTCATCGCCTTCAGCGTCATCAAACAATACTTCTTGTCCATTGACCACTACAGATAAATCATCTGCATATAGACCAGGATTTGAAACTGCTCCGTCTGTTACGTACTCAATGGCTACCTCAACTTCTTCTCCTGCATAATCAGACAAATCGAATGAAGCATCTATCCAACCGTCAGAAGAGCCCGTGATACCATTTCCTTCATTAACATCATATGGATCCTCATTTGTAGTAATGTCACTAGCAATAGGCTCACCATTTATTGTTACATATGCATAATCCCAATCTTTCTCGATGTCATACCAAGCTTTGAAATTGAACTCAGCAGATATAGCATTCGTTAAATCAACAGTAGTAGTTAAAGAATTGTGTAAGTCATCTGCACTTCCTGAGAAATACTCATATTCACCGCTTGCCGGCTCATTGATGACTGTTTCTTTTTGTGGAAGATTAACTTTCACTACGTCGTTGTTTGTTCCTTTTGTGTTTGCCTCGTCGAGTAATAGTTCTGTTCCTGCTTTAGTAATGTCTTCTAAATTGGTTTCTTCTCCATCTAACCAGTTCCCTTGAGTACCTTCATTATCCACTACTGCAGAAGACTGAAGCATTTCCTTCATATAAGGACTGAATCCAGTAGGCTGAGTCCCTGGAATATCCCCGGCCCAGCTTCCGCTTGCCATGATGGACCAGTAACTTACCGGTTCACCGGTTCCTGTGTACTGAGTATCGTACTCATCCGGAAGACCTAAATCATGGCCGAATTCATGGGCCATGACACCAACCGCACCATCTTCAGGTTCGATCGTGTAATCGTAGGCATACATTGTTCCAGCGCCCCAATAATCCACTTCAGGTGTCGGAGAACCTGCGATTGGGAAAATACCACCTAAGTTCCAACGATGAGACCAAATTGCGTCTGACCCTATCGATCCACCACCTGCTTCTTCACCCACACCAGAGTGAATAACCATTAAGTGATCAACAAGTCCATCTGGTTCAAGATAATCTCCATCTCCATCTAGATCATATCGATCCCATTGGTCATAATCGGCAATGTTTACGGTTGGATCTGCCGCTGCTGCTGCTAAAGCTTCTTTTACAAGACCTCGAGCATTCACATCATTATCTCCTGCTTCCGGATCATTTCCACCATATGCTGCAGCCGGCTTACTCGCTGTATACCACCCTGCGACTTCACCTTCAACAGAATAGCTTCCACCTGACTGCTGTTCATAATATTGCTTCATGGAAACATAGTTTTTACCATCCGGGCCTGTCCAACCGCCATCACCAAACAACATGTCTTGATAATGCGCTCTTGAATAAGCATCTTCGTCTTCGTAATACATATCCGTTTCATCAGCTGTCATAGAATTATGTGGCTTGTCCGGATAATCAACTAAAAGTACCAATACTTTATCCGTACGCATTTCGCCATCATACGCTTCTTCTTCCACAGAAGCCGGTGCATTCTTCTTAGCTTGTCCAAGCTTATTTCCCTTACCTGAAGTCAAGCTGTTATTCTTCATTTCTTTTTGAAGCTTAGACTTCGCTTCTGCTTCTTCACCATGTAGTTCGCCTTCTTCCGCTTGTTTTTCAGCAGAATCCGCTTTCGCTTTCAGGAACTTTTGCAATGCTTTCTCCGCTTCGGCAGGTGTCGCATTTTGCTTGATCTTGCCTTCTTCCTTCAGCATTTCAATCAGGCGCTCGTCATTCGCAATGCCTAAATCAAAAGGCCCTCCATGTTTATGATCTTGTTTCACCGTCGGCTTCGCTAACACATTTTCAGGCAATGAAGTTGCAGCTGATGCAGGTACAGCAAATGCCCCTACACTTAATGCCGCGACCATGGCCATCGATAATACTTTACGAGATTTCAAACACGTTTCCCCCTCTTGTTATGTACTAAATTTTTACACTAATTAAAATATACTCCATTATTCTGAAAAGTAAATATTTTCAGAATACATTAGTTATTTAGTATTACGAAATAATATATATTTAGATAAATAGTATGATATTTCGCTATATTTAAAATGAGTAAATTGTCATAAATTGAAAGATGTCAACGAATATTATTTGTATAAATATGGTATTAAAGGTCGAATTTAGTATATTAGATACAGACTATAGTTTGATAAAACAGACAGAAAGAGGGACGGACCTTCGAAACTTGTTTCGAAGGTCCGTCCCTCTTTTTCAGGATGTTTTTTTCCGATTTCTCCATTTGCGGTAGATTTTTCCGTTGATGTAGAAGAATCTGGTGATCCAGCCGGCTTGTGCGATGAATTGTTTGGAGAAGGATTGTACTTTTTCTTGTTTGTTTGCCTTGTCGTCTGACAGGTAGACGCCTATGAGTCCTTTGTTGATCAGTCGGTGAAAATGGGCATGGGGCAGTTCATGGGTGTGTTCGTCTGCTTTCTGAAGGAAATGAAGCAGACGCTCCTTTAAATGCTCATCATCCTCGTAATAGAAGCAGAAGTTCAAGTCTCCCCCCTCATGATCCTCATCCTGATCGATGAAGTAATCAAGAAGAATGTGTAAGCCTTGAATGTATGGAAAATATCCATGTTTGATTTTTTCTGTAAAAGATGGTTGAAAATCGCTTCGGCACGCGTATGACACTAAACAGAAGATGCCGAGTGTCGACCCGGAGCAGGCGGAAAACTCGTACCAATTCATTTCCGGAAGGTTCGAACGGTGAGTTTCAAACCAATTCTGCAGCCTTCCCACCCTTTCCTCTTTTTTTACATGTTTATGTATCTGCAAGTCGCAGTAGTATTCACAAAGCTGTATAAGATCCTTTTGGATACTATTATAGTGGGTCAATGATTCAAGAACGGACTGACAGGTAAGCACTAAATCCCTCAGATACCCCCCGTCATCCTGATCGGCCCTCAAAGCATAGTAATTGGCAGGCTCAGCACCCAACGTCAGGGCGTCTTTCATGGATTGATGAAGAAGGGCAAAATCGTCGGGATCCAGGGAAACGCTTCGATCACACAGATTATCCAAATAATCGCTTATGGTTTGATAGGCGACGATAAATCGAATCGTGTCTTCTTTTTTGTCCAGCGCCAGCAGGGAAAGGATCGATCCCCCTTCACAGTGAAACGTTTTATGTTCGATACTGGCAAGGGCCTGACTTCTTAGTTCCTGATTGGGGATCGCTTCTGCCCGTCTCTTCCACTCATCTAATTCTTTATGAACAATCGGAAAAACATTTCGGTATACTCTTGTCATTAACGAAAAGGGATCACTTGGGATCGACACCTTTACCACCTCTTTTACAAAATGTATCCTAGCGCTTTCAAACGACTTTCAATGAAAATCTTCGAGTATTCAAAGATATCTTCTCTTTCAGGTTCATTATAGATTTCATGATAGCATTTCGGCCATTCTTTGTAATGCATTTCAGATAAAGACAGTTCGTTGAACCATTTTTTCACTGCTTTTTTATCGACGATTTTGTCGTCACCGGCCTGCAGCACGAGCAGAGGAACGTCAGGCATTTTTTCCAGGTTTATAAATGCCAGTTTGATTGCATGGGCGAGCTCCCTGTACCAGCGGACAGACACCTTGGTGATATAGAGTGAATCGTTGCTGTCAATTTCACGTACATCTGCATTTCTTGTTGCCATATCGATCGTTAATCCTGATGGAAACTTCACCATGGGAGCGATCTTATTCAAACCGTGGGATAAGAGCTCGATCGGTTTTGAAGGGGTCGTGACCAAGCCTAAACAAGGTGAGGACAATATCACACCTGCCAGGTTCACATGGGATTCCTGAAGCATACGCACCGCAACAAGCCCACCCATACTATGACCAATCACAAATACAGGCAATTCAAATTGATACGCCGCCTGTACCCAATCTTTCACTTCCACTATATATTCATCGAACGAATCAATATGTCCTCTTTGACTTCTTGAAGTCATACCCTGACCCGGTAAATCCCCCATGATGACATGGAAGCCTGCTGCACGCCACATTTCAATGAGCCAACCGTACCGGCCATGATGCTCCATTGCTCCATGAATGATAACGATGACTGCCTTGGCTTCTTGATCTGTTTCCCATTTCCACATGGCAATTCCTCCTTAATAGTTCTCTATGTGAATGAATTCTGCTACCATTATTATAGTAAATATTATTGAAAGGGGTAGTAAAAAAATGCTCTATCCATATTATGATAAAAAACCAATCATCGCCCATTCGGCATACATTGCCGATCATGTGACCATCTCTGGGGATGTGGAGGTCGGTGAAGAGTCCAGCATCTGGTTTAACACCGTCATCAGAGGGGATGTCGCTCCAACGAAAATCGGTAATAAAGTAAATATACAGGATAATTCCATTCTTCATCAGAGTCCAAATAACCCTCTTATTCTTGAAGATGAAGTAACCGTAGGCCATGGAGTGATTCTACATAGCTGCAAAATCAGAAAGAAAGCTTTAATCGGCATGGGGTCGATCATTCTCGATAATGCTGAAATTGGTGAAGGGGCATTTATTGGGGCAGGAAGCCTTGTTCCACAAGGGAAAGTCATTCCTCCCAACACACTGGCATTCGGCCGGCCGGCAAAAGTAGTGAGAGAGTTAAACGAACATGATATTAGCGAAATGAAGCGCATTTCCAGAGAATACGCAGAAAAAGGACAATATTATAAAAGCATCAAACCATTTTAATATCCTATACTTGGGATACCCCAACCAGCCTTTGATTACTCATGGAATTTTTTCATGTGTGACTGGTAAAAAAATTGATGGTTGTCTGCCACTTTCAAGATTCATCTGCCAAAAATCAATTTTATCTGCCGAAATCGAGATTTATCTGCCGATAGACACAGAACATCTCATTTCACTACAATCCACCATCACTAAAAAGACCAACACCCTATAAAAGTGTTGGTCTCTCCTATCTCTATCTTTCCTTATTCGCTTAACGCTTCCGCTTTTATTGCTTCTGCTTTGTTTGTACGCTCCCAAGGAAGATCAATATCGTTACGGCCAAAGTGTCCGTAAGCAGCCGTCTGCTTGTAGATCGGACGACGAAGGTCCAGCATTTTGATGATTCCTGCAGGACGCAGATCAAAGTTATTGCGAACAACGTCAATGAGTACGTCTTCTGATACTTTCCCTGTTCCAAATGTATCAATTGAGATGGATACCGGTTGAGCCACACCGATTGCGTACGCTAATTGAACTTCACATTTGTCAGCAAGTTCTGCTGCCACAATGTTCTTCGCTACATAACGTGCTGCATAGGCCGCAGAACGGTCCACTTTTGTTGCATCCTTACCAGAGAATGCACCGCCACCGTGACGAGCGTATCCGCCGTATGTGTCAACGATGATTTTACGTCCTGTTAACCCTGCATCACCTTGTGGTCCGCCGATAACAAAACGACCAGTCGGGTTGATGAAGTATTTTGTTTGCTCATCGATCAGTTCTTTCGGTACAACAGGATCGATGACATATTCTTTTAAGTTACGTTGGATTTGCTCAAGCGACACTTCAGGGTGATGCTGAGTTGAGATAACGATCGTGTCAATACGAACCGGCTTATCGTTTTCATCATATTCAACGGTTACTTGAGTTTTTCCATCCGGACGTAAGTAAGGAAGAATTTCTTCTTTACGAACTTCAGTCAGACGACGGGAAATTTTGTGAGCAAGGGAAATCGGAAGAGGCATAAGCTCTTTCGTTTCATTACAAGCGAATCCGAACATTAACCCCTGGTCACCTGCTCCGATTGCATCGATTTCTTCATCCGTCATTTTACCTTCACGTGCTTCAAGTGCCTGATCAACACCTTGAGCGATATCAGCAGATTGCTCATCAATGGATGTTAATACAGCACATGTTTCAGCATCAAAGCCATATTTCGCACGAGTGTAGCCAATTTCACGGATCGTTTCACGAACGATTTTTGGAATATCGACATACGTACTCGTTGTAATTTCACCTGCAACAAGAACAAGACCCGTCGTAACAGACGTTTCACATGCTACACGAGCATTCGGATCATTTGTAAGAATTGCATCAAGAATTGAATCAGAGATTTGGTCACAAATTTTATCTGGATGTCCTTCGGTTACGGACTCAGATGTAAACAGACGACGTTTAGTTGACATCAAGGTTCCTCCTTAAGCATAATTGTTAGACTTTAATCTAACAAAACATTAAACAGATACGGTACTCATTTCCCTAAGTAGTATGAAGTAAACATGAATTTTTTATAAGAAAATCATGAATTATGTGCATTTGATCCACTATAAACAGAAAAAACCCTTCCTCGAAAAAAAGCATTAGAGGAAAGGTTTCAGATCATAGCCGCGCCTTTTCTCTCTTATCGTTCAAGGTTCTTAGACCTTGCCTCAGTTTAGCACCTTCGCTTAATCGGATCATTTCAAACAGAAAGGATCCATTCACTATATAGCAGGTTGCTGGGTTTCATAGGGTCTGCTCCCTCCACCAGCTCAGGATAAGAGTATCCGTTCAAGGAACTATGATAACGTTTCGTACAAAGGGTGTCAACTTTTTTTCGAGTGACATGTTTAACCATTCAAGCTTACTCTTTTCATGATTCCAACCTATCTTGCCTCTTAAAATAACCTAATTAGGCAATGAGGCTAAACATTATGATATTTCCTTCATATATATAAGAAGATACAAGCTATATTTGGACAAAAAATGTGACAATATGAAGACACATTATAAAAATGAATAAATAGTATAGACTAATGGTTCAATTGTGTTATACTATTTTTGTGAAGTAAACGAGATCATTAAATTTATATAAAGGAAGGGTTCTAATGAATTCAGTGAGCATGTCTAATGAATTAACAGAATTACTTAACGGTCAAAACATTCAGGAACAATTATCTGTTTCCCAATTAGTTGAAAAAGTCCTTCAACGAAATGAAGGCGTTTTAACATCATCAGGTGCAGTCAGAGCAGAAACTGGTAAATACACAGGACGCTCTCCTAAGGATAAATTCATTGTAGAAGAACCATCCACGAAGGATAAGATTGAGTGGGGTTCTGTCAATCAACCAATCTCTTCAGAATCATTCGATAAACTATATACAAAAGTATTAGATTACTTAAAAGAAAAAGAAGAAGTATTTTCATTCAAAGGGTTCGCAGGTGCTGACCCAAAACATAGACTACCGATTCAAGTGATCAACGAATTCGCTTGGCATAATCTTTTCGCTCACCAATTATTCATTCGCCCTTCAGAAGAAGAGTTAAAGGGTCATCAATCAGAATTCACCGTCGTTTCTGCCCCGAACTTCAAGGCAGATCCAGCAGAAGATGGAACTCACTCTGAAACATTTATCATTGTATCATTTGAAAGAAGAATTGTCTTAATTGGCGGAACTGAGTATGCAGGAGAAATGAAGAAATCGATCTTCTCGGTCATGAACTATGTGCTTCCAGAATCCGATATCCTTTCCATGCACTGTTCTTCAAATGTCGGACGCGAAGGAGATGTGGCATTGTTCTTCGGTTTATCCGGTACAGGAAAAACGACATTGTCCGCAGATCCAAACCGTCGTTTAATCGGCGATGATGAGCACGGATGGTCCCCGAACGGTGTATTCAATATTGAAGGCGGCTGTTACGCTAAGTGTATTGGTCTGACACGAGAAAAGGAGCCTCAGATCTTTGATGCGATCCGTTTCGGTTCTGTCCTTGAAAATGTGGTTCTCGATGACAATTCCCGCATCGCTGATTATGAGGACAACACGTTGACAGAAAACACTCGTGCTGCGTACCCTCTTCAAGCGATGGAAAACATCGTTGAACCAAGTGTTGCAGGACATCCAAATACCATTGTATTCTTAACGGCAGATGCATTCGGGGTATTGCCTCCAATCAGCAAACTGACGAAAGAACAAGCAATGTACCACTTCTTGAGCGGCTATACATCGAAGCTTGCAGGTACTGAGCGAGGAATCACTTCACCACAGGCCACATTCTCGACGTGCTTTGGCTCACCATTCCTGCCACTCCCTGCCACTCGTTATGCCGAGATGCTTGGGAAGAAAATCGATGAGCACAATGCACAAGTATTCTTAGTGAACACTGGTTGGACCGGTGGAGAATACGGTGTTGGTAACCGCATGAAATTATCGTACACTCGTGCTATGATTCAAGCAGCTCTTGAAGGGGAACTGACTCACGTTGAAACAGAAACGGACGACATCTTTGGTCTGAACATCCCTGTTCACGTTCCTGGTGTTCCTGACGAAGTGCTTCAACCAAAGAGAACCTGGTCCAATGAAGCAGCCTATGAAGTGAAGGCAAAAGAACTTGCCCACAAATTCAACGAAAACTTCAAGAAATTCTCAAACGTACCATCTGAAATCGAACTTAAAGGCGGCCCAGCCGTTAAATAGTCTATATAACAAAGGTCCGTCCCTCGAATCGAGGGACGGACCTTTGACATTATAAAGGGGTTATAGCCCTTTCTTTCGCCCGGTTATTCTGTTAAATAAGAATACAACAATGGCAATAACAAGTAATACATGGATGATGGCTCCTCCGATTTTAAAAATCAATCCAAGTAACCAAAGGACTAAAAGAATTCCAATAATGGTCCAAAGCATGAGTTTCCCTCCTAGTAACTGTGTTTGATGCTAAGATTCCCTATTTTAATGAATTTAAAACCACGCATGGTATTTCATAAAAAAAGTGTACCTATTCATAATTTCTGTTAGTCCCACTGAATTTATACAAGTTACATCACTTGTACCATCTATTATTGAAATTCCCCTAAAAATAATACTTTACTAAATATTTCTAATTTTGGTATGATAATGATTATTTACAGGAGGGGAACATGATGATCAGACAGCTTACAGAACAGGATCATGATATTTGCCAGCAACTCATTCATCAGCAGCCGGCTGAGAATTTGTTTATCATCGGGGATATTGAAGCCTTTGGGTATGAACAGAATTTTCAGAAAATTTGGGGCGACTTTGATGCGGAAGGGAATTTGAGGGGAATCCTCCTTAAGTACAGAGAAAACTTCATCCCTTTTTCCATGGGTGAATTTGATGCAGAAGGGTTTGCCGGAATCATCAATGGGACCGAAGACTACAGCATCGTTTCCGGTTTAAAAAGGATTGTGAAAAAGGTCGAACCTCTTTTATCCAGAGAAATTAAATCCAAAAGACATATGTACTATGCGAAATGTGACAACACGGAAGCAATGGATCGACAAGACCTGCCTCATGTAAAAAAGGCTACCCTCACTGATTTACCTAAACTTGTGGACCTGTTGAACAGCATCCCTGAATTCAGTGGTGGCGATTTTTCTGTAGAAAAGAGAAAACATAGCATGGAAGCAGGAGTGTCGAGAAGCTATTACGTAGAGGACGACGGAAAATTTGTTTCTTCTTCTTCCACAACCGCGGAAAACAGTATGTCTGCGATGATTGTCGCTGTCTGCACACACCCTGAGTATAAGAAAAAAGGATATGCGACCGAGTGCATGACGAAGCTTTGTCGTGATGTTTTAGAAGAAGGAAAAGTGTTATGCCTATTCTATGATAATCCTGAAGCAGGAAAAATTTATAAGCGAATCGGATTCAAGGATATTGGCTATTGGTCTATGTATAAATTTTAGTCATAAAAAAGTTGACTCCCAACAAAGAGTCAACTTTTTTCATTATGCTGCTACTTTTCGATTCCCAATCAATCTGGCTTGAACAAGACGTTGTCTTACCGTGATTCCAATCCAACTGGCCAGGAATGCTTTGATAAGGCCCACTACGATAAATGGATAAACGCCTGCTGCCATTGCCTGATTCCAGCTAAGATCGGCAACAAATTTCAGTTGAATGGTACCCAGGATCAACGTAATGATCATCCCAACTGTATTGGCAATCATCGCCATAGGAATGGTGAATTTTGTTTTTTCAAGAATGAAGCCTGTAAAGAAAGCCGCTACGATAAAACCGAAAATATAGCCCCCTGTAGGCCCAACCAGTACCTGTGCACCTCCACTGAAGCCTGCAAACACAGGAACACCGACTGCACCCAGGGCTGCATAGCATACCATGGCAAACGCACCATATCTGCTTCCAAGAATCGTCGCTGTAATTCCTACTGCTAATGTTTGCCCGCTGATAGGAACGAGTGGCAGTGGAATCTCGATTTGAGCGAAAATCCCCGTAATCGCAGCAAAGATGGCACAGTGAATGATCACCCTTAGTTTTTCTCCGTTCACTTGCAAATCCCCCTTGTGTATGTAAACTATGTATAATAATAAGTTAACACAAGTAAAAGGATTTTGGGAAGCTTATTTTTCTCCCTATCCTTAACTGGGAGCATAGACATTACATACCTTTTCTTTTTCCTGCCATTCTAAAGCGGTTTTTAATGAGACCCTGCCCTGGGGAAACTCATCAATGCCCTTATCACTCACAAGGTACAGGATGGTGTGATTTGGATGACGTTCATTAAATACCTGAATGATTCTTCCAATGGCTATGTATGGCATTTTCATTTCTCTCCTTATGGGCAGGACGCAATTCCTTTCAACTGCGTCCTGCGATTTGAAAAGGTGGATCAAAGGAACGTAATCAGCTGCACTCGATCCTATTTCTCCCCGCTTCCCGTCTATTATCTTTCCTTTATAAGCAGCATCTCTTCACGCACTTGTTCCGCCGCTTCCACCATGGTTTTAAGAGCTGATACCGTCTCATCGATCCCACGGGTTTTCAAACCACAATCCGGGTTGACCCAGAATAAATCGGGATCCAGCACTTCAAGAGCCCGATTTATATTACGGATTAATTCTTCACGCTTCGGCACCCGGGGACTGTGAATGTCATATACCCCCAGACCAATCCCTTTGTCATACGTATTGTCTTCAAAAACATGGATCAATTCCCCGTGACTTCTCGAGGTTTCAATCGAGATGACGTCAGCATCCAGATCACTGATGGCCTCAATAATATCTTCAAAATCCGAATAGCACATATGTGTATGGACCTGGGTTTGGTTCTGTACAGAAGAAGTGGCCAATTTGAAAGCATAAACGGCAGCCTTAAGATATTCCTCCCAATTTTCACTCTTTAAAGGCAGTCCTTCCCTAAGTGCCGGCTCATCAACTTGTATCATAGGAATCCCATTGGCTTCTAATACCTCTATCTCCTTTTGAAGAGACAGTGCGATTTGATTAGCCACTTCATACCGTGATACATCATTCCGAACAAATGACCAGTTCAGAATCGTGATAGGACCCGTTAACATCCCTTTAACCGGTTTATCGGTTAAGGATTGAGCATATACGGTTTCTTTGACGGTCATAGGTTCTTTAAAATTCACATCACCATATATGAGTGGTGGCTTCACACATCTTGAACCGTATGATTGTACCCACCCATACTTCGTAAACTGAAAACCTTCTAATTTTCCACCAAAAAATTCAACCATATCCGTCCGTTCGAATTCACCATGTACCAGCACATCAAGGCCTATTTGTTCCTGAATTTCGATCCAACGTTTGATTTCCGCATGAATATATTGCTGATACTCCCCTTCAGAAAGTTCACCTTTCCTCCACTTCAGCCTTTGCCTTCTCACTTCCTGGGTTTGAGGAAAACTGCCGATTGTAGTGGTAGGTAGAAAAGGTAATGATAAATACTTGGCCTGTTCCAATTTACGAATAGGGAAAGGATCCTTTCTCCCGACATTATGTGGATGCAATCCTTTAACCTCTTCCTGCACCTCCCTATTATTACGGAGCGGTGATTCGTTTAAATTCTTAATGCCCGTTACACTTTGTGCGATTTCTTCTTCAATGGTTGCAGATCCGTCACGAATCCCCTTTGTTAAAATAGTGATTTCATGCAATTTCTCATCAGCAAATGATAGAGCGTCAATGAGGGGTGCATCAAGTGTTTCTTCATTCTGCAAGGTTACAGGTACATGTAATAAACTGCAGGATGGTTGTATGATCAAGCGATCACTTGGAACATACCCGGTAATGAACGATAGAAGGGAATGGGTATCAGCAAGATTACTCCTCCAAATATTCCTCCCATCAAGAATGCCGGCAGCCAAAAATTTATCCTTAGGAAAACCAAATTTCTTCAGAGCCGCCAAATTTTCTCCACGATCATGCACAAAATCTATCCCGATGCCATCTACCGGGAGTGTTAACACCCGCTGGTATCTTTCCAAACTATCATAATAGGTTTGAAGGATGATCTTTAACCCGGGGCAGGATTCTTTAAGTGTTTGATAGACTTCTTTGAATTGATCCATCTCTTCTTCCCCGATAGAGGTGCATAATATCGGTTCATCCATTTGTACCCACTCTACACCCTCTTCCTGTAATTCACGCAGTACTTCAGCATAAAGAGGGACAAATTGATCAACAAGAGTCTTATAATCCCCGGTTTCATACCCTTTAGACAACTTCACAAAAGTGAAAGGACCTAAAATAACGGGTTTCCCTTCTATGCCCAGTTTTTCTTTTGTCTCTCTAAAAAAATGCAGGGGACGGTTTTCCACCAACTGGGGGATGATCCCATCAAGTTCAGGCACGAGATAGTGATAGTTGGTGTTAAACCATTTTGTCATTTCCAGTGCCACTGCGTCCTTTGAGCCTCTCGCCATTTCAAAATACGTTTCAAGAGAGACCTTACCCGCACTATAATGAAACCTCTCGGGAACCAAGCCGAACATGACCGCTGTATCAAGCACATGATCATATAAGCTGAAATCTCCAACCGGAACTAAATCAATCCCCTGATCCAATTGCTTCTTCAAATGGTTGACTCGTATTTCCTCCACTTGTTCTAAGAAGGCATCCTTTTCAATCTTCCCTGCCCAAAATTGTTCCAGCGTCTTTTTCCATTCACGCTTTTCACCAATCCTTGGATATCCTAAATTCGAACTGATCACCTTACTCATTCAATCCTCACTCCTTATCTTGATATGATTGTCATCAACAAAAAAATCTCCCTTTCAAATGAAAGAGAGATTCATACGTATCACTAACTAGAGTTGAGACAATCTTGTATTCTCAACACGTATTCCTCACCCCTCTCTATATCCACGTAGAGCATAAGCGCATACAACAGGCAGGTCTCCTGACTTAGGTTCACAGCTTCTTATCCCTTCCCATTTCAACAGAAATAGTGGTTGAATGATAAGTCGCTCCCCATCACAGTGGCGGGACCGTGCCGGATTTTCACCGGTCTTCCCTTTTAGCTGAGCATGACTCAGCACCTATTGCATTTGTCTATTTAATTTTTCTTTCATAAAAACGAAAAGCCCTCTCTTGCGATAGAGAGGGCTTCATGTTTATTAGAATCCTCTCTTATTTTCCAAAGCCATTTGCTTTGCAGGAATTAGCACCGTTTCAACAAATTTGTTGAATGGCTGCCGGGTTTCACAGGGCCAGTCCCTCCACCACTCTCAATAAGAGTAAATATTTATACAATTTTGAAATTAGTGACTATAATAGCATGAACATATTGAAACTGTCAAAAGGATTTCTATCTTTTAATTAATTTCAGTTAGAAATAATTGATTTCACAGTTTTCATTTTATAAGGATCTATCCCTGATAAGTAGCTGTTGTCCATTCGAACCCCGGAGCCAAAGTGGTACTCCCTCGCCCTTAATTCTTCGTGTATTTCCTCGATGTTTTCCACTGTGAGTCCTGAACCCGGCATGATGATAGGTCCACCCTTTTTCTCTATTTTCAGCATTTCATTAATCGTCATGACCCCTTCAAGCACTCCAGTTTCTCCACCTGAGGTTAGAACTCGATCGATTTTTACGTTTGATTGATATAACTCTTCATACAGATTCAACGGATTGTTCGAGACGTCTATCGCCCGGTGAAACGTTACGGATTGACCTTGTGCCGCCTCCAAAATCTGCTCTAAGGAAGGCTTATCGAGTTCCCCGTCGATAGTTAAAGCTCCAAATACGATTCCTTGGACTCCGATTTGATGAAAGGTTTCCACCTGTTTAATCATATCGCTAAGTTCAGAGTCAAGATAGGTAAACGACTTGCTATGTGGACGCAGCATCACTTGAACAGGGATGGAAACTGCATTTATTACGCTTTCGATAACTTGATAATCAGGTGTTAACCCGCCCTCCTGAATGGCGGATACTAATTCAAGACGGTCTGCTCCACAACCTTCTGCAATCTTTGCATCTTCTTCATTCAGTACAATCACTTCCAGTTTACTCATGGTGATATCTCCTAACGTCATTTTATACACTTACTTTATCACACGGAGGAATATCGTATAAACTGAAGTAAAAAAACTATGATCCATCTTAATGAACATTGCTTTTTACACATAGCATGTCTGTCTATAGGAACTTATTCAGAAAATAAATCCGGATACACTGTTTTGGCTGTAAGCTCGACGGCTTCACCTATCCGGGGGCCCGGTCTTGACATGATATCTGAATCCAGGAAATGGACTTGATCATTAATCACTGCATTTACATCTTTCCAGCTTTCCCGTGACTTGATTTCAGCTGTCGGCTCGTCGACATATCCCACTGTCGTCAAAATCATATTAGGATTACGTTTAATGATTTCTTCTTCTCCTACTTTCACCCAGCCTTTTTGATCTACAAAGATATTCTCGACCCCGGCCGTTTCCAGTATTTCCTGCTGAAATGTTTCTGCTCCAGCTGTATAGATATCAGGAAATGGACTGATTTCAAAATATACTTGTTCTTTTTCCTTTAGTGTACTTACTTTTTCTTTCACATCTGAAATCTGTTGCTTGATGCCGTCTACCAATTCGTTCCCCTTCTTCTCTACTCCCATTACCGTTGCAATTTGTTCAATATCCCCATAAACATCTTCAAAGGTTTGGGCAGATTGAATGACGAATACGTTTAATCCCGCCTCTTCAAGCTGCTTCACTCCGGCATCATCTCCAGTGGTATAAGCAATGACAACTTCCGGCTTTAGTGCAATGACCTCTTCAGCATTGACCGTCATGGAATCCGACACTCTTTTAATCTCTTTCGCTTCTTCAGGATAGTTGTCGAATTCAGTTGCCCCGATTACCTTATCTCCGGCTCCTATGGCAAAGAGAATCTCTGTGTTACTCGGCTGTAAGGAAATAACGGTTTCCGGCACTTTCTCAAAGCTAATTTCTTCTCCCCTGTCATCGGTCACAGAATAAGACTCATTTTCAGGCTTGACTTCCTTTGTGGATGTTACTTCTTCCCCATTGCTGCACCCTGCGAAAACTACCAGGATGATTGATAGCAGTAAACTATTTAACCATGATTTTTTCATATTTCATCTTCCCCGCTTCTCTAAATTTTTTCTCTATACGATTTACTCACAAAAGGTATTGATAGCATATGTAGCGAAAATCCATTCCATCTGTAAGTTCCTCCTTCCTGAATGATATTTGTGAAGCACCTATCGTATCTTCCGGGAGGGTATAAAAACACAAAAAAACCACCCAAGAATATTGGCCGGCAGTTGTCATCCATATGAAAAAAGAGATGCTAAAAAGCCGCACCATACCCCTAACTTCCGAAGAGCATAATACGATGGAAAATAGGCAGGTATCCTGGCTCGTGCGTCAGCCTACTCTAAGAACCTTCCCATCTGAATGATCAAATAGTGGTTTTCTTCTTATTTCGTCAGCACTTACAGTTGCGGAAACAGCTTCGGATTCACACCGAATTCCCTTTATGCTAAAGATCAGCACCTAATTTCTGCGTGGGTTTATTCACTTAAGGAACATTATACCACTTTATCCATTTCAAAGTTGATGAAGTTTTGCATAAAAAACAAACATGTTGACGTACAAGCTTGAATATCTTTTGAGTATGTGAAGAAATGATAAGGAGGAAAAACATGAAGCGATTGGTTGTTTTGATATTATGCGTATTCTTATTAAGTGCATGCGGCGACAAAGAACCTGCATCCTATGAATTATGTGGATACGGGGATATGATGGTGGTGAACAAGAAGGAATATGTAAAGGTCACTGAGGAGAAGAAGCTGGTCCTGGATGAAAAGCTCGGGGCTATTAAAGAAAAGATTGATAGTGAGTATCACCCCGTGAATGACTTTACGGCCAATACACTGAAAAAAGGAACACCCATCTATAGCGTGAAAGATCACAGCAACTATCTGATCGCCCAGACTGAGGATAACCGCTATATTTTATATGAGGAAATACAATAAAAGGAGGGCTGTAAGCGGATGTTTACAGCCCTCCTTTATTTAGTTCGTGGAATTCAAGGAAATCAACCGATATAGAATCGTCGTTTTCTCATCCGTCCACTCCATCTTTTCGATCCTGCCGTAACCACTGGGATCACTGTGTTTCGTTTTTCTTACATCTATCGGAATATGCATAGGATAAAGACGATATCCCGCCTTTTGGAGCTCGAACAGATTCTCTTCTTTCCTTACTTCTTTTCCTTTTGTCACGATCATCGTGTTTAATTCCAAGCCCATCCCCATTTCGCTTGACCTCAATCCTTTTTTATTTGCTCTATTTTAACATAAGAACTGCCTATGCTCTGTCCATTAGTATGTGCTGGATGGTGTGGGGAACTGCTTCGCTTTCCGCGGACGTTCGGCCGAGCCTCCTCAGCTTAGCCGAACGGGGTCTCGGCACGCCCGTACTTCCGCAGGAGTCTACGCAGTTCCCCTCACCATCTTCAAGAGATTTTTCGTGACAGAGCTACAAGGCATAAAAAAACAATCTAATTAGAAAACAGAATTCTTCTTCAATAAATCATTAACCTCCAACATAAAGTGGTTGTTTGCTAAAAGTTTTTGTTTTTTTATTTTCTTTTTAAAGAATAATGCTTAGAAAGTTGATTGGAGCGGAAGGATGCTCGACTCCTGCGGGAATAGCTGGACAGGTGAGACCCCGGAGGCAAAGCCGAGGAGGCTCACCGCCGGCCCCGCGGAAAGCGAGCATCCTGGAGCGGAAAACAACTATTACTTTCTTCATTAAGATAGCCACAAGCTTTGTGTAAAGAGCTTTTATTTATTACACCACTGTCTATTGATTTTTCATCCATGTGCATAGCATGGAGACGATTTGTTGATTCTTTCGAGGTGGAAAGTAGTGCGTAAACTCTTTAAAGTATCGGGACGACACAGATTTCTCCAACTCTTTCAGTCTTTTTTCTAATCTATATGCATGCTCCACGGAAACGTTCTGATCCTTTTCACCGTGAATGATCAATACGGGAGCTTCAAGGTTGTCCAATTCGTATAGTGGGGTACGCCATTCGTATCGTTCCGGAACTTTATTGGGACTTCCCCCTATGACTCTTTTCATCATTCTCCTGAGATCCTTCCGTTCGTCATATGTTAAAAACATATCTGAAACGCCTCCCCATGTAACAACGGAGGTGACGTCCCTCTGCTCTATGCCTGTCAGAAGTGCCATGACCCCTCCACGGGAAAAGCCAAACACATGGATCCGGTTATGGACCACTCTGTGATAGTCTTTAAGCAGTTCAACACCCGAAATGGCGTCTTCACGATCATCTCCCGCAAAATCTTCATTTCCCTCTCCACCAAGGTTTCCTCGGTAATAAGGAGCAAATACAATGAATCCGTGAGAAGCAAACTGAGCGATTCTCGCCGGGCGGACCATGCCGACGCCTTTGATCCCACCTCTTAAATAGAGGAAACCCTCATACTTCCCAGCTTCAGCAGGTTCAGCCAATAAGCCCTTTACCCGTAGACCGGAGGATAGATAGGTAATTTCATATAGTTCCACATGAGGATTAGGTGAAGGAAACAAGGTTTTCTTCACAATCGTTCCGTTTTTCATATTCTCTTCCTTTCAAAACGTGCATTGGGTATTCACACATTTTTTATCCTTCACATAGGATATTTTAGCAAATCTCATCATCAGCAGACGATTCAAAACCCTGCCTTTATGACCATCCTACCCTTTTACTATGGAAAGATAAACAAGGCAAAGAGAGATGCACTCATCCCCATTCTATCGTTAAACGAGTTTCATAAAGCTTAAGGAGGAATATTGAATGAAAAAATGGCTTCGTAGTGGCTTTGCCGTATTGCTCATAGGTATGTTGGCAATCGGGTTGACAGCATGTGGAGAAAAAGAAGAAGTCGTACAGAAAGTTCGTGTAGCAGAAGTAACCCGCTCGATTTTCTATGCTCCTGAATATGTCGCAATTGAAAAAGGATTCTTCAAAGAAGAGGGACTCGACATTGAACTGACCACTACCTGGGGTGGAGATAAGACCATGACCACCTTGCTCTCGGGCGGTGCCGATGTTGCCCTGGTCGGTTCAGAAACCTCCATCTACGTCCATGCACAAGGTTCCGATGATCCGGTCATTAACTTTGCTCAATTAACCCAAACCGATGGAACATTTCTTGTTTCCCGTGAAAAAGTAGAGAACTTTGATTGGGATCAGCTAAAGGGGTCCACCTTCCTGGGGCAGCGTAAAGGCGGAATGCCGCAAATGGTTGGAGAATTTGTGCTAAAGCAGAACGGCATCGATCCACAGAACGATCTGAACCTGATCCAAAACATTGATTTCGCGAATATTGCCAGTGCCTTTGCTTCCGGTACAGGGGACTACGTTCAATTATTCGAACCAACGGCATCCATTTTTGAACTGGAAGGAAAAGGGCATATCGTGGCTTCCTTTGGAACAGAATCAGGTCACGTTCCCTATACAACGTTCATGGCCAAAGACAGCTACATGAAAGAAAACAAAGAAACCGTTGAGAAATTCACGAAAGCTTTGTACAAAGCTCAAGCATGGGTCGAAGAAAACAGCGCTGCAGACATCGCCAAAGTGATTGAACCCTATTTCGAAGATACAGAGCTTTCATTGATTGAAACGGTTGTTGATCGCTACAAATCACAAGGATCCTTCGCCACAGATCCGATCCTTGATGAAGAAGAGTGGAACAATCTCCAGAACATCATGGATGAAGCAGGAGAGCTTCCACAGTCCGTTGATCATGAAACGTTAGTGAACACGTCTATTGCTGAAAAAGCAGCAAAGTAGAACGATCCGGGGCTGACTTCACATGTCAGCCCTTCCCTTATAGAAAAAAAAGAAAATGGAGGCTTAAATACAGTGAACTTTCTATCTTTAGAATCGATCCACCACACCTACTTTTCACCCAAAACGGCCACCCATGCCCTCTCAGACATTACGCTTGCGGTAAAAGAAGGGGAGTTTGTCTCGTTTATCGGTCCGAGTGGATGCGGGAAAACCACGCTGCTCTCCATTATTGCAGGACTTATCAAGCCGACAGAAGGAACGATTCTTTTAAACCAGCAACCCATTCGAAAAATGAAAGAGAAACTCGGATACATGCTGCAGCAGGACTATCTGTTTCCGTGGAAGACCATTGAAGAAAATATTTTATTAGGTTTAACCATTATGGGGACCCTGACAGAAGAAAAGAAGAAGGAAGCTCATGCTTTGTTGACTGAAATGGGGTTGGAAGGTGTCGAAGCATCTTATCCAAGGGAACTGTCAGGAGGAATGCGTCAAAGGGTGGCCCTGATTCGAACCCTGATCACAGAACCTCAATTACTTCTCCTGGATGAACCTTTCTCGGCACTCGATTATCAAACCAAATTGAAGTTAGAGGATTTGGTCTACTCCACTTTAAAATCCTTTGGCAAAACCGCCATTCTTGTGACCCATGATATAGGCGAAGCCATCTCCATGAGTGACCGCATCATTCTATTCGGGTCGAAACCAGGGTATGTCCACAAGATATTCGAGGTCCCGCCACAGTTAAAAGAGTTAATGCCCTTTGAAGTGAGGAATCACCAGGAATACCCGGGATTTTTCCAAACCATATGGAAGGAGCTTGAAAAACTTGAATCACGAATCGATTAAACAAAAACACCAGGAATACATCCAATCGATTAAAAAAGAACAGCGATGGGTTTGGTTTTATCAGGCTCTTATTTTCTTTGTGTTCTTTTCTCTGTGGGAAATCGCGAGCCGGAACAGCTGGATAGATCCACTCATCTTCAGCTCACCCTCAAAAATCTGGAAGCTGTTTCTCGTAAAACTTGGTGACGGAAGCCTGCTCGCCAACCTTTCTGTCACACTCGGTGAAACCATCATCGGATTCATTCTCGGCACCTTACTAGGAACCCTTTTAGCCGCTTTATTATGGTGGTCACCATTACTTTCTAAAGTATTGGACCCTTATCTTGTGATCCTGAATGCCATGCCCAAAGTAGCCCTCGGTCCGATATTGATTGTGGGGCTGGGACCCGGATTCACATCGATCATCGCCATGGGTACCGTCATTTCCGTCATCATCACTACGATTGTTGTGTATACTTCCTTCAGGGAAGTGGACCCGAATTATTTGAAGGTGATGCAGACCTTCGGAGCAAGAAGGGGGCAAATGTTCAAAGAAGTCATTCTCCCTGCCTCTTTCCCGACCATCATCTCGACACTGAAAGTCAACGTGGGCTTATCATGGGTCGGGGTCATCGTAGGAGAGTTCCTTGTTTCCGCCAAAGGGCTTGGGTATATGATCATTTATGGTTTCCAGGTCTTTAACTTTACCCTTGTCCTTCTATCCCTGCTTGTCATTGCCGTATTCGCTACCATTATGTATAAGCTGGTTGAGCAACTCGAAAAGAAGTTGATCAAATCATAAGGTTGAGATCCCCTATTCTTTTGAGAGCCAAGTCCACCACTTGATCTTTCATGATAAAACTAAAGGAAGGATCGTCATGAATGTTGGAGAAATCACCATTCCACAGAACGCCTCCATCAGTTTCCAGATAATCTTCCTTGCTTGCGATACCCTCAGCTTCAGCGAAAAAAATCGTTTTAATAAATGGTGAGTGATCATATACCTTATATTCCCCTATGAATAAAGGCTCCTTGATCACTCCCCCTGTCTCTTCATACGTTTCACGTACCGCAGCTTCCTCAAGGGTTTCTCCTTTTTCCCGCTTCCCACCAGGAAACTCCAGGCCTCTTTTTTTATGCCGTGTTAACAACCATTTCTCCTTGTAGCGGCATAGAACCAACACATGATGTGATTCTTGTTGAAAGCTTCCCTTTTCAAAGGATATTTCTACTCTCTTCCCATTTTCATCGATAAACTGTTCCATCTGACTTCACCTCACCCGTACACACTTTCTTTCATCTAACCATAAATAAAAAGCATTGGTCCACAGATATCTCTTCTGAACCAACACTTTTATTCTTTATTGAGGATCCTCATGAGGCTGAGAATTCAGAATACCCATTTCTTCAATGAATTTCTTCGCTTCGTCGTCTCCTAGACGATGAAGCATTTCATACACAATATGCAGGTTTTCATCGTACGCATCATTCTGCCTGTCAAAATGATATTGAATATAAGGGACATGCGCACGATAGAAGTTCTGCCAATCGACCGAGTGATTGGAATCGAATACCTCCCGCAGCTGGGTGATTTCTTCATCTGTTGCAGATATCTTAAAGTTCCATTCGGAATCGGTCGAGCTTCTTGAAATCTCACCAGTGGCTACTTCAATATAATAATCGTGTCGTTCTTCGTTCATCTTCCCACCCCTTCACTGTGCTTACCCTTCATTTTCCTCAATTGACGAAATTCTATTCACTTCGATTTCTTCTTTAAAACTTCTACCGCTTTCCTTAGAAACTCCGGTACAGGTACTCCTGCACGCCCTACATTTTCTATGATCGATATCATTTCATTACATAAGTAAAAAATAATCGTGGCATTACGAATAAAGTGTTGATTTGTTAGTATAGTATCAATAAGGTGGGCAACCGTGACAAGGGAAAAAATCAGCACCTTCCGGCCAATCCCCCTCAAACCGAATTTACTGGATAACTTCCCTTCAATCCCACTTGCAATCATCCCTGTAACATAATCCAAAGTCACGGCAATTAACAAAATGGTCAACAGCGAATTCCATTCTCCAAATAAGTTTAAAATGATTGCACCCAGTCCCGATCCAACGAACAGCATACTTTTTTCCAAATAAAGCATCTCCTTTTTCTAATGGTTGGGTTGTAACAAGTGAATGTGAAACCAGGACTTCACCGGCTTTAACAGCAGCTTCTCGTGTCAAAAAGTGCAAAAACCTTTTTATAGCCCATGGTTAATTAGTCTGATAAAGGGTAAAGACAAATAAGAGTTGTCCTAGCATAATATGTAGAGTAATTCATAAACGTTCATGGTAAAATGAAACGAAAGGGAGGTGAAGCGCATGAAGTTAATCGAAGAAATTTATGAAATGTACCGTGGAAGGATCAAAGGTACCGACGAAGACTTAGACCTCATTGCCCTTACAATCTTAGAAGATACCTCCAGGAGCGAGCTACTGGAACTAATTCAGGAAATGGAAACAGAAGAATTACAATACTTCTTCCGCTTATACATATTTGAAACACTAAAAGAAAAATGGTCCAACAGCGAAGAACGAGTGAGACTGGAAAAAAGGAGCCTTCATTAATTGAAAAGGTGAAAGAAGAAGCCTTGATCCGAATTTCCCGGAACAAGGCTTCTTCCCTTTTTCATCCCTTCACATCAAGGACATGTCCTTTATCGGGATGCGGCGCAGGCTGACTGACCTGCATTTCTTTCATCATTACGGTCGCTTGAGCCGTTTGAGTCGCCATCTGACTTTTCAATAAGTTCATACTGAGTGTACGTTGAAGCTCGGCAACTTGCTTACCCATCATTGAAGAAACATCCATGGTAACATTCCCCTCGTTTCGACTATTAAAGCTGGTACATACTAATAAAAAATTTATATGTAACTTTGAAGATACCAAATATTTCTAATCATTAACAGATAAACCTGCATAATTACGTCATAAAAATGTTGATATTCATCCACGACCATCCCATTCATCTATGGTAAAATAGTGAAAAAAAAAGGGGGTTGCATAATGTCAGTAACTCTTGTCCTGGTCATTGCTGTTGCTATATGTATCTTAGTGATATTCGTAAGTGCCCTTACGACTTCCAAAGCATATACAGCCGTTAAACATACAGTCGATCCACTTGAAGATAATCCTCACTTGGAAAAGATGAAGCAAGAAGAGGAAAAGCAAGACAAATAAAAGAAAATCCACCGTTCTAAATTTGAACGGTGGATTTTTTAATGTTTCTTATGCAAAAACCTGCTTTAGCTCTTCGTTGCTTTGGCTAAGCCAGAATTTCATTAATTTCTTTGCTCCTTCTAAATCATGGAGCTTCGCCTGGCCGCATTGTTTTTCATTGGCTGCCGGAATTTCTTCTATCTCGACCGCTTCTTTCATCGTATCATTCAAAAGGTCGATGATTTCTTCCACTTTCGGCTCTCCGCTGACGACAAGATAGTAGCCAGTCTGGCATCCCATCGGGGAAATATCAATAATATCGAAATGAGCATATGGCTCTGCGTATTTACGGATGGTGAAGGCTAATAAATGCTCAAGTGTATGAATGGAATCAGGCTTCATCGCTTGTTTGTTTGGCTGACAGAAACGAATATCAAACTTGTTGATAAGTCCGTCGCTACCTACCTTATGGACACCGCAATGTCTTACATAAGGTGCTTTCACTGCATTATGATCTAATTCAAAGCTTTCTACTGAAGGCATTAAAATCACTCCCATTTAGTTTCTAGTTATAAGTATAACGTAAATTCATAGTTATTTCATCAACTTAATCTGAATTAGGGTGAAAACCTTTTTTTAAATAAGTTTATGGCTATTATAGAGAAGAAAGTAGTAGTAGTTGATTTCCGCTACAGGATGCTCGCTTTCCGCGGGGCTGGCGGTGAGCCTCCTCGGCAAGCCTCCGGGGTCTCACCTGTCCAGCTATTCCCGCAGGAGTCGAGCATCCTTCCGCTACAATCAACTTTCGAAGCATGTATCTTTAATAGAAATAAATAAACTCAAAAGATTTTAGCAAACAATTTCTTCTGAGGTGAGTAGAGCAATGTCCTATTGAAGAATTCTGCCTCCTAATTAGTTTGTTTTTAACACCTTGTAGCTCTGTCACAAAAAAACTCTTAAAGATGGTGAGGGGAACTGTGTAGACTCCTGCGGAAGTACGGGCGTGTCGAGACCCCGTTCGGCTAAGTGAGCTGAGGAAGCTCGGCCTAACGCTAGCTGCAAGCGAAGCGGTTCCCCACACTATCCAGCATATATTAATAGACAGAACCTAGGCAGATCTTTGTTAAAAAACAACTGAGACGCAATTACATGTGAAACTTGGACTAACAATCAGTCAAAAACATTTTAATCCCCTATACAGTTTTGATATAGTAAAAGAAAATCAATCAGGAGACAAATTATGAAAAGGTTATTGTTATTTGTATTTAAGGTGTACCAACGGGTCATCTCTCCCCTCAAGCCTCCCACTTGCCGGTTTTATCCAACCTGTTCCCATTATGGTCTGCAGGCAGTGAGTCGGTTCGGTGCATTACGCGGAGGATGGTTGACAGTGAAACGGATTTTGAAATGCCATCCTTTTCATCCTGGTGGAATTGACCACGTGCCTGAAGAATGGCCTTCTAAGAATACGAATCATTCCGACTAGCTCCTATCCGGAGATGGTCTTTCTTTTTTTAAAGGATAAAAATTTTAAAATTCATCCATATATCTTGCTTATTCCCCATATCGGTAGTAAAATAACCTTTGTGCTAAATCGTAATCATTACAGTTATCAAACTATTACCCTTAAGGAGGATTCCTCTTGAACTATATTCGTATGAGTTTACTTTTATTATTGATTT
Organism: Rossellomorea aquimaris; assembly: GCF_003315075.1. Lineage (GTDB taxonomy): Bacteria > Bacillota > Bacilli > Bacillales > Bacillaceae_B > Rossellomorea > Rossellomorea aquimaris_C. The sequence continues at coordinate 163,031 of NZ_QNRJ01000007.1, forward strand.
TAGTATTATCCGCTTGCGGAGCCTCTTCAGAGCAGGAAGAAGGAAAAAATAAAGATAAATTGAAAGTGTACACCACCGTGTATCCATTGGAGGATTTCACGAAGAAAATCGGCGGGGAACATGTGGATGTGGAAAGCATTTATCCTCCAGGTGCCGATGAGCATACGTTTGAGCCTTCTCAGAAAGATATGATTAAAATGGCTGATGGAGATGTTTTCTTCTACATCGGTATGGGACTTGAAGGATTCGTTGAAGGATCGAAATCGATTCTGGAAAACGAAGATGTAGTCGTTGTACCGACCAGTGAACATGTTGAATTGAATCATGAAGAAGATCATGGTGAAGAAAGTGCGGAAGAGCATGAAGAACATGGAGGATCTCACGAGGATGAGCACAACCATGACGGTGATCCTCATCTTTGGTTAGACCCGGTGTACTCTAAAGAAATGGCGAAAACCATTGCCGATACCCTTTCAAAAGAAATGCCCGAACATGAGGAAGATTTCCAGGCGAACCTCGCTGCATTAACGAAAGATTTAGATGCGCTGGACGCTGAATTTAAGGACATGGCAGAAAATGCGCCGAAGAAAACCTTCTACGTTTCTCATGCTGCTTACAACTATTGGGAAGAACGCTACGGACTGCACCAGGAAGCCATCGCCGGATTGAATACGGCTGATGAGCCTTCTCAGCAAGAGCTTAAGAAGATCATAGAAAAAGGGAAACAAGACAACGTTCAATACATCCTCTTTGAACAAAACGTCTCTTCCCGTCTAACAGAAGTCGTTCAAAACGAATTGGGTGCAAAAGCCCTGACCCTCCATAACCTATCTGTCCTTACCGAAGAAGACAGAAACAATGACGAAGACTATTTTTCACTCATGAAGAAGAACATCGAGACGTTAAAACAGGCATTACGATAGAACATTTTGAGAGAGAAGCTGGTGGTGATAACGGGTTCCGTAAACTATCGCAAACAATAAAAATGTAAGTTGAAATGCGTATCCATTTGCCTATTAAATGGATACGCATTTTTCATTGGTTTAAAGCCATTATAGGGGGGTTAATATGGGGATTTGTATAGGGAATTGCACCGCAAATGGTAGGGGTACAATGGCTGTTGTAGCCCTACCAATTTACCCTCAATTTGGTAGACATTTTGTCATGCCGAAAATGCTACACAACACATTCAAGTTCCCTATATATTTGTTGATGTAAAGTCTTATAAACCAGTGATATTTAAAATAACCGGAGTTTTTCCGGTTAGTTTGCAGAATAGAGCTCGGTACGGGGTATTTAGGCGGAGTTTTTCCGGTTAAGCAAATTAAAATCACCCATTTACACGTTTTACGAGTCAATAGTCGGAATCTTTCCGTCTATTTAAGGTATTTTTAATTCTTTTTCCTAATTAAGAGAAATTTCTCCGCTTATTTATCACAACATGCTGATTCCTCATCTCTGGGTCCGTGAGAGTGCGCTCTTTTACCAAAAATAGAGGTTAAAACGGCTCAATATAGTGAAATCAAGCCATTTATTTTTAAATCACCATCTTACCTGAATATAAATCCTCGATCCTCCACACCGCTAAGCCAAATTACAATTAAATTTACTTTGAATCATATATTATCGACTCTGCCTATTATATTATCAACTTACAAAAATCGACATACCCCTGCAGCATTCTAGATCCCCAATCAAACTTTCTCCCCCTACTAAAAATCATGAATATTATTTTCCATTAAGTGGACAATAAGGAAATGTTAAAGACTAGTAAGGGAGACATGAGAATGGATGAATTAGTAATTGCTCGTTCCTTGTTTGGTACTACAATGGCCTTTCATATCATTTTTGCCACACTTGGAGTCGGTATTCCGTTAATGATTCTTGTGGCAGAAATTATGTATCAGCGGACGAATGATCTTGACTATTCCGTGATGGCAAAACGCTGGACGAAGGCGTTTGCCGTGCTGCTGGGGGTAGGGATTCCGACAGGGACGATTGCCGGTGTTCAATTGTCGCTCCTGTGGCCTGGATTCATGGAGGTTATCGGACGGGTGATGGCACTGCCGTTCCAAATCGAAATCTATGCGTTTTTTGTGGAAGCGTTATTTATGTCTATTTATGTGTATGCGGCGAATCGGATCGCTCCATGGATGAGGATCGTGAGTCTTGTCCTGGTCGCCATCGGGGGACTTGCATCAGCTGTATTAATCACGAATGTGCATGCGTTTGAAGGGACACCTGCCGGTTTTGAAATGGTGAACGGAGAAATCACCAACGTGGATCCTTGGAAAGCCTTCTTTAATCCAAGCTTTTTCGTAACGGCGGGGCATGTAGCCTTATCTGCTTATGTCGTGGGGTCGTTTACGATTGCAACAGTCTCTGCATTTAAGATGCTCCGAACTTCATATGGGTCAAGAATTTATAAATTTCATCAAAAATCCCTTATGATTTGTTTATTAGTCGGGGGCGTCTTCTCCTTCTTCACGGCGATTAATGGTCATGAATCGGCTCAAATGCTCCATGAATATCAGCCTGAGAAACTGGCTGCGGCTGAGGGGTTGTTCGAGACGCAAACCCATGCTCCGCTTGCGATTGGTGGGTTCACGGATCCTGTGGAACAGGAAGTGAAATGGGGTATCGAAATTCCTTGGGCCCTTAGTTTCCTTGCTGGAAACAGCTTCGATACGGAGGTTATCGGCTTAAATGACTTCCCTAAAGAATATTGGCCGCCTCTCTTCGTTCATACGTTATTCAACGCGATGGTGGGGATTGGGTCTCTACTCATTTTACTTTCTCTCATTGCCTACGTATGGAACAAATTATTGAAAAAAGACCGGTTCCCTAAATGGTTGATGTGGTCGTTTGTAGCCGGCGGTCCCCTATCGATCTTAGCCATCGAATTCGGATGGATTTTCGCTTGTACGGGCCGGCAGCCTTGGACGATTTACCGCATTCTCAGTACAGAGGACTCGGTTACCACGTCAGGAAACTTAGCCGTTCTGTTCGTTCTGTTCGTTTCGGTTTATGCGATTTTGGCTGTGTCAGTAGTTCTTGTTCTTTTGTATTACTTCAAACGGAATCCGCCTGAAAAAGATATCAACAAAGCGGAAGGAAATGATAAGGATATTCCTCTATCCACATAACCAGCAAGAATTGGAGGTGAAGTTATGACACAAGCATTGATTGCCATCACGATACTATGGGGATTTGTCTTTATTTATGCCGTCATGGCAACGATGGATTTCGGGGCCGGCTTTTGGTCGATGGTCTACATTAATCATGACAAAACAAAAGCGACCAATATCGCCAACCGGTATCTGTCTCCAACCTGGGAGGTGACGAATACATTCATCGTTGCCCTGGTAGTGGCAGTGTATAGTATGTTTCCGGGTGCAGCCTATTCATTAGGAACGGTCCTGCTCGTCCCGGGAAGTTTAATCCTGCTGCTTCTGGCTCTTCGAAGTGCATTTCTGGTATTCTCTCACGTGGCAGATGATTACAGAAAGCCATTGACCTATGTAACAGGGATTACAGGCTTGTTGATTCCAGGTCTGCTCATCAGCGTACTTCCCATCTCTCACGGCCCTTACATCGATTTTGAAGACGGACAAACGCTTCTTCTGGGGAAGCTGTTTACGAGTCCGCATGAATATGCCTTCTTCGGATTTGCCGTTGCCAGTACGTTGTTTCTTTCATCATTACTTCTTGCTGACTACTCCAAAGCTTCCAAGGAATTTGAAGCTTTTAAAGTGTATCGGCGGGATGCCATGATCATCGGTCCAATTTCTGTCGTTATGGCGTTCTTCATTATGTTCACCATGAAAAATGAAGCGTCATGGATATATGAAAGAATGATGGAAGACCAGGTATTATTATGGGTTTCCTTGATTGGGTTCCTGGTTGCCGGGGGAGCATTATTTCTACCCACCAATAAAGAGGGCATGAAGGGAATGCCCCGTGTGGCTGTCATCGCCGTGACATTTCAATATGTTCTGGCAAGCTATGTATACGGTAAAGCCCACCTGCCCTATATCATCTACCCGGAAGTCACGATCCAGTCCGGATTCACGGATCCCAACTCGTTTAAGGCTGTGTTCATCACCTATATCGTCGGATTCATCATCCTGTTTCCCGGGTTTGTGTACTTTTGGAGCTTGTTTATGAATGACAAACGATATTTGAGGCAAAAAAGTGAATGACTGCACCATAGCTCCGAGACTCTCGGAGCTATTTTTCTTATCATTTGCTTATCTATTTCCCTGGCCTTACACTAACGGTAGAATTAGATTTGAAAGGATGATCCATAGTGGCACAATCGATTAAAGGTAAAATCGCTTATATTACGGGTGCTGCCCGGGGAATCGGAAAGGCAACGGCATTGGAGCTTGCACGTGAAGGAGTTCATGTCGGGTTGATCGCACGTACACAAAGTACGCTGGAACAAGTGGCAGGGGAAGCGAAATCTCTGGGTGTGAGGGCAAGTGTCGCTGTAGCTGATATCTCAGATATGGAGCAAGTGGATGAAGCCATTTCGAAACTGAAAAAGGAACTCGGACCAGCCGATATCCTGATCAATAATGCGGGTATCGGAACGTACGGCTCTTTTCTGGAAATCGATCCGGCAGATTGGAAGAAAACCTTTGAAGTCAACGTATTTGGAACGTATCATGTGACGCGTGCCGTCCTGCCTCAGCTTATCGAGAAAAACCGCGGAGACATCATCAATATTTCTTCCAGCAGCGGATTGAAAGGCACGGCAAAAAGCACGGCTTACAGTGGTTCGAAATTTGCCGTTCAAGGTATGACAGAAGCGTTGATGCAGGAAGTTCGACCACATAATATTCGTGTCATGACTCTGAACCCAAGCCTCGTGGCAACGGATCTTACCTTTGGGGATAAGCTCGATGAAGCGGACAAAGAGAAATACATGCAGCCGGAGGATTTAGCGGAACATATGGTTTCTCAGCTGAAATTACACCCTCGCATCTTTATCAAGCAGTCTCTTCAGTGGGCGACGAACCCTTTTTAATAAACATAAGAAGCAAGAAAAGCTCAGATTAAGCTCTGAGCTTTTCTTGCTTCTTATGTTTATCTGTGTTGGTCCACAAGAATCGGATTGCCATCAGGATCTTCAATCGTGAAACTTGCAGGGCCATCACCTGATTCATCTGCTTCAGTCAACATGTTTACCCCTTGTTCTTTCAGCTGCTTTTGAAGGTCCCGAATGTCCGTAAACGATTCGAGATTTTCGGCATTTTGATCCCAGCCTGGATTAAAGGTCAGGAGGTTCTTTTCGAACATACCTTCGAACAGACCGATTACAGTACTTCCATTCTTCATGATAAGCCAATTTTGGGCAATTTCCCCTCCCAAAGTTTGAAATCCAAGTTTTTCATAAAATGCTTTTGATTTATGAATGTCTTTCACACTTAAACTTACAGAGAATGCACCTAGTTTCATATTTCCTCCTCCTGAAAATTGATCATTCAGATATTCATGTAGGTCAAGTATAAGTAAGTAACGTGGGAAAGACAACTATGCGTTAAACTTTTCTCTAAACGTGGTCACTTCACTCAACCGTTTTCTATTCAACTCCACACCTATCCCCGGACCATCCAAACGTTCCGTCACACCATTTTTCACGACGATAGGAGAAGAAATGATATCTTCTTCCCAATATTTCGAGGAGGAAGAAATATCCCCGGGAATCGAGAATCCCTCGAGGGTGGCAATGGCCAGATTATGAGCCCGGGAAACCCCAAACTCGATCATGCCCCCGCACCATACTTTGATGTGATTCTCCTGGCACAACCGGTAGATTTCCAAAGCACTTGTGTACCCTCCGACTCTGCCAATCTTGATATTGACAACTCCGCAGCTATTTAAATAGATGGCACTCTTCATATCATGGGGGGTTACGATGCTTTCATCCAAACAAATCGGAGTCGACAACTCTTTTTGCAAAAGGGAATGTTCTACTAAATCGTCAACTCCCAAAGGCTGTTCAATCATCTCAAGACCAAACTCGTCCAGAGCTTGTAGCCGGCTTTTGTCTTCAAGGGAATAAGCTGAGTTCCCATCTGCCAGAAGAGAAAGCGAAGGAAAATGGTCCCTCAACTCTTTCACCAGCTCCACATCCGCTCCAGGAGAGATTTTCAGCTTTATGCGTTGATACCCTTCTTGCACAAGATCTTCGGCCTGCTGGATCATTTCGTTCAAAGAGTTGGCACCTACGACTGCACCGGCAAGAATTTCAGAACGCGTCCCCCCGAGCATCTCCCAGAGAGGGACGTTCTGCTGCCTTGCATAGAGATCCCATAAAGCCATTTCAAGTGCAGCCTTCGCCATTGAATTTCCCCGAATGGCTGCGAATCTGTTTCCGATTTCTTCAGGGTGTTGAAATGGGTTGCTGTATACGAGAGGAATGAGTACATCCTTAAGCATATGATAGGATGTTTTCACGGTTTCTTCTGTATACCACGGTGTGGAAAAAGCAACCCCTTCTCCGAGTCCAATCAACCCATCGGCATCTTGAACCTCAACGATGATCCCTTCCCGTTTTTCAACAGTTTGCAGGTGTGTCACAAATGGCTTTTTCAATGGCATCGATAGGATGTGAAGCGTAATCGATTTAATCTTCATCGGCATACAGTCCTTTTTCCCACTGATCCCTGAGCACTCTTCTCAGCAGTTTATTCGAGGCATTTCGTGGTACCTCATCGACAAAGATTATTTTTTTCGGCTGCTTATATGATGCCAGATTTGCGCTGCAGTAATACAAGATCTCTTCTTTTGTAAGACGCTCTTTCTTAACGATAAATGCACAGGGAATTTGCCCCCATGTGTCATTCGGAATTCCAACCACACCGGCATCCTCTACCCCGTCACAGCCCATCAGCACACTTTCAATTTCCGCAGGATACACATTTTCTCCCCCGGAAATGATGAGGTCTGATCGCCGGTCCAATACAAATAAGAACCCCTCTTCATCTACATAGCCGATATCCCCAGTATGAAACCAGCCATCGTCAAAGCTTTTCGCATTGGCATCCTCTCTCCGGTAATATCCGTTCGTCACATTCGGGCCTTTCACCAGGATTTCACCCTCTTGATTCGCCCGTGTTGCACCCTTTTCATTCTTGATTCTTAATTCGGAGGGAAAGAGTGGTTTCCCTGCTGAACCCAGCTTCGTCATACTGTATTCCGGTGATAACGTCACGATTTGAGAAGCCGTTTCCGTCATTCCATATGTTTGAAACACGGGCACTCCCTTATCTTTACAAGCTTGAAGTAATGGAAGTGGTGCAGGTCCGCCGCCTAACAGCATACAGCGGAAATTCGGGTGATACGCTCGGTTCCCAGCATCTTTCATCATACGCTGCAGCATATTGCTTACAACCGACATGATCGTGACTCTTCCACTTTCAAGCTCCTGATTGATGGTCTCGACGTCGAAGGTTTCAAACAGTCGTACCTTCATTCCATAAATCACACTTCTCATAAGGATCGAATATCCGCTTATATGAAAGAGAGGAACCGAGCAAAGCCAGGCATCATTTTCACTTATTCCCAGGTTCAAAGAAGATCCAATCGCACTCCACCAATGGTTTCCATATGATTGAAGAACTCCTTTGGGAGCTCCGGTCGTTCCCGATGTGTACATAACCGAGCATGCTTGGTCTAACTGAAAATAATCCTTTACTTTAAAGCTTGTAGGGACTGTTTGCAGCAATTGAGAGAATGAGATCCCATCCACGTGTTCCCCTAAAAAAGACAGCTTCCCCTCAAACTCATCGTCATAAATGACCGTCGATAACTCCATATCCTGTATTTGAAAAGATAATTCCTTCGAACTTAATTTGTTATTTAATAGTACAGTCGTGAATCCGAGCTGTTGAATGGCATGAACGACCAACACAGATTCCACTTTATTTTTAATCATGAGTCCCACAAAAGGATGTGCAGAAGATTGCACTATGGTATGAAGCTGCTCACCGATGTGAATGGCTTTTTCCCAGAGCTCTCCGAAGGTATATTCCACATCACCATTGCTTATTGCCATCCGATCAGGGGTTAAGAACGCTCTTTGTTTTAGCCAGTTAGGCAATTGCTGTGTTGTCATCCTGTCATTCTCCATTCCTTTCTTATGTGTACTCTTTCAATACTTCATTTAAAAAAAGCCCGACGAATCCATAAAGATTCATCAGGCCACCTTAGATCAAGGGAAACGAGGGAATTGTCCAAAGTCCGGTTTACGCTTTTCTTTAAATGCGTCGCGGCCTTCCTTGGCTTCTTCCGTTGTGTAGTATAGAAGTGTAGCGTCTCCTGCAAGTTGTTGCAGACCCGCCAATCCATCTGTATCTGCGTTGAATGAAGCTTTTAAGAAACGAAGGGCAGTCGGACTTTTCTCAAGCATTTCTGATGCCCACTGAACCGTTTCCGCTTCAAGCTGCTCATATGGAACGACTGTATTGACAAGACCCATTTCAAGCGCTTCTTGTGCGTTATACTGACGGCACAGGTACCAGATTTCCTTTGCTTTCTTGTGACCGACGATGCGTGCAAGATATCCTGCACCGTATCCGGCATCAAAGCTACCTACCTTAGGACCCGTTTGTCCAAAGATTGCATTGTCAGCAGCAATCGTAATATCACATACGACATGAAGGACATGTCCTCCTCCGATGGCATAACCTGCTACCATTGCGATGACCGGCTTAGGGATCACTCGGATCAGGCGCTGTAAGTCCAATACATTCAGTCGCGGAATTTCATCTTCCCCGACGTATCCGCCATGTCCTCGTACTCTTTGGTCTCCACCTGAACAGAATGCCTTTTCTCCAGCACCTGTTAAAACGATGACACCGACTTTGGAATCGTCACGTGCATAGGCAAATGCATCGATTAATTCCATTACCGTTTTAGGACGAAATGCGTTGCGAACTTCTGGTCGATTGATCGTGATTTTTGCGATCCCATTGTATGTTTCGTACAAAATATCTTCGTAGTTTCTTTCTGAAACCCATTCAAAAGCCATTGGTTTGTTCCTCCTTTATGTAGTTAACAGTAGTTCCTCTATTATTGTACCAAACTTTCGCGGTTCTTCCACATGAATTGCATGACCTGTGTTGGAAATTGTCATGATTTGAAAGTCCGGATTGAGTTTTTTCATTTCTTCCGCAATATGAACAAACTTATGATCCAGCTCACCAACAAGTAAATGGACTGGAAGAGATAGCTCACCAAGCTTGTCCCACCATGAGGTTTGAGCCCCTGTTCCCATTCCTTTCAAGCTATTGGATAAGCCCAAAGGGGACTGACCCAGGCGCTGCTTCCGAATCTCGGCACGCTCTTCATCAGTAAGTCTTTTTTGAGTAGCAAACAAGGGGATCTCTTCCCAAAAGTCGACAAAGGCTTCCATTCCTTCACTCATGATCCTGTCGGCTAACGCATGATCTTTTTTCCGCCGTTCCCCTCTTTCTTCACCCGTTTTCAATCCGGGAGAGGCACTTTCAAGAATCAAACTCTTCACCTTTTGAGGATAGCTCATGGTGAAGTGAAGGGCCGTCCGACCTCCCATGGAATAGCCGATCAAGATTGCCTGGTCTGCTTCAAGTGCAGACATAATGGAATTAAGATCATTCGATACATGATCCATTGTATACCTTGATGGATCTTCAGGGGATTCTGTACGACCATGACCAATCAAATCAATGCTAATGCACCTATACCTAGTAGATAAACGATCAGTAATCCGTGACCATGTCGTCGTATCCCCTGTAAAACCATGAAGAAAAACCAAAGGCTCTCCTTCTCCTTTAACTTCTACAAAATAGCGGATATCATTCACTTGAAGGATCAATGAACATCACCCTTAAATTTCTTCACCATTTCCCGGGAAACAAAATTCCACAAATTGCGATGATTTGCTACATTTTCTTCACGGTTCGTCATGACTTCAATGATTTTTAAGCCATTTCTGTGCTGTGCTTCCGATACAGCTCGATGAAATTCTTCTTCTGATTCCACTCGGAAATAACCGGCTTCGTAAAGCCTGGCAGCATGAGAAAAATCCAGATCCATCGGCGTGCCGAACAGATCTTCAAAGTATTCACCTTCACTCGCTTGCGGAAGGTAGGAAAAGATTCCCCCACCATTATTATTCAGGACCACTATGGTCATATTCAGCTTATATTTTTTCCCAACGAGGAGGCCGTTTAGATCGTGGAAGAAAGCAAGATCCCCAATCAGAAGATACATGGAATCTGAGCAGGTGCTCATTCCAAGTGCGGTCGACACCACGCCATCAATTCCGTTCGCTCCCCGATTGGCATGGATACCGATGGACCGGATATTACTAAAGAAAAACGTATCGATGTCCCGAATCGGCATGCTGTTGCTGACAAATACATTCGACTTTTCAGGCAGGTGTTGAACAAGTCCACTTACTGCCATACCTTCATCCCACAACTGATGACCTTTTAGAAGCAGTTCCTTTGTGGAATGATTCACATTCTTCCAGTGATTGATCCATTTATCAGAACCATCGCGACTTGCTTCATTGATCATGCTTTGGCAGAATAGGCCCTCATCACAATAGATGTATTCCGTTCCTTTGGAAATGGGATCCTGCCACTCTTCCCCCGGACTCACGATCCAGTATGGAATGTCCGAAAGACTTTTCAGAAACAACATGAGAGGCTTTGAAACAGGCATGGCTCCGAAACGAATCACGATTTCAGGATGCAGGCTCTCCTTCACTTCATCAATCTTCAGGAACGTATCATAGGTATCGATTATATGTGCCTTCGAATGAGAACCACTCCTCATTTGGGAGAGGGGATCCGCTACGATTGGAAAGCCGAATTGCTCACTAAAAGAAATGATGGAGTCAATCGAATCACTATTCAGTCCCGGTCCGCAAATAATCAGACCTCTCTCATTATTTCCGAGAATCCCCTGCAGCTCCTGTGAGACGGAGGCGGACAGGCTCCTTTCTCCGTGAAGGACCCTTTTCACCTGTGAACCTGTTGAATAAGAAACGTTCTTTAGATCAGGAATTAACGGTTCTCTAAATGGAAAGTTAAAGTGAACGGGTCCTTTCGGTTCTCCTAAAGAAAGTCCTATTCCTCTGGATGCTGAAGATCTTGCATATTCAAGCATGGACGGACTATTTTCCGGCAGTGCCATATCCACTGTCCATTTTACATGTTTTCCATATAGATCGAGCTGATCAATCGCTTGCGGGGCACCTACCTCACGCAGCTCATGGGGACGATCGGCCGTCAGCACGATCAGTGGCACTTTCGCGTAGCGTGCTTCAATAATCGCTGGATAATAATTGGCTGCTGCCGTTCCGGATGTACAGAGGATCGCGACCGGCTTATTCTTTGCCTTCGCAACCCCTAGAGCAAAGAAAGCAGCAGAGCGTTCATCTACATTGATGTACGTGTTCACCCCTGAGTGATGGGCGAATAACAACGCCAAAGGAGTAGAACGGGAGCCAGGGCTAATGACTACTTCGTCTACTCCATTTCCAACTAATTCTTCAATAAACGCGGCTAAATAATGAGTTAGCTTCTGCTGATGTTCATCAATCATGTACGTTTCCCCCTAATGCCCTTAGCATCGGTCGAAATTTCATTTGTGTTTCTTTAAATTCACTTTCAGGTTCGGAATCTGCCACAATTCCACACCCTGCATATAAATAGGCCTTATCCCCCTGAAGGAGACCCGAGCGAAGGGCAACGGCATACTCACCATTTCCATAGGCATCGATCCAGCCTACGGGACCTGCATATAATCCGCGGTCCATCTCTTCCTCTTCCCTGATGACGTGCAATGCTTTATCCCTCGGAACTCCACCTAATGCAGGAGTCGGGTGTAATTTACCCACCAATTCCAAAAGGGATGTATGTTCAGAAGCCTGCCCGGTGACAGGTGTATATAAATGCTGAATATCTTTCAGCTTCATCAATTGAGGCGATGATGGAATCGTCAACGACTCACAGTAAGGTGCAAGAGCCTCATGGATGCTCTCAACGACAAGCTGATGCTCGTAACGGTTCTTCTCATCCAGGAGGAGCTCCGTTCCCAGTTTCTCATCGTTTTCCAGCGTATCCCCGCGTGCGATGGATCCTGCTAAACAGGTGGAAAGAACATTATCTCCTGTTTTCTTGACAAGTCGTTCAGGTGTGGCTCCAATAAAACAGCTTTCTTTCCTTTCAAAACTGAAAACAAAGCTATCCGGCTGCTGCTTCCACAAATTATCCAATACAAAGTCAGATGACACTTTCGTTTCAAATGCCACTTCACATTTTCTGGCAAGTACTACCTTATCCATCTCACCCTGTTTTAAACGATTCACCACATTCTGAACAGAATCCTTCCATTTTTGAGGCTTCATATCCCTATTTTGCAGCCATCGGGGCTGTTCAGGTATAATGGGCATCCCCGCGTTTTCAAGAAGCTTTTCTTTGACCCTGATAAGGTCATGGAATAATCTTTCTTCCGACTCTTCCGGGTGACAAATGAAATTCATCGTTAAATAATTGGTTTTCCCCGGCTTTGTCAGCATAAACTTCGGTAATTGAAACGTACCGTTCGAGAATTGCTCCCACTCTTCTCCGCTGTCATTAAGCGGATCAAAGCTAAAGCCCCCGAACAACAAAGGTCCTGTGCCTGTCCATTCTTCCCCGGTCACAATCACTGACTCTTCAATTAAGCGCTTCCACTCTTTCTCAACCGTAAAAAATCGGTCATTTATATCATTTGCAGACATGATATGAGCTGCTCCAAGCCCTACCAGCGAGATGGTATGATCACGGTCCTTCCATAAAAAACGCTCTCCGCTAAAAGAGCTTCCTCCATAATAAAAAGAAAGAGGATCCACTGCATCTACTTCCTCCACTATGCTGAGAAGGACGGGGTGATGTATTTGTTTAGCCTTCATTTTGGCTGTATCATATGCTTTTTCAATTTTGGTTTTATGAATGGTAACCAATTGAATTCCCCCAAACAAAATCACGTACGATATTCAAACTTATTTTAAGATACACCTGTCTTCAAGGTGTGTCAACGAAGTTTAAGACATGATACAATTTTTATCCTTATTATATATAATAAACCCTTTTTCCCCTTTTGAGAAACCAAAAGCGTTGTAAAAGTACTCAATTACTGGAAAATAGCACCTTCACGGATATTTTAGAAAATGATTGACAGTCCACTTTCCTTTACCTACACTTTAATCTGTAAAGGAATTGTAATGTTTTTTGAAAATTCCTTATTGCGTAAGGGAGAGAGTATGATGGAACAACAAGCATCCAATGTTTTGGAATCAGATAAAGGGTGGAAAATCTGGTGGCAGCTTACAAGGCCACACACTCTAACAGCAGCATTTGTACCTGTTTTACTAGGCACCGTTCTTGCACTGCAATTTACTACGGTAAGTGTATCATTATTTGCCGCCATGCTTATTGCATGTTTGCTTATCCAGGCTGCTACCAATATGTTCAACGAGTATTATGACTATAAGCGTGGCCTTGATACAGAGCATTCTGTCGGTATCGGAGGAGCAATCGTCCGGAACGGGGTCAAACCCTCCACGGTCATAAACCTGGCCTTTTCATTGTACGGAATTGCCCTTTTATTAGGAATTTATATCTGTCTTAATAGCACATGGTGGCTGGCACTCATAGGTATAGTGTGCATGGCAGCTGGGTACTTTTATACTGGAGGACCTATGCCAATTGCTTACACGCCATTTGGAGAGATCGTCGCAGGGTTCTTTATGGGACTTGTGATCATTCTCATATCGTTTTACATTCAAACCGGATATATCAATGGGGACAGCATCCTATTATCCGTTCCCGTTTCCATTTTGGTCGGCGCGATACTGCTGGCAAACAACATCCGCGACCTCGACGGGGATAAAGAAAACGGTAGAAAAACAATCGCCATTCTTTTAGGAAGAAAAGGAGCGATCATCCTGTTGGGGGGCATGTTTGTCGTATCCTATGGCTGGATAATCGGGCTGGTCCTTGCCGGCGTTTCATCCCCTTGGCTATTCGTTGCCTTTCTAAGTATCCCGAAAGCCGTCAAGGCCACGACAGGATTCATCGGAAAATCGCATCCAATCGAAATGATGCCCGCCATGAAAGCCACCGCCCAAACAAACACCATCTTTGGATTCCTTTTATCCATTGGACTATTACTTGCATATATGCTTTAAAAAACATGAGTCGACCTTTCATTAAGGGTTCGACTCTTTTTTTTATGTTTTAACAACCCCACTTTCGGATAAAGTATGGTTAGTACATTATTTAAGCGAACATAATGAAGGATGTGAAGAAATTGCTAACAGATAGCCAAAAACAGACACTAAAACAAGAATTGGTTCAACAGGAAAAACAGTTACAAGAACATTTACATCAGGATTTAGATAATCTTCACCATACAAATGAACGTGATAACTCAGGTGAACTCTCCCTTTACGATAATCATCCTGCCGACATGGGAACAGAATTATATGAAAGAGAGAAGGATTTCGCCATAGATGATCACGCCAAACTGGAACTAAATAAAATTCACAACGCCCTGCAGGCGATCGAACAAGGAACGTATGGACAATGTAAGGAATGTGGTGAGGAAATTCCTTATGAGCGTTTGGAAGTCATACCGACGACACTTTATTGTAAAGACCATTCACCGGAACAATCGACACCCCAGGATAGACCAGTAGAGGAAGAAGTACTGCAGCCGCCTGTTGACAATGAATTCAGGCACGAAACCGAGGGAAATGTCCGGGATGATCAAGACAGCTTTCAGGAAGTGGGCCGCTTCGGTACATCCGAAACACCTTCTGACTTCGAAGGTGATTTTGAAGACTATTCCGAATTGTATCAGGATGAAGACACATCAGAAGGATTTACCGAGGATTTCGAATCCTTTGTCGGAACCGACATGGAAGTCTCCAATCGTAAGGCTTATCCTTCGAAAACCCATGAAGAATACGAGGATATGCTGGATGAGAACAATATGGAATCCACATTGGGTGACATACCGTATAAAGATGGCGACAGTTATATATCCGAAAAGAAGAAGAAATAATTTAAAAAGCTTGGGGAAAGTTTCCCCAAGCTTTTTCCTACTTTATTAAACTGCCCTGTGCAATGCCCCATATGTCTTTCGCATACTGCTCAATCGTCCGGTCACTCGAGAAATAGCCGGAGTTAGCAATATTCTGCAAGCACATTCGTGACCAATGCTCTTTATTTTCATACGCTTTTCCTGCTTGTTCATGAGCCCTGACATAGGAGTCGAAATCCCTCAGAACAAAGAATTGATCGTTCTCGGTTAGTAAGGAATCATAAATGGTTTCAAAATGGTCACCTGCATCGGGAAGTGTATCGTCAATCAATTGATTCAACACCCTCTTAATGCGGGCATCATAGTGAAAATACTCCATTGCATAATATCCACCGTGATGCTGATATTTCATCACTTCATCAGCCGTTAAACCAAAAATAAAAATATTCTCTTTTCCTACTTGCTCAAGAATCTCAATATTCGCCCCGTCCAATGTTCCGATGGTCAAGGCTCCGTTCATCATGAACTTCATATTTCCTGTACCGGAAGCTTCTTTGCTGGCTGTTGAAATCTGTTCAGACAAATCAGCTGCGGGAATGATTTCTTCCGCTAATGATACCCGGTAATTTTCCAGGAAGACGACTTTAATTCTCCCTTTTACAAGTGGGTGGTCATTCACCAGATCCGCTACAGAGTGAATCAACTTAATGATTTTCTTCGCATAGTAGTAACCCGGGGATGCTTTTGCTCCAAAAATGAACGTTCGCGGATGAAAATCAAAGCTTGGATCTTCTACACAGCGATTATAGAGGTGAAGAATGTGTAAAACATTCATCAACTGGCGCTTATAAGCATGTAGCCGCTTCACTTGAATATCAAATATCGAAGTAGGATCGACGACGATTCCATTACTTTCAAATATTCGATCTGCAAGCTTCCGTTTATTTTCCTGTTTTACATCATACAGGTCCTTAAGAAACGCCGTATCATGATGATAGTCTTTCAAGTCCGCTAACTTACCGGGATCTTTAATCCATCCATCCCCGATGGAAGACGATATCAGATTCGACAGTGAAGGGTTGCTATTCAATAGCCATCTTCTATGTGTAATGCCATTCGTCTTACTATTAAATTTATCAGGATAATATTGATAGAATAAGTTCATTTCTCTTAGCTTTAAGATTTCAGTATGAATCTTTGCCACTCCATTCACACTAAAGCTTCCTACGATCGCCAGATGAGCCATTTTCACTTCATCATGGGAGATGATCGCCATATCCTCTATCCGCTTCCAATCACCAGGATACTCCTTCCACAATTCCTGACAGAATCGCTCATTGATTTCATTCACGATCATATGGATGCGTGGCAGCAGGGGTTGGAAAATACGGATCGGCCATCTCTCCAATGCTTCTGAAAGAGTCGTATGGTTCGTATAGGCAAATGTATTCGTCGTGATTTCCCACGCTTCTTCCCATTCAAAGGAATACTCATCAAGAAGGACCCTCATCAGTTCTGGAATCGCGAGAACCGGATGAGTATCATTGATATGGATTGAAATGTTTTCATGAAGCTCCTTCAGATCCCCATTCCGATACAGGTAGGAATCAAGGATAGAACGGATGCTTGCCGATACCAAGAAATATTGCTGTTTCAGTCGCAGAATTTTCCCTTCTTCATGGGTATCGTCGGGATAAAGAAATTCGGTGATCGCTTCCGTATCACGCTTGTATTTCATCATATCTTTCCCGGCTTTATAGGCAGCGGGCTCAGCACTCCATAAACGAAGAGTATTGACCGTCGACGTCTCAAATCCTACCACAGGCATATCATAAGGAACGGCCGCTACAACTTCTGCATCCACATGTCGAAACTTCAGTACATCATTATCCGTATAAGATTCCACCTTACCCCAGAAAGGTACTTCGACGGTAAGATCTGACTTTCGAACTTCCCATACATGTCCATGACGCAGCCACTGCTCCGGAAGCTCCATCTGAAAACCGTTGACAATCTTTTGTTCAAACAATCCATGCTTGTAACGGATCCCATAGCCATGACCAGGTAAATTAAGGGAAGCCAAGGAGTCCAGGAAACATGCAGCCAAGCGACCCAGACCACCGTTTCCGAGTCCCGCATCGTGCTCAACCTCTTCCATTTCAGCAAGGTCTATTCCCAGATCCTTCAATCCCTTATCCACAATATCGTAGATTCCTAAATTCATCAGGTTCTGACGAAGCAGGCGTCCAAGGAGAAATTCAATCGATAAGTAATACACCTGCTTTTGTTTACTGAACCGGTACTGCTCATTCGTATGAATCCAGTTCATCGAGATGTATTCCCGTATAAGATGACCTAATGTAAAAAACTGATCCTGACTGGTGGATTCAGGAAACGTCTTTCCATACATCATTTCAAGCTTCTTCAGAAACATTTCTTTAAATTCAATCGGATCAGAAAACATGGCTTTCACTCCTTGATACCAGGTCAGCATATAGTTGATTATACTTAAAGGCCGATTGAGCCCAACTATAATCTTTATTCATTGCGGTTCGTACAATATGATTCCATGTTTCCGGATCTTCGTAGAAATACGATAGAGCTCTTCGATAGGTGTAGAGCATATCGTGAGCATTAAAGTTCTTAAACGAAAAACCGTTCCCTGTCTTCGTTTCTTCATTATAGGATTCAACCGTATCGTTCAATCCGCCTGTTTCCCGGACAAGCGGAAGGGCTCCATATCTCATGGCGATTAATTGACCCAGTCCGCACGGTTCGAACTTAGAAGGCATCAGGAACAAATCACTGGCAGAATAGATCTGTTTTGCCAGTTCCTCATTAAATCCGATTTGCACTCTGACCTTATCCGGATACGTCCATTCCATCTCCCTGAAGAACTGTTCAAACTCCCAATCCCCTGTTCCCAACAGGACAAACTGAACATTTTCCTGGATCATTTCATGAAAGACTCCCCTGACCAGCTCAAGCCCTTTTTGATTCGTTAACCTTGAAATGATGGATACAAGAGGAATTCCTTCATTCTCCTCGAGCCCGAGGCTTTTTTGCAGATGACGCTTTGCCTGCTTCTTCCCATGAAGGTTGCCGCTGAAATAAGGAAACTCTCCCTCATCCGGATTGTACACTTCATCGTCGATCCCATTGAGGATACCCAATAATTGGTTGTATCGTTGACCCAGGATATTATGAAGCTTTTCTCCATAGTAAGGCGTGAGGATTTCTTCTTTATATGTAGGACTCACAGTTGTGACAAAATCCGAAGAAATGAGCGCCCCTTTCATGAAATTGATGTTTCCATAAAACTCGAGGTATTCATGATGAAAATACTTCTCAGGGATGTCTAACAAGTCAGTCATCACCTGTTTAGGATAAATCCCTTGAAATTGCAGATTATGAATGGTGAACACGCTACGGATAAAGGAATAGCCGGGTCTCTCCTGATACTCGCTTCTCAACAAGAACGGAACCATGCCTGTGTGCCAGTCATGACAGTGAATCACATCAGGGTAAAAATCGAGGACAGCGATACTTTCCAATACGGCTCTTGTAAAATACGCGAATCGCTCCCCGTCATCAAAATATCCGTATAGACGATCCCGATTAAAATAGTATTCATTGTCGACAAAATAATACGTTACTCCATTTTCATTGTACTCTTCAATTCCACAATACTGATTTCGCCAGCCAACTGACACGAAAAACTCTTTCTTTCGTTTCATTTTCGAACGAAACTCCTGAGGGATTCCACCGTATTTAGGCAGAATCACCCTGACATCCGTCCCTAAACTCCTTAACTCCTTAGGCAGGGCGCCTGCAACGTCCGCTAAGCCTCCAGATTTAATGAAAGGGACACACTCGGATACTACAAATAACACTTTCACGAATTCATCAGCGCTCCTTGAATCATCCCTTTGCGAATGACTATTGGGTTGTTTGGATCTCCGATAAGCTTTACGCCATCCTCAATTTTCACATCTTTATCCAAGATCACATTCTCTAGTACACAGTTATCTCCAATTTGGCTCTTCTGCATAATGATGCTGCTTGAAATCGTTGTATTTTTTCCAACCTTCACCGCTCTGAACATCGTAGAATTCTTCACTTGGCCTTCAATGAAGCACCCATTAGCGATGATGCTATTCTTTACACTTGCAGCCGATGTGTAGCGTGTAGGCGGCTCATCCTTCACCTTTGTATAAATTGGCATATCTTTCTTGAACAGCTCTTTCCAATAAGATAAGTTCATCAGCTTCATGCTGGCATCATAGTATTCTTCAATACAATCAATCGTTTGAACAAATCCATCATGCTCATAGCCGCACACCTTGAAACCGCTATCCATATCCTCCACGACATCCTGCATACATGTATAGCCTGTTTCACGTCGTTTCTGGATCAAATCAATGAGTGTATTCGTTTTCACCAAGTACATGTCTATAGAGTTTCCGTTATGACGCATTTCAGTTATATCACAGCCGATTCGCATATGGCGTTCAAGGACCGGTTGGTAGTCAATATTACATAACGTAAAGCAATTGCTGATCAATGCGTACTCCTGTGTACTTCGCTTAAAATAGTCCAGGTGATGAGCGAAGTGATTAAATGACCCCACACCCTCTTCACTTGCTTCCAGGCCTGGTGCCGGGAAGAAAAACAACCCATCACGCTTTCGGTTCAGATCCCAGTTCTTCCCCGATCCAAGATGATCCATAAGGGAACGGTATTGAAACTTAGGGAAGATCGCAACGGAACCAATATCCGAATTCACCATATTGGAAAGTACAAAGTCGATCAGGCGATATCTGCCCGCAATCGGAAGGGCCGCTAATGAACGATGTAACAGTAAATCCTCTAACGAATCATAGTAACTAGTAGCATCAATAACTCCAAGCATAGTATTTTTCAAAACACTTCCTCCTCTTATGTTGTAATGTGGTTTTCAACCCTTACACTTTTTCTTGTTCCAGTAGTGTTTCAATGAATGATTCCGTAACCAAAATGATTTCATCCGATCCTTCTTCCGGCATGATGCATAGGCCGCTCGGAACCTTGACATTCGACGGCACGATCGCCTGCTCGATATAGGCGTTTTCCCCAATGACAGCATCCGGCATAATGACTGAGCGACTGACATGCGCTCCCTTTTTCACTGTGGTTCCTTGAAACAAGACGGATTTGCGGATGGTACCTTCAATCGTACATCCTTCGTTCACAAGAGATCCCTCCACAGAGGCTTCTTCAGAAATATATTGAGGCGGCTCATTTGGATTAACCGAATACACTCTCCAGTCGTGATCGAACAGATTCAGCTCATTTTCCTCATCAATCAAGTCCATATTGGCTTCCCATAGGCTCTTAACCGTTCCGACATCTTTCCAGTACCCTTTAAACGGATAAGCCATCAGCTTTTTCTTCTCATCAAGCAGCAAAGGGATAACATCCTTCCCAAAGTCATGGCTGGAATCGGGATTACGCTCATCCATCTCCAAGTAATCCTTAAGCACTGAATAATTGAAAATATAGATACCCATCGAAGCTAGATTACTCTTAGGAAAAGCCGGTTTTTCCTCGAACTCTGTGATTCTCATTTCCTCATTTGTGTTCATAAGACCGAACCTGCTTGCCTCATCCCAGCCTACTTCAATGACAGAAATCGAAACGTCTGCTTTCTTCTCAATGTGATAATCCAGCATTTTGCTGTAATCCATCTTATAAATGTGATCTCCCGATAGAATCAATACATATTCAGGATCATATTGCTCAAGATAGTTCATATTTTGATAGATCGCGCTGGCCGTTCCCGTATACCAGCGCATCTCGGATGATTCCGCATAAGGCGGCAGTACGGTCACTCCACCATTTTTACGATCAAGATCCCATGCACTTCCAATCCCGATATAAGAATTCAATACTAATGGTTGGTACTGAGTAAGGACACCCACCGTATCAATCCCGGAGTTCGTACAATTGCTCAATGTGAAATCAATAATGCGGTATTTCCCTCCAAAAGGTACGGCTGGTTTTGCCAGGCTCTTTGTCAATGAGCTTAACCGGCTCCCTTTTCCACCTGCTAATAACATCGCTACACATCTACCTTTTCCCATCCTTCTCTCCCCTTTCAATCTATTGGTTTTAAATAAACGGCTGCGTATGGTGGAATCGTCATTTCCACATATCCATCTCTTCCATGGTACGACTCATTGTGCACAACAAGAGGCATTGGATTCACCTGATGAGAACCCCCAAATCGTTCATCATCGCTATTCCAAATTTCTTCATAAGAAGAAACCTTATTCACACCCACCTTATACTGGTGGTACACATGAGGGCTGAAATTACAGATCACTACAAGATGATCTCCCTTCTCTTTCCCATTTCTGATAAAAGAGAAAATCTGCTGCTCACTATTATCCACATCCACCCATTCAAATCCTTCTGAACGATGATCCATTTGGAATAATGGTTCAGCACCTTTATATAAATGCATAAGTTCTTTAAAATATGAATTGAATTTGTGATGAAAATCGTAATCCAACAAATGCCAATCTAATTCCTCTAAATCCTTCCACTCTGAAAACGGGGCAAGTTCACTTCCCATAAACAGAAGCTTTTTCCCTGGATGAGCCATCATATAGCTCAGAAGCAGCCGGTATTGAGCGAATTTCTGCCAGTAATCACCGGGCATTTTATTCAATAATGACTTCTTCCCATGGACCACCTCGTCATGGGAAAACGGAAGCACATAATTCTCTGAATACGCATATAACAAGGAAAAGGTTATAAGAGAATGTACATGCCTTCTTTCAGACGTATCTGTTTCCATATATTTAAGGACGTCATTCATCCATCCCATATTCCACTTATAATTAAAGCCCAGTCCTCCATAATGAACAGGGGATGTCACCTGAGGCCAGTCTGTAGAATCCTCTGCTATCATCAAAATCGAAGAGTCATACTCAAAAACGGCCTTATTCAAGTTTTTTAGAAACTGTAAGGCTCCCTCATTAGGAGCAAGCTCTCCCTGGTTTGCCCAGTAAATAATATTGGCCACTGCATCAATCCGGAAGCCATCAATATGATACAGATCCATCCAGAAACGTGCATTCGATATCAGGAAGCTTCTCACTTCCCCCTTACCTAAATCAAAATTTGCCGTTCCCCACGTATAATTCTCACGGTCCCGTTCCTCTCCATACTCATAAGCAAACGAACCATCAAATTCATATAACCCGTGGGCATCTTTACAAAAATGACCCGGGACCCAATCCAAAATCACGCCAATATTATGTAAATGACATTCATTCACGAACGCCATCAATTCATGAGGTGAGCCGTAGCGACTAGTCGGTGAATAATAACCAGTACCCTGATACCCCCAAGAACGATCAAACGGATGCTCCGTGACAGGCAGCAACTCAATATGTGTAAATCCTTGTTCTTTCACATGAGGAATTAATTGTTGAGCTAATTCCTTATAAGATAGAAACTTACCCGCTTTCTTCTTCCATGTGCCCAAATGCACTTCATAAATCGCCATAGGCTTGTCATAGACCGTCGAACTGGCTCGATCCTCCAGCCACTTCTCATCCTCCCAAGAAAATCCCTGCAGCTCATACACCACGCTTGCAGTATTTGGACGCTTCTCAGAAGCAAACCCATATGGATCCGCCTTCAGCTTCTTTAAACCTGATAGAGTGGTAATCTCGTACTTATACGTTTCTCCCGATAGATCCCCATCTATGCGAATTGTCCATAAACCTTCGTTATTCCGCCGTGTAAGTTCATACCCGGCTCCATTCCAATGATTAAAAGAGCCAACCAATGAAACATGTCTTGCTTTCGGTGCCCAAACGCAAAATTCTGTATAGGTCCCAGCGGAATCTCTTCTCACATGTGAACCCATAAACTGATAGGCCTGCTGCAAATTTCCCTCATGAAACAAAAAAACATCATAATCTGATATGGTCATTGCGTTCATCAACTCACCTACATTTTTTCAATCTACTTACTACTTTCTTTCAACTTCATCAAAATCCTCTTTATTATCGTCGCTCAATTACGACAATTTCCTACATACTTATGATAAAATGGTTCGCTTTTGGAAAGTCTTACTAAATGGTAAGGTTTACATTGGAAGAACATAGGGGAAACGTGTTGAATTCATAGCGTAATTTGTCGAAAGTTTTTATATTAAAAAAGTGAAATTTTAGGGAAATGCAGAAGGATTCCGGTATTTTGTATCGTTTTTGGCTGGTTGTGAGATTGATGGCGATGTCGAATTGAGGAGTGATTAGGAATGGATGATAAATCTGGCGGTTGCTTGTTTAGGGTGGATAAACCCTGTTTTATGGGATTTTTTATGGGACAATAAAGGAGGAATCATGCATAGTGTAATCTTTGGAGGAGGTAGGGGGCTATTCAATACTTTGAGAAGATTAATGGGGAGATTAAGAGGTGGTTGATGCCTTTTATTCTTCGATGATCACTGACTGAATACCCCCTCACATCTTCCGATTATCGTATTGAAAAATTCGAGCTAATAAGAAGATTGTAGAAGTTGATAATATATGTTGGAAAGTCGATAATAAAGTGGTCATAGTCGATAATATATCCCTCGTACAGAAGTAGAAGCATGCTTTCTCATGTAAAACCGCTTATTTTAATCCCGATCTGGCTCCATATTCAATTAAATCGCTTCATTAAGTCATGTTTTTAATTTATTTTTAATAAAATGACCACCAACTTTACTTTGTATAACAAAAAAAGACTATCAAAAATGATAGTCTTTCTTCAGATGACCCATACGGGATTCGAACCCGTGTTACCGCCGTGAAAGGGCGGTGTCTTAACCGCTTGACCAATGGGCCATAATATGGCGGAGAAGGAGGGATTTGAACCCTCGCGCCGGTTGCCCGACCTACACCCTTAGCAGGGGCGCCTCTTCAGCCACTTGAGTACTTCCCCATATTATTGGCTCCGCAGGCAAGATTCGAACTTGCGACCGATCGGTTAACAGCCGATAGCTCTACCACTGAGCTACTGCGGAATAATGAAATGGTGGGCCTAAGTGGACTCGAACCACCGACCTCACGCTTATCAGGCGTGCGCTCTAACCAGCTGAGCTATAGGCCCAAAAATAATTGGAGCGGGTGAAGGGAATCGAACCCTCATCATCAGCTTGGAAGGCTGAGGTTTTACCACTAAACTACACCCGCACTTTTTATATAAGAAGATATGGGGCGACTGATGGGAATCGAACCCACGAATGCCTGAACCACAATCAGGTGCGTTAACCACTTCGCCACAACCGCCATAATGTCTTCAAATAAAAAATGGTGGCTCAGGACGGAATCGAACCGCCGACACATGGATTTTCAGTCCATTGCTCTACCAACTGAGCTACTGAGCCTTACTTAGAGTATAATATTTAATTATGAACCATAATCTTATAAAAAGAAAATGGCGGTCCGGACGGGACTCGAACCCGCGACCTCCTGCGTGACAGGCAGGCATTCTAACCAACTGAACTACCGGACCAAAGTTTTTTCGCGATAGCGAAAATAACTATCCATGCGTGACTTATGAAAGATTAACGATAACCTCTTATGAAAATAAGTCAAAAATGGTATTGCGGGGACAGGATTTGAACCTGCGACCTTCGGGTTATGAGCCCGACGAGCTACCGAACTGCTCCACCCCGCGACGATAAAAATGAAATTCCCATTAAAGTAAATATGGAGGAGGAAGGGGGATTCGAACCCCCGCGGGCTGTTACACCCCTGTCGGTTTTCAAGACCGATCCCTTCAGCCGGACTTGGGTATTCCTCCGTAATGAAATGGTACTTGGTGGACCTTGTAGGACTCGAACCTACGACCGGACGGTTATGAGCCGTCTGCTCTAACCAACTGAGCTAAAGGTCCCTTTTGGTAGCGGCGGAGGGGATCGAACCCCCGACCTCACGGGTATGAACCGTACGCTCTAGCCAGCTGAGCTACACCGCCAAGATACATTTAATATCAAATTAATTGATAGATGGATCTCTCAAATATCAATGACGTTTATTTTGCTTTCGCAAAAAAACCAATGAAGATTATTTTGCTGTTGCAAAAAATCTTGGTGGAGCCTAGCGGGATCGAACCGCTGACCTCCTGCGTGCAAAGCAGGCGCTCTCCCAGCTGAGCTAAGGCCCCAAAAGAAGTGGTCGGGAAGACAGGATTCGAACCTGCGACCCCTTGGTCCCAAACCAAGTGCTCTACCAAGCTGAGCTACTTCCCGAAATATATGGCGCGCCCGAGAGGAGTCGAACCCCTAACCTTTTGATCCGTAGTCAAACGCTCTATCCAATTGAGCTACGGGCGCTAAATGATTCTATTGTTCTTTCCTTACTGACAAACGCAAGTTAAGGAAAGATATTTTGCTTACGCAAATTCAGGAAAGATATTTTGCTTACGCAAAAATCTTTGGTGCCGAGGACCGGAATCGAACCGGTACGGTAGTCACCTACCGCAGGATTTTAAGTCCTGTGCGTCTGCCAGTTCCGCCACCCCGGCAAAATCTTCTGGAGCGGAAGACGGGATTCGAACCCGCGACCCCCACCTTGGCAAGGTGGTGTTCTACCACTGAACTACTTCCGCAAAATAAATGGTGCGGGTGAAGGGACTTGAACCCCCACGCCTTGCGGCGCCAGATCCTAAGTCTGGTGCGTCTGCCAATTCCGCCACACCCGCATGATATAAATGGAAAGATATTTTGCTGCGCAAAAATCTTTGGTGAGCCATGAAGGATTCGAACCTTCGACCCTCTGATTAAAAGTCAGATGCTCTACCAACTGAGCTAATGGCTCATCTGAAAAGATGATATTTAAAACCAAAATGGTGCCGGCAAGAGGACTTGAACCCCCAACCTACTGATTACAAGTCAGTTGCTCTACCAGTTGAGCTACACCGGCATATGTGATTGGTTTTTATATAAGAAAATTTAAGGGGAGATATTTTGCTGACGCAAAAATCTTTGGTGGAGGATGACGGGATCGAACCGCCGACCCTCTGCTTGTAAGGCAGATGCTCTCCCAGCTGAGCTAATCCTCCAAAATATAAAGCCTGGCGACGTCCTACTCTCACAGGGGGAGATCCCCCAACTACCATCGGCGCTGAAGAGCTTAACTTCCGTGTTCGGCATGGGAACGGGTGTGACCTCTTCGCCATTATCACCAGACTATTTCTTGTCTCTTTTTTAAGGACAAGTACTATTATATCGCGTAGATATATTTTTTCAAGGTTTTTTTATATTTTCGTATAAAATTTATTCCCTGAAAACTAGATAAAGAATTGATGTCAAGAAAGCCGAATATCGACCATTGTTGCATCTACTTCTTCAAGTAGATACCATTCCAGCTCCGGCGGCTAGAGACTCGAGGTCATTTCAGTTCAATCAGCTGAGGGTAAAAAGCACCCTCTTCTGATTGCTCAGAAATGCTTGTCGTCTCTGTTCAAGCCGCCTCCGCTTTATAATGTGGTTAAGTCCTCGATCGATTAGTATCAGTCAACTCCACATGTCGCCATGCTTCCATCTCTGACCTATCTACCTAGTCATCTTCTAGGGATCTTACTCACTTACGTGATGGGAAATCTCATCTCGAGGGGGGCTTCATGCTTAGATGCTTTCAGCACTTATCCCTTCCGCACATAGCTACCCAGCGATGCCTTTGGCAAGACAACTGGTACACCAGCGGTGCGTCCATCCCGGTCCTCTCGTACTAAGGACAGCTCCTCTCAAATTTCCTGCGCCCACGACGGATAGGGACCGAACTGTCTCACGACGTTCTGAACCCAGCTCGCGTACCGCTTTAATGGGCGAACAGCCCAACCCTTGGGACCGACTACAGCCCCAGGATGCGATGAGCCGACATCGAGGTGCCAAACCTCCCCGTCGATGTGGACTCTTGGGGGAGATAAGCCTGTTATCCCCGGGGTAGCTTTTATCCGTTGAGCGATGGCCCTTCCATGCGGAACCACCGGATCACTAAGCCCGACTTTCGTCCCTGCTCGACTTGTAGGTCTCGCAGTCAAGCTCCCTTGTGCCTTTACACTCTGCGAATGATTTCCAACCATTCTGAGGGAACCTTTGGGCGCCTCCGTTACTCTTTAGGAGGCGACCGCCCCAGTCAAACTGCCCACCTGACACTGTCTCCCACCCCGATAAGGGGCGCGGGTTAGAATTTCAATACAGCCAGGGTAGTATCCCACCGATGCCTCCACCGAAGCTTG
>NZ_QNRJ01000008.1 GCF_003315075.1 Rossellomorea aquimaris
TCTCCAGATTTCAGGGGGTGGCAATTTTTTTGCTCAAAAAGCCCTCTATTATAGGAATTTATAACCTATTTCTTATAAAAGTTTTGACAATACGAGAAAAATAATAGGAGGAAAAACATGAAGAATTCATTTATTGGTTCAGAATTTAAAGCGATTTTCAAAAATAAAAAACTTCTCATCCCGATTCTAGCCGTCCTTTTCATCCCTGTTTTATACAGTGGTATGTTCTTATGGGCATTTTGGGATCCATATGAACAGCTGTCAGACTTACCTGTGGCGGTTGTAAACAGCGACCAGGGAGCAGAGTTTGACGGGAAGGAATTGCATATTGGAGATGAACTTGTTGATAAACTGAAGAATAGTGATCAATTCGATTTTCAATTTATCGATAAAGAAGAAGGATACAAAAATTTAGAGAAGCAGGATTATTACATGCTTGTTGAGATTCCGGAGGATTTCTCTGAAAACGGAACAACGTTACTAGAAGATAACCCTAAAAAGCTTTCTCTGAAATATGTGCCGAATGAGAGCTTTAACTTCCTATCTGCTCAAATCGGGGATACGGCCATGAAAGAGATCAAAGCAAGTCTCTCTAAATCCGTTTCCGAAACGTATGCTGAAACGATGTTTGATAAGATAGAAGAAATGGGAGATGGTTTCCAGACTGCCAGCGACAAAGCGGGCGAAATCAACAATGGGGCCATTGATCTATCTCAAGGGGCCAACAAGCTCAAGGACAATTTAGCTGTCCTTGCTGAAAAAAATGTAGAGATGACGGACGGTGTGGCGAAAACCCGTGCAGGTGCTGAGAAACTTGCAAAAGGTTCTCAGGAATTATCGGACGGAGTCGGGGTCATGACGGATAAATCCCAACAACTATACAAAGGAACACAGGATGTCCAGTCAGGGATTGATGCCCTTGCAGCTGGAATCGATAAAAGCAAGGCCGGATTGGAGCAGGTGGACGCCGGGCTTGATAGTGCCGTGGACAATACGGCTAAATTGCAGGCAGGTTCACAGACACTTGCAGAAAAAATCGGTGCCTTGAAAGGTGGAGCGGATAGCGCTCAAGCAGGTGCTCAAGCGATTGGTGCCGGAGCTTCAAAGCTTGAAGAGGAATTGGCTCCATTCATGGGAAGCCTGCCGGAAGAAAAGAAGGCTGAACTTCAGGCAGCGATCGACCAAATCAAGCAAGGTGCATCCGGACTTCAGACAGGTACCGGGGCTTTAAGTAATGGTGCCGTTGAACTTCAAAAAGGAGCGAACTCGCTTGCGGGTGGAATCGGTGCATTAAATGATGGCCAGAAGAAACTCCAGGGCGGCGTCGATCAGCTCGTAGCCGGTTCAGCACAGCTTGAAGAAGGTTCCAATCAACTTGTGGCAGGTCAAAACAAAGTGGTGGAAAACTACGGTTTATTAAATCAGAAACTTGGAGACGTATACCAGGGAACGGTAGGTCTTGCTTCAGGAGCGAATGAACTGAGCTCTGGCCTTAACCGGGTATATGATGGATCCAATCAGCTGGCAGACGGATCCAGGAAACTTGCCGATGGTTCAACTGAGCTCGCAAACGGTTCAACGAAACTATCTGATGGAACAACGGAATACGAATCGAAATTAAAAGACGCAGCAAAAGAAGCCAACAGTGTCAAAGCGGATGACGATACGTATGACATGATGGCGGGTCCCGTCGATGTGAAAAATGAGAAAATCAATCATGTTCCAAACTACGGAACTGGATTTGCCCCATACTTCTTATCTCTTGGACTATTCGTAGGGGCGTTATTAATCTCCATTGTGTATCCACTGAGAGAACCATCCGATCGCCCATCAAGCGGAATGAATTGGTTCCTTGGTAAATTCGCTGTCCTTACTTCAGTGGGGATCATCCAATCACTGATTGCAGCAGCCATTTTACTCTTTGGATTGGGGCTTGAAGTGGAAAGTGTACCATTATTCTTACTTTCAACTATTATTACGAGTCTTACATTCCTGGCATTGATTCAAATGCTAGTTACAATCCTTGGTGATCCGGGACGATTTGTAGCGATCATCATCTTGATTCTACAATTAACGACGAGTGCAGGTACGTTCCCACTCGAATTAATCCCGACTGTGCTGCAGCCAATCAGTGCATTGTTACCAATGACATATTCGGTGTCAGCATTCAAAGCGGTCATCTCAAGCGGGGACTTTGCCTTCATGTGGCAGAACCTTTTCATCCTGCTGGGATACTTCATTGTGTTCGTTGCATTGACCTTAGTGTTCTTTGTAGGGCTATTCAAGAAACAATATACGAAATCAGTAGAAGCATAAGGGAAAAAACGGTAGATGCCACACATCTACCGTTTTTTCTTCATGAAATGGACAAACCCTTGGTAAGCATCAAGGTGTATACTAATTGGAGAGAGGTACATAATGAAGAGGATGGCATGTATATAGTGCAGGTCCATGTAACAGCCCGTGATATGCACACCATGCCGAAAGCTGAAATTGCGATTGGTGAAGTGGAGGCAGGGGAACATGGAGAGAAAAGCGAAGACGGTCACCATGACCATCACGAAAGTACAGTATCCATCCACCTTAATAAGTCTGATACGATTAAGATGAATGACGAAGCAGAAATGAACGTTCATGTGAAAAATGAAGAAAAAGCATTAGAAGAAGCAGAAGTGCGTTTGGAAATTTACAAAGAGGGTCAGGAAAAACACGAATGAGTGGATTTAACAGAGGCTGAAGCCGGTATGTATAACGGTTCGTATGCTTTCCCGGAAACGGGTACCTATCATGTACAGGTTCACGTGACCAAAGGAGAAGAAATTCACGAACACACTATGCAAAAAGTAGAAGTACAATAAACATAAAAAGGATGCCCTTCACTATGAAGAGCATCCTTTTTATTACCCCTTGTTCCTTAATATTTAATACTCGTAATCAGTCGTACATTTCTCGCAATAAATGCCGTAGCATTCATGCTGCTCTTCAATTGTATCTCCACACTGTGCACAAGACTTAGGCGGCAAATTTCGAAAGAACTCCACAATATTTTTTACCATGTTAATCACCCTCCGTAAATTTGTTTTCACCCATCAATTGTTTGTGTTATATAACTGATGTGTTAATTTATTTTATTGTATTATAACAGTATGCGTTTCGTCAACGATTAATTCAAAAATAGGCGAAAAAAATGAAAAAATAGGCACAATGAAGTATAGTAGGGATACATACTAAAGTGAAGGGCGGGTTCAAAAATGAAGCTTACCGTTATTGGCCAATGGGGCGGCTATCCGAAGGCAGGAGAAGCGAGTACCGGGTATTTACTCCAGCATGATGGCTTTAAACTGCTTATAGACTGTGGCAGTGGTGTACTATCCCATCTGCAACATCACGTAGAGGCTACAGAGCTGGATGCGGTCCTTCTGTCCCACTACCATCCCGATCATGTAGCAGATTTAGGTGTACTACAACACGCTTTGTTGATTCAATACTTCCTGGGGAAAAATAAAGGTACATTACCTGTATATGCCCATAGGGAAGACCCACGGGGTTACGATACGATTACATATAAAGATTTAATGGAAGCCCATGAATATAAGGAGGATACATCATTATCGATTGGTCCTTTCACAGTGACATTTGTGAAGGCCAAGCATCCCGTGCCGTGTTACGGAATGAGAATCGAAGCAGACGGAAAATCGCTGTTCTATACAGCAGACTCGGCTTTCAAAGAGTCATTTGTTCCATTTGGGAAAGACGCAGATGTACTGCTCTGTGAATGTAATTTCTATGGAGAGATGGATGCCTCGAACGCTGGTCACATGACGAGTCTCGACGCCGGGAATCTTGCTCAGAAAACGAATGCCGGAAAGCTCATACTGACACATTTACCTCATTTCGGCGAACTGGGGCAATTGGTTACGGAAGCGAAAACCATTTATAGCGGCGAGGTATTGTTAGCGAAAAAAGATATGGAAGTAGATATTTAGGAGGAAGAATGATGTTATTTATCGATAATAAAGGGATCACGGATCCAAGGATCAATCTTGCTATTGAAGAATATGCACTTAAGAACTTAGATATTAATGAGAGTTATTTATTATTTTATATAAATGAACCTTCCATTATTATCGGGAAGAACCAGAATACGATCGAAGAGATTAATACAGACTACGTGGAGAAGCAAGGTCTTCATGTCGTTCGCCGACTTTCCGGTGGGGGAGCAGTCTATCACGATTTAGGAAACCTGAACTTCAGCTTTATCACGAAAGATGACGGAGAGAGCTTCCACAACTTCAAAAAATTCACTGAGCCTGTTGTAACAGCCCTTCATAAGCTGGGGGTGAAGGCAGAGCTTAGCGGACGTAACGATATTATCGCAGAAGGCAGAAAGATCTCCGGTAACGCACAGTTCTCCACTAAGGGCCGGATGTTCAGCCACGGAACGCTCTTGTTCGATTCCGAAATGGAAAACGTCGTGTCAGCTCTACGGGTGAAAAAGGACAAGATTGAATCAAAAGGGATCAAATCGATTCGAAGCCGTGTGGCCAACATTTCTGAATTCCTGTCAGAAAAAATGACCATCGAACAATTCCGTTCAACCCTTCTGGATTATATTTTTGACGGAAGCGACGTAGAAGAATATGTCCTGACGGAAGAAGACTGGAAGAACATCCATGAGCTTTCAAAAGAACGCTATCAAAACTGGGATTGGAACTACGGTAAATCACCGAAATTCAACCTTCAGCATTCTCACCGTTTCCCGGTCGGATCGATTGACGTCCGTTTGGATGTGAACAAAGGGAAAATCGAAAACTGTAAAATATATGGCGATTTCTTCGGAGTCGGGAATGTAGAAGACATTGAGGGAAAACTGACAGGCACACGCTATGAACGAAAAGACATCGCAGGAGTTTTAGAGGGCGTTGACATTCAACACTATTTCGGGAATGTGACGAAGGATGAATTTGTGGATTTGGTGTATTGATATAAAAAAGAGGTGTTTCCTAATTTAGGAAGCCTCTTTTTTTAGTTTCAACTAGTTAAATCCTCCCAATCATAATATAGGACTAAATATTTATGTACCATTATGAATGTTTATTCTATCATTATGCTATTACATAATTTGGAGGTACATAAATGAAGCAAAAAATCATTGCAGGAATTGCCAGTTTTACTCTACTATCCACCACGCCATTCAACGTTCTAGCAGAATCTCCTCAAACGACGATTCAAAGTACTCAACTTGATGAGAAAGAAAAAAGCTTATTCAATAGCGAGCACTATGATTTTGTGAAGTACTCTGAGATCGAAGGGAAGCTTGATGCAATCGCACAGGAAAGCAATCGTGTGACCGTCGAGAAGAGTGATACAAAATCAGCGGCCGGTCATGATATGTATGTAGTGACCGTTTCGGATGCGAAAGCGAAAGGGAAGTATGGTTACTATAAAGGTCTGCGTAAGAAAATGATCAAGTCGCCTGATAAAGCACAGGACTTTATTGATAAGCACCCTGATTTAAAGGTTCCGGTGATGATCAATGCATCCATTCACGGAACAGGATTTGTTGGAACAGACGCAGCTCTTCAATTAATCGAGCGCTTTGCCACGGAAAATGACCAACAAACGAAAGGGATTCTTGAAGATCATATCCTGATCTTCAATGTGGTGGCAAACCCGGATGGGCGTATTGATCCCACGCGTTTCAACGGGAATGGAATTGACCTCAACCGTGATTTCATCACTCAATCCCAGCCTGAAACTGAGCATATGGTAGATCTGATTACGGAATGGAACCCGATGGTGTTTCTTGATCTGCATGGATATGTGAGAGGGTATGGCGGCCCGACAAATCCAGGTTTGATTGAGCCTTGTACACCTCCTCATAATCCAAACTATGAATATGATTTGTATTCCAAATGGGCATTGAATCAGGCAGAAGCGATGGAATCCAATATCGTTTCGAATAAAGAAAACTATGAAAATACTCATACGGAATCGGTAAGAAAATGGAAGAGCCGTCCAAATTGGGCGGCTTTTTTTCATCAACATACTTGTATTAATACTATTCTTTATATAGAATATATTTTGAATACTTTTAATAGTTTGATGAATGACCATTCATTCAGTTTATCTGAAAAGGGGAGGGATACAATTGAATATCGCTACACGGTTAGACCAAATCGCTCAAGAGAAAGCAGATAAAACAGCCTATCATTTCTTAAATACTTCCAGTACATACGGGGAATTAAATGCAGCTGTATCGAAATTTGCAAGTGGCTTAGAGCAATCGGGTCTGAAAAAAGGGGATCACATCGCGCTTGTATTAGGAAATTCACCACATTTCGTCATTGGATTATATGGGGCATTACGTATGGGGTTAAAGGTGATACCAATCAATCCGATCTACACACCGGATGAAATTGGTTACATTCTGAAAAATGGTGACGTGAAAGCCATTGTCACTCTTGATTTGCTATTCCCATTAATCGAAAAAATGCAGCATCTATTATCCGATGTCGAGCAATTTATCCTGTGTGAATCAGGGGATGAACGGGCAAAGGACATTGATTTAGAGAAAATAGCGCTTGCATACCCTAAAATGAAATCGTTTACAAGCATTATCGGAAAGGGCGATCCTGCGTTTAAGGGGGAGGAAGTGGATGAAAATGAAGTAGCCATCATCCTTTACACCTCGGGAACGACGGGGAAACCGAAAGGCGCCATGCTGACACACAAAAATATTTATTCCAATGCAACCGATGTCGGCAGCTATTTACGAATGAATGAAGATGACACCGTCATTACAGCTCTGCCTATGTTTCACGTCTTCTGTTTGACGGTGGTCCTGAATGCGCCATTGATGACAGGGGCGACCCTATTAATCGTTCCGCGCTTTAGTCCGAAAGCCATTTTTGAACTGTCTAAGTCCTATCAGCCAACCGTATTTGCCGGAGTACCAACCATGTACAACTTCCTGTTCCAGTATCCTGAAGGAAATCCAGAAGATTTATCATCTCTCCGTCTCTGTATTTCAGGTGGCGCTTCCCTGCCGGTGGCCTTACTAAAAAACTTTGAAAAGAAATTCAACGTCATGATTTCTGAAGGCTACGGTTTATCCGAAGCGTCTCCTGTGACATGCTTCAACCCGCTGGATCGACCAAGAAAGCCGGGATCCATCGGAACATCGATCATGAACCTGGAGAATAAAGTCGTCGATGAATTGGGAGAAGATGTACCAGTCGGACAAGTCGGCGAACTGATCGTCAAAGGCCCGAATGTCATGAAGGGATATTACAAAATGGAAGAAGAAACAGCGGCAACGATCCGTGATGGCTGGTTATACACCGGAGATCTTGCCCGCATGGATGAAGAAGGGTACTTCTATATTGTGGACCGTAAAAAAGAACTGATCATCGTGGGAGGTTACAACGTCTATCCGCGCGAGGTCGAAGAAGTGCTGTACAATCATCCTGGAATCGTGGAAGCAGCGGTCATCGGTGTCCCACACCCCGAACTGGGTGAAGCCGTCAGCAGCTATGTTGTGAAAAGCGAGCCATCCTTAACAGAGCAGGAAGTGCTGGATTACTGTAAAGAGCATCTAGCGAAGTACAAACTTCCAACTTCCATCGAATTCATTGATGAGCTTCCAAAAAATACAACTGGGAAAATTCTAAGAAGAGCGCTGAAAGAACAAGTGCTTCAATCATAAATAAAAGAAGATGTTCAGTGGATCACTGAGCATCTTTTTACGTTATTTCATCAATTTACTAGCCTGTAAGAGCTTTGATTCAGATTGAAAGGATAATACAAGATAAACACAGCTCCTTCATGGGTAGATGTCACGTTTAGTCTATGCATCCAAACGGGATATGTTCAGCCTGATTTAAAAAATGAAAGGGTTTTCTCGGTTTGTGTCGAATCATACATAGGGAGGAAACACTTAAACAAAGGGGAGAACAAAAATGGAATCAATCTTACTAGAACAAAAAGGCAACGTCGCCACCGTCACAATCAACCGAACGGAGGCCATGAACGCCTTTAATTACGATACACTGAACGAACTCCAGCAAGTTGTCGAAGCACTCCGCATCAACCCTGACGTCAGAGTCGTCATATTTACAGGAAGTGGAGAAAAAGCCTTTTCGGTTGGAGCCGATCTCAAAGAACGCAAAACCCTGACCGAACAACAGGTCATCCGCAATGTCTACAAAATCGGCGAAGTCTTCCAATCCGTCTCTACCCTCCCACAACCGACCATCGCCGCCATGAACGGCTACGCATTCGGCGGAGGAATGGAGCTGGCATTGGCATGCGATTTCAGAATCGCAGTAGCAGGCACCACAATGGGGCTGACCGAAACAAGCCTGGCCATCATCCCAGGGGCAGGGGGAACCCAGCGCCTTCCACGATTAGTAGGGGAATCCAAAGCACTGGAGCTTATTCTGACGGCTAAGCGATTAACGTCAGAAGAAGCATTGGACATCGGACTCGTTACAAGAGTAGTAGAAAAAGAGAATTTCCTGGGTGAAGTCCATGCATTCGTGGAACCTATGCTGTCTAATGGCCCGATTGCCCTGCAGCAAGCTAAGTTCGCCGTGAAGAATGGTATGAACGTAGACCTGCAGACCGGATTACAGATTGAAAGAAAAGCATATGAGATTACAATTCCTACGGAAGACCGTGTAGAAGCATTGTTGGCGTTTAGCCAGAAGCGGAAGCCGGAGTTTAAGGGGAAGTAATATAGGTAAGAAAAGAGAACTCTTTTATGGTAACGGGTTCCGTTTCCTGTCGCAAAATCCGGAAATGGAATCGAAAATGCAGCCTAATTTGTACTACTTTTTGTATCTGTTATTGCGATTAAAAATAAAATGGCTCAGTTCACTATATTGAGCCGTTTAACCTCTATTTTTGGTAAAAAAGCGGCCTCTCACGAACCCAGAAGATGAGGAATCAGCATGCTGTGATAAATAAGCGGAGAAATTTCCCTTAATTAGAAAAAAGAATAAAAAATACCTTGAATAGACGGAAAGATTCCGACTATTGACTCGTAAAACATGTAAATGGGTAATTTAAATTTGCTTAACCGGAAAAATTCCGCCTATATACCCCGTACCGAGCTCTATTCTGCAAACTAACCGGAAAAACTCCGCTTATTTTAATTATCACTGGTTACTCAATTAAGGATATGACTTCACATTAACATATATAGGGAACTTGAATGTGTTGTGTAACATTTTTGGCATGACAAATTGTATAACAAATTGAGGGGTGAAATGGTAGGGGTACAACAGACATTGTATCCCACCATTTGAGATGCAATTTCCTATACAAATTTCCATATAACATCCCCTATAAATGGCTTTAAACCAATGAAAAGTGCGTATTCATTTAATAGGCAAATGGATACGCATTTTAACTTACATTTTTTAATGTTTGCGATAGTTTACGGAACCCGTTACTTTTATGGGGTTCTCTTTTCCAAGTAATTTATTTCACTCAATCCGGTCATTCAACCATCATATCGAGGTGATCAAATGTATACCCATAACGAAAGAGAGTCGGCCTTTAGTAGTACAATCGAAAAACTTAAGTCTTCAGATTTAATAGAAGGAATCGTTCAGTTGGGATCAGGAGTGATAGGATACAAGGATGAGCTTTCAGACATAGACCTGATGCTGTCCACTCCAACAATGGAGGATGTAGAAAAAGCAAGAGGATTTATCCGTCAATGCTTTTCTTCACTCCACTTCATTTATATCAAGGAAATACAACTAAGAGAAAATATATATCTTTTCATTGCCTTTATGGAGAATGGATTGGAATTCAATGTTTCCATCCTCCCCACAGAGAAATTAAATGTAAAATCTCCTTTGTGGAAAGTAGTCGTTGATAAGTCAGGTGAAGTTTCTGGAAAAATGGAGATTGAACACGAACGCTTTACTACTAACCTTAATAAAAATGATGTTGGGGACGATATTCCATTTGAATTTTTTTATAGCATGAGAAAATTACATACAGAATTAAAGCGTAATAACGTCATCTATGCGCTCAAGATGCTTGAAATCATGAGAGACGATACTTTACATATCCAAGCCATGAATGAAAATAAAAAGCTTCACCAATTTAAGGCATATGAAACATTGAGTCCTCAGTTCATTACAAGGTTCCTTGAAACGTATCCAAGTGAATTCACTAGTGAAGCGGTATTAATGGCATCTGATAGATTGAGGGCACTTTTTATTGAAACAATTAAACAAAATAATGTTCTATCATTGGATGAAGAAATGCTTCAGATTCTGAGGTATTGAAGGCGAAGCAGAAGTTATTAAGCAACTGGAAAACGATAAACGAAGGATGATCTTCATTTAGACCAGGAGGTTCCAACTCGGAGCCTCTTTTTCACATGCCCCTTTTTAAACACCAAAATTCATGTAAAATAAAGAATCATACTAAAAAAACACTGGAGTGACTCCTGTGAAGAAGAAACAGCTTAAACTAAGTACCATCATCATTCTCTTCGTGTGCATCGTTGTCCTGGTATCACTTGTGATAACCGATTTGCTTATTTCCAGGACGATTAATGATAACATTGAGTCTAATATTGAAGAAAAGGCGAAAATCGTTTCCCGGACGGTCGCTCATTCCACGATTGTGAAGAGCGGTTTAGAAGGGGAAGGGAATGCAGGTCGAATACAGGAATACACCCAAGATATCCAGAAATCAGCAGAGGTACTGTTTGTAGTGGTCATGGATATGGAAGGGATACGAAAATCTCACCCTGATCCCGACCGTATCGGAAAGCATTTTGTCGGTGGGGATGAGAAAGGTGTACTTCAAGGGAAGGAAACATTGTCTATTTCAGAGGGGACTTTGGGCCAATCCGTCAGGGCGTTTTCTCCTGTCTTTAACGAGGGAAATCAACAGATAGGGGCTGTTGCAGTAGGGATTTCCCTGGGTAGCGTGGAGCAAGCATTGGACATGAGTCACCGGAATATTTTGGTGGGATCCATGATCGGGATTATTGTTGGTGTCATAGGGGCCGTTACTATAGCCAGATACATAAAGAAAATTTTATTCGGGTTGGAGCCGATTACGATAGCGAAAATCTTGGAAGAGCGGAATACGATGCTTCAGTCTGTACATGAGGGGGTTGTGGCTGTCAATAAAGATACAACCATCTCATTAGTGAATAAGTCTGCCCTGAAAATATTTAATAAAGCGGGACTAAGCTCGGATCCGATTGGAATGCCCATCAAAGAATACATGCCACACACCCGGTTGGAAAGAGTCATCGCTACGGGGAAACCTGAGCTTGACGAGGAGCAGACCATCAATGGGGTATCGATCCTGGTAAACCGTGTTCCGTTAATCGTCAATGATGAAGTAGTCGGGGCAATCTCCACATTCCGTGATAAAACGGAAGTGAATCAATTAGCAGAGCAGTTAACGGGTGTCAAATCGTATGCGGAAGCGCTCCGTGCCCAGTCGCATGAATTTATGAATAAGATGCATGTGATTCTGGGATTGGTGAAGATGAAGGATTACAATCATTTAAATCGTTATGTGAAAGAGCTTGTTTCCTTACGGGTCGATGAAGTGAGCACGGTGACGTCGAAAGTGAAGGATCCTGCTTTGGCTGGTTTTATCATGGGGAAACTGAGCTATGCAAGGGAAAAGAACGTTGCATTGACCATTGAATGTCACGACTTTATCCCCGAACCCAAAAATCCTTCTGTTACACATGAACTGATTACCGTGATTGGAAACCTATTGGATAATAGTGTTGAAGCAACGGCAAATAGTAATGAAAAGGAAGTGCTGCTGGAGCTATTCTATCAGGACGAGCAATTTGAAATGGTCGTGACGGATACAGGAAAAGGAATGGCGGATGAAATAGCAGAGGATATCTTCGTCAAAGGATACTCTTCTAAAGGGGAAGAAAGAGGATACGGTCTCTTCTTAGTGAAAGAAAGTCTCCGTAAACTGAATGGAACCCTGCATGTTGAATCAAAGGTAGGATCGGGCACGACGATGGTTGTTCAAGCTTCATATAAGGAGGGGAAGAAGGGTGATTAATGTATTGATCGTGGAAGATGATCCGATGGTGGCCCGGTTTAATCAAAAGTATCTGGAAGAGATCAAAGGGTTTCATTTAATAGGAATCTCTAATTCGATTAAAGATGCCTCGGCGAAAGTAAGTGAGTATAAGATTGATCTGGTTTTATTGGATGTTTATATGCCTGGGAAACAAACCGGGATGGATTTGTTAGAGCAAATACGGAAGGAACAGCGGGAGACAGATGTCATCCTCATCACAGCCGCATCAGAAGTCGATAATATCCAGAGCGCCCTTCGCATGGGTGTAGTGGACTACTTGATCAAGCCTTTTGAATTTGAACGGTTTAAAAAAGCATTATCGACTTATCGGGAGAGTAACCGTATGTTTCAAAAGCAATCTACCATCGATCAGAGTGAACTGGATTTACTTTTACTTAGGGATGTGCAAGCCGCGGAGAAGGTCCCCCTTCCTAAAGGATTGACGAGCAGTACATTATTATCTATCTACGACAAGATTGTGAGTTTCCAAGGAGAGTCGTTTTCTACAGGTGATATAGCAGACGTGACGTCCATTTCACGGGTATCGATCAGAAAGTACCTCAGGTTTCTGAAAGATATCGGTGTGGTGGATGAGACCCTGATCTATGGTGTCGGAAGGCCGGTCTATCAATATACAAGGAACAAACTGAATAGCTCACGCATTCAAAACTATTTGTAAGCAGCCTATCCGGCTGCTTTTTTTAATTTCAAAAGTCAAACAATAGTTTCATAATCTATGAAACGATAAAGCGTTTTCATATGATGGACATATAGTGTAAGCGGTTACGCGAAAGCGATTGAAGGGGTGTAAGGTTGCTGGAAAGACCAGCACTGGAAACAGTTTCGGATTATTATTTTCAAAACGACAAAGGGGATGAGAAGATGGGACAAGCAGCATCAACACTTTCATATAAGAAGGAGAAAACAAATGAGAATGTGACGCTTACGAAAGATCGATCGCTTCAGATTTTCAATATGCCGATCCTTTGGTTCCTGGTCTTTACGGGAATCACGCTTGCAAGCTTGTATACGGGGAACCTTCCAGGGGGCATGATTGGAAGCCTTCTCGTCATGATGATCCTTGGGGAATTATTTGGGTGGATAGGAGATCGTACGCCAATCGTGAAAACGTTCCTTGGCGGGGGAGCGATCATTGCGATCTTTGGATCTGCTTTTATGGTTTACGCTGGTTTACTTCCGGAAGCCACCGTCACGTCCATGACCGACTTCATGAAATCTGGAGGATTTTTGAACTTCTATATTGCTGCCTTAATCACGGGAAGTATCTTAGGAATGAATTCAAAAGTTTTAGTTAAAGTGGGACTTCGCTATTTCCTTCCGATTTTCGGAGCGGTAGCCGGAGCCGTGATTGTTGCAGGAATCTTTGGATCTCTTGTCGGATTTACCCTTCAAGAAGCGATCCTCGTCATTACGATGCCAATCATGGGTGGTGGAATGGGAGCGGGAGCTGTCCCCATGAGTCAAATCTATTCTGAGATGATGGGGAATGATCCGAGCTATTATATTTCAATGCTCGTGCCGGCACTGGCATTAGGGAATGTATTTGCCATCATTTTAGCATCGGTTCTTGATATAATCGGAAAAAAAGTACCTTCCCTAAGTGGAAACGGTCAGCTTATGAAAGGTTTTACCTATGAAAAAACAAAGCAGAAGTATAACATTGAAAAGATGGGAGTAGGCTTA
The DNA here is from genome assembly GCF_003315075.1 of Rossellomorea aquimaris. Classification (GTDB taxonomy): domain Bacteria; phylum Bacillota; class Bacilli; order Bacillales; family Bacillaceae_B; genus Rossellomorea; species Rossellomorea aquimaris_C. The sequence goes on from NZ_QNRJ01000008.1 coordinate 13,801, forward strand.
CTCGCTGCCCTGACATTCTTCACGGTTGGAACATTGCTGGGATCCGTTCTTCCCCTTCATCCATATGCCATCATGATCATACTTGTGGCCGCAGCGAAGATTTCAAACATGATCCCTCAAAATGTTGTAGAGGGAGCCAGTCAGTGGTATCAATTTGTAGCAAGCAACTGGACGTTCGCTTTATTATTTGGGATCGGTGTCGCTTACACCGATTTAGATACCGTTCTTGCAGCGTTAACGCTGCAATATATCTTGACCGTATTCGGAGTGGTATTAGGGGCGATCATCGGAGCGGCGATCCTTGGGAAAGTCGTTGGCTTTTACCCGATTGAAGCTGCGATCACCGCTGGGCTATGCATGGCGAATATGGGAGGAACAGGGGATGTTGCCGTATTGTCAGCATCGAAACGAATGGAGCTTATGCCATTCGCTCAAATCTCTTCCCGATTAGGAGGTGCATTGATCCTGCTGTTAGCCGGATTAATTATCCCGCTGTTGTAAATATGGTACACTTAGGCTTGACTCTAGCAGTCAAGCCTATCTTTCATTTTAATAGATTGTGGTGACGTAAATGGACGTAATATTGATTGTACTGCCTGCATTACTGGTCTTTGCCGTTGGATATATCGGTCAAAAGAAACTTGGTTTCGAGATCAATTCGATTTCGAAGATGGCCATTTACTTAATGTATCCGTTTCTTGCATTCAAGACCTTTTACGAGAATGAACTGAATATGGATTATCTTTATATCTTTCTGTTTTGTATCGCGCTTTGTGTGATTTTGATTGTATCTATTAAAATAGTGGCTAAGTTTAGAAACTATTCAAAACCGAAAGTGTCGGCCATGATTCTATCCGGGGTATTCATGAACAGCGGCAACTATGGAGTACCGATCATCCTATTCGCTTTCGGCGAACTCGGGTTTCGCTATGCGGTCATTATGATGGTGATACAGTCATTTCTTATGAATACAATCGGCCTCTATTATGCTGTCAGTGGCGGTGATAAAAAGAGGGAAACGAGGGAAATCTGGATGAAGATCGTCAAGATGCCGATTCTGCATGGTGCTTTTCTTGGATTGGGCTTTCAATTGTTTCATCTTGATGTGCCGGTGTTTATGAGTCAGACCATTGATCTGATTTCCCAGGCAACGATTCCTACTATTATGGTGGTGTTAGGGATGCAATTAGCGACATTGGGAGGGAAGAAGGTGGAAAGAGGCGCCCTTTCCTTTATTGTGATCATGAGAATGGTAGCTTCACCCATCATAGCTCTGGTCGTTGTTTCGTTTCTTCCTATTTCTACCATGTTGGGATCGATTCTCATTATTTTGGCAAGCATGCCAACTGCTGCGAATACTACGATGTTTTCATTGCAGTTCAACACAGAGCCTGATTTAGTGTCGACAAGTACACTTGTCACTACACTTATGAGCATTGTGACGATCCCGATTATGTTGGCTCTTGTATCCTTATAGAAACGAAGCTGCTTGAGATTTCTCAAGTAGCTTTTTTTATTTAATAGATGAAAGGACGCGGAAGTCTCTCTTTTTGACAACTGTCGTCGAATCTATTACTATTGTAAAATAAATTCCAACCAATTCAATCAGATTAAGGAGGATTATTCATGGCTGGCTATGTGCAACCAATAAATGAACAAAAGGGTCCAGAGAAAGCGAGTACCGAATTGAACCCGCCACAGACATCTTTAGTGGCTGGCGGTTTAATCGTTACAGTGATTCTTAGTCTATATTTACTCTTTACACAAGAAATTGCCCAAACCGTGTTACTGGTGCTGGGGCTGTTGTTAGGATATACATTATTTCATGCACGATTCGGATTCACTTCTGCTTTCCGCAGAGTGATGTCTGTAGGGAACGGGCAGGCACTGCGGGCACATATGGTGATGCTTGCCGTTGCCGTAACGCTGTTTGCTCCGATCCTTGCGACAGGGTACACATTCTTTGGGGGTGAAGCGGCAGGTTATGTATCGCCCGTTGGGGTAAGTTTACTGGTAGGTGCCTTCCTGTTTGGGATTGGCATGCAGCTTGGAGGAGGCTGTGCTTCAGGTACACTATACGCAATCGGCGGCGGTCGCTCCGTTATGTTCATCACATTGCTATTCTTTATTGTCGGTGCCACAGTCGGAGCCTATCATCTTCCATTTTGGACAGAGGAAATGCCGTCCTTTAAACCTATTTCATTAGCAACCTCTACCGGATTAGGTTATTTTGGGGCATGGCTCGTTTCGATTTTATTCTTTGGCTTCATTGCGTGGATTACACTGCGGGTGGAGAAGAAGAAAAACCCGCCCCGCATGGCGACACTCCCAACGACTAAAGGCTGGAAACGGATTCTACGTGGATCTTGGCCACTTATCGCAGCTGCGATCGTGCTGGCTGTGTTAAATGCCCTCACTCTCATGACACGGGGAAATCCTTGGGGAATCACTTCTGCCTTTGCTCTATGGGGATCAAAGGTTGCCGGAATGTTCGGGGTCGACGTGGCAAGCTGGGGCTACTGGACAGGAGCCAATGCTGAAGCTCTTCAAGCATCGATCTTTGCTGATTCCACAACCGTATTAAACTTCGGTGTCATCCTTGGAGCATTTCTTGCATCTGCTGCAGGTGGCCTGTTCCGGTTTAATAAAATCACTGGTAAAAATGCCATGGCGTCTGTCATTGGTGGGCTGCTGATGGGATACGGTGCCCGTTTGGCCTTCGGATGTAACATTGGTGCTTACTTCGGAGGGATCGCTTCCTTCAGCCTTCACGGTTATATTTGGGGGTTCCTTGCCCTTGGAGGTACGTTCCTGGCACTTTATCTTCGTCCGATGTTCGGATTGTCGGTGCCGAAACCGAAGGATACATTTTGTTAACTGGATAGTTTGAAAAATCCTGCATGTCGTTACACATGCAGGATTTTCTTTGGGATTATTCACCGCCATAATAAATAACCATCTGGCACACAGCTGTTTCTACTGAATGATTTACATACTCATGCCCGGAGTCTGCGGCAAAACGAATGGAACTTCCTTCTGTCAGCAGATAGGTTTCTTCCCCGATATTAAGGGCAATCTTCCCTGACAGCACCGTGATGTATTCCTCTACCCCCTTCGTATGCCCTTCATTTCGATATAAGCAGCCCGGTTTCATTTCAACCCGGTAGCTTTCCCATTTTTTCAGGGGATCGAAAGGGAAGATGGGATAAACGATGTAGTTTCCGTTATCTTCAAGAACAGGCTGAACGTCTTGATAATGAATGATGGATATTTGATTGCTTGGCTTTTCAATCAGTGAAGAGAAGGATACCTTCAAGCCATTGGCGATCTTCCATAGAATTGCGACCGTCGGATTCGAATCACCACGTTCAATCTGACCGATCATCGCCTTGCTTACACCGGTGCGCTCTGCCATCTGCTCAAGGCTGAAGCCGCGCTCCCTGCGGATCTTCCGTATATTATCACCAATTTGAATCGGGAAATTTTCCATGCCAAAACTCCTCTTGTATACTATAGTGTCTATATGTATAATATAATAAATTATCAAAAAATTAAAATAGTAAATTACTTCTATTATAAAGGATGTGAGAGGATGGAGGCACTGCTTTCCACGAAAAAAGTGAGTGATTTTCGTCTGGGCCTGCAGGGAGGGCTCAGCATAGCCATCGGATACATGCCTGTTGCGTTAACCTTTGGGTTGTTGGCACGGACAACCGGCCTTACGGTCACGGAAACGGTACTGATGAGCATGCTCGTGTTTGCAGGGGCTGCTCAATACATATCGCTGAGTCTGATCGCGGTTGGTACCGGGATCATTGAAATTATTCTTACCACGTTCATCGTAAACATCCGTCACTTCCTGATGTCGGCTTCTTTAAGTGAAAAGCTCGAGGAAGACCGACTATATAAAAAGTTGTTTTATGCGTTTGGGATTACGGATGAAACCTTCACGGTCATCAGCGTCAAAGATGGCAAAGTAAGAACAGGTTTTGCCGTCGGGGTGATGCTCATTTCATACGGAAGCTGGGTCGTGAACTCTGGTGTCGGCTACTTCATCGGGGAAATCCTTCCCGAATTTCTACAAGCGAGCATGACGATCGCTCTTTATGCCATGTTTGTGGGACTCCTCGTTCCTTCCATGAAAAAAAGTGTAAAGGTCACGTTTTTAGCCGTAGTGGCCGGTATGTTGAATAGCATCCTGCTTTTCACGACGAACCTTTCAAACGGCTGGTCGATTGTACTTGCTACCCTCGTTTCAGCCGTGATTGTGGAATTGGTGGTCATGATGAAGGGAGGAGAGAGAGCGAATGAATAGCGCGATTGTTTTGATGATCATCGGTATGGCGATTGTCACGTATATTCCCAGAATGCTTCCTTTCCTCGTATTTAAAGGGAAAGAACTGCCTCCATTCCTTCAAGGGGTATTAAAGAATGTTCCTTTTGCCGTATTGGGCGCTTTGATATTTCCTAGCATCTTGTTGATTCAAGAGGGGAATCTAATGTTTGGAGCCGTCGGGACGGCAGCCGCATTTGTCATTGCCTTCCTGGGTGCCAACGTCATCCTTGTGGTGGTCGGGGCGATTTCAGTTCTATCTTTGTATTCGGTGTTCTTGATGTAAGCCGCGATTCGGGTCGTGGCTTTTTTTAAATTGGAGGGGGATTTCGCGATTTCTGCCGTAATGTGTTTAGGTTCTAAATCTTTGGACAGGGTATTACATATAGTAAAGAAGACGAGAAGGGAGGAAGTATGTTGGTTAGAAAATGGGCGTTCAGGTCGATATTGGCTTATTTGCTATTAGGCTTGTTTCTATATGTGTATTTATTCTTCTTGGCGGATTCTACTTTGCCTGACATGTACAAAGGAAGCAGTGCAGATCCGGCCACCTTTATGAAGGATAAAGAAATTATGCTGAGTGAGGATTTCTCGAAAATCAAGAACCTCCTGTTTTTCTTATCCACTCCTTATGAATGGTTGTTTTATTTCCTGATCCTGATTCTCGGGGTCTCGCGTGTGTTTGAGAAGTGGGCGAGGGGAACGGTGAAAAATGGTTTCCTGCAAACGGCCATTTATTTGTTCTGGTTATCGATTGCTTCGTTCCTGGCGATTTTTCCACTGCAGTATATTTCGTATACTATTTCGAAGAGCTACAATATTTCAACCCAGACGTTCTCCATGTGGATGAAGGATGAGATCACGGATTTCTGGGTGAATTACCTCCTCATGTTCATCATTGTATCGGTGTTATATGGATTGATGAAACGATTCAAGCAGCGCTGGTGGCTAGCGGCCTGGGCATTGTCGGTACCCTTTACGATTTTCATGATGTTCGTGCAACCGGTATTGATCGACCCGCTATATAACGATTTCTATCCACTGAAGGATAAAGCATTAGAGGAACAAATCCTGACTCTTGCCGACAAGGCAAACATTCCAACGGACCACGTATTCGAAGTCGACATGTCGGAGAAGACTAATTCACTCAATGCGTATGTAACCGGAGTCGGATCCAATTCCCGGATCGTTCTTTGGGATACCACCCTTGAAAAATTAACGGACAAGGAAATCCTGTTTGTGATGGCCCATGAAATGGCTCACTATGTGGAGAAGCACATCTATATCGGCATTGCCATCTACTTGATCCTATCCTTCTTTGGGTTATTCCTGACGGCTAAGCTGATGAGAGGCATCGTCGCCAATCATAAGGAAGACATGAAAGTATCGAGCGTATCGAACTTAAGCTCCTTACCCCTGTTCTTGATGATTACGTCCATGCTCCTGTTCACTATCAGTCCCCTTAGCAACTGGATCTCACGCTACCAGGAAACGAGGGCTGACCGATATGCAATAGAAATGACGGACGATAAAGAAGCCGCCATCTCATCTTTCCAGAAGTTATCGAAGGTGGGATTATCTCAGGTCAATCCGCCTTTACTAGTGAAGATCTTCCGTTATGGTCATCCGACCATGCTTGAACGATTGACGATGCTTGAGGAGTATGAAAAGGAGAAAGATACAGAGTAAAGGGATAAAACGGACCAGATAGGTATAGTTACCCCTTTTACAGATTGAGAGAGAGTGAAAGACAGGAAGGACGACTTGTGAATGGAAGCGAGTCGTTTTTTTGTCTGTTTATCATTTTTGTTTCTTAAACCTTAAATTTTAGTGTTCAATCCTTGCGTTTATGGAAAAATAAGGAATTAAATAGGAGGAATTTTCTGTTTATAGAAACAGGCAGGAGGATGGGGAAGATCAAAAATCATAAAGTTTGGATATTGTTTATTCGTTTTATGTTTACCGTTTTAGCGTTAATCGGTTTGCCTTTTTTGAGTTATCTTGAAACTGGGCGCCCGATGATGGAGTGGTCTTTGATTATCGGGATATTAGTTACCTTGATCATCATCTATGTAAATGGAGATGGCTATTTTTACAAAAAGGGGGAGCATTTGATCAAAGAAAAAAAGAAAAAGTTTTATCATTCGATCTCTTTCTGGACAGCTTTCGTTTATACAGCCGTGGCATTATACTTTACGATTAAAATTTATGGGAATTTACTACATTAGATTTTCCTAGAATTGATTACAACATGCGATTAATAAACCGCCACACTGAAAAAAGCCCGTTCTCTTAAGAGACTAGGCTTTTTCTCTTTTATTAATAATCAGGTTCTTGGCTTTCTCTGTCATATAAGCGAAAATCACATCCTTGTGATGAAGTCCGGAGTTGCTTAGTTGAGTTTCCAGCCATTCTTTCGATTTCCCAAGGAGCACCAGGTTCCGTGTTTGGATCTTCCCATCCACAATCACGGCAATCGGCAATCCCTCGTCATCGATTTTAAGGTTGAGATGCTGGACGGTAACAGGGGTGTTTTCCACCTTCGGAATGACGCTCACTTCACCGATCGGCTCGAGCATGGCGTAGTCCACATCTGAAATTTTGGGGTAACCTTGAGAGCGTAGAATGGAGGTTAATTGAATCAGCGAGATCTTGGATTTCTCCAGATTATCCTCTAATATCTCCCCATTTTTAATCAGTAAGGTGGGTTCTCCCAAGAAGAAGCGATTTCCCCATTGACTCAGGGTCAGGAATGAGAACAGTACATGAAGCCCCACTAAAATGACGAGAGCCGCGATGGTTGGCCAGAATTCCGTGGAGATCAGTGGTTCAGAGGCAATGGTCCCAACGATAATAATCGCTACAAGATCATATGGAGTCATTTGTACAATAGTGGATTTTCCCATTAGTCGCATAGCGGCGATGGTGATTAAGTAGAGGACAAGTACTTTTATTAGCAGGATCATCATATTCGCTCCAAAATGTATAGGTTAGCTATAGGGTTTGCCATTTGAATGGAAGTCATGCATGAAATGAAGGGACCAATGGCCCGTCCATTAAAAAAGGAATAGCTGACTCATGTATAGAGTCAGCTATTATTTATCATCCGCAGCTTAGGTTCAGTTCGTTTAATTCTTTTGATAATTTCATGAACAGAGGTTTATTTTTCTTATCCAGGGCGGCGTCAATGTCTGTCAGGAGTTTTGTCTTTCGCGTCATCAGAATGCTTTCATGCAGCACCATGTCGATATAGATCTCCATCACACTTCTCTCAGCGGCTTTCTTACGGGTCATGGCAGAAGCTTTCATCATTTCGGTATAGGACTTTTTGTTTTCCATATACGGTCACCCCTGAATTCTTTTTATTAGTATATGGGGTAAGTAGTAAAAATTCAACCAAAAAATTAAATATTCTGATAATTTTTTATCCTTGACGGAGTAGCGTATAGTTAATTTCAGAATTTTTAAAAATATACGAGACAACCCTCGAAATTTATGGTATTATTTTGGTGGAAAATGTAAATGGAGGCGATGAAATGAGAGAAAAATCTCGAATTATAGAAGAATATGAAGTGAATCCCCATACGATGATCCTGCAGCCAATTGAATACGGTGCCAGGACATTTACCAAAATCATAGAGGTAGATGACATACTAATCTCCCCTTTTAAACCGTTCGATATTTTAAAGAAGAGCTGTGAATTCTTTGGTTCCTCCTATGAAGGAAGAAAAGAAGGCACCAAAAGACTTACGGGTATCATCTACAAAGCTCCCATCATGGTGAATCCTCAGATGTCCATTTATCTATTTCCAACCTCTTCTCCTGTCAAACAAGAATGCGCCTGGATTTCCCATTCACATGTTCGCGGGTATGAACGCTCGACAAATGGATCAACACGGGTCTTTCTTCAAAACAATGAGTCCTGCATGGTTCCCATTTCTTACAGTTCGTTTGAAAATCAAATGCTTCGTACTTCTGACTTGCGTATCGCCTACACACAGCGTGTCGCAGAAATGGAAAGTAAATATAATACGAAGGTTCAAACCGAAATGAGTAATATCAAAACGTTTTACCTTAATCGAAATATCAAAAAAAACGATGCGTGAGAGGAATCACGCTTCTTTTGTTGTATCTGTTTTCGATTCCAGGAATCGGCGATACAAATAATGTCTCATTAAATCCTCCACACGGTTTCGAAGGCGCGGGTTAAAGTAATTATGGTGCTCCTCATACCCCTTATACAGAAACATATACATCGTAAAGGCATCGTCTGATTGAATTCGCTCAACCTTCATCTTATTGGTCCTCATGTACTTTTTGACATGAGCGAGTTCTCCTTGGATGACCTTCATCGTCTCCTCAATCATTTCTAAATACGGTCGTTTTAATTTGAACGGGCTGCTGTCTATGATTTGCAGATCACGATTTAAAATCGTCAGCACCATCGGTAAATAGATGGCCTGTTCTAATATGTTCCTGTCGTTCTCCGGGATCCTTGTCATATGAAAAGACTCCTTTTCACTTTAGTGTAGAACAAATGTTCGTATTTTCATTTTACGTGGAATTCGATTTACTTTCAATAGCGAAAGTTGTAGAATTTGAATTTGTTTCTATTATGAAGGGCAGATCGGATTTTTATCCAAAAAAGGAAAAGTAATTCTGACGTCGAAATAACAAAGAGAATAGAAGAAAGGAAGGTACCGAATCATGAATAAAGGAATCGAAATCGATGATCTGTATGAGTTAAAGGCCGTATCTGACCCAAGATTGTCACCAAGTGGGGAAGAAGCCGTTTATGTCAAAACCATTATGTGTGAAGAAAAAAATGAGTATTTCTCAACCTTACATAGCATTCGTCTGCAAGATAAGACCACTCGCCAATGGACTTTCGGAGAGCAAAAGATTTCATCTCCGAGATGGTCACCTGATGGGGGGACGATTGCCTTTGTCTCAAATCGTTCCGGCGTGAATCAGCTTTATGTCATTCATCGTGATGGAGGGGAAGCAGAGCAGCTGACGGATTATCAAAAAGGTGTTTCGAATCCTGTATGGTCTCCTTGTGGTGAAAAGATCGCTTTCTCAATGCGATTGGAAAAAGGGCAGACGTTTGAAAAGAAGGATGGCGAAGAAGAGAAATTAAAGCCATTCGTTGCGACAGGCATGAAATATAAAAGTGATGACCGAGGTTTCGATGACAGCTGCTACTCGCAAATAGTAGTGGTGAACGTGGCGTCAAAGAAAATGAGAAGAGTCACGGATGATGTCCATGATTACACTCTTCATTCCTGGTCTCCAGACGGAGGGCACATCGCGTTTTCAGTGGACAGAACAAAAGAAAAAGATTTCTCCTTCCAGTCTGATTTATTTATTTTTCATCTTGAAACGGACGAATATAAGAAGATTAATAAAGAATCGGGTTACTACGGAGGAGCGGCCTGGTCTCCCGACGGAGGGCATCTTGCCTATATGGGGCATGGACGTGAATATGAGAATGCGACACATAATAAGGTGTGGCTGTATCACCTTGAAACCGGTCACTCCGTTTGCCTGACAGAAAGCATGGATCTGCCCGTAGGAGACTATCTCAATAGCGATAGCATCCAAGGCTCATCTCAAGCAGGAATCCTATGGTCACAGGACAATGAAAGTCTCTATTTCCTGGCGTCTGATGCCGGAAACACGGTTCTCTATTACGCTCACATTGAAGGGGCCATCTACCCTGCGTTGTTGCAAGAGGAGCAGCATGTATACGGATTCGACTTCGATTCTGATCGACAAGTGATGCTCGTTGCCATGAGCAAACCGACCGAACCGGGTGAATTGTATACTCTTCATGTTCCTACCGGAGAGCTGAAGAAAATGACCAACCTGAACGGGGACCTGGCGGATCGGGAATTATCATCTCCCCAATCGTTTATGTACAAGGGTGCGAAAGACCGGCTCGTTCAAGGCTGGATCATGAAGCCAGTCGGCTATGAGGAAGGGAAGAAGTATCCACTTATCGTCGAAATACATGGGGGCCCCCACACCATGTATGGGAACACTTTCTTTCACGAATTTCAAGTGCTGGCAAGCAAGGGATACGCTGTTTTATATGTGAATCCAAGAGGAAGCCATGGCTACGGCCAAGAGTTCGTGGATGCCGTAAGAGGAGATTACGGCGGCGGGGATTACGAGGATATCATGGCAGCAGTCGAGTATGCCCTGGAGGAATTTCCGTTTATTAATGAATCCCGCTTAGGTGTGACCGGCGGAAGCTACGGAGGATTCATGACCAACTGGATCATCGGCCACAGCGACAAGTTTAAAGCAGCCGTTACCCAGCGCTCCATCAGCAATTGGATCAGTTTTTACGGAGTGAGCGATATCGGCTACTACTTCTCAGAGTGGCAAATCCAAAGCGATCTTGGTGACATCGAAACTCTTTGGAAGCATTCACCCCTGGCGTACGTGAAGAATATGAACACACCCCTATTGATACTTCACAGCGAAAAGGACTACCGTTGTCCGATTGAGCAGGCGGAACAACTATTCATCGCATTAAAGCGGGAGAAAAAAGATGTGAGATTCGTGCGTTTCCCGGAATCCAATCACAATTTGTCCAGGACTGGAAAACCTTCTTTGAGGGAAGCAAGATTACAAGAAATGGTGGATTGGTTTGGGGAGTATTTATAGAGGGAGAACTGTCATTCCTGGATGGGGATGACAGTTTTTTTACGGAGATATGTGAAAGGAGGAATTGAAGATAAAATTGTGACGAGGGTGAGAGCAATATTTTGAAAGTCGATAATATCCACCGCAAAAATACCCACCCTGGCAGGTTTACATCCCTATACATTAGGCAAAGTTATATTAATAAAACGACCCAAGAGATAACAATATGGAAATCCTGAATTTGTGTGATATGATGAAAATACAAGTAACGATATAACGAAATGAGTCTATTTGTTCATGGTCGTTTAAGGGGAAACATATAATATGGATATAAATAAGATAAAAGACTGGTTTACGCTTGAGAATATGATGGACCTGATTCAGCAGTATCGTTCATTCGGACCGATTCCAGGGATCCTGTTGCCGCTGTTGGAAGCCTTTCTCCCATTCCTGCCCCTGGTCGTGTTTGTGACGGCCAATGCAAATGCCTTCGGGTTATGGTGGGGGTTTCTATTTTCGTGGATTGGGGCTACGCTTGGTGCCCTTATCGTGTTTCTGTTGGTACGAAGATATGGGGAAACCCGATTCTTTCGTTTCCTGAGAAAGAACCGCCAAGTGAAGCGATTGACGAAATGGGTAGACAAGCATGGGTTTGGCCCGTTGTTCATTCTTTTATGCTTCCCTTTTACACCGTCTGCCTTGGTGAATGTTGTGGCGGGATTGTCGTCGATCAGCATCGCTCAATATATGCTCGCTGTGGTTACGGGGAAAATGGTGATGATTTTCACCATAAGCTTTATCGGATATGATATTATATCATTAGTAAGACAACCAATACGTACTGTAATCGTTGCAGCCATTATCTTTGTACTATGGTTTGTAGGGAAACGAATTGAGATACATCTGAATAAGAAAATGGAAGTAGACCAACGAATTGAACGGAAAAAGCAGGAGGAATCAAATTGAGAGAAGAGGTAAAAAGAGAAGGACTCGAATGGATTAAAGCCTTGGGGATTGGACTGATCATCTTTATCATCATTCGAACCTTTCTCTTCTCCAACTATGTAGTCGAAGGTGAATCGATGATGCCGACACTACAGGATGGAAATAAACTTGTTGTGAATAAAATCGGTTATCATATTGGAGACTTGGATCGCTTTGATGTTGTGGTCTTTCATGCGAATGAGAACGAGGATTATGTGAAACGAATCATTGGACTGCCCGGTGATAAGGTCGTGTATAAAGATGATAAGTTATATGTTAACGGAGAGTACTATCCTGAACCTTATTTAGAAAAATTCAAGCAGGAGTATATCGGCAACAAGCTGACGGGAGACTTTACCCTTGAAGAAATCACGGATCAGCAAACGGTTCCCGAAGGAAAAGTATTCGTTCTTGGAGACAATCGTCGGGGAAGCATGGATAGTCGCTATTTCGGGTTTATAGACCGGGAACAGATTGTGGGAAAAGTGGATCTTCGTTACTGGCCTATCAACGAATGGGATATACAATTCAGGAACTAAAGATATGGGAATGCTGTTCGATACATGGACAGCATTCTTTTTTTTTTGCGAAAGATTCTTCGAGGTTCCGGACTGTTGAAAGGATGATACTTCCGAAAAGTGATGCTTTAAGCTCTTTGAATAAGGAAAGGATCAAATCCATTTTGGGGATCGGATCCTTTCTATGTTGATGGGTATTTAAATGGCAGAACGGGATGTGCCTGTCACTTTAATCCCCCTCATAAACGCTTCAACAAACTCCTCATCCCACTGTGTCCCTTTGCCTTCTTCCAAAATGGAGAGGGCTTTTTCGATAGGCATTCCTTTTCGATAAGGGCGATCAGAGGTCATAGCGTCAAAGGCGTCGGCGACAGCGATCAATCGTCCGAACACGGGAATATCGTCTCCTTTTAATTGATCGGGATATCCCCGGCCGTCCACCCGCTCATGGTGGTGCTTGATGCCGGGTAAAATGGGCAGGAGTTCTTCTGTTAACTGAACCCCTTTTACAATTTCTTCGCCAATGACAGGATGGCGTTTAATTTGATCGAACTCTTCAATTGTTAATTTCCCTTCTTTTAAAAGTACATCATCCCGGATTCCTATTTTTCCAATGTCGTGAAGCAAGGCCGATTTGTTGAGTAAGTCGATGTCTTTGGAGGACCAGTTGCATTGTTTGGCAATTAAAACAGAAAACTCCGCAACACGTTTAGAATGGCCGGCCGTATAAGGGTCCCGTGCATCCAATGTACCTGCTACGACGGCGAAAAATTGATCGAGTAGCTGCTGGTTTTTCTGATCTCGCAGATTGATGGCTCCTACCATGTGGTTAAACCCGGAAAATAAATGGGAAAATTCATCCGTGTATGTATTCACTACGGGTGAAACATGCCCCTCCTCGACTTTTTCAAAACGGGCTACCAGCTCTTTCACAGGTGCTTCGATGCTTTTGAAAATAAGGAGGGCTCCATAGAAAGCTAGAATCGTAATGATGAAAATCAGAGTCCCTGCCCATTTCCAGTAGTCTACTAAAAGCGTGGGGTCTGCAATCGATAAGCGAATCTGTGAAGCTAATGAAAAAAGCAGGATCGGAAACAGCGCAAGAAACAGGGAAGCTGCCAAGATTTTTCTTTTTAAACTGATAAATAAGGTGGACGGATTCGATGGATCGACTCCGTATGTTTCAACTGCTTTCCGAATAAGGTCCGCCTGCAGTGAATGACAAGCTCTAAAGGTTAAGAAAAATTCAATCAATGCATGAAGAATCGCCACTAAAAAGGCGCCGCACCAGGCATAAAAAATGTAGGTGTACGGAATGGACAACCACCCTGCATTGATGCTGACAACCGTCAACAAAGTCGACGGAAGAGCCAGCCCCAGAAAGTGAGGGAGCATGATTCGTCTAACCGTTAAAAGTGGGAACCTTTCCGCTTGTTGATAGGCATTTGAGAGAAGGTCCAGACTGAGTGTTGATCCCTTCTTTTTATAGACGAGCTTCATCGGACGAATATGCTTCTGATACACCAAAAATTCGCAGCTGAACATCGTGATGATCGAAAGGGAGATGATGCCTCCCATTGTGAGCAGTTCCTTTTCATTGAGGGCAAGGGTTTGAAAGATGAATACAGACCCGACACCAAAGACGGCAATGAAGCTTCCTAGAAGATAATTTCTAATGATTGTACGTTGAAATCGCTGATATGCATTCAAGGATGAATCCTCCAATTTCCCTAACATTTAGTAGATTCATTATATAGGAAATTTGGAGTGGGGAACATGATGATTTAATACTTTTTTAGGAAGATTTAGTGGAGTGGGGCTGGGTGCGCCGAGTGCAAATCCTATGATAATAGACTCATTTTAAAGCATTTACACAAAATTTACCCTATTTTGACAATATGTAATGTACGCTAAATGTATAGTCATATTTAGGGGAGGCGAAGCAATTTGAAGGTTGTAAACAAAAAGTTCATCAGCATTTTTTCAATTTTAATTATTTTTATGATTGCGTGTGGTCAAGTATCTCCAAGCCAAATGAGTGCAGCGGGAAATGGGACGTGGAGTTCGCCGTTTACTGTTGATCAGGCATTATCCAATCAAGATGGTTCCACTCAGTCAGTGGAGGGGTATGTGGTCGGGCAGCCAACCTCTACGTCATCCGTTGTCACGAGTAACTTTCCAAACGATTACGCACTTGCCTTGGCGGATTCCCCGACTGAATCCAATACGGATAAGATGGTCTATATTCAGATTCCATCTTCTTACCGTTCAAACTTTGGATTACAAAGTAACCCGGGCCTAATGGGTGAAAAGATCAAAGTGACGGGCAGTTTAACGGCCTATTTCTCCCACCCGGGAGTGAAGTCTACGTCAGCATTCGAATCAGTGGATGATGGCGGGACTGATCCGACTGATCCTCCAACCGACCCAACCGATCCACCATCTTATGAGGAATATTACAATACGGCTGAAGGGAAAACGGGATCTTCTTTAAAAACAGCACTACATAACATCATTGATGATCATCAAACTCTTTCCTACAGCGATGTATGGGGAGCTCTTCGAAATACAGACGAAGATCAGAACAATCCGAATAACGTGATCCTCCTATACTCAGGCCGTTCCCAATCCAAAACGACAAACGGTGGTGGAGTCAACGACTGGAACCGGGAACATGTCTGGGCGAAATCCCACGGAGACTTTGGAACGGCTCAAGGACCAGGGACGGACCTTCATCACTTGAGACCTACAGATGTAACCGTCAATTCTTCAAGAAGTAATCTTGACTTTGATAATGGCGGGACTCAGCATGGCGAAGCACCGGGCAACTATTATGATGGGGATTCCTGGGAGCCCCGGGATGAAGTGAAAGGGGACGTTGCCCGTATGATTTTCTACATGGCGGTCCGCTATGAAGGGGACAGCGGGGAACTGGATTTAGAAATCAATAACAACGTCAACAATGGAAGTGCCCCTTATCACGGGAAAATGTCCGTTCTCCTTCAATGGAATGAACAGGATCCTGTCGATGAAAGGGAGATCAGGCGCAACAATATCATCTTTGAACAATATCAAGGAAATCGAAATCCATTCATCGACCACCCTGAGTGGGCGGAAATGATCTGGTAAGTTGGATTGAGCCTGGAAGTTTCCGGGTTCTTTTTTTATGGGAAAATAAAGATGGATGGCGGGGAGGGCACTCACGAAACTTTTTCAACGACAATAAAGGAATCGGAGAGGAACGCCTCGAAATACATACGTCGAGGTGAAAATGACATGAAAAGGTTATTGACGGGTACAAGAATTTATCTTTCCGGTTTTCAGGAGGAAGATGTTACGGCTATAAGGGAATGGAGTCAAAATGAAGAAGTTCAGAGATTACTGGATGCTCTTCCCCATAAGCCGAAAACAGAGGAAGATATTAAAAAATGGATGGGGGATCCAGGAGACAACGCCTATCGTTTTGCTATTCGTTTAAAGGACGATGGCAGGATCATTGGCTTTGTTGAATTGGACGGGATTCTATGGACGCACCGTGTCGGATGGGTCTCCATCTCAATAGGGGATGAACAGTCCTGGGGCAATGGATATGGCAAGGAAGCCATGCAATGTTTGTTGGCGTACGCTTTTCATGAGTTGAATTTATACCGAGTCCAATTAACGGTATTTTCATATAATGAGAGGGCCATGCGCTTATATGAGTCACTCGGATTCAAGAAAGAAGGAAGCTATCGTCAATTTTTACAAAGGGACGGAGATCGATACGACATGATCTTATACGGACTATTAGCGGAAGAATGGAAAGGTAAAGTGAAAGAAGGATGATGGTGTCCTTCTTTTTATGACGTAGAAGGCATCTACGCCCTCATCCTCCACCTCCTCCGCTCCACATACAACAAGCCACTCATCCAGGCATGAAATAAGAAGCATCCCAGTAACAGAGACAACGATTGTACGTAAGTAAGCTTCATGATGACTATGGGTGCTATGCTTGTTCCACCTAATAAAATAAAGGAATACAGGCTGAGTGCCTGACTTCGGTCATCTCCACTCATATCTCCGATGAGGGTAATGACGGTCGGAATCAACAATGAAATGGCAGAAACAAACAGGACTGAAGAGAGAACGATGATGAAGGGTTCACTCTTGTGTACATAAATAAACGCAATCAATACACTCGCAATGGAGATGGTCACACCCATAAAAAGAGTTTTATAGACTCCTTTTGCTTCAAGGAGGCGACCGGTAAAGAGTGATAAGCTGACACCGATCAATCCGACTGCCCGGAGTAGGAAAAGCAGATTGGAATCACCCGATAAGTACCGGGTCAAGCTGTCATAATAAGCAACAAACGAGGCGAGAAGGGTGAACACGATGCCATAGCAGTAAAGGAGTTCCTTCCTCAAAAGGAGTTTATAAATCGTGACGATCTGGTGTGTGACGGAAACGGATCGAGTGGACGTAGCGGGCAGCGTTTGTTTTCCCATTACAAATAAGGAGACGTACACCACTGCGAAAAAGAAGAATACAATCGTCCAGTTGCTGTAGCGGGTGATTCCTTCACTGAGTAATTGACCGAGTAGGCCTGCGAACAGAAAACCGGAATTGATAAAAGCGAGAAGCAGCGTTCTCTTTCTTCCAGAAAACAAATCATACGTATAAGCAAAGGCGACGGGGGCAAAGCTCCCCAGACAAAAGCCTTGAATCCCCCGTATGAAGAATAAACTCCAGAAATCGCCTGCAAGCCCCACTAAGCCTGTTGAAACCGCAGAGGCAAGCATTCCCCAAACGAGAATCTCTTTTTTTCCGAAACGATCTGCGCTATTGGCAAAGGTGAGAAGTCCACAGGCGTAGAAAAAGATAAATGAGCTTCCTGCCATAACGACTTCACTTTGTGCGATGGAGAGGGAGGAAGCGATATTCCCGTAAATGGGAATGAACGTGTAAATATTACAGGCTACCATAATCGCCATCACAACAAGAACAGAAGCGATTCTGTTAAAATATTGATCCATCAGCAATCACCTACCTCTTTTTACTGTATGCAGGTGTTCCAAATATTTTCAATAAAGATTGAGACGGGAAAGATTTGTTCCTGTGTACTATAATGAACCTATACAAAAATTCAACCTGCCTCATGGTTACAATAGATATTAGAATAAGAAAGGGAGTGAGAGGATGGCTGTACGTTTTATTCTCGGGCGCTCCGGTACGGGGAAAACCCATCGCATATTAAATGAGATGAAACAGAGCTTATTGGAAGCGCCGAATGGGGATCCCATCATCTATATCGTACCGGATCAGATGTCATTTATATCGGAATACGAGCTTGTCAACACACCCGGTCTAAATGGGATGATTCGTGGACAGGTGTTCAGTTTCACCCGGCTAGCGTGGAAGATTCTGCAGGAAACGGGCGGAATGAGCCGCTACCATCTATCAGATGTCGGCTTAAATATGATGATTAGGAAGATTATCGACGAAAATAAAGATCGTCTACATATTTTCTCGAAGGCCGCGGATAAGCCGGGTTTCATTCATCATGTAGAATCCATGTTGACGGAATTTAAGCGCTATTGTATTTCGCCTCAGGATCTCCACCAATTTGATGGGGAAGATGAGCGGGGTTCAAAGGTTTTGAAGGATAAGCTTCATGATCTTGAACTGATTTATGAGAAATTCGAGGAGAAGCTCCTCGGCAAATACATTGATTCAGAAGACTATTTTCAGCTGTTGGCAGACAATGTGAAAAACTCTGAGCTTCTTAGAGATGCAGAGATTTACATAGATGGCTTCCATAGCTTCACGCCCCAGGAATATCTGATAATCGATCAGCTCATTCAGCACAGTAAGACAGTGACGGTTGCCCTGACAGCCGATCCGGAGCAGCAAATGGGTGCGATGAACGAGTTAAGCTTATATCGGATGACGAACGAAACGTACCATACTCTTCAGGATATATGCCGTGGAGCGGGGAAGTCAATAGAAGAAGAGGTGTTAGTGAAGCCGATTCGCTTTCATAATGAAACGATGCTGCATCTCGAACGTCATTTTGAGGACCGGCCAACTGTTCCATGCGAAGAAGCAAAAGGCTCCATCGAGTTTATGGAAGCCTCTAATCGCCGGGCAGAGGTCGAAGGGATAGCAAGGGAGATACGGAAGCTTGCCCGGGAAGAGGGGTATCGCTACAAGGATATAGCGGTGCTGGTTCGAAACAGCCAGGACTACCGTGATAAGGTCGAAACGATTTTTCAAGATTATAGTATTCCATTTTTCCTTGATCAGAAGCGGACAATGTTAAATCACCCATTAATTGAGTTGATCCGTTCGACTCTGGAAATTATGAACACGAACTGGAGATATGAGCCTGTCTTCCGGGCGGTGAAAACTGACCTGTTGTTTCCTTATCAAAAAAATCCAACCGATTTGCGGGAAAAAATGGACCGTTTGGAGAACTATGTGTTGGCCTACGGGATCAAGGGCGATCGCTGGACGAAGAAAGATCGCTGGAAATACCGCCGCTTCCGTGGTCTTGAGCATGTGGACGCACCACAAACCGACCGTGAAAAGGAACTCGAGCATGAGATCAATGAGCTTCGTTTATTTATTTCTGCGCCGATCATCCGTCTCGGAAAACGATTGAAAAAGCAATCCACGGGACGGGAATTCTGTGAAACTCTCTATCTATATCTGGAAGAGTTGGATATTCCGGCTAAGCTTGAACGTATGCGTATGGAAGCAGAAGAAAAAGGCGACTTGATTGCGGCAAGAGAGCATGATCAAGCTTGGTCAGCCGTAATGGACTTACTTGATCAATATGTAGAAATGCTCGGTGATGAGGAAACGACGATGAAGAAATTCTCGTCGATCCTGGATGCAGGTATGGAAACGATGCAGTTCTCTTTAGTCCCCCCGGCCATAGATCAGGTCATTATTGCAGATCTTGAGAAATCAAGGCTGGGTGACATTAAAGCAGCCTTTATCATCGGGGTGAATGATGGGGTTCTTCCGGCGAAAATGAATGAAGACGGAGTCCTGTCTGATGAAGACCGGGAATCGTTGATCAATAGGGGCTTCAAGATAGCTCCCAGTAACAGGACGAAGCTGTTGGACGAGGAGTTTGTGGCGTATAAAGCCTTTACGACCCCGAGTGAACGCTTATTCATCAGCTATCCCATCGCCAATGAAGAAGGAAA
Organism: Rossellomorea aquimaris; assembly: GCF_003315075.1. Taxonomy (GTDB): domain Bacteria; phylum Bacillota; class Bacilli; order Bacillales; family Bacillaceae_B; genus Rossellomorea; species Rossellomorea aquimaris_C. The sequence goes on from NZ_QNRJ01000008.1 coordinate 33,486, forward strand.
AGCGTTATTAGCATCCTCTTTCATAAAAAGGCTGAATGAAATGTTCCCGGATGCAAATACGAAGCTTCTTATTAATGAACCATCCGAGCTTTCTGAAGAAGAGCAGCTGCACTATGTTTGCCATCCCAATGTGACGATTTCTCATTTAACGTCGCAATTACAGTTGAAGAAACGGGAATATCCGATCTATGACTTCTGGTGGGATGTGTATAACTTCTATGCAGCATCAAACGATTGGAAATGGCATTCACAGCATATTTTATCCAGTCTCTTCTACCAGAATCGGGCGAATCAGCTTTCTGAGGATACGAGCAGGGATCTGTATGGTGACCATATTTTAGCAAGTGTATCCCGGATGGAGCTGTTCCATAGTTGTCCGTTTTCTCATTTTGCCAGTCATGGGTTGAAGCTTAGAGAGCGGGATTTCTTTAAACTGGAGGCACCGGATATCGGGGAAATGTTCCACTCCGCTCTTAAATGGATATCAGAAGAAGTGGAACGTCATGGTCTGACCTGGGCATCTTTATCAAAAGCGCAGTGTCTAAAGCTTGCTAAAGAAGCCGTCTTGATGCTCGCACCGAAGCTTCAGCACCAGATTCTATTAAGCTCAAACCGCCATTATTATATCGCTCAGAAACTTGAGCAAATCATAAGCCGTGCGAGCCTCATTCTCAGTGAACATGCGAAGGCAAGTGGGTTTGTGCCTGTCGGGGTGGAGCTTGGGTTCGGACCGCATGCGACCCTGCCGCCGTTCCAGTTCCAGCTGAGAAATGGAACGAAAATGGAGCTTCAGGGAAGGATCGACCGGGTAGACAAGGCAGAAGATGCAAGTGGAGTATACCTGAGGATTGTTGATTACAAATCGAGTGCGAGAGATTTGGATATGACGGAAGTGTACTACGGATTGGCCCTTCAGATGCTGACGTATTTAGATATTGTGTTAACAAACTCTAAGCAATTTGTCGGGAAAGAAGCAAAGCCTGCAGGCGTACTCTATTTCCACGTTCATAATCCTATGATCAATAGTAAGAAAATCTTGACCATGGATCAAATTGAAAAGGAAATTTTTAAGAGCTTTAAAATGAAGGGACTCGTTCTGGGAGACTCTGACATCGTTCGTTTAATGGATCAAACATTGGATACCGGGAACTCAGATATCATCTCGGCCGGGATCAAGAAGGATGGATCATTATCCTCCCGGTCAAAAGCGGCTTCAACAGAAGACTTTCACTATATGCGCCAGCATGTGAGAAAGCTATATGAAGCGTCAGGGAACCGGATCGTTTCAGGTGAGACCAATATTACTCCTTACAAGCTGAAGGACCGTACACCATGTCAGTTCTGTTCGTTCCGTTCCGTTTGTCAATTCGACCAATCTCTTGAAGAAAACGAGTACAGAGTTCTCCCGACGGCTAAACCAGAAGATCTATTAAAAAAAGTGAGAGAGGAGGTAGAGTCCAATGAGTAATGGTACGATACCGGCAAAGCCTGATCATGTTACATGGACAGATGATCAGTGGAAGGCGATTTGGGCAAAAGGTCAGGACATTCTCGTAGCAGCGGCCGCAGGATCAGGGAAGACCGCAGTTCTTGTAGAGAGGATCATTCAGAAAATCCTTTCTGAAGAAGACAGAATGGATGTGGACGAACTATTGGTTGTAACCTTTACCAATGCATCGGCCGCTGAGATGAGACATCGGATCGGGCAGGCATTGGAAAAGGCGATTGATGAGGATCCCCATTCCCATCATTTAAGGAAGCAGCTGAGCTTACTGAACCGTGCTTCTATTTCGACTCTTCACTCTTTTTGCCTTGAAGTGATTCGTAAATATTATTATCTCATCGACATTGACCCGGGTTTTCGGATTGCCGATGAAACAGAAGAGGATCTGCTGCGTGATGAAGTGCTTGATGAGCTGTTTGAAGAGGAATACGGAAAAGAACATAATCATGATTTCTTTACACTGGTAGATACATTTACCAATGATAGAAGTGACGGGGCCCTTCAGGATATGATCCGAAAGCTGTATGACTTTTCACGTTCCCATCCGAACCCGGACGAATGGCTGAGAGGGCTGGAAGAGATGTATGACATCCAAGAAGGTGTAGAGATTGATCAGCTATCCTTCATTCAGCCGCTTCTGACCGATATTCGCTTACAGCTTCATGGGGCGAAAAACTTGTTTCAGCGTGCATTGGATCTGACACGGGTTCCTGGAGGTCCGGGTCCAAGAGCTGAAAATTTTCTAAGCGATATTGAGATTGTCGAGAGCCTTGAAGAAAGCCGGCAGATTTCATGGAATGCATTATATAAGACGATTCAAACCCTTCCCTTTACAAAGTTAAAAGCTTGTCGCGGGGATGACTATAACAAGGATATGGTAGATGAAGCCAAAAAGCTTCGGGATCAAGGGAAGAAAACGTTAGAGAAACTGCAGGAAGATTTTTTCTCAAGAAGACCGGAGTCATTCCTTGAGGATATGAAGAAGATGAGAGACGTGATTCACACCCTGGCAGAAGTGGTGGTGGAATTCGGCAAACGTTTCCGACAAGTGAAAGAAGAAAAAGGACTTGTTGACTTTGCGGATTTAGAGCATTTTTGTCTAGAAATTTTAAGAGACCCTGCATCAGATTCTTTACTTCCTTCAGAAGCGGCAAAGCAGTATAAAAATAAATTCAAAGAAGTATTGGTCGATGAATATCAGGATACGAATATGGTTCAGGAGTCGATTCTTCTTCTCATTACCGAAGAACGAGAAGAAGTAGGGAACCGTTTTATGGTAGGAGATGTTAAGCAGTCCATTTATCGCTTTCGATTGGCAGAACCGAATCTGTTTTTAGGAAAGTATACCCGCTTTCTTCCTGTAAGCGGAGAAGCGGGATTGAAGATCGATTTATCTCAAAATTTCAGAAGCCGGAAAGAGGTATTAGAGGGAACCAACTTTTTATTCAAGCAAATCATGGGATCCTCGGTTGGGGAGATGGAATATAACCGGGAAGCAGAGCTGGTAAAGGGTGCCCCTTATCCTGAAGAGAAAGAGTATCCGATCGAAGTAGCGATCATTAATCAGGAATCAGAGGAAGCGGGTGGTGATGAAGAGGAATTGTCCATTTTTGACGAGGGTGATATTGAGAAATCCGTGCTTGAAGCCCGCTACATGGCAAATAAAGTGAAGAGCATGATTGAAGAGCGAACACCGATCTATGATGCCAAAACGAAGACAGAGCGTCCGATTCAGTACAAGGATATTGTGATTCTGCTTCGTTCCATGCCTTGGGCGGCAGAAATCATGGAAGAATTCAAACGGCAAGGAATTCCGATTTATGCAAATCTGTCTACTGGTTATTTTGAAGCAACCGAAATCGCGATCATGCTTTCACTGCTGAAAGTGATTGACAATCCGTATCAGGATATTCCCCTGGCATCGGTTCTTCGCTCACCGATTGTTGGACTGGACGAGCAGGGACTTGCAAGCATTCGAATCCATTCTAGAGCGGGAACGTATTACGAAGCCTTGAAGAAATTTGCAAGTGAAAAACCAGGTAACCCACGTGAAGAAGAAACATTTGAAAAGGTCAAAGTGTTCCTGTATCATCTGCAAAACTGGCGGACAAAGGCTAGACAAGGATCGGTTACAGAGCTGATTTGGCAATTGTACCGGGACACCCGATTCTATGACTATGTCGGAGGAATGGCAGGCGGGAAGCAGCGTCAGGCAAATCTTAGGGCACTATACGACCGTGCCCGCCAATATGAATCAACATCATTCAGAGGGTTATTCCGCTTCCTGCGATTCATTGATCGGATGAGGGAAAGAGGAGATGACCTCGGGGTAGCGAGAGCTCTCAGTGAACAGGAGGATGTGGTCCGCTTAATGACGATTCACTCCAGTAAAGGGCTTGAGTTTCCGGTTGTCTTTGTCGCTGGCACGTCGAAGCAATTCAATCTTATGGACTTGAACGCTTCCTATTTATTAGATAAAGATCTGGGTTTGGCCACCAAGTATACCGACCCGGGGAAGCGAATCAGTTATCCATCCCTTCCCCAGCTGGCATTTAAGCGGAAGAAGCGCATGGAGGCCATCTCAGAGGAAATGCGGGTGCTCTATGTGGCGTTAACCCGTGCCAAAGAAAAGCTATTCTTGGTGGGAACCGTGAAAAGCTTAGAGAAGTCACTTAAGAAATGGCGGGGAGCTTTAGGTCAGACCGAATGGTTGTTATCTGATTATGACCGTGCCGGGGCCAGTTCCTATCTTGACTGGATAGGTCCGTCCCTCATGCGACACCCCCATTGTGGAGAGCTTGGGGAAGATGCGGTCTTAGAAGGAAGCGGGATCAATGAAGAGATTCTAAAGCATCCTTCCTCCTTTCATATCAAGACGATTCATAAGTCTGAGCTGGGTGCAGAAGAAGAGGAGTCATTGAGTGAAGATGACAATTGGAAAGAGCAAGTGAAGAACGGTGGGGAAGTGGAAATAGAGTCCACTCATAAAAAAGAGGTATTGCACCGTTTGTCGTGGAAGTATCCCCATCTGAGTGCTACAAACCTTCGCTCGAAGCAATCGGTTTCTGAGCTGAAGCGCATGGTGGAAATAAGGGATGAAGCAGCAAGTATCGATATTCTTCGTCGCCATCAAAAGCCGGTGTATAACAGGCCTCAATTCATGCAGTCCAAAGAGCTGTCACCTGCTGAAAAAGGAACGGCCATGCACACGGTCATGCAGCATATTTCGTTTGCGGATGGTGTACCCACAGAAGAAGATGTAAAAGAGTTGTTATCGATGTTAGTGAATAAAGAAATCCTGACGGAAGAACAGGAAAGAGCCATCTCGTCAGACAACATCGTTGGTTTCTTCCAAAGCGACCTTGGGAAGCGTCTGGTTCAGGCAGCGAATATCCAACGGGAAATTCCATTCAGCATGAGTGTCCCTCTGAGTGAAATATCGGAAACAGGGGAGGGAGCCCCGGAAGAAACGATCCTCGTTCAAGGGGTCATTGACTGTGTATTCCGGGATGAATCGGGAATTGTGCTGTTGGATTACAAAACGGATGGTATCCATGATCGCTATAAAGATGGTTTTAGAGAAGCAAGACCGATACTTGAAGAGCGTTATAGGGTGCAAATTGAATTATATACCCGCGCATTGGAATCGATTTGGAAAGAAACAGTGTCTGAAAAGTATCTTTACTTTTTCGACGGAGGGCATGTGCTGGAACTATAAAGAAGAACCACTTTGAAGCACTTGCCTTCAAAGTGGTTTTTTTAAAAGGCTTTTTTCTTAAAGTTTGTTGCTATTGTAGAGGAGAAAGTAATAGTTGATTTCCGCTCCAGGATGCTCGCTTTCCGCGGGGCTGGCGGTGAGCCTCCTCGGCTGCGCCTCCGGGGTCTCACCTGTCCAGCTATTCCCGCAGGAGTCGAGCCTCCTTCCGCTCCAATCAACTTTCTGAGCATGAATCCTTAATAGAAAACAATTAAAACAAGAATTTTAGCAAACAATCTCATTTAAGGTAAGTAGTGATTGATTTTCGTTTTAAGGAAGAAGAATTATTTTTTCTAGATACACTGTTTTCTTACACACTTTGAAGCTCTGTCATAAAATACTGTTAAAGATGGTGAGGGGAACTGCGCAGACTCCGGCGGATTTTGGGCGTGCCGAGACCCCGTTCGGCTAAGCTGAGGAGGCTCGGCCGAACGCTAGCTGCAAGCGGAGTAGTTCCCCTCACCATCCAGCATAAACCTGGTTGACAGAGCCCTGGCAGATTCTATGCTAGAAAACAACAATCTTTGCGAAAAGAGCATTTTTTAAAAGTGATAAAAATAGGGAATATCTATACTAAACACATACAGGAAGGTTTTGAAATGAGTAAAAAAACGATTGGTACATGTGAATTATGCTCTCGTCAAAATGTAGAAACCACGATTCATCACCTGACACCTAAGGAGGTGGGGGGAACCTTCCTTCCCACAGCACAACTTTGTATCCCGTGTCACAAACAAATTCACTCCCTCTATACAAATGATGAATTGGGCGTAAGATTGAACACCATCGAATACTTGAGGAGGGATGAAAAGATTCACAAGTTCATTAAGTGGATCCGAAAGCAGCCCTCCACTAAATTGGTGAAAACGAGGAAAAGCAATGAACGTAAAAAAAAGAAACGGTGAGGCTGTTTCACGTCGCTCCTTACCCAGATAAAAAAGCAAAAAGCTATAATATCGCTTTTTGCTTTTAGTTATTCCCTGTTATCGGTTGATCCACAACATTACAATCAAATGTGGTATTCACACTGAATACATTGTAGGTTAACTGAAAGGGACCTGTATTGAATCCACCAGAACCACCAAAAGTTTTTGATGCGGACTTAGGTGAAATAATACCTGTATCTCCAAACTGAACACTTCCTCCACCGACATTTAGAATAGAGACAGGACCTACTAAAGCGGGCATATTCAACATCCTCTTCATATATATCTATACAGTTAACCTATGTGAAATAGGGTAGAATGTTCATGTTCCCTATTACAGCGTGTTTCTAATCTGGTTGATCTATGGTTTCAAACGTTTGTGGATCTTCATCTATTTTACTTTCAAGCTGCCGGATGTGCTTGACCCTCGATTCCATTGCTACATTTGAGGTGTTTCCAATATGAACAATTGAAGAAAATGCCGTTGCCCTGATATAAACCTGGTCAACTTTGATTGGACAAAGGTTTAGGCGGCTGACCCTCACTTCGGGATCAATGGAAGGTTTTGCAAGTGGAGCTTGAAACACTCTGGAATCAAAGCTTCCTTCACTCGTTAAGAAAAATTCTTTTTCCCGCTGTACTGCATAGGCAAATGATAGGGCATTAATATTTTGGGAATCGCCTACTTGGTAGAGAGAGCTAAAGGCTAAAGTAATCCCATCTAATTTATTCACAATCGAATATCGTTTAAACATACATTATCCCTTTGGTGTAAGAGGAACGAATGGACCGATGATGAGGGACTCTGGCGGTGTATCGAAGGCAGACGTAAGCTGAATGATGTCAGCATCCCCGATCAGGACCAGGGAAGAGCTTGCCACCCCTGCAATATCAATACTGCCGACTGACAATTCACGATTGATTACTTGGAGGTTCATTGTTATTCATTCCTTCCATATTTTCCGGCATTTGTGACATGAAAGAGAAGAGGGCCGTTTGGATATCTTTTTTGATTTTTGAAATGATTTTTCTTTCCCACTCCTCTTCGGATTGCTTGGATTCGACATGTGGTATGTTTTCAAGGTAGAAATCGATTCTCTGCGGCATCTGATTTAATAGGTCTTGCTGTACCATTTCATAATAAGAAGGGTCGAGTGATCGTTGGAATTGCATTTCATTGTCTTGAATCAGGGTAGGCAATTCGGTTTGAATGTATGCCTGTATTTCATTCGTTATTCTTTCTTTGTAGGGAGTTAGATCTTTGATGGAATTGACATTCACATTTTGGTCTACGGCTAAATCCTCTATGGTATCCTTTAAATTACTAGGGTTCAGACCAATATTCAATGTGCCGTCAAGGGACTCGACTTTAAGCTGATCGAACTTATATTCAATTCTTTCTACATTAATCTTAGGTGTTTCCTTGATCGTCATTAATTCTTGTGAGAGCTCATTTACTTTTTGTTCTAACGCGACAATTTTCGTATTCAACATGTCAATATACTGATAGAGTTGTTGTGGGGTCATATAGTAATTAGTCATCCTGCCACCTCTTTCTTTGTCGCGGGTTCTTTTATGGGTTTTGAAGAGGAACTAAGGGTGTTGGTGATGGTCCCGTTGAAACACTGCCTTTTTTTTCAGCTTCAGGAGCGGGTTCCGTAAAACCGCCGGTATTATAAAGATAGTCATTTGTGTTTATTTGGCCACATGTACCAATTTGTAAAACGGAAGAATTGGACATTCCTCCAATTTTAATAAATTGAATCTGTATGGATTGTTGAACATAATAATTCGTCATTTTCGCATCACACTCATAGGTTAAAGTTTATTCCTTGATCCACAGCATCGTCATCCACAGTATAGGTTAAGGAGCTTTCATTATAGACGGAAATTCCTCTCCCTGTAATAAACGAACCTGCACCGGCAAAGGTTTTGGCTGTTGATATTGGACTAATGTTAAATACGTCACCAATGTGAAAAACGCCACTGGAACCGACGTTTATGACTTGTGCAATTCCTACAATTGCGGGCATTTCGACTCACACCTTTAAGACAAAGTTAATTATTGTTATTCTATGTGAGAAGAAACAATAGGTGATAATCGCCTAATTTCAGATTTGGAGTTAGAATGAAAGTAAGATTAATTTTTCGGAGGAACTATTAATGACCACTTTATCGCCAACCGAACATTCAGAACGTATTGTAAGTCTTGATGTGATTAGAGGTTTTTCATTACTTGGAATCTTTATCATCAATATGATTTCCTTTCATTCACCATTTCTTTATCTTGACCCCTATTCCTGGTGGAAGACACCTGAAGATGTCGCATTGTATCCATGGATAGATGTATGGGTCCAAGCAAGCTTCTATCCTCTATTCGCCATGATGTTTGGATATGGATTAGGCATTCAGCAACAAAGGGCAATTGCTAAAAGAACTTCTTTCTATTTATTTGGAATCAGAAGGCTTCTTATCTTATTGGTGATTGGCTCTATTCATGCTTTCCTTATTTGGTCGGGAGATATTTTAATTAACTATGCCGTATTCGGTCTGCTGCTGCTCTTTTTCATGAGGCTGTCTGGAAAGGGATTATTGTGGTTAGGGGGATTATTATTTCTGCTGCCTCAATTATTCTTTAGTATTCTGCTAGTATTAATGACTTTCGCAGATCCGACTGGTGTAACCCAGTTCACTGATATCCAGTCACTGCAGAATTCTGTTGCCGCGTATGCCTCTGGAAGCTTCAGCAGTATTATGGAGCAGCGTTTTCAGGACTGGTATGCAGTGAATTCACCAGGTAATCTTATATTCTTATTACTTTCAATCTTGCCAATGATGATGATTGGGGCCGGGGCTAGTAAACTGCAACTATTGGAAAAGGTAAGAGATTATAAGAAGACATGGATTGTGATAGGAATCTGTACTTTGGTGATTGGGATCTTCATTAAATCAATGCCACTATTCATTCAGTCCAATTTTGCATATGCGTATATTCAAGACTTTTTGGGAGGTCCGTTCTTATCAGTATCTTATGCAATAATCCTCTCATTATTAATGTTGAATGAAAAAATCATGAAAGGGAGCAAGCCTCTAGCCTCAGTAGGGAAAATGTCCCTGACGAACTACCTCATGCAATCGGTCATCGGCACCCTGATTTTCTATTCGTATGGATTTGGATTGTATGGAGAAGTGACGTTAACGACGGGTACTTTACTGGCGATTGGCATATATGCTATCCAAGTGATCATTTCAGAAATTTGGTTATCCAAGTTTAAATACGGTCCGGTTGAGAAGCTGTGGCGTGTATTAAGTTATGGAAAAAGCACTGTGGTTAAAAAGGGAGAGTTATAGTTTCTAAAGTCAAACGAAGGGGATGAGTAAGGGATGAAATTTGTTAGCTTTCAGGTTGGGGATAGACAGACGTATGGTGTGGAGCGAAATGCCAGAATTGTAGAGTTAGCAGGTTTGCACGGCTTACCTCAGGATTTACTTGGCGGGATAGAACGGGGGGAAGGCTTTATTCAAAAAGTAATAAACATCCTTCAGGACATTTCCTTAGATTGTCCGTCATATTCTCATGATGAGGTAAAGTGGCTTTCACCGCTTCCAAAAGTGAAGAGGAATATTATGTGTGTAGGAAAAAATTATCGTGATCATGCCATTGAAATGGGTGGGGAGCAGGATATCCCGAAAGACATCATGATTTTCACCAAAGCGACCAATACCGTAGTCGGTCATGAAGAAACGGTGCTGAATCATGGTGAAATGACGGAGCAGCTTGATTATGAAGGGGAGCTTGCTGTCGTGATTGGCAGGAGAGGAAAAGGGATTTCCCTGGAAAACGCCTTGGAGTATGTATTTGGATATACGATACTCAATGATATAACCGCCAGGGATCTGCAGAAAAAGCATGGCCAATTTTTCATCGGTAAGAGCCTGGATACAACATGTCCGATCGGTCCGTATCTTGTCACCAAGGATGAAATCGTCGACCCGCAGAATCTGGAAATCACGACGAGGGTAAATGATGAAATCCGTCAGTCTTCGAACACAAGTGAAATGATATTCACCATTCCCACCATCATTTCTACGTTATCAAAGGGGATGACGCTTGAGCCTGGTGATATCATTGCTACCGGGACACCTGCTGGAGTTGGAAAAGGCTTCAAGCCTCCGCTTTTTCTGAAGAAGGGTGACAGAGTGGAAATCGAAATTGAATCTCTGGGAATTTTGACAAATCAGTTACAGGCCTAGTTAAAATTTCTGTTGGAGTAAAGACTATGGTAATATTATGAACGTATACTATCTACCTGTAGGAGGTTCATTATGTTTGATAATACACATGCCCATATTACAACTTGGGTGATTGCGATTATTCTTTTCTTTGTAGCGGTTGGCTTACATAATGCAGGAAAGAAAAAAGGCATGAAAGTTGTACATATGATCTTAAGGTTATTCTACCTGCTCATTATTTTAACGGGTGCCCTATTATTCTGGAAGCATCAAGGAATTAATCCTGCCCTATATGGCATTAAAGGATTGGTTGGAATCTGGGTCATCGGTATGTTCGAGATGGTCTTGGTTCGCATGAATAAAGGCAAGAGTACGAAGATGTTCTGGATTCAATTGATCATCGCTTTAATCATTGTTCTTTATTTGGGATTACGTTTGCCTCTGGGCTTGAATTTCCTTGGATAGAGAAGGAATAGAAAAAAAAGCAAATGTATGTCGGATACCGGCAGGCATTTGCTTTTTTCTATTTGGGTTTATGAATGGATTAAATGTTAAAACTTTCAATCACAATTCGTCTCCCCGTACTTAATGTGAATTCAAAGCGGTCCCGCTTCTTTTTGTAATAGGTGAAGTGATGCTGGACCGCACATACTTCTACACCGTTATCGAAGGTAATGAAGTTAACTCCTTCTTTGATCTTTTGATTTCCAAGGAAAACCAGGTGGTTATGGCAAAAGATACTATCATAAATAGAATAACCCAAATTGTTCAAGGCCGTTGTAAACTGATGAAAAGCATCATCGGAAATCTCTTCCAATAAATTCTCCAACGAATACAATATATTCTTCTTTATTTGAATTCGATCGCCATTCTCGATTCTTAATCGTTCGTACGGTGTGACAATGATTCCATCTTCCAACAATACACCTGCAAGCCAGTCTCCATCTCTATATACTTTCAATTCATGATTGAGGTAAAATTCGAGCTCAGACTCTTCCTCGGCATCAATTTCGAAAAAGTACCACGTATCATCTTCGAAAAGAGCAGTGCCTTCGGAATAGGACCTTTTTTGGGATTTTAAAATGTTTGATCGAAATGTGTTGCTCAAGTGAATATCCCTCCTTAACTACATTTCTTGTCATAATTATCATATTTCATTCATGTGAAAATTGATTGAGACAATTAACCATTTCCTGCCCGGAGCATAGAATAATTTATGTGTCCGTGAGCCCAGTTTGTTTGATTAGAAAGTGAGGATGATCACCATGTGCGGAATTACAGGTTGGATTCATTATAAACGAGATTTGTCTGATCAAAAAGAAGTAGTGGAAAAAATGGCAGAAACCCTTTCTAAAAGAGGGCCAGATGAAACGAATGTATGGATTGACCAGCATGTTGCGTTTGGTCATAAACGATTGATTGTAGTAGATCCTGCAGGAGGAAGACAGCCCATGAGCATACAGCATGACGGGCACCTTTTCACCATTTGCTACAATGGAGAACTTTACAATACAGAAGATTTGAGAAAAGTACTTATTTCTAAGGGTTATACCTTCAATGGCCATTCTGATACGGAGGTCCTGTTAACATCTTATATAGAGTGGCGTGAGGATTGTGTCCATCATTTAAATGGGATTTTTGCCTTTGCTGTGTGGGACAGTGAAAAAGAGCATGTATTTATAGGCAGGGATCGAATGGGCGTAAAGCCTTTATTTTATTTTGAAAAGGAAGAAGGAATCCTCTTCGGTTCCGAACTCAAAGCGTTACTGGCCCATCCGGATGTTTTACCTCAGGTGGATCATCAAGGGTTAGCGGAAGTACTGGGACTGGGGCCTTCCCGGACGCCTGGTAATGGAGTGTTTAAAGGGGTGAAGGAGCTCCGTCCTGCTCATGCTTTGATATTCTCCAAAGATGGCTTGAAAATATGGAGATACTGGAATGTGAAGAGTGAGGAGCATACGGACTCATTTGTTGAAACAGTGTCAAAGGTGCGCTTCCTTTTGACTGATGCCATCGAGAGACAGCTCGTTTCCGATGTGCCACTTTGTACGTTCTTATCAGGCGGACTCGATTCAAGTGCGATTACCGCGGTGGCAGCGAACAGCTATAAAAAAGAAGGAAAAGGGAAACTTCATACCTATTCCATTGATTATGAAGAAAACGAACAATACTTTAAAGCGGACGATTTTCAGCCTAATTCCGATGCGCCATGGATAGAAAAGATGACTTCGGAATTCGATACCGAGCACCATCGCTGTGTCATCAGCCAACAGCAATTGAAGGACTACCTGACTGAAGCGGTTCATGTAAGAGACTTACCGGGAATGGCAGACGTGGATTCATCCCTATTATGGTTCTGCCGGGAAATTAAACAGGATTTCACGGTTGGGTTATCAGGGGAATGTGCGGATGAAATATTCGGAGGTTACCCTTGGTTTCACCGTCCTGAAGATTTCGACCGCAGAGGATTTCCATGGATGCGCTCCACGGCTGAGCGTCAAGGTCTTCTAAAAGAAGAATGGAGCAAGAAATTAAATCTGGAAGAATATGTGCTGGAGCAATATGATCGCACAGTGGCAGAAACCCCATTATTAGAAGGGGAAAGTGAAGTTGAAGCGAAAAGAAGACAATTATTCTACCTGAATTTACTTTGGTTCATGACGACATTGTTAGATCGTAAAGATCGAATGAGCATGGGGGCAAGTCTAGAGGTCCGTGTGCCATTTGCTGATCATAGACTCGTAGAATACGTCTGGAATATACCATGGGAGATGAAAATGCACGAGGGAAGAGAAAAAGGGATTCTGCGAAAGGCTCTTGAAGGAGTATTGCCTCACGAAGTCCTTTATCGTAAGAAAAGTCCGTATCCAAAAACCCACCACCCTGAGTACACGAAGCTGGTCAGTAACTGGTTGAATGAAATACTCGAAGACAAATCAAGCGTTCTCTATGAATTATTCGATGAAGAAAAACTGAAAGAAATCGTTGCAACAGGCGGATCTGCCTTCGAGGTGCCATGGTACGGCCAACTCATGACCGGTCCCCAGCTACTTGCCCACCTGGCACAGATTCATGTTTGGTTTAAGGATTATAATGTTGAGATTGTGGAATAGTAGACGTACAAAACAGGTGAGCTTCTTATAAGGAAGAAGCTCACCTGATTTTGTTTGGGAAAGTGAGCCCTTGGTTCTGTGATCCTCCGTCGGTCAACTTACCCGGTAATTATAAAGAATTAAGAGACAGGTACAAACATAGATTTAAAGTAATAATGAAGAGAAAAGGAGGCATAGTAAAAGGAAAGAAACCTTTTGCATGCCTTTTTATCTCTTTGTAAAAGGGCCAAACTCCTACATAAAGTTGAAAAACCTAAATCCTATTTTTTGTGTTTATTTAATGGGAGACAAGCTGGTTTTACTGAGAAAAAAATAAAATCTGAAAAAATAGAGTTTAAACTTTGTTTCTACCGGAAAAGAGTTGTATAATTAGTTGTATAACAATTGTATAATGAATGTACAAATAAAAAACACACTGGAGGCTATAACAATGGCCAAGAAAATGATCGTCATAGGCGCTGGTCCAGGTGGCTTGGCAGCGGCAATGCTGCTGGCCGGCAAGGGATACGACGTAGAAATATATGAGAAGCAAACATTTGTTGGCGGACGAAACGGGGCTGTCACCATGGGGGGATATACGTTCGATATTGGACCCACGTTCCTAAGTATGCCGGAAATTGCTGAGGAATTATTCGAGGCGGCAGGAAGGAATCTACACGATTATGTGGATTTACAAGAGCTCTCGATGATGTACGAACTTATATTTAAAGATAAAAGAGTGCAGATGTTTAAAGACCCGGAGCGGCTTTCTGAAGAAATCGAGCGTCATTATCCAGGGAATGCAGAAGGATATACACGTTTTATGAATGACACTCGTAAAAAAATGGAACGTTTAAAGCCGATTCTTCAAAGTCCTATGGATCGATATTATCAATATATCAGCTGGAAGGTTTTGAGGGCACTTCCCCAATTATCCTTAGGAAAATCACTTTATAGTGTGTTAAGTGATTATTTCACCGATCATGAATTGCGGTTAGCTTTTACCTTCCAATCGAAATATTTAGGGATGTCACCGTGGGAGTGTCCGGGGGCATTCTCGATTCTGTCCTTCATGGAGCATGAATATGGCATTTTTCACCCTATCGGAGGGGTAAATCAGCTATCGAAAGCCATGGCCAAAGTAGTAACGGAGCATGGAGGTTCCATCCATTTGGGCCGCGGGGTCAAGAAATTGTGGATTGAAGATCGTCATGTGGTAAAGGGAATCATTACGGAGGACGGAGAGAAGGTTACAGCAGATGAAGTCATCATCAATGGAGATTTTGCTCATGTGATGAGTAACCTTGTAGAAGATGGGGTTCTCAAGAAATACAGTAAAGAAAAACTGAAGAAGAAGAAGTATTCCTGCTCCACCTTCATGATTTATCTTGGAATCGATAAACAGTATGATCTGCCTCATCACAGCATCCTGTTTGCAGAAGACTATAAGAGAAATGTGGAGGAAATTACAGAGACGTTTACACTTCCGGAAGATCCCTCCATTTATATTCAAAATGCTTCCGTGACAGATCAGACGCTGGCACCCCCAGGACATTCCACCTTATATATTCTTGCCCCCGTGCCGAATAATGTAAGCGGAATTGATTGGACAGAGAATGAGCAAACCTTCCGGAATCTTGTTCTGGATGCAGTTGAAAGCAAAACAGGTTTGAAGGATATCCGGGAACATATCCAGGTTGAAAAAATCATCTCGCCTCATCACTGGGAGGCAGATTTCAATATTTATCAAGGTGCGACCTTTAATCTCGGTCACCAATTAACACAAATGATGGCAATGAGACCTCACAATAAATTTGAAGAGCTTGAAAACTGCTGGCTTGTCGGAGGAGGGACCCATCCGGGAAGCGGGCTGCCTACGATATTGGAATCAGCCCGGATTACAACGAATATGCTGATGAACGAAGATCCGTCCCATTCGTTCACTAAAGACCAAACAATGGGGGAAGCATTATGAAAACGGCGGTTGTTGGATCAGGAATCGGCGGGTTGATATCGGGTCTGTTACTTGCAAAAGATGGTCATGAGGTTACCATTTATGAAAAGGAGTCAACCATTGGTGGGCGACTTGCCTTTATTCAAGAAGGTGAATATAAAATTGATAAAGGACCGACCATTGTGCTCCTGCCTGAAATGCTGCTTTCCATTCTTTCAGAAGCAGGTATAAACACAGACGAAATTGAATTCGTTCGATGTGATCCCTTGTATAACGTCCATTTTGCAGATGGTCAAACATATACAAAATATGCGGATGTGGATAAGCAATACGAAGAAATAAAACAGCAGTTTCCTGGAGATGAAGACGGATTTCTGCAATTTATGAATGATATGGATGAACGATTTACCATCGGGAAGCCGCAGTTTCTCGAATCCTCATTTTTAAAAACGAAAGACTATCTGAGCAAGGAAACCGTCGGCTCTCTGCTGAAATTAAAAGCGTATCGAAATGTGATGGGGAATTTAAAGCATTATTTCAACCATGAAAAACTACAAACCGCCTACGGGCTTCAGACCCTATACATCGGTGGAAATCCCTATACGACACCTGCCATTTACAGTTTAGTATCCTTTAGCGAACATCAACATGGTATCTATTATATAAAAGGCGGTTATGCCAGTCTTTTGGAGCATGTGCAGCAGGCATGTGATAGGAAAGGTGTCACTATCAAGACCTCCTTACCTGTCACAGAAATAGAGACTAAAGGAGATAAAGCGACTCACATCGTCCTCGGAAACCATAGAGAAGAAATAGATGCAGTGATCATCAATGGAGATTTTCCTACGGCTTCCAAGCTAGTAAAGAAGAAGGCCCCTAAACCTTACAAGCCTTCATCTGGTTGCGTCCTATTGTATATGGGCGTTGATGGGAAGTTTGAAGAAAAGGAAATGCACCAATTTTATTTAAATGAACATTTCTCTGAGAATATGGAGGATATTTTCAAGAATAAGAGAATTCCTAAAGAACCTTCATTTTACGTATTTAATCCGTCTAAGGTCGATTCATCCCTGGCGCCTGAAGGGAACAGTGTCCTATACGTCCTTATCCCTGTTCCGGTTTCCGAGAATTTGGACTGGAAGGAGGCTTCAGAATCTCTTTCCCACTACGTATTGGATAAAATGGAAAAGAAGGGATTCAATCACTTAAGAGAACGAATCACGTGGATGAAAGTAAGAACACCGGAAGAGGCAAAACAAGAGGGGTTATATTCAGGGGGAAGCTTCGGTATTGCACCCAGTTTAGGTCAATCAGGCCCGTTCAGACCACAGGTGCAACCGTTTAAGGAAAAGAATATCTTTGCTGTGGGAGCATCCATCCATCCTGGTGGGGGAGTGCCGATCGTCATGCAGGGGGCAAAACTCGTAGCTGAAACCTTTAAAGAACATGATAAAACCGAGTCGGAAAGGAAGGATGTGACCTTACATGAACAAGATCTTGGAGGCATACGATCATTGTGAGAATATCATTAAACTTCACTCAAAGACGTTTTACAGAGCATTCTCCCTGTTACCGAAAGACCAAAAGAAAGCTGTATGGGCAGTATACGCATTCTGTCGCAGAGTGGATGATATCGTAGACGAGGGTATGAAACCTTCTGAGGAATTACTGGAATTTGAAATGGAATTCGAATCGTTTTTAACAGGCTATTATAATGAAGGAGAACTTATGTGGGTAGCCTTGAACGATGTGTTTCAACATTTCAATATGGACATCGGAGCTTTCCGGGATATGATTAAAGGGCAACGAATGGATTTGAACGGGAGAATTTACGTGACGATGGATGATGTACTGGACTATTCTTATCACGTTGCAAGCACGGTAGGGTTAATGCTTCTTCCTATTCTTGCTCCGGGGAAAGAACACCAATTGAGGGAAGATGGAATCTACTTAGGTTATGCCATGCAGCTTACCAATATATTAAGGGATATCGGGGAAGATCTGGAAAGAGGGAGATTATATATCCCTCAGGATTTATTAGTTAAATATGAATATACCGTAGCAGAATTCATGGATCATCGAAATAATGCTGCATTCCAGTCCATATGGGAAGAGATGGCTCAGATTGCAGAAGACTATTATGAGAAAGCTTTCCGTACAATGAATCTTTATCCTATGTATTCAAGGACCCCGGTGAAGGGTGCGGCATTATTATATCGAGCCATCCTGGGTGAGGTAAGAAATAATCACTATAATGTTTTTTCCAAGAAACATTTCGTTTCAAAAGATTTAAAAGAAAAAATCATTTCAACGATTTCGTAAATAAGCCCGTATGGAAGCTTTAGTTAGAAGTTTTCCATACGAGCTTATTTTTGTTGGAGAACAAAAAAAAGAGCCGCTCCGGGCAGCTCCGATTCAGACTATATTGTGTTTCGTTGATTGATGGTTTCACTCACTTTACCTGTTCCGATCGAATTTAGTCGGTCAACTAAATCAGATCCAAAAGGAGAAGAGGAAGAAACGTTTGATTCCAATACAGTGTCCTTTAATTCATAGGCATTCGACCCGTGCTCTGTAAAGTCCAGTCCTGAAAGTTCTTCTTCACGTGAAACGCGAATACTGGATACTCTCGTTACGATGAACAGAAACCCTCCGACAGTGACGGAGGTCCAGGCAATAACGGCCAACACACCGAGGGCTTGGGTGGCTACTAAAGAAATGCCCCCGCCATATAACAAACCGTTTGAAACATCGAACAAGCCAACGGCTACTGTACCCCATATCCCGCAAATTCCATGTACGGCAATGGCCCCTACAGGATCATCGACCTTAAGTCTGGAATCGATTACGGTTACCGCTTCAACAAGGATCACTCCTGCAATAAGCCCGATAATGAGAGAGCCGACGAGTGATACATTGGCACAGCCGGCGGTGATACCGACAAGTCCTCCCAGGGCTCCATTTAACGTCAGGGAAGGGTCGATTCGTTTAAATCTTACTAACGTATAGAAAGCGGATGAAAGAATGGCGGCTGATGCTGAGAATAAAGTGGTTGTAATGACATGAGGTACAAGCGTCGGATCAGCGGCCAAGCTGCTGCCTCCATTAAATCCAAACCAGCCGAACCAGAGGATGAATACCCCAAGGGCACCGATCGGGATATTATGACCAGGGATAACATTCACTTTCCCTTTATTGTATTTGCCGATACGTGCTCCAAGGAAAAGCACGGTAATGAACGCTCCGACAGCACCTGTTAAATGAACGACAGTAGATCCGGCGAAATCGACGAATCCAAGTTCTGATAGCCATCCGCCGCCCCAAATCCAATGTCCGACAATCGGATAAATGATTCCGGTCATGGCAATGGTTAATAGAATATAACTTTTAAGCTTCATGCGTTCAGCTACAGCACCTGAAATGATCGTTGCACATGTTGCGGCAAATACGGATTGGAATAAGAAGAAGCCGATATCTTCACGTCCCGAAAGGAAAAAACTGTCAGTACCAATGATGCCTCCGGATGTTCCTCCAAACATAAACCCAAATCCAACAATGAAAAACAGTACAGAAGCAATGGCTACAGTTAAGAAGTTTTTCATCAGGATATTAAGAGAGTTCTTGGCCCGGGTAAATCCAGTCTCGACCATGGCGAATCCAGCGTGCATGAAGAACACAAGAACTGCAGCAATCATGACCCATAGGGAGTCAACGGATGCTTGAACAGATTCTGCGGTAGGGGCCGCAGCGAGAGCAGTAGTGCTCACAAACAGTGATAGAAGCAACAGAGCAGAAATTTTTTTAATCAATGGTATCCCTCCGAATTTGGTTTGGTAAAGCGGCTTAGTGATTGAGTCAAGAATGAAGTGATCTATAAAACGGCTTTTTTTCCTCGTTCCCCTGTACGGATGCGAATGACATCCTCAACCGGATAGATGAAAATCTTCCCGTCTCCTACGGTATCAGTACTGCAATGTTCAACAATGAGATCAATGATGTCTTCAACCTGACCATCGTCGACGATCATTTCCACCTTCACACGGGGGACTAACTGCAGTTCGAATTTATTCCCTCTGAAAATCCCTTGCTTTCCTTTCTGTTTCCCACAGCCAGCTGCTTCTGATACGGTCAGCCCGCTGAATCCACGAAGGCATAACGCTTCTCGCAGGGACAAGAATGCTTCTGCACGAATAATCGCTTCTACTTTTTTCATTGTTTTTTCCTCCTTATGTTTTTTGTTCTTTCATTCTTGGATAAATTGATTCTTTGATGTTAGGTTTTGTGACATGAATAAGTTATATTATTTATCATATTCAGAAAATAACAAAAGTTCAAGTGTTAATTTGTAATGTAAGCGTTTTTATGTAAAAAAACTTAACATGAATTAATGAATGCGTTTTCATTTGGAGTAAAAAAGAGTCAGCTCGATTGGAGAGCTGACTCTTTATAAAAAGGAGGGAGGGGAGCGGTGGTAATACTAAAGGAAGGTCCGTCCCTCTACATTGCGCTTTAATCACTTTTGACAAATCGTTTGTGGATCCATATTTTGGATCGCCAGCGTTTGAGCATGATGAGGCCTCGGAGCCATTCATCGGCAATGAAGGAGATCCAGATTCCGATAAGGCCGAGCCCGAACCAGATTCCGAGTATATAGGAGAGTGTAACGCTCACTCCCCACATGGATAAGATTCCCATGTAGACTGGGAAGCGTACGTCACCTGTTGCTCTTAGTGCGTTAATGACAACTAAATTGAAGCTTCTGCCTGGTTCGAGAATGATGGTCAGGTAGATTAATGTTTTACCAAGAGAAATGATTTCTTCGTTGTTAGTAAATATTCGCAGCAGCGGCTCCGCTGCGATAGAAAAAATTCCGGCCATAATGAGAGAGATGAAGATAGCAATCTTTAAACTTTTCAAACACCGTTCATAGGCACTGTCAAATTGTTTCGCCCCGATCATATGACCAATGATAATTTGAGTTCCCTGACTGATCGCTACGCTGAATAAAAAGATAAACATCATCAGGTTTTGTGCATACACTTTGGTGGTCAATGCGTTCGTCCCGATACTTGCAATGAAATACGTAATGACCATTTGTGAACCGTTATAAGAGAGATGTTCTCCTGCAGAAGGAATTCCGATGCGAAGTAAATTCTTCACATGGGAAATGGGTAAACGAAAAAGCCTCTTGATTGGAAGGGCGTTAGGAATCCGTTTGGTAATCACGATGATGCTCACGATAAATCCGATCAGTCTCGAAGCAATCGTGGAAATCGCGACCCCTTCTACTCCTAAAACAGGAACGCCAAATGGACCAAAGATAAATAAATAGTTCCCGATCACATTGATGATATTCATTCCGATCGTAATATACATGGCGTCTTTCGTGTAGCCGTAGCTCCTCATGATGGAACCGGCTGTCATGATCAATGCCTGGATGAAGGCGAACCCTCCAACGATTTTTAAATAAGAAGAGGCTTCATTCATCAGGGAACGGGGGAGGTCCATTGAAAGCAGGATCGGCTCACTGAAAAACACAAGGGCGATACTCAGGAAGAGACCGAATCCTAAGTTAACGGCAATGGATACGATGGATACTTCTCCTGCCAATCGATCCTCCCGGGCTCCCAGATGCTGAGCAACAAGAATGGCAGTACCTGTTGCGACAAATCCAAACATGACAATAATGAGAGAAAGGATTTGATTGGAAACCCCTACGGCTGCAACAGAGTCATCTGAGTACTGACTGAGCATTAACGTATCGGCATTTCCCATCAGCATATGGAGAAAGATTTCAATGAAAATCGGCCAAGTCAAGGCAAAGAGGGTCATGTTTTTTTGAGTCTTGCTCATAGATTTTCTCCTTTAGCTGGCCAGGGATAGGCACCTGGTCAATTTATGCGATTTAAATAGATAAGGGGACTAACCGTTAAGGTGTAGTCCCGCTGATCATGAACTAAAATTCATTAAAATTTCAGGATAGCAAATCCATACCCTTCAAGTGCCACTTCGATGGACTCTGCTTCAGCGGCAAAATCTTCACCGCTCCACAGATTCGTGATTTTCTTTCCTTTTAATTCAAA
Organism: Rossellomorea aquimaris; assembly: GCF_003315075.1. Classification (GTDB taxonomy): domain Bacteria; phylum Bacillota; class Bacilli; order Bacillales; family Bacillaceae_B; genus Rossellomorea; species Rossellomorea aquimaris_C. The sequence continues at coordinate 55,035 of NZ_QNRJ01000008.1, forward strand.
AGGAAGAGAGTAGGTGGTCGATTCTTCACTGGAGTTTAATAGAACGAAGATGGTTTCCTCTCCGTTTGATTTTGTGAAGGCAAGGCAATGCTCATGAAGGTTCCCGGGTAAAAACGTCAGATTTCCTTCGTTGCTTAACAGTGGATACTGCATGCGAAGGGAGATATGTTTCTGTATATGCCTGAAGAGCTCTTCATTATGATGTTCTTTTTCCCATGGGAAGCACTTACGGCACCCTGGATCCTGTTCACCGGTCAGGCCGATTTCATCACCATAATAAATACAAGGTGTGCCTGTGAAAGTGAGCATGAACGTGTAAATTTGTTTAGCACGTCGGATATCTTCTCCGCATTCCGTCAATACACGTGGTGTATCGTGACTTCCGACAAGGTTGAAATTCACTTCGTTTACGTTCTTAGGGTACATATGCACGACCGAAGTCATATTCTCTGCAAATTGAGAAGCGGAAATCGTTTGGTGAGCAAATAGATTCAATAGATTTGTCGTGAAAGGATAGTTCATGACAGCGTCGAATTGATCTCCCCGTAACCAGGGCATTGAATCGTGCCATATTTCCCCTAAAATATATAGATCCGGTTTTATACCCTTCACTTCTCTGCGGAATTCGCGCCAGAAGTGGTGATCGACTTCATTTGCAACGTCCAGACGCCATCCATCGATATCAAATTCCTTTATCCAGTATCTGCCAACCTCTAATAGATAATTGCGGACATCTTCATTTTCAGTATTTAACTTGGGCATGGAAGGTTCGAATGCAAAAGTATCATAATTAGGCGGCTTACTCTCGATATCCAAAGGAAATTCGTTTACATGAAACCATTCTTTATAAGGAGAATCTTCACCGTTTTCAAGTACATCCTGGAACTGGTCAAAATAGAAGCCGCTATGATTAAAGACGGCATCGAGCATCACTTTCATTTCATTCTCATGACAGACCTTTATTAATTCCTTCAACGTTTCTTTCGTACCGAACTGTGGATCGATTTCGAAATAATCAATCGTGTCGTATTTATGATTGGAATGCGCTTTAAAGATGGGGGTGAAGTAAATCCCGGAGATTCCAAGCTCTTTTAGATAAGGAATGTTCTGGATCACACCTTCTAAATCCCCTCCGAAGAAATTGGTGGGAGTGGGGTCTGTGCTATTCCAAGCCAGTGTTCCTTCAGGGTCATTCTCCGTATTTCCATTTGCGAATCGCTCCGGGAAGATTTGATACCATACTGTATCCTTCACCCATGAAGGGGCTTGAAATACATCGATAGTATTCAAGAACGGGAAACAGAAGTAATCCCCGATATCAGTAGAAGGAGCCCCGTTAAATCCTTTTTCTCCATAAAAGACTTCTTCCGTTTCGTCATGAAGAAGGAAACCATAACGAAGGCGTCTGAAAGGAGGGGAGATGGGAGCGAACCAATAATCAAACAGCTGATCAGTTCCGGTTAAAACCATCTCCTTACGATCATATATCCATTTTCCGTCTTCCCACTGATAAGGATCTCCATGCAGGAGTGTGACGTTCTCTACATCATTCTTCTTCGTGCGAATCCGTATGTGTAATTCGTTTTTCGTGCAAGCGTATGCATAATTATCTTTTGGTCTATGATAAATGGCTTCCAGTAGCATCGTATATCCTCCTCTTTTTCATTCCATTTAAAGAGTATTCTAAACCAACAATGTTGTCAATGAAACGTATTTAAACAAGTAATGCGTTTTCTTTTCAGTCTTATAAACGTAAATAATTTTCAAAAAAGTATTGTCAAAGCCGATTTAGTTTGTATAATAAGAAGTAGGTTGTGCAATCGTTTTCACAAAGGTTGTAAGCGATATCTTTCGGGATTAAGTCATAGTATGTGCAAACGTTTGTTCAGTCTAAAGGAAAGGTCAATATTTTTTACCATACTTAGGAGGGGTCGAGATGAAGAAAGCGTTATCATTATTGATGGTAATCATGCTTGTACTAGGGGCGTTGACTGCTTGTGGTCCTAATCGTGAAGAAGGATCGGGAAATGAAAGCGGAGAGAAAAAAGCTGACGATGCAAACAAACCTGAAAAACTGGTTGTCTGGGAAGATGAAAAGAAATCCGGATGGCTGGATGAAGTAGGTGCTAAGTTCGAAGAAGAAACTGGCATCAAAGTAGAAGTGAAAGAAGTCGAAATGGCTACTAAAATGAAAGAACAATTACGTTTAGACGGTCCTGCGGGAACTGGTCCGGACGTATTAACATTACCACATGACCAAATCGGTGAGCTTGCACTTGCAGGTCATATCGCTGCTTTAGAAGTTGAAGGAGACGTTGAAGAGCGTTTCACTGAATCTTCCATGACGGCAGAGAGCTATGATGGAAAACTATATGGTCTTCCAAAGTCCTCTGAAACGCCGGTATTCGTATATAACAAAGCGTTAATGGAAGAAGCTCCAAAAACAATGGATGAAGTGTACACATTCTCTAAAGACTTCACAAAAGATGGAAACTACGGTTTCTTAGCTCTTTGGGATAACTTCTATTTCGCTCATGCACCAATCGGTGGATTCGGCGGGTACGTATTTGCTGAAAAAGATGGAGCATTGGATGCGAAAGATCTTGGGTTAAACAATGAAGGTGCTGTAGAAGGTACGGAATATATTCAAAAATGGTACTCAGAAGGATTGTTCCCTAAAGGTATCGTAGGTGAAAATGGTGGATCTGCAATGGACGGGCTATTCAATGAAGGAAAAGTGGCTTCTGTAATGAACGGTCCATGGTCCTTCCAAGGTTACAAAGATGCTGGAATTGATATCGGTATCTCTGCTATGCCAAAGCTTCCAAACGGTGAGCCTATGAAAACATTCATGGGTGTTAAAGGCTGGCATGTATCAGGATACTCTGAAAATAAAGAGTGGGCACAAAAATTCATCGAATTCATCACTCAAGATGAATATGCGAAATTACGTTTCGAACAAACACAGGAAGTTCCAACAAACCAAGGTTTGATCGACGATCCTGCGATTGCTGAGAACCCAGGTGCAAAAGCGGTTGCTGAACAATCACAATATGCGGTGCCAATGCCGAACATTCCTGAAATGGGAGAAGTTTGGGATCCAATGGCAGATTCTCTACAAACGGTTGTAACAGGTAAACAAGAACCAAAAGCGGCACTTGATGCAGCTGTAAAGCAAATTGAACAAAACATTGAAGCGAATCACTCTAACTAATGCATAAACATAGCGGTACCTTCTCACTCTGAGAGGTACTGCTATCCTTTTAAAGACCATTCAAGGGCTTTTTAAGGAAATAACCACTTCTTTTCTTAAAAAGCTCATGAAGCTTATCAAAATGGTATACGTAGAAAGGGGAATATAGGATGGAACAAAAATCCTCTCAAAAAAACACAAGAAAAACAGCACTGGCCCTTTCCCTAATCCCTGGATTAGGTCAGATCTATCATAGACAGTTTCTAAAAGGCGGATTCTTTCTGATCATGACTGCCGCTTTTATTCTTGTCTTTAGAGATTTGATCGGCTACGGATTATGGGGGATTACAACGCTTGGGACAGACATTTCATACGGAGATCATTCCATTTTCTTGATGGTATATGGAATTCTGGCAATCATCGTATCTATCTTCGGAATCGGATTCTATTTGTTTAATCTCCGGGATGCTTATAAAAACGGAGAAAAGAGAGACAGAGGAGAGAAACTGAGTACGATTCGAGAGCAGTACAAAAATCTAGTAGACAATGGATTTCCGTACTTGATCATGTCTCCGGGATTTTTACTACTCGTATTCGTCGTCATCTTCCCGATCATCTTTGTTATCTTACTGGCGTTTACAAACTATGATTTGTATCACTCACCTCCTGCTAAATTAGTCGATTGGGTAGGGATACAAAACTTTGTTGATATTTTCAAGATTGATATTTGGAGAGAAACATTCATTACCGTGTTAGCCTGGACACTTGTTTGGACATTCGGTGCCACGACGCTTCAAGTTGCACTGGGTGTATTCCTGGCAATCCTGGTCAATCAAAAGGATTTAAAAGGAAAAGCCATCATTCGTACCGTATTCATCTTACCTTGGGCCATTCCGGCTTTCGTTTCCATACTTGTTTTTGCCGGTATGTTCAATGAATCCTTCGGAACGATTAACCGGGATATCTTAGGATTCTTCGGCATTGAAGGATTACCATGGATGACGGAACCGATGTATACACGAATCGCCCTGATCGGTATCCAAGCCTGGTTAGGTTTCCCGTTCATCTTCGCCATGACAACGGGGGTTCTACAGTCGATTCCTGATGAGCTTTATGAAGCAGCGACGGTTGATGGAGCATCAGCTTTCCAGAAATTCAAGAACATTACGTTGCCCCTCGTTCTTTTTGCAACGGCGCCAATCATCATTACGCAATACACATTTAACTTTAATAACTTTAACGTTATTTACTTATTCAATGGCGGAGGACCTGCCCTGACAGGACAAAATGCAGGTGGTACTGACATTTTGATTTCATGGATCTACAGTCTGACTATGACATCCGCACAGTATTCTAAAGCAGCTGCCATCACATTATTGTTATCCATCATCGTCATCACAGTAGCGATCTGGCAGTTCAAGAGAACGAAGTCATTCCAAGAAGAGGATATGATGTAATATGAATATGAAGAGACAGAAACTCATACGTTTGACACTTTCATACGCATTCATCGGGATCATGTTTGCCATCATTCTTTACCCGGTTGCATGGATCATAGGATCATCATTCAACCCGGGACAAAGTTTGTCCGGTTCATCCATCATTCCTAAAAACGCGACACTGGCACATTATAAGGAACTTTTTGATCTTGAGAAAAGCAATTATATGCTTTGGTACTGGAATTCATTGAAGGTCAGTTTATCTACGATGGCCCTAACCGTCTTACTAGTGAGTCTGACCGCGTATTCTTTCTCCCGATACAGATTCGCTGGACGTAAGAATGGATTGATGACATTCCTGATCCTGCAAATGATTCCGAACTTTGCCGCGCTGATTGCCATTTTCGTATTAGCGCTATTAACAAAACTTTTGGATACTCATATCGGATTGATTCTTGTATATGTGGGCGGGCAAATTCCAATGAACACATGGTTGATGAAAGGGTATCTGGATACGATTCCGAAAGAACTGGATGAATCAGCCAAGATGGACGGAGCGGGCCATTTACGCATCTTCTTCCAGATCGTCATGCCTCTTGCGAAACCTATCATTGCGGTAGTTGCACTGTTTTCATTCATTGCACCATTCGCGGACTTTATCATTGCAAGTATCCTATTACGTTCAGAAAAAATGTACACATTACCGGTTGCCCTTTATGATATGGTGGCAAAACAATTCGGAGCAGAATTTACAACATTCGCTGCAGGTTCTGTCCTGATTGCCGTACCGATTGCTCTATTATTCCTGTTCTTTCAGAAATACTTCGTTTCAGGATTGACGGCAGGGGGTACAAAAGGATAATCTTATAGGCGTTACTAACAGTTTGAGGAGGAGCGGAGATGAAAAGAAGAGTATTATCTCTCATTTTAGTCCCGTTTCTTCTTTTTTACGCCCTTCCGGTAGGTGCAGTTGAAAAAGAAGAACGAAAATGGCAGGATGAGACCATTTATTTTTTAATGATCGATCGCTTTAATAACGGGGATACGAGCAATGATAAGAATGTGGATACGAAAGACCCTAAAGCCTATCAGGGCGGGGACTTTCAAGGTGTGATTGATAAGCTGGATTATATTAAGGATATGGGATTTACCACCATCTGGCTAACCCCGATCTTTGATAATCAGCCCCTTGGGTATCACGGGTACTGGATTACGGATTTCTATAAGACAGAAGAACGTTTCGGATCCATCGATACGTTTAAAAAGCTTGTAGATGAGGCCCACAAACGTGATATGAAAGTGATGCTGGACTTCGTTGTAAACCATGTGGGACCCGAGCACCCTTGGGTGGATGATCCTCAGAAATCGGACTGGTTTCACGAAAATCAGCCGATGAACTTCGATAATGAAGAAAGTCTGCAAAATGCGTGGTTATATGATCTTCCCGATTTAAATACAGAAAATCCCGAAGTGAAAAACTACTTATTTGACGCAGCGAAATGGTGGATCGAAGAAACAGATGTTGACGGATACCGACTGGATACGGTTCGTCACGTACCACAAGAATTCTGGACTGAATTCAGTGAAGAGGTTAAGTCAGTCAAAGAAGATTTCTATCTTCTTGGTGAAGTGTTCGATCGCGATCCACAGAAGATAGCGAAGTATAATGATGTAGGAATTGATGGGTTCGTTAACTTTCCTCAAGCAGAAGAAATGCGTTCTGTATTCCAGAAACCGGATACATCGATGGATCGCTTATTTAACTTCTGGAAATACAACGAAACGTACTATGACGATCCCTATTTAATGGGGACTTTTATCGATAACCATGATATGGAACGTTTTACGAGACTGATCGTTCAAGAGAATCTTTTCCCGGGCACCAGGTGGAAGCTTGCTCTAACGTATATGTATACGACTCCAGGGATACCGATCGTTTACTATGGTTCAGAAATAGCCGTAGATGGTGGAAATGACCCGGATAATCGACGTTTTATGAACTTTAGGGCAGATGAAGAATTGATTGATTACATCACGCAATTAGGAAAGCTTCGTCAAGATTACCCCGCCCTCACAAGAGGGACGATAGAACCCATCTATGAAAAAGACGGTATGGGAATATTCAAGCGTACGTACGGGGATCAAACCCTGGTGGTCGCCATAAACAACACAAGTAAATCTCAAATGGTTCAATTGAGTGAAGAAGAATTAGCAGAAAATAGTGAGTTGAAAGGGTTATTAACCGCAGACCTGGTTCGTATTGATAAGGATGGAAACTATACGATCGTAGTCGATCGTGAAGAATCAGAGGTTTATTCCCTTAAACAGAAGAGTGGACTGAATTATCCTTACCTACTGGCACTCGGTACTGTGTATGTCATCTTCTTACTCTTTATTTATCTTGTATGGAAGCGTGGAAGGAAGAAAAAGCAGTCATGATTTGATGCGGGGCTCAGTCTATGAGCCCTGCCATTCCTGATTTGAAATGGAAGCGTTTTAATGATTGTATAAACTAGAATAAAGCAGCCCTCTACACCTAAGAGGGTACGATTTTTAAAGAGGGGGGTGGAATGAATGGCGGTCACCATCAAGGATGTTGCAAAGCTTGCAAACGTAGCTCCATCAACGGTTTCACGTGTTATTGCAAATAATCCAAGAATCAGCGAGAAAACAAAGCAAAAAGTTAGAGAAGCGATGGAGCAATTAGGGTATCATCCTAACTTCATAGCAAGGAGCTTGGCAAATCAATCCACTCAAGTATTAGGGCTTGTATTACCAGGTTCAGCTAGTACTTTTTCACAGAACCCTTTCTTTCCGACCGTTTTAAGAGGACTAAGTGAAGGGGCGCAGGAAAAACAATATGCACTTCAGATGTCCACAGGTCAATCCGAAGAAGAAATTTATGAAGGCGTCGTCCAAATGGTGCAAGGGGGAAGAGTGGACGGAATCATCCTTCTTTATTCAAAAGTGGAAGATAAGGTGATGAACTACTTAAAAGATCGTGGTTTTCCATTTGTCGTCGTCGGGAAGCCTTATAAATATTGTGAAGAGATCACTCATGTGGATAACGACAACTACCGGGCAACAAAGGAAGTAACCGATTTTCTCCTGGAGCTTGGTCATGAATGCATCGGCTTTATCGGTGGAGACCTCAACCTCGTTGTTACCGTTGAACGTCTATTAGGTTATGAGAAGGCTTTGCGTAATGCCGGGATAGACATGAAAGACGAGTACATCATTCATGAAGAATTTCTTCGTGAAGGAGGCCGTGAAGCCATTAATGAACTGATGCAATTAGACGCTCCTCCAACGGCTTTGGTAGTGGCCGATGACTTAATGGCATTAGGGGTACTGAACACACTGGATGAAATGGGCATCCGTGTTCCTGAAGACATCTCCATTGTCAGCTTCAACAATGTATTGCTGGCTGAAATGTCCCGCCCTCCGCTCACGTCTGTGGATATCAACATATTCAACCTGGGAAATGAGGCAGCCAAAAGCCTGATCCAAAAGATTGAGAATCCGAAAGAGCCGATCAAGAGAATCATAGTGCCCCATCAGCTTATTACAAGATGCTCTTGCAGCGAGCGAAAAGGGAAATCATAATAAAAAGCGACTGAAACGTTGGAATCTCCACTTAGGGGAGAACCATATGTTTCAGTCGCTTTCATTTTAGCCGTTAATAACCGTTCCGCCATTAATATGAATCATCTGTCCTGATACGTAGCTTGAATCTTCGCTTGCCAGGTATACGTATGCAGGTCCTAATTCATACGGCTGACCAGCCCGTCCAAGTGGAGTATTCGCTCCAAACTGAGATACCTTTTGAGAGCTGAAGGTGGACGGAATCAGCGGAGTCCAAATCGGGCCGGGTGCCACGCCATTTACCCTGATTCCATCCGGTGCAATGTTTTCTGCAAGGGACCGCGTGAAACTGACAATGGCACCTTTAGTAGAAGAGTAATCAATCAGATCCTTATTCCCTTTATAAGCTGTGATAGAAGCCGTGTTGATAATGGAAGCTCCCTTATTAAGATGAGGCAATGCTGCTCTTGTTAAGTAGAACATAGAGAATACATTCGTCTTAAAGGTGCGCTCCAACTGCTCGTCACTTATATCGGCAAGCCCTGCCTGAGGATGCTGTTCCGCCGCGTTATTCACCAGGATATCAAGCTTACCGAATTCAGAAATCGTTTTGTTCACGATGTCTTTACAAAACGTCGAGCTTCTGATATCACCTGACAGCAGGATACATCTTCCACCTTCCGCTTCCACTAATTCCTTCGTTTTATTCGCATCTTCATGTTCATCTAAATAAGAAATCGCGACATGGGCACCTTCCCTGGCATAATACCAGGCCACCGATCGTCCAATCCCGCTGTCTCCTCCAGTGATCAGGGCGACCTTACCGTCCAGCTTTCGACTGCCTTTATAATTGTGATCCGTATGAATCGGCTGGGGATTCATTTCATCCACTGTGCCAGGCTGATGATCCTGGTGCTGGGGGGGAAACGTTTGTTTCTGGTTTTGTTGTTGTGATGACAATGAAAACACTCCTTTGATGATTTGGGTTATCTTAGGATAGTGTTTACCCGAAAAAAATAATTATTAACGTGATTGGTTTGGGAGATTTATCAAATTTCACGGTCGAATTGATGTGTGATAGCGTCGTGATTGAAGGAAATTCAGCCGATTTTTAGTGTAATCCGGCCGTTTTTCTGAAAAATCCAGCCGTTTTTGAGCAGAATCCGGCCGAAATCGAAAAAAATCCAGCCGTTTAACAGATTTATCCATTATCTTAAAGTCCATCCGCATACAAAAAACAGGCTCCTCCAAAGAGAAGCCCCATGCTATTATTCCTTTTCCATCAACCCGGCACCCTTATAGCCGATCATATTCAACAACCCTTTAGGAGAAGAGAAGGGAGGGGCATAGCAGGTTTCGATTTCCTGGAGGTCGGTAATGGTCAGGCCTCCGTAAATGGCTGTGGCTAGAACGTCGATTTGCTTGTCTACCCCTGCGCCGCCCACTACATTTCCTCCAAAGATCTTTCCGGTGTCAGGACAAAAATGGACTCTCACATACACATCACGCGCACCGGGATAGTAGCCGGCATGAGACTTTCCTTCATGCACCGAGGTTCTATACGAATAGCCTTTTTCTTTTAATTCCTTCTCACCTAATCCTGTAGATCCAATGGAAAGGTTAAAAACCTTGGCAATAGCAGTTCCCAGCATCCCTTTGAAAGGAACCGGGTTTCCTGATAGGTGTCTTGCGATAATATAAGCTTGTCGGTGGGCAGGCCATGCGAGAGGAACCTGCTTTCGGGTCCCGTCAATAAGATCCAAGGACTCTACCACATCTCCGACTGCATAAATGGAGGGGTCGTCTGTTTGCATAAACTCATTACTGACGACACCACCTGACTCTCCTGTTGATAACCCGGCTTCCTTAGCAAGAAGGTTATTAGGCTTTACGCCTACTGAAAGGAGAATGAAATCAGACTGAAACGTTTCTCCGCTATCCAGTTTCAGGGTACACTCCGGAAGTACCTCATTCAGCCCATCCTTCGTGTAGAGATTCACACCTTGCTCTGTTATATGTTCTTGCAATTTGATGGCGGTCTCTTCGTCGATTACACTGATCACATGTTCCGATCTTTCAACCAGATTGACTTTCATCCCTAAATGAGTGAAGTTCTCTGACATTTCAACTCCTATGTAGCCACCGCCGATAATGGTACAGACTTTTGGCTTTGAGGTTTCAACGAATTGCTTGATCCTGTCCATGTCTTCAACGGTTCTGAGATGGAAAGCCGGAATTTTTTCAAGTCCAGGAATGTCAGGGATAAAGGGGGAAGCCCCTGTTGCGAGCACGAGGTAATCATATGCTTCTTCGTAATCCTGGTTCTTGTCATGATCCCTCACAAGTAATGATTTTTTATCACGATCAATTTTCAACGCTTCATGATGCATGCGGACATCGATGTTCTTTTTCGTATGTAATTTTTCAGGTGTGGCTGCAAACAAGCTTTCACGGTCTTTAATGACTTCACCTAAGTAATAAGGCATTCCGCATGCCCCGTATGAAAGATAGGAAGTCTTTTCAAGGAGAATGATCTCTATTTCACTATCCAGTTTTCTAATTTGTGATGCAGTGGTGGCACCGCCACCGACCGCCCCGATTATGATGACTTTTTTCTTCATGTTTTTCCTCCTAAATGAAAGAAGTCTAATGGATATATTGTACCCATTAGACTTCTTTGAAAAACCGGATTAACGGAAGTTTACGTACTGCACATCGATAGAAAGATCTGCCTCACGGATCGCAGCGATGATTTTTTGAAGATCATCCTTGCTTTTTCCAGTGACCCGTACTTGATCATCCTGCACCTGACTCTTCACTTTTACGCCGGAGTTTTTGATGATGGTATTGATTTTCTTCGCATTTTCTTTATCGATTCCTTGAACGAGTTTCGCACGCTGACGAACGGTTCCGCCCGATGCCCCTTCAAGCTTGCTGTAGTCAAGGTTCTTAACAGGAACATTACGTTTGATGAGTTTGCTTAGAAGAACATCCTTTAACTGATTCATTTTAAATTCATCATCAGAAACAAGAACGATTTCCTCTCCATCTAATTTAATGTCACTCTTACTTCCTTTAAAGTCATAGCGTGTTTGAACTTCCTTCAACGCAATTTGAATCGCATTACTCACTTCAGACATATCCACTTTCGACACAATATCAAATGAACTCTCTTTTGCCATATGTAACCCCTCCATAGTATTATCTCTTTTCATTATAGACAAGCTTTGATGGTGCATACAACTTCTATGAATGGAATAGGGGGATTTTTTTATAAAATAAAAAGCACCAGCTCTATAAAGAACTGGCACTTTCTTGTATCCAAGAGCCGGAGACTGTTCACGACAATCCCTTATAAATGATCCGTCTTCTTAGAATACTGATTCTTCCCGGCTTTACGGTTCACTTCTTTGATCTTATTCTTTTCCTGGCGCAGAGCATTATTGTCTCTTGCCTTTTTTTCATTATCAGATGTATGTGGCATAGTGATTCTCCCTTCGAGTATAATCTCCCTCTTAGTATGAGGAAGAAGAGGGGAGTTTATGAGTGTTCGTTTAAGAAAAATATGGCTAAAGTGCCTGTGCCTGTATGAGAACCTATGGCACATCCAATAATACTGATATATACATCTTTCGGTGTGAATTTTTCTTGAATGAGCTTCTTCATTTCAAGGGCAAGTTCTTCGTCGTCACCGTGGCTGATGGCGATTACTTGATTGGAGAGGTCTTCACCCCGTTCTTCCATCAAGTCGAGAATTCGTTTGAGAAGTTTCTTTTTCCCACGCAACTTTTCAATCGGGACAAGCTTTCCATCTTCCACATGAAGGAGAGGCTTGATGTTTAGCAATCCGCCAAGAAAAGCTGATGCTTTTGATACTCTTCCGCCTTTTGCCAGGTATTCAAGGTCTTCTACGGTGAATAGGTGTTCCATATGCTCTGAGTGGAAACGGGAGGCTTCGACAATGTCCTCTTTACTCCCACCGTTCTGAAGCAGTTCAGCAGCCTTCATTACAACCAATCCGTAGCCCAGTGAAGCGCACTTTGAATCAATGATGGTCAAATCAAGAGCGGGGTGTTCCTCTTTCACCTGATCGCGGATCATCACAGCCGTTTGATAGGTTCCTGATAATTGTGAGGAAAAGGCAATGTAGATACCGGGTTGATTCGATTCTGCAAGCTCTGTGAACTTCTTCATAAAAAGGTCCGGTGATACTTGAGACGTCTTTGGCATATGGCCTTCCCTGATTTTGTTGAATACGGTATTCGGCTCGATGGTGACCAGGTCCTCGTAGTCCTGACCATCAATATGTACTTTCAGTGGCAGCAGTTCTATGTTGTGTTGGTTGAAATATGCAGCAGGAAGGTCGCTCGCACTATCAGCAAATAATTTTACTGTCATCCTAATCATCCTTTGGTTATTCTATATAACTTTAGTCTAGCTATATTTCATTCAAATAACAATCCATAGAGTATGATTTCAAGGTAAAAAGTATCATTATCTTCTTAAAGGGTGAATATCAGGAGGAGTTTAGTTAAGATGAATTGTGGAACATAGAAAATAACAACTAGATGTGGGAGGTTCGTCAATGTCGAGAGATCATGTTCAGTTAGAAGCGAAGAAGTTTTTCGTCGTGTTGATAGGGGCAGTGCTGGGGGCCATTGCGATGAATTTTTTCCTGATACCGGCAAATGTTTATGCAAGTGGTTTTACAGGATTGGCTCAGTTATTGTCCAGTGTGTTAAAAGAATTTGCGCCATTCAATATTTCAACAGGTATTTTATTATTTATTTTAAATATTCCTGTGACGATTCTGGGGTGGCTTAAAGTTGGTCGCTCCTTTACAGTGTATAGCTTCATTTCTGTATTTCTGACGTCCTTATTCCTTGAAGTGATTCCTGTGATTAAATTATCGCCTGATATTCTTCTAAACGCCGTGTTTGGCGGGGTCATTGCCGCTTTGGGAGTCGGAATCACGTTAAAATGGGGTGCATCTACGGGAGGCATGGACATTATTGCCATGATTCTTTCCCGAATGAAAGATAAGCCTGTCGGGTCCTATTTCTTCCTGATGAATGCGGGGATCATTACTTCTGCAGGATTTCTTTATGGGTGGGAAAAAGCATTGTATACGTTAGTAACGTTGTATGCTTCAACCCGTGTCATCGATTCCATTCATACACGCCATGAAAAACTCACAGCGATGATTGTGACAAAGAAATCAAATGAATTAAGAGAAGCCATCCATTCGAAGCTTGTCAGGGGAATCACGACTCTGCCTGCTAAAGGGGCTTTTTCCGGTGAAGATAAGGAAATGTTGATCATTGTCATTTCGCGCTATGAACTTTACGAGCTTGAACACACCATTAAAGATGTAGATCCCAACGCATTTACCAATATCGTGCAAACGACTGGGATATTCGGATTTTTTAGAAAAGATTAGATTCTTTAAATTGACAAATACTAGAGGTGAACTTGAATAGAAAGGGGTATCACCTTGAAGGCATTTGTTTATATCCTTATCAGTTCTTTCATGCTCTTTAGTGTACCTTCTCCGATGAAAGCAGAGAAGGTACCTCTGATTTTTTCTGTGAAATCTTTTCCGGGAGAAGAAGGAACTCAGATCAGGCTCGTTCTTTATAATAATAGTGAAGGGGATAAAAAGATCACCTTTCGTACGAGTCAGATGTTTGACTTTACAATCAAAAACAAAGCGGGGCAAGTGGTCTATCGGTACAGCCGGGGGAAATCATTCCTCCAAGCGTTTCAAACCCTTACGTTGAAAAAGGGTGAAACGAAGATGTGGAAAGAAACATGGGATTACAAGCAGGAAGGAAAGCGTGTCCCAAAAGGGCATTATACGATTGAAGCACAGCTGATGGGAGAGGATATGAGTGGATTTGATCATCCTTTGCGAGCTTCAGATTCATTCATAGTTCCTGAGGAAAACCCGTCCTTTAGAGGAGTAACGGTACGGGAGGTGAAAGGACGCTATACCATCACGGGGCTAGCCCGGGTATCGGATGGCGGCTTTTATTATTCGGTGGAGGACGGACATAGAGTGTTCCTGAAAGAAACCTTATTCAAAGTGAATAAAGAAGCGCCAAACTGGACTGATTTTTCCATCATACTTCCGGAGCTATCAGGTAATGTTGAGAAGGCCTTTATAAGTCTTTATGAGCGGGATAAAGGCGATGGGAAGATTCTTCACAGATATGTCATCTCCATTCCGTGAAAAGAACAAGGGTTGTCCAATTTGGACAACCCTTGTTTATTCTTTATGACAGGCGGTTTAACTCATCTTGAAGAGCATGAAGCTGCTTTTGTTCTTCGACATTTGAGTTAGCGTAAGCAGATGACAACGCGTTTTTCGCTTTATCAATGGACATTTGTGCGTTTTCTCCCGTACTGCATGCTTGTTGGGCAGAATGAACCGCGTTACGGGCCTGTTGGAATAATGGATTACTCATTATTCCATTCCCCCTGGCCCTTCGCCATGTGAAGCAAGCTTTTTAGCCTCTGCTTCAGCATACGTCAGATGGTACGGAATACGTTCATCATGTTTTGTTACAGCGATTTTACCTTGTTGTACAAATCGTTTAGATTTATTTCTACCCATCACTACCACCCCTTTTGCAAGTTGGAACGCATGATGCGCTCCTTTTTAGTATGGCTCAAGTGTGATGGAATACTGTAAGAAGATATACCCACAGCTTCCAAAAACGTTCTGGTTTAGAGATCAAAACGTTTTTGCAGGTAGCGTCCGATCCCGTCTTCTTCATTGGAAAGTGTCAATTCATTGGCAATATCTTTAAGGGGATCAATGGCATTCCCCATGGCAACTCCTGTGCCGGCATATTCAAGCATTTCAAGATCGTTATCTTCATCTCCGAATGCAATGATCCGTTCTTGCGGAATATGTAAAGATGAAGCAACCCGTTCAATTCCGACAGCTTTATTCAATCCGGATTTAACGATTTCGATGATGTGCCACGGTGCGGCCCAGCGGCGATGGTCGATCAATTCTGCATGAACATCATCCAGGTGTGCACGAATCTCTGGAACATCTTTTTCTTCAGCGTGAATGAGCATGGAAGTAGGATGATCAGAAAGTACATTTCGAATGTCGCCAGTTGAAATCGCAGGATTGCCCATCATGAATACATCTATGATCTTCTCATCATGGTAGTGCAGATACACATCATCCATCACTTCGGCAACAATGTTGCGGAATTTAAAATCGTCACATGCATCAATGATCTGTTTTGCCACCTTTAAATCCATCGGCTCGTGATACAATCCCCATGAATCATCCATAGGGTGATGCACGAATGCACCGTTGAAATTTACTATCGGAGTCGTTAGCTTTAATTGTTGATAATACAATTCACTCGCACGATAAGGTCTGCCTGTGGCAATCATCACTTCATGCCCTTTCATGCGTGCTTTCTTTAATATATCGTGAGTTTTTGATGAGATTTTCTTCTCATCCGTTAATAGTGTTCCGTCTAAATCCAGAACAATCAGATGTTTTTCTTGTGCGTTCATGAATACAAATCCCCAATCTTATTGGTATTAAGGCTATTCTAGCGCTAGATGTTGAAAGTTGTCCACCGCAGCTTCA
This sequence comes from Rossellomorea aquimaris, assembly GCF_003315075.1. Classification (GTDB taxonomy): domain Bacteria; phylum Bacillota; class Bacilli; order Bacillales; family Bacillaceae_B; genus Rossellomorea; species Rossellomorea aquimaris_C. The sequence goes on from NZ_QNRJ01000008.1 coordinate 70,873, forward strand.
TATCATTTAAGAAATGTTTACAAACGCTTACGATTTAAATATTATACATACTACCAAATCTAGGATATCATAGTAAAGTGAAATGCATTCAGGAGGGAGAGACCACACATGATCTTAGTTGATAAATCAACCATTCAAACCATTCCGTTCCTGCACCTTGTAAAGGAAGAGGATGTAAATAAGCAAGTCCCGATATGCTTTTTCATCCACGGGTTTACAAGTGCAAAGGAGCATAATTTACATTACGCCTACTATCTTGCGGAAAAAGGATTTAGAGTGATTCTTCCCGATTGTTTAGAGCATGGTGAACGGTCGACAGGCAAATCAGAGCATCAATTAGGACAAGTATTCTGGAAAATCGTTTTAAACACGATTCATGAATTATCGATTATTAAAGGTCATTTTGAAGAAAAAGGATTGCTTATCGATAATGGTGTCGGAGTTGCAGGGACCTCAATGGGTGGTATCGTCACACTTGGAGCGTTGACTCAATATAAGTGGATCTCTTCTGCTGTCTCCCTGATGGGGAATCCTACATATGTGAAGTTTGCCCAAGCTCAGTTAGCCCAAGTTGAATCATTAGGATATGAACTTCCATTCAGTGAAGAGGAAATAGAACAAATGTTAAGTGAACTGGCTCATTATGACTTAAGTCTTCAGCCTGAAAAACTAAGCGGCAGACCATTGATGTTCTGGCACGGAAAACGGGACAAAGTCGTTCCATTCAACCTGACACATGAATTCTACCAGAGTATCCTGCCATACTATGAATCCCAGGAAGATAACCTTTTATTTGTAGAAGATGATAAAGCGGATCATAAAGTAACGAGAGAAGGCGTGTTAAAGCTTGTGGAGTGGTTCGAGAAGCATCTATCAGCCTAACTTTTTGTTTTATAAACGTTCTTTTGTTAAGATGAGTAGTGAATATAGATATGGAACAAGTATAGAGAGCAAAGGAGTGTTAGCATGGATCAAGATCTTAAAGATAATTTGATGGGTGCACTGGAACAGGTGGTTGACCCTGAATTAGGAATAGACATTGTCAATTTAGGTCTGGTATATGACGTGGATCTGGATGAAGAAGGTAAAGCAACGGTCACTATGACACTAACGTCAATGGGATGCCCACTGGCTGGTACCATTGTCGAGCAAGTGAAGACAGCCCTTAGTGACATCCCAGAAGTGAAGGAAACAGAAGTAGACATCGTCTGGAATCCGCCATGGAGCAAAGACAACATGTCCCGCTATGCGAAGATTGCATTGGGGATTAGATAATACCATAACGCCATTAAAAAAAGCCGAGGATGCAGTATCTTTACCTGCATCCTCGGCTTTTTCATGCTTCCGGTCATCAATCAATCCTGCAAATCGAAACCGGACAGTTCTCACAATCGATTTCATCTTTAAGATAGTTCAAATCAAGAATCGTGATATATCCTTTTTCCGACACAAGGACATTGTCTTTCTTCAGTTCACTCAGCAACCGATTGACAACTTCCCTTGAGGAACCACAGAAATTGGCCAGCTCCTGATTGGTTAAAGGAAAATCAATCAGGATGCCATTTTCAACGGTCTTTCCATAGCTGTTGGACATACGGATCAGTGTTGAGTAAAGTGCACCTTTTTTTCCATGAAGAACAAGATCCCGAAACTTCGTTTGATTTTGCTGATTTTGGATTTGTATCCATTTCAGCCATTGGATGGTCAAGCCGTTATTACTGGATAGCTTTTCTTCAAAGACTTCTTTGGGTAGTACATAAGTCTCCGTATTCTCAAGAATCTTTGCACTGAGCATATAGTAAGCTTCTTTCGTAAATAACGTTAACTCACCGATCACATCGTCACTTGAACAGATGCGTAAAGACAACTCCCGGCCATCAGCAATCACTTTGCTGATCTGAACCCGACCGCTTTTGATTAAGTATAACTCGTGAGCAGGTTTCCCTTCTTGAAACAGGAAAGTTCCTTTTTCAACGGTTTTCAACGTTTTCTTCTCGAAAAACAATTGTTTAATCCCGAAAGGAATTTCTAGATTTTCACTCATGAGATCACATCTTTTCTGTCATAATGTCTATACTTAAAGCTTACCAAAGGAGACTGACAGATAGAAGGGATTTAAGCGAAAATTAATACTGCAGCTCCGACAACGGCACAGTAAATCGCGAAATATTTCAAGTTTCCTTTAGCCATAATATTCATGAACCACTTTAATGAGAAGTATGAAGCAATAAGTGACCCAATGAACGCGACTAAGTAAGGTACGGTCATGGAAGCAAGGTTTGGATCCTCTATAAGATCACTTATTCCGAATACCATCACCCCTACACTTACAGGAATATAGAGGAGGAAAGAGAAACGTAATGCTGTTTCAGCCTTCATTCCACTAGCCATTGCCGCCACAATGGTTGCACCGGAGCGACTGATTCCAGGAATAAGGGCCACTGCCTGAGCAAGACCGATGATGATAGCGTCTTTCACATTTAAGTCGCCATCACTTTTTCTACCTCGAAGGTTACGGATTAACCATAGGGCAATACCTGTAATTATAAGTGTAATTCCTACTGTGATGACAGATGTTAAATGTTCCTCGATCACGTCACCGAATAACACACCAATCACCCCGGCAGGAATCGTACCAATCAATAAATAAACAATGAAATGAAAATCACGTTTCGTTTCAGGTGTTTTATGTTTGAAATAGCCTAAGCCATTTACGATCAGTCGCATGATATCTTCCCGGTAAATAATGAGTACAGCCACTAATGATGCCGTATTAACCAGAATTTCAAATGTCAGGGTAGCATCCTTGATTCCAAGGAAATGCTGGGCCAATAGTAAATGCCCACTGGATGAAATCGGGATTGGTTCAGTAAATCCTTGAAAAATCCCTAAAAATAAGTATTTCATAATCAGATAAAAATCCATTGTGTTTCCTCCAAGCTTTTTTTCTCCACAGTTTTTAATTTAACACCATAAAGGGAAAGACTGTAAAGCCTTTTTCCAAATGTTAACCGAACCGTAACTTGTTTATCATATAAAGCATTCAGATATCCTTCATCTGGCATGCATGAATGCCCGGCCTTGTAGAAAAATAGTAAGGAAGCATCGCTTCGAAAAGGAGGGGTAAGAATGGGACAATCACGACAGTTCAAAGCTGGAGAAAAAGCACCTAATAATGGAGAATATATCGAAATTGGCGAAACTGGAAGTATGGTGAAGAATCCGCAGAAACTACGATTGAATGCGGGGGACCGATTTCCTGAAAACTCCAACCATAATCGTCTATGGACGTATATGAGAAAACCTTAACCCCATAAGGGAACAAGGATGCCGTGTCGAAAGCTCACCTTAGCAAGGATGGTGACGCCTATTGGAGGCGAGGCACTCCTTGTTCCTTTTTCTTTTCCTTTTTACACCGAAAGATATATAATAGATGAAAAGGTCAATAAAGGTCAAAATGCGAGGTGTAGCACAATGAAGTTTGATAATATGACTCACAGCATTCAAGAAGGATTGGTTTTGGCGGGAGATACCGCAAAAGAAAGACTACATACAGATATCACTCTTCTTCATTTGTGGAAATCACTCCTCGGTTCAGAAGACAGTTTTCTCCGAACGATCTATGGACGTGCAGGAGTAGATGCAGAGGACTTAATGAAATGGATTGATGACAAGTTAAACGGTATCCCTTCTGTAGAGGGAGATGGTCTGCAGTATGGCCGATTTTTCGCAAGGGATATCCATCAGCTTATGCAAGATAGTGATTCATTAAAGTCTAAATGGGAAGATGACTATATCTCAATCGAACATCTTGCCCTTGGGTTATTCAACCAGAAGAACCACCCGATTACACTATACTTAACAAAACATAATGCAACAGAAAAGGAATTAAAGGAGATTATTGCGACGATCAGAGGAGGGAGCAAGGTGAACACGCAGAATCCTGAAGTGAAATATGAGGCATTGAAAAGGTATGGAAGGGATCTCGTTGCGGAGGTAAAGTCGGGGAGACTGGATCCAGTCATAGGCAGGGACAGTGAAATCCGCCATGTGATACGTATCCTTTCCCGTAAAACGAAAAATAATCCTGTCCTTATAGGGGAACCTGGAGTCGGTAAGACGGCCATCGTTGAAGGACTTGCACAGCGGATTGTCAGAAAAGATGTCCCGGAAGGCTTGAAGGATAAGACCATCTTCGAATTGGATATGAGCTCTCTGGTTGCAGGTGCCAAGTTCAGGGGGGAATTTGAGGAACGCTTAAAGGCTGTCTTGCAGGAAGTGAAAAAGAGTGAGGGACGAATCCTTCTATTCATTGATGAGCTCCATACGATTGTGGGAGCAGGGAAAACGGAAGGAGCCATGGATGCGGGGAATATCCTAAAGCCGATGCTTGCGAGGGGAGAGCTTCATTGTATAGGTGCTACCACCCTCAACGAATATCGTAAGTACATTGAAAAGGATCCGGCTTTGGAAAGACGTTTTCAACAGGTACTCGTTCAGGAACCCGATGTGGAAGATACGATATCTATTCTAAGAGGCTTAAAGGAACGATTTGAAATTCATCATGGAGTAAATATTCATGACCGGGCCATTGTGGCAGCTTCAAAGCTTTCCGATCGCTATATATCCGACCGTTTCTTGCCGGACAAAGCAATAGACTTAATCGACGAGGCATGTGCGATGATCCGGACGGAAATTGACTCGATGCCATCAGAACTGGATGAAGTGACGCGTAAAGTGATGCAGCTGGAAATTGAAGAAGCAGCTTTAAATAAGGAAAAGGATCCTGCCAGTCTTGAACGCCTGGATGGAATCCGTGAAGATTTAAGTAATCTGAAGGAAAAAGCGAATACGATGAAGTTAAAATGGCAGCAGGAGAAAGAAAGCATCGGGATCGTACAGGATAAGCGGGAAGAACTGGAGAAGCTCAGGCGCTTACTGGAAGAAGCAGAAAGTGATTATGATCTGAATAAAGCTGCCGAGCTTCGTCACGGAAGGATCCCCGCTATGGAGAAAGAACTCGTTGCTCTTGAGCAGGAGATGGTGAAAGAGCAGGAAGGGCGGTTGCTGCGTGAAGAAGTGACGGAGGAAGAAGTGGCAAATATTGTAGCAAGATGGACAGGGATACCGGTCATGAAGCTTGTAGAAGGTGAACGAGAGAAGCTGTTAAAACTTGATCGCATTCTGCATGAACGGGTGATCGGGCAGGATGAGGCTGTTCAATTAGTCAGTGACGCCGTTATTCGTGCGAGGGCAGGTATTAAAGATCCGAACCGTCCGATAGGTTCATTCATCTTCTTGGGTCCTACAGGAGTAGGAAAGACAGAACTTGCGAAGACACTTGCTCACACATTATTTGATAGTGAGGAACAGATCATTCGGATTGATATGTCTGAATATATGGAGAAGCATGCGGTTTCACGCTTGATTGGTGCACCTCCAGGCTATGTTGGTTATGAAGAAGGCGGTCAGCTGACAGAAGCGATCAGAAGGAAACCATATTCGGTCATCCTTCTGGATGAAATTGAGAAAGCTCATCCAGAAGTATTCAATATTCTTCTGCAAATGCTCGATGATGGGAGGATAACCGATTCTCAAGGAAGGACTGTTGATTGTAAGAATACGGTGATCATCATGACCTCTAACATCGGATCCTCTCATCTTCTTGAACGGAATAAGGGGGAAGAGGAAATTGATATAGAAACAAAAAACCTGGTCATGAGTCAGCTTCGTTCCTCTTTCAGACCGGAGTTCCTTAACCGGGTCGACGACATAATTCTCTTTAAGCCATTGAGCATCGAGAATATAAAAGGGATCATCGGGAAGCTGGTGGAGGACTTGCAAAACCGAGTGGAAGAACAGCATATATCAGTGTCATTAACGGAAAGTGCTAAAGAATTTATAGCACAGGAAGCCTTTGATCCGGTTTATGGTGCCCGCCCTTTAAAAAGGTACTTGCAGAGAGAAATCGAAACCAAACTGGCAAGAGAACTGATAGCAGGAAACATCAGATCAAACCAAGCCATCACCATCGACAGAGGAGAGAATGGTTTATCGATCATAAAGGATAAATAAAAAAAGCAGCCGGATTTGGCTGCTTTTTTTAGTGCTTTTCTACTGGCTCGTTTGGTATAACAAGCGTGATAAGGAATACTAATATCGTTACACAAACCGAAATAATTAATCCTGTTTCAAAGTGAAAAGCAGTTCCATTCATTGAACTTACAACGTAAGTTAACATTTCAGTCAGAGCGAATGCCCAGAAAAACATCCAGAAAAATCTCACGTCAAGTCACCTCATTCCTATGTAATCAACTAATACATTATTAGAGTGTTCTAACCCATTTCAATCTTTTTTATCTTACCACAGCTTCATGAATTAATAAATGACGAATCTGTGAAATGTAACCCTTATCATTTTTCAGTAGAAATCTTATTGGATAATCTGTATTTTGACTAAATTTGCAAATAACAGGGGTTCTTTGGGCTATCTCCCTTACCTTTGTTGTCTCCTTACATAAACTATAATGACTTACTATGTAAAAGGAGAAATTCTAATGTATCAGCGATTGTTTCAATTAGAGCAAGAGTGGTGCATGATTCATTATCCTGAACGCCCAAATGGATTCGCTGTAATGGTAATAGGAGATTCCCATCACTATGTAGACGATAAGAGCAGCTTTTGGGTTCAACATGAGGCACGTTATAAGTGGATTCAAGAACTGACTGCCAAAGGATACATTGTGTATTATAGTAATCTTTACGGAGCGAATTGGGGTAGCAATCAAGCCGTGCAGTTAGCCAAACGACTTTATCAGCATGTAAAACGAAATGAAATCATTAATGGAAAGATTCATATATTGGCCGAGGGAATGGGGGCTTTGGTATTGAAAAACCTCTATCCTAAAATGGAGCAGGATATTAGAAGTGCTGTTATGCTTGCGCCTTGCGTGTCTTTATATGATCATCTCGAACAAGAGAAGGAACAGAAATTCTTTTATAAAAAGGTAATAAAAGAACTCGCACACACGTTTCGATTGAAAGAGGAGGAGTGCGAATCCTTCATCTCTCAACAATCGAAGGACTACGAAGTATTTAAAAACATCTCGATTCCCCTTTACATTGTTCAATCAACAACTCTTAATCGTTATAAAAATCAATTCACTCTCATAAAAGATATATATACGGAGCGTTTAGAAAAAGGTACATCAACCGATTTATTCTTTGTACTCCCTGAAAAACGTGCTTCTCTGGGAAGAAAGTTTGCTTCATATTTTTCTTTACATGAGAAAGAGTTATAACAAACACATTGGAGTGATTGACTTGAATCATGCATTCGTTTTTGCCGCTCAACAGTTTTTAGGATTTGAGCTTTGTGATGCGCTTCTTGAGAATGGATGGACCGTAACGGCAGTGGATGAAAACAAAGAAACAGAGGATAAGTGGTTAGGAATAGGAAGGAACTCAAACATTCAATATGTTCCTTATGAAGACTGGGATAAGGAAATACAATCAGGATGCAGCGTGTTCCTTCCATACTATGATCAGGTGAGAGAGAATAAAGGAAGTTACTTGTCAGAAGTAGAAGGGCTGTTGTCAAAAATTGAACAACCCCTCTCAATCATCCGGATCTGTTCCAATCTGGACAGAGATCAAAAATGCCAAGAAGGAACCGTATTCTACCTTCCCACCCTGTACGGAATTCACCAGCCAACAGAATTTCTGTTCGCACAACTTTTAAATGGAGAAGAGGGTGATTCACCCTACATTGATGATCCAAGTGGAGCGATCTATGTAAAGGACGCTGCCCGAGCTATCATAAAGCATTCATCCAATACAGAAGAAATATATAAGATGAAAGCACTCTCAAATCAAAGCTGGAGTGAAGCACTATCGTACGTAACGAAGAAGTCTATTTCCCCCGTCAGAGTGGATGCTGAACGAAATGGAAAAGAGCTTATTGTCAAGCCGTCCAAGTCTCATGAATCGATTATCAAAGAACAATTAAGAGGCATTCATTTGCATGAAATTCAGGAATAAGAAAACTTTTTCTTTCCTTGTGGATAGGGATGAGGGTAAAATAAATATGATGTAATAATTTTCTATTGATTCTTTTTATAGATGCTGCACGGGCTTTAAAGGAGTTGCTGCACATGAGTAATAAATTTTACACCATTTTCATGATGGTATTCCTTATTGGAATAAGTGGTTGTTCAACAGGAGACAGCGCTGAAATAGAAAAAGTTGGTTTACTGGTTCCGGAAACCGTAAGCGATGGGGTATGGGGAACAAAAGGTTACAAAGGATTATTGAAAATTCAATCCGATTACAATGCAGACGTTTTCTATAAAGAGAGTATAAAGAATGATACATCGATTAAACAAGCGGTAAAAGAGTATAATGATGAGGAAGTTACCTTAGTGTTTGGCCACGGAAGTGAATATTCCGGGATATTTAACACCCTTTCCGGTGATTATCCCAACATGCATTTTGTAAGCTTTAATGGCGATGCCACAGAAGAGAATACAACAAGCCTACAGTTTAAGGGCTATGCTATGGGCTTCTTCGGAGGCATGACAGCAGCTTATCAATCCAATACGAATAAAGTCGGGGTGATTGCTGCTTTTGAATGGCAGCCCGAGGTTCAAGGATTTATAGATGGAGTGAAATACCAAAATAGCGAAACGGAGCTCATTGTCGAGTACACCAATCACTGGAGTGATCAAGATATTGCCTTTGAAAAGCTGGAGGGATTAATGAATCACCGTGTCGATGTTGTATATCCTGCAGGCGACGGCTATAATGTAGCTGTAATCGAAAAGCTGAAGGAAAAGGGTCTCTATGCCATTGGCTATGTCTCGGATCAATCTGATTTAGGGGAATCCACCGTTTTAACGAGTACTGTGCAGCATGCGGATAAGCTGTATAGTATCGTTGCGGAAAGATTCGCGAATGACGAACTCGATTCTGGAAACCTCGAATTTGATTTTGAAGACGGAGCCATTTCCATGGGTAAATTTAGTCCCGTCATTCCTAAAGATTTTCAAGATGAGATGAAGCAACATGTTCAAGCCTACATCGAAACAGGCAAATTGCCAAACGGAAAGGAATCGAAGCAATGAATCAAGACAAAACGATGGAATTCATGCAGATTGCCATGAAGTACTTCCCACAAGCAAAAGAGCAACTGGATCAAGCGGGTGTTGAGTTCTCTCCCGAAATGCTGCAACCATTCATGACGCTATTCACACAAGTCATGAGTGAAGCCTATGAATTAGGCAAACAGGATGCCTTACATAAAGAGTAAGTGTACAGTAAAACGGTTCATTGAAAAAATCAATGAACCGTTTTTTTTATTGGCTATTTTCGTGAACAATGTGACTTTGCATAACTTCCAAAAAGCGAATTTCTGTTTTAGATGAGTGGTACTGTTAAAACTTTGACCGTTCCTTTTCGCTCCAGGCACTTGCTTTCCGCGGGGAGGAAGTCGAGCCTCCTCCGGCATTGCCCTGCGGGGTCTCGACCTTTCCTCTATATCCCGCAGGAGTCAAGTGCCTTCCGCTACAATCCACTCTGTGCTATTACATTGTGAATGCTATAAGTATAGATACTCAAACCCAAAAATGCTCCTATTGTGGCCTTTTGAGCGTTGTTCCCAAAATAAACTATCAAGTAGATCATTGAACTATCATTCAAATAAATTAATCAAACAATGTTCCAACGGTAAAAAACTTCTTGTAAAGAGAGCGATAGTCCGTGTTGTCCAGATAGTTTTTGTTACTTTTAAGCTCTGTCACGAAATTTCCTTATAGATGGTGAGGGGAACTGCGTAGACTCCTGCGGAAGTACGGGCGTGCCGAGACCCGAGGAGGCTCGGCCGAACGCGAGCTGCAAGCGAAGCAGTTCCCCTCACCATCCAGCACATACTGATTGGAAAGAGCCGGAGCAGACCTTTTGTTAAAAAGCTCTTTGTAAAAAGAGATTTATTATTTTATATTCCATTGCTTTAATAATGGACTGATTTTTTTATAGAGTGGTTTTAAGTCATCGATGGAGTTCATTATGGATTGAACTCCATCGAGTAATGAGCCTCCTTCGTTTTTGCCTTGATGATATTCCTGGGAAGGAGCGGCTTCTTTATTTAGGGTCCTTCCTCCGTACATCATCTTATCAAATGGATGGAGCTTCTTTTCTTCAGACATATTCTCACCTCCACTACCTACTATGTAACCTATGAAAAGATGGGTTGTACGAGTATAGTCAAACGCGTAGAAGAAAGGGAGAAGAAAAAATAATTGCAGAAAGTAGAAATCTTCGGTAAAATTAGTACCAACTCATAATAATTAATAATAAACTTAAGTTAATGAAAAAAATATAAAAAAAGAAAGTAGGGAATGCCGGTATGAATACAGGAATTATTGGAATTGGGCGTTATCTACCTGAAACAATTTTAACGAACGCAGACCTAGAGAAAATGGTGGATACATCGGATGAATGGATTCGGACAAGAACAGGGATTGAAGAAAGAAGAATAGCAAATAATGAAACAAATACATCGGACATGGCTTTTGAAGCTGCGAAGAAAGCAATCACTGATGCGGAGATTAATCCAGAAGATATCGATTTAATTCTGGTTGCAACGGTAACTCCTGATTATCCTTTCCCCTCGGTGGCATGCTTGCTACAAGAACGATTAGGAGCAAAAAGGGCTGCTGCCATGGATATCAGTGCTGCTTGTGCAGGATTTATGTATGGTATGATTACGGCAAAGCAATTCATCGATAACGGTGCATATAAAAATGTACTCGTTGTGGGAGTAGAAAAATTATCAAAAATCACAGATTGGGAAGACCGAAATACTGCCGTTCTATTTGGAGACGCAGCAGGAGCAGCGGTTCTCGGACCGGTTCCGGACGGTAAGGGGATCCTTGCCTTTGAACTGGGGGCAGATGGATCTGGGGCAAAGCATTTATATCAAGACGAAAAACTGATTATGAATGGCCGTGAGGTATATAAGTTTGCAGTACGTCAAATGGGTGAATCCAGTATAAATGTAATCGAAAAAGCGGGATTAAATAAAGAGGACGTTGATTTCTTAATTCCTCACCAAGCCAACATCCGTATTATGGAAGCAGCAAGACAACGATTGGACTTGCCGATTGAAAAGATGTCTAAAACGGTAAATAAATACGGTAATACTTCAGCAGCTTCTATCCCTGTTTCTTTAGTGGAAGATTTAGAAGCGGGAAGAGTGAAAGATAATGATGTAGTCGTCATGGTAGGATTCGGCGGCGGTTTAACCTGGGGCGCAATCATTATGCGCTGGGGCAAATAAATAGAACTCCCTTCTATAACTTGCAGACAAAGGAGATGGAATAAATGAACAAGAAACGTGTAGTTGTAACAGGATTGGGAAGTGTTACCCCCTTAGGGAATGATGTGGAATCAACGTGGTCAAATATTTTAGCAGGGAAGACGGGTGTAGGTCCGTTAACACGCTTAAATGCAGACGATTATCCTGCCAAAGTGGCAGCTGAATTGAAAGATTTCAATATCGAGGATTTCGGCGTCGAGCGAAAAGAAGCAAGAAAAATGGATCGCTTCACTCATTATGCGATTGCAGCATCGTTAATGGCAGTCAAAGATTCCAAGCTCGACATTACAGACGAAAACGCTCACCGTGTCGGAGTGTGGGTCGGTTCGGGTATCGGGGGAATGGAAACGTTCGAACAGCAATATGAAACCTTCCAAAAGCGGGGATATCGCAGAGTAAGTCCATTCTTCGTTCCCATGATCATTCCTGATATGGCTGCTGGACAAGTTTCCATCATGCTGGGAGCAAAGGGCTTTAATTCTTGTACAGTCACTGCATGTGCGACAGGGACAAATTCGATTGGAGATGCATTTAAAGTCATCCAGCGTGGAGACGCGGATGTCATGGTTTCAGGTGGGGCAGAAGCACCGATTACCAAGATGTCAGTAGCGGGCTTCTGTGCAAACACAGCTCTATCGACGAATACAGATCCTGAAAAAGCTTCAAGACCATTCGATGCAAACCGTGACGGATTTGTCATGGGAGAAGGAGCAGGTATCGTGGTCCTGGAAGAGCTTGAGCATGCATTGAAACGCGGAGCACCAATCTATGCTGAAATCGTTGGCTATGGTTGTACGGGAGATGCGTATCATATCACCGCTCCTGCACCGGCTGGAGAAGGTGGAGCGAGAGCAATGAAAATGGCGTTGGAAGACGGTGGAGTACTTCCTGAGCAAATGGATTACATCAATGCTCACGGAACAAGCACTCCTTACAATGACAAATACGAAACGATGGCAGTAAAAGAAGTATTTGGGGAACATGCATATAAATTAGCGATGAGCTCAACGAAATCCATGACAGGTCATCTTCTGGGAGCCGCAGGAGGAATTGAAGCGATTTTCACAGTACTCGCGATGAAAGACAGCGTGTTGCCTCCAACGATCAATATAGAAACACCAGATCCGGATTGTGATCTTGATTATGTAGCGAACGAAGCAAGAAAACAGGAAGTGAATGTGGCGATGAGTAACTCATTAGGTTTCGGTGGCCATAATGCTACGATCGTCTTTAAAAAATATAACAACTAAAATGAGAACGAGCCTGCTAACACGTTAGCAGGCTCGTTTTTTGTTGTGAACTCTCTTTCCTTTACATATACATGATAAAAAGCCAGGAAAGAGGGATGAAGGTGACCGTTGCTCCTACTGATGGATGGCTTGAAGACTCCATTCATAAGCCTTTAGAGCTTTTAAAGAATACAATTAACGGGAAAGACGATCAAAAATCATTTTATCAATACCTTATGAGGCATGGAATGTACAAATCATCACATCATGCCGAAGATATTTTCGAAAAGATGAAAGAACATAACATATGGGAACGGTTTTCCCTTTATGAAAAAAAGTATAAACGTAAATGGAAGGGTCCCAATGTTCCGATCTACTTATTCCCTGTGCAGGAAAAGAGAGGCATGTTCCAATCGTCAATGAAAAAGTCAGGTGTATGCTTTAAAGATGAGATTTTCTTTTTTATAACGGAACAGGATGATACGAAAGAGTATGAAGCTCTCTTCGTTCATGAATACCATCACTGTGTCAGAATGAAATTACTAAACAAAGAAGACAAACAATATACCTTATTGGATTCAATCATTTTTGAAGGACTGGCAGAACATGCCGTTAAAGAGTACTGTGGAGAAAAATACACAGCTTCCTGGACAAAAGCCTATGAAGAAAAAGAAATGTCGCGTTATTACGAGAAATGGGTACAGCCTAATTTGGATGTAACAAGAAGCAGTCCCCTTCATGATCACTTACTTCTTGGTAAGAAATCTTATCCCAACATGCTGGGTTATGCTGCTGGTTATTACCTGGTTGAAAATCATTTAAAGAAAAAGCATGCATCTACCATAGCCCTGATAGGAAAAGCATCATCAACCTTCTTACCGTAGGAGAATGGGGTATCAAATCAGTCAGGTATTTTTCTGAATAGCAGGCAGGTGATGAAAATAGGAGCCTGATTTCGTCATATCTTCCATTTACCTTCATAAACTATAGTAAGAATGGACGAGCTAAATCTCTAAATGCGAGGATAGAGGCGGAAGGTATGGTGTTTCGAATGTTTGTATTGTTTATCGGGTTTGGACTGGCTGTTTCAGGAGGAGTGAGCTTAATTATTTATTTAAATCTTCTCACCACCGGAATGACTTTTTCAGACTATCTTCTTTTCGTATCCACCCGAGTCGAATGCTATTTATTTCTCTTAGGGATTCTCATCATCACGCTCTCGATCTATATCCCCCGGAGGAAAAATAATCACTATCTATAAAACCCTTGATGAATAGGAATAAATTTACACCGATTTGCCTATACTGATTGACAAATAAGATTGTAGCAAAGCGAGGGGTCAATCATGTTATATCTTCATGATGTATGGGTAAATTGGTTCGAAGGCGAAGAAAATGGCTACAATGTCTGTCATTTTCACGAATGGAGAAAAGAGGACGTTATTGAGTTATTGGATCAAGTTCCTCTCATCAAAGTGGACACTGTTCTATTTCATTACATCGAGAATGATTTATCAGAGTTACCTCAACAACTGCTTAATAATGTCTATCAGAAAGCTTACTTACGAAAAAACCACGAACGAATTCAACTGGATTATTGCTTCATTGTCACAGATGGGACAGGAATACTTGCAGTTGATACGATTGGGTATACCGTTCCAATCAGAAAAAGCAGGCTGATCCCAAGACAGGAACAGCTCGTCTATGAAATGGTGGAAAGTCATGAAACGATGGAATATGCCATTCAGCCTGAGGCTAAGAGGGAGGATTCCTATCATATTCTTTCACCGAGTCCTTATATGATGAGTGGACTGACAAGAAAAGAAAGACAGTTGAAGCAATTATTATTTATGGCGCTGGATCAGCTCCACAGCTCAAACAACACCGCGGAAATCCGCTACTGGTACACAGAATGGGCACCGCAACGGTACAGAACCATCCAGGAATTGGACTTTGAAGAAATTTGGCAAATGTTATACGAAGAAACGCAGTTTGGCTGGTCGGATAAGCACCTGACCCTCTGCGAGAACTTAATTAAAGGACAACCCTTCTTTGAAAAATTATGGGAAGTGGAAAATCGTCCTAAGGTAAATTGATAGGTGGATGAAAACCTCAAGTCTCCGGTGGGCTTGGGGTTTTTTGTTTAGGATTAGAGGGGGGAGGCGATGATGAGCGGTCTCAATAAAAAAAGCCCAGAGCCTCATACTGCAAGCGCTGAGCAACAATGCTATTTTCTCTTTCTCTCTTTACGCCCGAGTCCCATGGCCTTTTCCATCTTCTTCAGCATTTTGTTTGCGGCAAAATTAGCTTTTTCTGCCCCGCGATCGAGGATATCATCCAGCTCTTCAGAGTCAATCAATTCGTAGTAGCGGTCCTGCACGGGCTTAATGGCATTGACGACCACTTGAGCTAAGTCACCTTTAAAGTCTCCATAGCCCTTACCCTCATACTTTTGTTCAAGTTCTTCTATTGAACTGCCTTCAAGAATCGAATAGATGGAAAGGAGATTTGATACTCCTGGTTTGTTTTCTTTATCGTATTTAACGACTCCTTCTGAATCCGTCACAGCACTTTTGATTTTCTTTTCAATCTGTTTCGGATCGTCGAGGAGTGTAATGAATGATTTCTGGTTAAGATCGGACTTACTCATTTTCTTCAAAGGATCCTGAAGGGACATGACACGGGCACCCACTTTAGGGATCCGGACTTCAGGAACCGTAAAGATGTTGTTGTACTTATTATTGAAGCGCTCTGCAAGATTTCTCGTTAATTCCAAATGCTGTTTCTGATCTTCTCCCACAGGCACTAAATCTGTACCATATAGAAGAATATCAGCTGCCATTAATGGTGGGTAAGTTAACAAACCTGCAGAAACGGCTTCTTTCCCATGTGATTTATCTTTGAATTGCGTCATTCTTTCTAGTTCACCGATATACGTCACACATTGCAGAATCCATCCTGCCTGTGTATGAGCCGGAACCTCTGATTGAATGAATAAGGTTGATTTCTCAGGGTCGATACCACACGCAATATAGAGTGCAGCAAGGCTGCGGATGTTTTTGCGAAGCTCCATCTTATCCTGCGCTACCGTGATTGCATGCTGATCCACTACACAGAAATAACAATTGTATTCTTCCTGAAGCTCAGTGAATTGCTTCATGGCCCCGATGTAGTTCCCAAGCGTAATCGTACCGCTCGGTTGAATACCGCTAAATATTGTTTTCATCTTATTTCCTCCTGTTTTTCACAAAATAAAAACCCACCCGTCCTATTGAAGATAGGGACGAATGGGATGATTTCCGCGGTGCCACCCTAAGTACTCAGATGAGTCAGCTTAGTCCATGACGAACATGGAACCCCTTTAACGTGAGGTTAATCCGTTATATGCTACTACATTTCACAAATAAAGCTCAGAAGTCCATTCCCTATCCAATGAATGCTTGTTTCCACCAGCCACAAGCTCTCTATAAATCATATGGAAAAGTACTACTCTTCATCTACGCTCTTTACTATCATTCATTATATATTTTTATTATATGAAAAATAATAGGGTAAATCAAGTGTACAACAGATAGGACAAAGCGATGGAAAGAAACAGGGTGATGGAGCCGATGATCAGAACTGACCTGGTAATGGAAAAAGACCGCTTGACTCCGTATTCCTCATGGGCTTCCTTCGTATCGTCCAGATCGTCAAACTGGGAAATGTACTTTCCTTGTTTCGTGCTGTTTCGGAATCTCTTAAGGGCATACACGATGCCATTGAAAAATCCTTTCTGAAATATATATAGGAGGGAACCTGCAGCAACATACGTTATTCCGATAATAAACAAGCTATCTATAATAGAGAGAAAGATGTTTTTCCCCTGAAATATAGCAGTGAAGATGGCGATGATGAAGAACAGCAGGGTAAGTAGGTATAAATAATTTAATCGTTTCATAGTTCTCCTTAAGATGTTTTTATCAAAAGTATACATGAAGCCCTTAGAAGATTTCAATCATTCATATATATTCAAGCCAACATGACTTGTATGGGAAGGGATAACATAAATCCGCATAAGGAACTCAATTGAAACATCAGTAAAATCATAAAAATATGAATAGAATAAAGTATGTATTCTATTTTTTATATTTAGTCTTGTGTATTTATATTTATAACAGAAATAGAGACAATGATTGTTACATGACACCCTTAATATCCATACATTATATGCTTAAGAATTTACATTTGTAACAATTGTAATGGGACAAACTCTCTAAAATGTTTAACTGAAACCCATTGATACCAACGTTTTGGCGCCAATATACCTACTAATCTGATAATTTTGCAAAAAAACTGTTAAATTCATATTGCAATAATTTCTCTATCATGTATAATAAGTAACAAATCTTCTGAAAATTAGAAGATAAATAAATATGAGATTTACGAGGAGGTCAATTTCAAGATGAAGAAAAAGTTTTCATTCTTGCTAGTTCTTCTTCTGGCTCTAAGTACGTTCTTGGCTGCTTGTGGCGGCGACAAGAAAACTGAGGGCAATGAAGGAGCATCTGGCGAAGGCGGCGAGTCCGCTGAAAAGAAAGAACAGGTACTTAACTTACTTGAGAGTTCTGAGATCCCATCAATGGACTCTACTCTAGCAACTGACTCTGTATCATTTAAAGTCATGAACAACGTATTTGAAGGTCTTTACCGTTTAGGTGAAAATGATGAGGCTGTACTTGGTATGGCTGCAGAAGAACCAAAAATCAGTGAAGATGGTAAAACATACACGTTCAAACTTCGTGATGCTAAATGGTCAAACGGAGATGCAGTTACTGCTAACGACTTCGTTTATGCTTGGCAAAAAGCTTTAAACCCTGACACTGGTGCAGAGTATGCGTACATCATGTACGATATCAAAAACGCTGCAAAGGTAAATGCTGGTGAAGTTCCAGTTGAAGAATTAGGTGTTAAAGCGGTTGATGAAAAAACATTAGAAGTTCAGCTTGAAACAGCTGTACCTTACTTCAAAGCTTTACTTTCTTTCGCAACTTTCTATCCTCAAAACCAGAAGTTCGTTGAAGAAAAAGGCGATAAATTCGGTCTTGAAGCTGACACTGCCGTTTACAATGGTCCATTCACACTTTCTGAGTGGAAGCATGAGCAAAGCTTCAAATTAACGAAGAACGACAGTTACTGGGATGCAGAAACTGTTAAGTTAAAAGAAGTAAACTTTAACATCGTTAAAGATACTGCTACTGGAGTTAACTTATACGAAACAGAAAAAGCGGATATCGCTGGTCTTTCTGCTGAATTCGTTGACAAATACAAATCAGATGAAAACTTCAAAACAAAGGCTGATACTGCGGTATTCTTCCTTCGTTTAAACCAAAAGAATGAAGTTATGGCTAATGTAAATGCCCGTAAAGCATTTGATGCAGCTTATGACAAGAAAGGCATGGTTGACGTTCTACTTAACAATGGATCTATTCCTGCCTACTTCTTAGTTCCAAAAGATTTCGTTTCAGGTCCGGACGGTACTGAGTATCGTGAAGCTGTAGGTGATTTCGGTGGTTTCGATCCTGATAAAGCTGCAGAACATTGGGCTAAAGCGAAAGAGGAGTTAGGTAAAGATTCTATTGAATTAGAACTACTAAACTATGACTCTGACAGCTCTAAGAAAATCGGTGAATTCCTAAAAGAACAATTAGAGCAAAACTTAGAAGGATTAACTGTTTCAATCAAAGCACAACCATTCAAGCAAAAGCTTGAGTTAGAATCTAAAGGTGATTATGATGTTTCATTCGCCGGATGGGGTCCTGACTATCCAGATCCGATGACATTTGTTGACATGTTCGTAACGGATGGTGCTCATAACCAAATGGGTTACTCTAATCCTGAGTATGACAAGTTAATCGAACAAGCTAAAGGTGAACTTCTTGATGATCCGGAAGCTCGTTGGCAAGCAATGGTTGACGCAGAAAAGATCCTTTTCGAAGATCAAGCGATCAGCCCGATGTACCAACGTGGAACTGCTTTCTTAGAGCGTCCATATGTTAAAGGTCTGTTACGTCACTCATTTGGTGCAGATGCATCATACAAATGGGCTTACATTGAGTAATTCTTAGCTCGATGAACAAACCTTCAGAGGAGAGTGTATGCGAAGCATACGCTCTCCTTTTCCAGTGAATGTCGAAAATTATCAAAAAAGTAAAAATATATTGAAAATTTGTCGATTACCGATATAATAAAAATGTAGAAAAAAAAAGATAAAAAAGGGGGGCTAAAGAATGGTCAGATATACAATTCAACGTATCGTCTATATGATCATCACTTTGCTTATCATTGCAACCGCCACTTTCTTTCTGATGAAGCTCCTACCTGGATCTCCACTACAAAACACAGAAAGGCTGTCTCCGGAACAACAACAAATCATCCTGGAGAAATACGGTCTGAATGACCCGCTGCCAGAACAATATGTGAATTATATGGTTGGGTTGGCAAAAGGTGATTTAGGGTTGTCCTTCCAATATGACAATCGTCCAGTAACACAGATTCTTGGAGATCGTATTGGTCCTTCCGCACTTCTTGGATTCCAAGCTATGGTATTAGGTACATTCTTAGGGTTACTTATTGGAATTATTGCAGCAATCAAACATAATACATGGTTAGATTATGGATCAACATTCCTTGCTGTACTGGGTATATCGATTCCTTCCTTCGTATTCGCAGGACTTCTGCAGTACTATGTTGGGGTTAAGCTTGAATGGCTCCCGGTAGCATTATGGGGAGAATACAAACATACTATTCTTCCAACTTTAGCATTGACGGTGTTTGTAGTGGCAACCATTGCCCGTTTCATGCGTACTGAAATGCTGGAAATATTAAACTCCGATTATATTTTACTTGCAAAGGCAAAGGGGATTTCCCAAACATCTACAGTTGTAAAGCATGCTGTTAGAAATGCTTTAATCCCGATTGTAACGATTCTTGGGCCAATGACTGTTGGTGTAATGACAGGATCTCTTGTTGTTGAACGAATATTCGCAGTCCCGGGTTTAGGGGAACAATTCGTACTATCGATCAATACAAATGATTACACGGTTATTATGGGGATTACCCTCTTCTTTAGTGCTTTATTTATTGGTGTAATCTTCTTGGTAGATATTCTTTATGGAATTATCGACCCACGTATTCGCTTAGCTGGAGGGAAGAAATAATGGAAGCAAACAAAAAGAAACTAGATCAACTTAGTCCAGAACTCTTCCAACCTCAAAAGGCTAGGGAAGACGAGTCAGAGAAAATTTCGCGTCCGAGCTTGAATTTCTGGCAGGACTCATGGATTCGTTTACGTAAGAATAAAGGTGCGATTGCCGGGATTATCATCACCGCGATCATTTTCTTCTTTGCTCTTTTTGGGCCGATGATGAACGAATATAAGTTCAGTGATCAAAATATCCGTCATGCAAAGCTGCCACCGAAAATTGAAGCGCTTTCAGGGATTAGTTGGCTACCATTTGACGGAAAAGATGCAGATGGTTTCGATGTATATGAATCGAGACAAATAAAAGAATCCTATTGGTTTGGTACGGATGACTTAGGCCGTGACCTGTGGACCCGTACTTGGAATGGTACGCGTGTATCTCTTTACATTGGTATATTAGCAGCCATTATCGATTTCATAATCGGTATCTCTTATGGTGGGATTTCTGCTTATTACGGCGGTAAAGTCGACGATATCATGCAGCGTATCATCGAAATCCTTGTAGGGATTCCAAACTTAATTGTTGTTATCCTCTTTATCCTGATATTCGAGCCGGGTATATTCTCCATCACCATGGCCATGGTTATAACCGGTTGGACGGGCATGGCCCGTATCGTCCGTGGGCAGGTACTTCAATTAAAGAACCAGGAATTTGTTCTTGCTTCCCGTACTTTAGGAGCAACCAGCAACCGTTTAATCTTTAAACACTTGCTTCCAAACGTAATGGGACCTGTTATTATCACTACAATGTTCACAGTTCCTGCTGCGATTTACACAGAAGCATTCTTAAGCTTTATCGGATTGGGGATCGCTCCTCCAAGAGCATCTCTGGGATCATTGGTTAATGAAGGATACAGATCAATCCAGTCATTTCCGCATATGATGCTAGTACCTTCCGCTGTTATTTCATTAGTCATTTTAAGCTTTAACTTAATGGCCGATGGTCTGCGTGATGCACTAGATCCGAAAATGCGTAAGTAATGGAAGGGAGATAATATTATGTCGAAAATTTTAGAAGTGAAAGATCTACACGTCTCCTTCAATACGCATGGAGGAGAAGTTCAGGCTGTCCGAGGTGTAGATTTCCATTTAGATAAAGGTGAAACACTGGCAATCGTTGGTGAATCCGGTTCAGGTAAATCGGTTACTACGAAAGCGATCATGAGATTGATCCCTAACCCTCCAGGCTTCATCAAGGGTGGAGAAATGTTATTTGAGGGTAAAGATTTAGCGAAATTGCCGGAAAAGGATATGCAGAAAATCCGTGGGAAAGATATTTCTATGATTTTCCAAGATCCGATGACGTCCCTGAACCCTACAATGACTATAGGTAAACAGATCATGGAACCACTGGTGAAGCACCAGAATATGAGTAAAAATGATGCGAAAAAACGTGCCATTGAGTTACTTAAACTTGTTGGCCTGCCTAGCCCTGAAACACGCTTTAAGCAATATCCTCACCAATTCTCAGGTGGTCAGCGTCAGCGTGTCGTCATTGCAATCGCCCTTGCATGCAATCCGAAGATTCTGATTGCCGATGAGCCGACGACGGCATTGGATGTTACCATCCAGGCTCAGATCCTTGAATTGATGAAAGATTTACAAACAAAGATAGAAACTTCCATCATTTTCATCACTCACGATCTTGGAGTTGTTGCGAACGTAGCTGATCGTGTAGCCGTAATGTATGGAGGACAAATTGTTGAAACAGGCACAGTGGATGAAATTTTCTACGATCCACGCCACCCATATACGTGGGGATTGATCGGCTCCATGCCGACAACTGAAACAGAAGGTGAGCAGGAGCTCGTTGCCATTCCTGGGACTCCTCCGGATTTATTAAATCCACCTAAAGGGGATGCATTCGCTCTTCGCAGTGAGTATGCATTGAAAGTAGATTTTGAACAAGAGCCGCCATATTATCAGGTTTCAGATACTCATTATGTGAAGTCCTGGTTATTGCATCCAAGTGCTCCAAAAGTAGAGCCGCCTGAAATCGTGAAATTAAGACATAGACAAATGCCCTCTAATTATAAAGAGCCGGTACTTGTTGAGGGGGTTCGTTCATAATGGCAGAGAAATTATTAGAAATTAAGAATTTAAAACAGTACTTTAACCCGGGAAAACCGAATATGGTGAAAGCTGTTGATGATATCAGTTTTGATATTTATAAAGGGGAAACCCTTGGCCTGGTTGGTGAATCAGGTTGCGGTAAATCAACGACTGGTCGTACGATCATTCGTTTGTATGATGCCACAGACGGCCAGGTTCTCTTTAATGGTGAGGACGTTCATGGTAAGAAATCACGTTCACAATTAAAGAAGTTCAACCGTAAGATGCAAATGATCTTCCAGGATCCATACGCAAGTTTGAATCCCCGTATGAAGGTTGCTGATATCATTGCTGAAGGGATCGACATTCATGGACTGGCTTCTTCCAAAGAAGAACGCATTAAAAGAGTTCATGATCTGCTTGAGACGGTTGGTTTGAATAAAGAGCATGCCGGTCGTTATCCACATGAATTCTCCGGCGGTCAGCGTCAGCGTATCGGGATTGCCCGTGCCCTGGCAGTAGATCCGGACTTCATCATTGCCGATGAGCCAATTTCGGCTCTTGACGTTTCGATTCAGGCACAGGTAGTTAATCTTATGCAAGAGCTTCAGAAAGAGAAAGGGTTAACGTACTTATTTATCGCCCATGATCTTTCCATGGTAAAATACATCAGTGATCGCATCGGGGTTATGTATTTTGGTAAGTTAGTCGAGTTGGCACCAAGTGAGGCCCTTTACAAGAACCCGCTACATCCTTATACGCAATCTCTATTATCAGCGATTCCGTTACCGGATCCAGAGTATGAGCGCACACGCAGAAGAAAAGAATATAATCCTTCTGTTCACAATTATACAGAGGATGATAATCTTGAAATGCGAGAAGTGGCGCCTGGCCATTTCGTGTATTGCTCAGAGAAAGAGTTTGCGCAGTATAAAGCTCAGTACAAAAGCTGAACATTTTACAAAAGCTCCCTTTAATGAGGGGAGCTTTTTTTATTGAAGGGCAGTTTTATTCTTTTTTAACATGAAAATCATACTATATAATGAAGATATTTAATTTCCTTGGAAATTTCGACAGTTTAGGAGTAATACCCCTTTTCTTTCAAGTTATTTCCTTGTTAGAATAGTATAAGGTGTTACATATTTTACTAGATAGCTTATTTAATAGAGGAGAGGTTTATTTTGAAATGGAGTAAGGTAGCGACATCCTTATGTTTAGTCACAATGTGCGCATTGCCGTTCCAAACAGCGAGTGCTGAAGGAGAAGGGACGGCTGCCCACGAGAAGAGAAGTCTTTCTTTAAGTAAGAAAGAAATCGCAAGTCCCGCCCCAAGATTTGCATATGATTCCGGCTTTAAATTTGAATACCCTGATGCGGTTAGAGGGGTTTATGTTACCGGTCATTCTGCAGGTGGAGCGAGATTTGAAAGCTTAACGAAACTAATGGATGATACGGACTTAAATGCCATGGTTATTGATATTAAAGATGATCACGGATATGTTACATACGAACCCGATGAATCTTCTCCATACGCTAAAGTAGGTAAGCCTTATATCAAAGATCCTAAAGCGATATTAAAGACACTCGAAGAAAAACAGATTTATCCGATCGCAAGGGTTGTGGTATTCAAAGATACGGTATTGGCGAATGAGAAACCCGAGCTTTCCTTTAAAGATGGAGGTCAGGTATGGAAAAATGGCAGAGGGGAATCCTTTGTGAACCCATTCCTGAAAGAAGTGTGGGATTATAATGTGGGCATTGCCATTGAAGCCGCCAAAATGGGATTCCAGGAAATCCAGTTTGATTATGTCCGTTTCCCTGAAGGCTTTGAAAAACGGGACGATGAACTACTATATAACGGTGGAGAATATGCGGAGCAAGACACAGATAATGTACAAAAGCGTGTGCAGGCAGTAACAGACTTTGTAGAGTACGCCCATGAAAAACTTGAGCCGTATGGAGTTAAGGTTTCTGTGGACATTTTCGGGTATACGGCAACGCTTCCAGAGGCACCCGGGATAGGGCAGAACTTCTCTAAGATATCTGAAAACGTCGATGTGATTTCATCCATGATTTATCCAAGTCACTGGACTCCGTACTTTGGAATCGCAAAGCCTGATTTACAACCTTATGAATTGGTTTCTGAATATGCCAAGCTTGAAAATTCCAAGTTGGCAGAATTAGATAACCCGCCTATTTCAAGACCATGGCTGCAGGATTTCACTGCCTCCTGGTTAGGAAGTGGAAACTATAAGGCCTACGGAAAAGCAGAAGTTGAAGCACAGATTAAAGCATTGAATGATCAAGGTATTAAAGAATTCCTTTTATGGGATGCCGGTAATACGTATACAGAAGGTGTAGACTATACACCTTGATTGAAAAGACCGGCCTGGGAAGTTCCAGGCCGGTCTTTCTTAATGGGGCTTTTCGATTTGAAAAAATACTCAAACATTGTTATCATTAAAGTATTGGTAAGATTAACCGCTTTCAACCACATTACCCTCTTCATAGGTGTTTCAAGCCTGTGATTCCGTATTTTCATCCCACGGATGAGACTAACATCTAACATAAACATTTTTTTTCTGAGAAAAATAATTGTATCCCGTTAGTCAATGTCACCCAAAATTCTTTTAAAGGAGTAGATCCATGCATTGGTATGAAAAGTTAAATCAGTATTTCCCGGTAGAGGAAATGAAATCAAAAGAACATCTTGAGTCATTACTCAAAGAAAGAAGCGACATCTATCATAAAGATGAGGGGCAATACCACGTACTTATGTATGCCGAACTTGATGATTTTATCTTTATCGATTATCTTTTTGTCTCAAAGGATGCCCGCGGGCAAGGATTGGGTCATAAGCTGCTCGAGAAGTTAAAAGAAAAGAACAAAGCGATTATTTTAGAAGTAGAGCCGGTGGATTATGATGACACTGACACGGAAAAGCGTTTAAAGTTCTACAAGCGTGAAGGATTCGAACATGCTGTCAGTATCGGTTATGCACGTAGATCCCTCGCTACAAATGAAATCAATGAAATGGAAATCCTTTATTGGGCTCCAAACAACGAATCAGAAGATCTGATATTCAATTCTATGAAGAAAACATATGAATTAATCCACACCTATAATGATAAGAAGTTTTATGGTGCGTCTTACCAGCCGGTTGAAGAGGTCTTGAAAAAGGACAAAGACCGTGATGGAGATGTACTGAAAAATCTCTAAACCAAAAGAACCTTATTGTCCATTCGCAATAAGGTTTTCTAAATGAAAATGTTCTATAACATGTTTAGGCTCTTTTTGAACCGGGTAAAGCCATAGTAGAAAGAGATCATATAGCGTATGTTAAACCTATGTATAGGAAATTTGACAAATTGGTTAAAACTATGTTCAAGGGACAGTAATTCATGTATAATACATAATAGAGATTTCTTATTTAAACTTATTTTAATTAACAGACGATGTTTAAAATGAAATACTCTATATAATAAAAAAATTCCTTAAGGGAGTGTGAATGATTCGTGGTTACATTATTCACTTCACCTAGTTGTACATCTTGTCGTAAGGCAAAAGCTTGGTTAGAAGAGCATGAGATTCCATATACAGAGCGTAACGTATTCTCTGAGCCATTAAGCATTGATGAAATTAAGGAAATCCTGCGTATGACTGAGGACGGAACGGATGAAATCATTTCAACCCGTTCTAAAACATTCCAAAAGCTTAATGTAGATTTAGAAACTTTACCACTTCAAGAACTGTTCGAGCTTATCCAGAAAAATCCAGGTCTTTTAAGACGTCCAATCATCTTGGATGAGAAGCGTCTTCAGGTAGGATACAATGAAGATGAAATCAGACGATTCCTACCGAGAAAGGTTCGTACGTTCCAACTTCTAGAAGCTCAAAGAATGGTAAACTAGAGTATTCTTACATTCTCATCATATTATTAATGTTTGAGAATATATAAGGAAAAAGGGGCTGACCCTTTAAGGAACGTTGCGTATCCTTTCGGGTCAACCCCTTTTATATTAGTATAAGTATTAACACTTGAATTTTCTGCAAATATTCGCTAAAATGTCAAAAACACGTTAAATAGTGGGATTTGTGAAGAAAAAAATGGGTGTTATTTTTATTCCATTTTCAGTGTTTATATCATAAAATAGGAGTACAAGGTACAAACTAACCTAAATGTATCTTCTATCTTCACCAGCAATCGAGCAAAATTGCTCAGAGGGTGTAGTCCCTTCACCAACATCATGCAAGAAGGGAGAGGTGTTAATTGGAAATCGAACGCATTAATGAAAATACGGTCAAGTTCTATATATCTTACGGAGATATAGAAGATCGCGGCTTTGACCGCGAGGAGATCTGGTATAATCGTGAAAGAAGTGAAGAACTCTTCTGGGAAATGATGGATGAAGTTCATCAAGAAGAAGATTTCGGAATTGAAGGACCGCTATGGATTCAAGTTCAAGCGTTAGATAAAGGGCTTGAAGTACTGGTTACAAGAGCTCAGGTTTCAAAGGATGGTCAGAGATTTGAGTTGCCTATTCCAGAGGATAAACTTAAAGAACTTCCTGTAGATGAGCGGATAGAGGAGCTTCTGGATCAGCATTTCCAAATCAAGCAGGATCAAGATGGGGAAGCAGAAGTGGCACTGGATTTCACTTTGAAGTTCAATGATTTCGAAGATGCGATTTCTTTATCACATCGGATGAAAGACATGTCTTTAGATCATTTGGAGACAAAGCTGCTTGCATTCGAAAATAAATATTATATTTACGTTAAATTTTCAGAAGAGCACTTCTCGGAAGAAGATATCGAGAATATGTTAAGTATACTACTTGAATATGCGGATGAGTCACGAATGACCGTTCATCGCCTGGAAGAGTACGGAAAAGTAGTCATTAATGAACATGTGTTTGGGACATTAAGTGAACATTTTTCTTAAGGATCATACCGGTTTCATTTAGAAATCGGTATTTTTTTTATTTAGCATCATTAAGCCAGTGGAAGGTGTTAGAGGTATGAAAAATACAGTGAGGGTCCTCTTATTTATTGCTGTTCTCGTGTTAAGTTATATTTTTTATTTTGATCAGTACCTTTCAGGTATGGTCAAATATATTAGTCTGGTTTTTACTTTCTCTGTCATTGTGATAGGTTTTCTTATCTTCTTTGAGAATCGTCACCCCACTCAAACATTAACGTGGTTAGTTGTTTTAGGTGCTTTCCCATTCCTTGGTTTTATCTTCTATTTATTGTTTGGCCGAAACTATCGGAAAGAGAAAATGTATAAGAAGAAGTACATATTGGACAAGGAAACCTACAATAAATTTGAGCCAGGTCCCAAGGAAATGAATGCTGAAATGTTTGGCTTGTTTCAGGAAAAGCACTTCCAGCTTGCTCAGCGGATAGGAAACAGTGCCATTTCTTTTTCCAGTGAAACGAAGCTTTTAACCAATGGTAACGAGACATTTGGAGAAATCCTCAGATGGTTGAAAACGGCCAAGCATCACATTCATATGGAATATTATATTGTCCGTCATGATGATATTGGAAATCAGATTAAAGATATCCTTATTGAACGAGCCAATAATGGGGTGAAAATCCGCTTTCTTTATGACGCCGTTGGGGCATGGCAATTGTCAAAGGATTATATAACTGAATTAAAAGATGCAGGGATTGAAGTGATTCCCTTTGGTCCCGTCAAAATTCCTGTTCTCAATAATAAGTTTAACTTTCGAAATCATCGCAAGATCATCGTCATTGATGGAAGTATTGGATTTGTCGGGGGACTTAATATTGGAGATGAGTACTTAGGTAAAAATCCTCATTTTGGTTTCTGGAGGGATACCCACCTATTTGTAAGAGGTGAAGCGGTGCGCACGCTGCAGCTCATCTTTCTTCAAGATTGGTATTATATGACGAATGACGATTTCCTTACTCCAGGGTATTTAAGCCCTGATCCATTGGAAAATGCAAACGATGGTGGGGTTCAAATGATTGCAGGTGGACCTGATAATGAGTTGAGCGTTTTGAAGAATATCTTTTTCTCGATGATCACTTCTGCAAGAAAAAGCGTATGGGTTGCATCGCCATATTTCATACCGGATGAAGATATTTTCTCAGCACTTAAAATTGCTGCTTTGAGTGGTGTGGATGTAAGGCTATTGGTTCCTCATAAGCCTGATAAACGAATTGTATTTCACGCTTCACGATCTTATTTCCCCGATCTTCTCGAAGCAGGTGCCCGAATCTTTGAATATCAAAAGGGCTTTATGCATAGTAAGATTGTCATTGTCGATGAAGAAATGGCATCGATCGGGACATCAAATATGGATATGAGAAGTTTTCATTTAAACTTTGAAGTCAATGCATTTCTATATAAAACAGAAAGTACCGACTCTCTTGTGAAAGAATATTTACATGACTTAGAAGAGGCAGAAGAACTGCAGCTGGAAGAGTTTCAAAAGAGACATCTTGGCTATCGATTATTGGAATCCACTTCACGCTTAATGTCACCTCTATTATAAGATGAAGCCTTCAAGTGATTTTTTGCTTGAAGGTTTTTTTTGAAGGATTTTCACGATTTTTGGCGAATGATTATTGAAGGAGGTGTTCTATGTTAACAGCATTATTTAGAGAGAAAGTGTTTTCAACCATCCATTATACAAGAGAGGAATTAAAGAATCTGCGAAGTAAGCGTCCAATATTTCTCTGTCCTCATTGTTCATCCGAATTGAACCTTCGCATCGGAAACCAAAACGTTCCACATTTTGCTCATCATTCACAGTTCCAGTGTGCGATCGGAAAGCAGCATGAGTCACCGCGGCATCTACTTAGTAAGCAACTGCTATATGAAAGGTTACGAGAACATTATACGGAGGTGAGTGTTGAGTATTATGTAAAAGAGCTTCAGCAAATCGCTGATATTTATGTAAAAACGGAATCTAAAAAAATTGCCATTGAGATTCAATGTTCTTCCATTCCCATTCCCGACATCCTTTCCAGAACTGGGGGATATCACAGTCAGAACATCACTCCGTTTTGGATGCTTACCCAACCGGTGACAGTAAAACAAAAGGGATTGCTGCATTTACCATCCTTTCAGCAAGCATTTATCCGGTACTCACCCCATATCCATCATTTTCTTCTCCATTTTTCTCCTGAAGATAGAAGCTTTACACTATTTACTCATCTCATACCTGTTTCAGTCTCAGCTTTTATTAGTGCAACACCTGTCAAAATCCCTATTGAGCAATTCACTCTTCCTTTATCCATCCCACATTCTACAGTCAATCACCCATATCTATTAAAAAACTGGAATCAATACCGAATGAAGTGGATCTATAACAAACTCCATTACAATAAAGCAAAAAGCGATTTATTTTTACGGGAAGTGTATAGAGAAGGGGATACATTTTTATATTTACCTTTGTTTGTTGGAATGCCTGTATTCCCTCATGGACTCCATTTTAAGAATCATGCGATCGAGTGGCAATACTATATATGGAAAGATTGTCTGAAGAAGGATCGATTTATTTCAGAGGAAAAAGTCGTTAAGGTAATTAAAAGAAGGATGGATAGAGGATATTTAGAATTCCGTGCGCTTCCTTTTGTAGGGGGAGACCAACTGCTAAAGGAAATAGTAAAGAGTTATTTGGCTCTATTGAAGGATATGCAGGTGGTCAGAAGGATGGACGGTGGGCAATATCAGCTCTTGGAGGCGTGGAATTGTCCAGACAACTTTCCGGGTTTCGAACAGCATCAGCATGATTTTTTTCCTAAATGGAAGCATATATTAAAAAAGGTCTAATAAAGATTGTTTTGTTGCAGGAAAATCTTAGATAAGAGAGAATGTAACTATAAGGAATTTTCTGTAGATTTCAGAATGGAGGATGTATATGTCAAAAGATACAGCTACGAAAAGTCTGCCTGGCAGGAAAGAGGTAGAGGAGAAGTTAACATGGAGATTGGAAGATATTTTTGAAAGTGATGAAGCGTGGGAAAAAGAATACAAAGCAATTAAAGAGTTAACGGGTAAAGCTGAAGAGTTTAAAGGAACATTAGGCGAGAGTGCAGATCAGCTTTATAAAGCATTTGCCTTCCAAGATGAAATTATGGAACGTATGGGTAGGGTTTATACATATTCTCATATGCGCTATGACCAGGACACAACCAATTCATACTATCAAGGACTCGATGACCGTGCCAAAAGTCTTTATACACAGTTAGGGAGTAAATTTGCCTACTTAGTACCTGAAGTCCTTTCGATTGAGGAAAGTAAGCTTCAAGGGTTTCTTGACGAAAAAGAAGAGCTGAAGAAATACAAGCATGCTTTAGAAGAAATTAATCTCCAGCGTCCGCATGTTCTATCAGCGGAGGAAGAAGCATTACTTGCTCAAGCTTCCGAAGTGTTCAGTGCGGCGAGTAACACGTTTGGTATGCTGAACAATGCAGACTTGGAGTTTCCGAGCATTAAAGATGAAAACGGGGAAGAAGTAGACATCACACATGGCCGTTTCATTCGATTCCTGGAGAGCAGTGATCGACGCGTACGGGAAGAATCGTTTAAAAAGGTGTATGAAACCTACGGCAAATTCGAAAATACGTTTGCCTCTACATTAAGTGGCGCAGTAAAGAAAGATAATTTCGTCGCAAACGTAAGACATTACGATTCAGCAAGACATGCGGCATTATCAAATAACAATATTCCTGAACAGGTGTATGATAACCTGGTTGATACGGTCAATAAGAACCTTCATTTGCTGCAACGCTATGTAAAGCTTCGCAAGAAAGTATTAGGCTTGGATGAAGTTCATATGTATGACTTATATACACCGTTAGTGAAGGAAGTCAAGATGGACATCAGCTATGATGAAGCACAGAACATGATCCTGGATGGCTTAAAGCCTTTAGGAGAAGAATATGCCAATGTCCTGAAAGAAGGCTTTGATAACCGTTGGGTGGATGTTGTCGAGAACAAAGGAAAAAGAAGTGGTGCATACTCTTCAGGAGCATACGGCACCAATCCTTATATCCTCATGAACTGGCAGGATAATGTGAACAATCTATTTACACTGGCTCATGAGTTCGGCCATAGTGTTCACAGCTATTATACGCGCAGTGCTCAGCCGTACACGTACGGCCATTACTCCATCTTTGTTGCCGAGGTGGCTTCTACATGTAATGAAGCATTATTGAATGATTATCTATTAAATACAATTGATGACGAGAAAAAGCGTCTGTACCTATTAAATCATTACCTGGAAGGATTCAGGGGAACCGTTTTCCGTCAAACCATGTTTGCTGAGTTTGAACACCTCATTCATAAGAAAGCCCAAGAAGGGGAAGCTCTTACTTCTGAATTCTTAACAAAAGAATATTATGAATTGAATAAAAAGTATTTTGGAGAGGACATCTCGATTGATGAGGAGATTGGATTGGAATGGGCTCGAATCCCTCACTTCTACTACAATTACTATGTTTATCAATATGCAACGGGCTTCTCGGCTGCGACCGCTCTCAGTCAGCAAATCCTTGAAGAAGGAGAGCCGGCTGTAGAACGCTACATTGATTTCCTGAAAGCGGGCAGCTCTGATTATCCGATTGAAGTATTAAAAAAAGCAGGAGTGGATATGACAACCTCCAAGCCGGTAGAAGACGCATGCAAAGTCTTTGAAGAAAAGTTAAATGAAATGGAAGAACTGCTTGAAAAGTTACAGTAGATAGAGATCAGGAACCTACTGGTTTAAAAATAAACTCCCCTTAGAAAAGTATTCTGTCTAAGGGGAGTTTATTTTTGGAGGGAGTTTTCGAAAGAAAGGTCCGTCCCTCATTTCATTGATTTGAATCCTTTGAAGCGATTGCGGGTTCCGAGGGAGTGGAAGAAGAGCAGGAGTGAGAGAAAGAGGATTGGGGATGTAATATAGATCGGAACAAGGCGCATGAGTCCGAGGATGTTTATGAAGAAGCTGATCAGGATTAACAGCAGGAGGATTCCGTATTTTATTTTTAGTGCCATATCTTTTCCCTCCGGTGATAAGTTGTCTTATACACATGTATATGAAGGAGAAGAGGGGAACATGAATGGTTTTTGACAATATTGTGAAATACCATACAAACAACTTGCCAATACAAGTGGGGGCGTGATATATTATCAGTGTGAAGTTGATCACAAGCAAACATATACCCCTTTGTTTGACCGTGAAAAATTTCTCCCATCCCCTTTGTTCGTATTGAAAAACCGATGTTGGAAACAACATCGGCTTTTCTTGTTTATCGGCTTATTTTAATATATTGAAATAATTAATTGGTTATATATTTCCAGAAAGTTCCGTGCTTTGCAGGGAGCCTCTTTACTTTTTGCTGAAGTGTCCATTTCTTCATTTGCTTTTCTACTTCTTCAATGGATAAATCATAGACAACGGCTATTTCCTTCGATGCCACTACACGATAATATTTCATAAATACATCCAGTGGAGGCAGTGGTTGCTTATCAGGCTTCTCTCCTAGCATTTCTTCAATAATATGAACGTATACCTCGTAGGAATACAATCCTGTGATCTTTAAGCCTTCATCTTCAATATTTTCATTAAAGAAAACCAATGTAGGAATTTCTTCTACTTCCATCTCAGATGTGATCTTTACATCACACTGAAAGGCTTTGGACGCAGATGATGAATTGATATCGTTCATGAACTCACTCAAATCAAGCTTGGCGGCTTGAGCACACTCCTTGAGTACCTCGATATTGGATATGTCCTGTTTCTGTAAGAATAACCTTTCCTGTAAAAATCTTAGAAACCGGATACCCGAATGCTTTCCTTGAAGCTCGGCAGCTTTAATGGCGAAAGAAGCAAGATAAGGCGAATCAATTGGATTATCTATCCATAAGCTTCCGTCGCATGACATCCCCGAACGGCTGGCTGTTTTATCCCATTGCTGGGCTAAATCTTCCTGCTTACGTTTGGTCGCTATGTTTAAAGAGGCAAGCTGGCCGCTCAAAATGTAACGAATACGAAAGTATTGTCCGTATTCAATGTGCAATTTCTTTAAGATTGGTTCAAGAGCCCAACATTCCGGGCAAAGAGGGTCAATAAACATATATATTTCCAGTGGTTTCTTATCATGTCCACACCCTTTAAGGTGATGCCAGCTATTTGTTCTAGTCAATGCTATTACCCTTTGGTGTTTCTGTATTCACCATATGATGGGCGGTTAATACGAGTCTGTGAAAAAAGTCATCTCTTACTGGACCCTCTAGATTGACTTCATCCATTGCCTCATGCATACAGCTTAACCAAGCCTTCGCCCGTTCCTCCGTGATGGGAAATGGGAGATGCCTTGCGCGCAGCATGGGGTGACCATGCTCCTCGGTGTAAAGCGCAGGACCACCTAAATATTGAGTTAGAAATTGTTTTTGTTTGCGAGCTGTCTCGGTTAAATCATCAGGGAATATTGGTGCTAACTCGGGATGATTCGCTACTTTATTATAAAAAGCTTCAACGAGCATGGAGAGTTTCTTTTCGCCGATAAGATTATAAGGCATTTGTGGTTTCTCGACCATAAGAATGACTCCTTTTTACTTAGATTGTATGTTTATTCTAGCAAGCATTTATTTATATCTCAAACAAATAGCCTTACATCAACTTATTATTCAAAATTAGTGTAGCCTTTTTTGCACAGTCTATCCGGATTAATATGTTTGATATTTTACAATAAGCGAGTAGTAGTTGATTTCCGCTTCAGGCGCTCGCTTTCCGCGGGGCGTGCGGTGAGCCTCCTCGGCTTCGCCTGTGGGGTCTCACCTGTCCCGCTATTCCCGCAGGAGTCGAGCGCCT
The DNA here is from genome assembly GCF_003315075.1 of Rossellomorea aquimaris. GTDB lineage: Bacteria > Bacillota > Bacilli > Bacillales > Bacillaceae_B > Rossellomorea > Rossellomorea aquimaris_C. The sequence continues at coordinate 104,604 of NZ_QNRJ01000008.1, forward strand.
TCCGCTCCAATCAACTTTCTTTGGATCGGTTTGCTTTAACAAAATACTTAAAATTGATCTATTAGAAACAATCCATTATAAAAGACCCAAATAAAAGCAGGCTGACCTGGAAGTGGAGGTCAGCCTGCTTGCGGGGTCATGTGAAATAGCGATCGGTCACTTTTTTTACGTAAGCAGTGGTTTCTTTAAACGGTGGGATGCCGTTGTATTTATCAACATTTCCGGGACCTGCGTTATAGGCTGCCAGAGCCAGTTTAACGTCCCCATTGTACTTATCGAGCATCTGCTTTAAGTGTTTCGTTCCGGCGAATACGTTTTCTTCCGGGTCAAAGATGTTGTTTACGCCAAGCCCCTTTGCTGTACTGGGCATGAGCTGCATTAACCCGGTCGCACCTGCATGACTGACTGCATTAGGGTTGAAGTTGGACTCCTGTTTAATCACCGCTTGAATCAATTTTATGGGGATACCATAGTGATCGGCCGCCCGTGAGATGATTTCATCGATCTCCTGGGGAGCATTCCGGTTCGGTTCGCTCAAAGCGGAAAGTCCAGGAGGAGGTGAAACAGAGAAAGCTGTTTTGGTTTCCAGTGCCTCTTTAACGGCCCCTAATGTTTGGTTCATATTTAAATGGTTCTGGTTAGTGTGAAGTGCCTGATTTAATAGTTGTTGAAATAGATCACTGGACCCGCCGGTGTTTTGCTGAACAGAAGATACTGAACCCAAGCTGTTTAGAGCTTGCAACTCCATCATCGTTCTCAACTGCTGAACATTCATGAGTATAACTCCTCTTCTGGAAGACTTTTATTCATATACTATATCGGTAATCGTCAATCCTTTTTTAATTTTTCCAGGTAAAAACGTTTGATTTTGTTATCCGTCTCCCGAAGTGGGATGTTTAGTTCCTCCAGTAAGTTCAGGAATATAGCTTCACCTGATGTACGCTCTTTCACTTCATATTCCAGCTCATAGTCTTCCTTTTGTAAATATGAACTCTTATCGAAGACCAGAAGCCCGTCTTTATAGTTTATTTCTGCCCGGCTTGTCGTCAGCGTTCCGAAATAATGTAGGGACCCAGTGGGGATTTGAAGGGAAATCAGAACATCTTTCACTTCTCCTTCAGGAAATGCCCCTTTATGTAAAAGAGATTCAGACTCTTCCTTTGTTAACCTTTGATTCGTTTCTAGTAGATCCTCTTCTAAAGGGGTTTTTAAGGTCAACGTGTAAGTCCCGTTCTTCTCCCGTATTCTTAAGGCAGATTGTTTACCCTTTAATTGATAGTCCGGCGTATCAAAATAGTGATTGTCTTGAGATGAGAAATCCTCATCTTTTATATGAAAATGTGAAATTAATCTCGTAAATTCATCTTGTGTCACCAAATTCTTGAATTCTATTTCAATTTCCTGTGCCATAACAAGCATCCTTTCCTTGCATACTTCTTCTATTATCTCTTTAATAAAAGAGAACTTCAATGTTTAGATGAAATGGTTGTCTTATGTTAAAATGATACTGATTGTTTAATGGAAGGATGAAGAAAAGCATGAGGAAAATTGTTCAATTTAAACACACAACATATGAAAACGGTACATTATACTTACATACCGACCAAGCAGAACTCCTGCAAGGGACAACGGCAGCTGGTCAAATCATTGCAGACTCCGATCGCTATGCTTTCGTATACTTAGCAGAAAATGAAGAGGAATATGTATACTTATACCTTGAAGAGTCGATCTGGGATGAATTGAAAAAAGCACTTCTAAATAAGAGTGCAGTCATTGCAAAGAGTGATGATTATTCTTTGGAGTTGGATCAATTCATTGAAGAGCTTGACTATCTTGTGACCAATATAGAAGGAAATGGGAACTACGGTGACGAAATGGTTAAAAAGGTAGAGAACATATTTCTTGATAAGTAGTCACGTAGAGGTGAGGAGAATGAATCACTGGGAACAATTTTTAGCTCCCTACAAGCAAGCGGTTGACGAATTGAAGATTAAGCTTAAAGGGATGAGGGGAGAATATGAACTTCATAACACACATTCTCCCATTGAATTCGTGACTGGAAGAGTAAAGCCAATCGCGAGTATTCTTGATAAAGCCAATCAAAAAGGGATCAAGCTATCGAATATTGAAACGGAAATGCAAGATATTGCCGGACTGAGGATGATGTGCCAATTCGTGGAGGATATTCATGTGGTAGTGGAAAAGCTTCGTGGACGGAATGACTTTACTATTATAGAAGAAAGAGATTACGTGACCCATAAGAAACAAAGTGGGTATCGTTCCTATCATATTGTCATTGACTATCCGGTACAAACGATTCACGGAGAAAAAAACATTCTGGTAGAAATCCAAATCCGGACACTTTCGATGAATTTTTGGGCTACGATAGAGCATTCTTTGAATTATAAGTACAGTGGACAGATTCCCGAGCAAGTACGTCTTCGCATTCAAAGCGCTGCTGAAGCAGCATTCAGACTGGATGAAGAAATGAGCTTGATTCGTGAAGAAATTCAGGAAGCCCAAGTCATATTTACAAACAAAAAGGAAAAGGACCAACGGGGGAAAAGCTCTTAACAAAATTAGCAGTGACTTGAAGGGGGTACACGAATGAAGTTCGCTATTACATCAAAAGGTGATTCGAAGTCCAATACATTAATGCACAAAATGAGGACCTATCTCCAAGATTTTAATTTAACTTATGATGATGATCAACCGGATATCGTCATATCGGTTGGAGGAGATGGGACGCTGCTTTATGCATTTCATCGCTACAGATCCCGGTTAGATAAGACAGCATTTGTAGGTGTTCATACAGGACATCTCGGCTTTTATGCCGATTGGGTGCCGGAAGAGATCGAGAAGCTCGTGATTGCCATAGCGAAGACACCTTATCAAATTATCGAATACCCATTATTAGAAACGATCATCCGCTATCAGCATGGAGGGAAAGAAACCCGCTACTTAGCGTTAAACGAATCGACGGTCAAAAGCGTCGAAGGAACCCTGGTCATGGACGTGGAAATCAGGGGCCAGCATTTTGAACGATTTAGAGGAGATGGACTCTGCTTATCGACTCCATCAGGTAGTACGGCTTACAATAAAGCGCTTGGCGGGGCAATCATTCACCCGTCTCTTCCAGCGATTCAATTTGCGGAGATGGCTTCCATCAACAATCGTGTATTTCGTACCATCGGATCACCTTTGATTTTACCTGCACATCATACATGCATGCTAAAGCCTGTGAATGGACCGGACTTTCTGATCACCATCGACCATCTATCCCTTCTTCATAAAGATGTGAAGAGCATTCAATATCGTGTCGCTGATGAGAAAATCCGTTTTGCCCGCTTCCGTCCGTTTCCGTTCTGGAAGAGGGTGCATGATTCCTTTGTGGCGGATGAATGACTTAAGGCTGGGAAGTATACGATGAAATTTTATACATTGAAATGGGTTATCCCTTCTTCCTATGACGGGAAACTGATGAGGGAGTTTCTAATCGATCAGCAGATCTCAAAGCGTACACTGACTGCTGTGAAGTTTGATGGAGGGACTATAACGGTTAATGGAAACGAAGAAAATGTCCGATATCGCCTTACAGAAGGGGATATTCTTGAGATGAGGTTTCCTGCAGAAAAAGGGAGTGAGTCGTTAGTTGCTGAAGAGATTCCATTGTCCATCATATATGAGGATGGGGATGTTCTCGTAGTGGATAAGCCATGGGGGATGAAATCCATTCCGACTAAGAATGAACCGACAGGAAGTCTCGCCAATGCCATAGCCGGTTATTATGAGAGGGTAGGTATTGGTTCGACGGTTCATATCGTTACTCGATTAGATAAGGATACATCGGGGCTTGTTCTAATAGCCAAACACCGCCACGTTCATCATTTATTCAGCCTTCAGCAGAAGGGGCGGGAAATTATGAGAACGTATGAAGCATTTGCAGAAGGTGGGTTGGACCCGGACATTGGTACGATCGAAGAGCCTATCGGCCGGAAACCGGATAGTATCATTGAAAGAGAAGTGCGGCAGGATGGCCGGTATGCACTGACACACTATCGAGTGAAAAAGCGGTACCAGGATTTCGCTCATATTGAATTGAGATTGGAAACAGGGAGAACCCACCAAATCAGGGTTCACATGTCATTTATCGGACACCCACTTGCAGGGGATGATTTGTATGGAGGCAGTGTGACGTTGATAGGAAGGCAGGCACTTCATTGTAAGAATCTGTCTTTTTTTCATCCTGTTAAGAAAGAATGGGTGCATTTGGAGGCTGTGATGCCTCGGGATATGAGGATTATACTTGAAAGACAATGAAAAAAAGAGATTCTTTTCGGTTGAACTGAAAAGAATCTCTTTTTTTGTCTGGAGGGAGAATTAGCACAACCGCACATCATTCAAACTCCCGAAACTTATCTTCCACAAAGGGCATGCCAGACCCCACACTAACCACTTCGATCTCAGGGTATCTGAATGCGGTCAGCTTCCCGCCAAACACAGCTCCTGTATCAATATTGCAAGTCTTATTAACGATTCGGGCCTCTTTTACCGGGGTGTGGCCATAAATGATCCAAGCGTCACCCTTATAATCCGAAGCCCAATCTTTTCTGACCGGCGTACCGTCTTCATTCTTCTCACCTGTGATGTCACCGTACAGAACAAATGTTTTCACCCGATTACTCTGCTTTCCAATCAGCTCTTCTTTTATACCGGCATGGGCAATGATCAGCTTTCCGTCATCCAACACGTGATATAAAGGGGACTGTTCATACAAGGAGAGAAACATATCCCGGTAACGGTCTCTTTCACTCCGGGGAAGGGCACTCAGTTCCGCTACTGTCGTTTCCAGCCCGTGCAGGATTTTCACATTATTCCCCAGAAAGTAGCGATAGAGTTTATTACAATGGTTTCCAGGTACATAGTAAAGAGATCCCTTTTCAAACAGATGAAAGACCGTTGTAATGGTCTGAAGCGAGTGGTGACCACGGTCAGTTAAATCCCCTACAAAGCCGAGCAGCCTTCCATGTGGATGAACGGGGAGACCGGATGTCCAATCGTAGCCTAACTTGTTGGTTAATTCTTTGAACTCTTTATAACAGCCATGAATGTCTCCGATTATATCTATTTTCATAGGATACCTACTTTCCTGTGGCATTTTTCTTTTCTTTTGGCTTATTTTATGCCATATTAATGATTCAGTCTTTCATATCGAAGGGATGTTTATTCATATTTTAATACACCTTCCGTACATAACCCAAACCATATTAAAGATGGTTATCATTTCATAAGAGACATTCGTCTTAAGATTTGCTAGTATTATTACGACTATATACAATTCAAGATAAGAAGGAGGGTGTATATGATGTCTGAAGTAACCCAGGATCAAGCAAAAGAAAGAGATAAACAAGAAAAAGAAATGTATGATGAAGACCTTCTCATTAGAGCCCTTCAAGAAGAAGATCTGGATTTATTCCGCTCAGAATTCGTCCATTTACACTCTTATGACCAAGCAAAGTTTTTTTCGAAAATAGATGAAGCCCTGCGAAGCCGCCTGTATCATTATCTGTCTCCGGAAGAGATGGCTGAGCTTTTTGAAAGTCTGGATATAGATGAAGAGGATTATCAGGATATATTGGCGGAGATGAATCCTACATACGCCGCTGAAATGCTATCGAATATGTATGCCGATGACGCGGTGGATGTCTTAAATGAGCTGGATAAGGACCAGGTAGTTAGTTATTTAACGATCATGGATGATGAATCAGCTAAAGAAATTAAAGAGTTACTTCATTATGAAGAGTATACAGCCGGTAGTATCATGACTACTGAGTTTGTCGCCATATCAAAGAATCAGACCGTTCGATCAGCCATGTATATATTAAAGAATGAGGCCCCTAATGCTGAAACGATTTACTACATTTATGTAGTGGATGATGATAAAAAGCTCGTCGGGGTTATCTCCCTAAGGGATCTCATCATCAGCCATGATGATGTGATGATAGGCGAAATCATGAGTGATCGCGTCATGGCTGTAGGCGTCAGCGAAGATCAGGAGGCAGTCGCGAGACAAATGAAAGATTATGACTTCCTTGCTTTGCCTGTTGTTGATTTCCAGTATCACTTACTGGGGATCATTACCGTAGATGACATTATGGACGTTATGGAAGAAGAAGCATCTGATGACTATTCAAAGTTAGCTGGTATCGCCGATTTGGATTCCATCGACCGAAGTCCATTTAATGCTGCCAAGAAGCGTCTTCCATGGCTGATTGCATTACTTTTTCTAGGAATGTTCACCGCAAGCCTTATCGGGAGATTTGAAGCCACGTTAGATAAAGTAGCGATTCTTGCCGTATTTATACCCTTGATCGCAGGAATGGCAGGTAATACGGGAACCCAGGCCCTTGCTGTTGCTGTTAGAGGGATTGCGACCGGTGACCTGGAAAAGGAAAACAAGATGTCCCTTGTAATACGTGAAGCGGGAACCGGACTTATAACTGGTACTACATGCGGGGTAGTGGTAAGCATCGTGGTCTATGTATGGAAAGGTGAATTCTTCCTGGGGGTTCTCGTTGGGATCTCCGTGTTGGTCTCATTATTTGTTGCAACGCTCGCTGGTACATTAGTACCGCTACTTATGCACAAACTAAAAGTGGATCCAGCTGTCGCTTCAGGTCCTTTTATTACGACGATAAATGATATTATCAGTATTTTAATTTATTTTGGTTTAGCGACATTGTTTATGAATTATTTGATATAGAGAGAAGAGAGAGGGGGAGGTATAGATGGAACAGCATGCGTCCGTTACATCATTAGTTATTGTCATTCTTGTAGCTTTTTTAACTCCCATATTGCTGCATAAATTCAAACTCAATTTTATCCCTGTTGTCATCGCAGAAATCATTATGGGGTTAATAATAGGTAAGAGCGGATTTGACATCGTTCACCAGGACATGTGGTTGGAAACACTGTCTACACTCGGATTTATCTTCCTTATGTTCTTAAGCGGACTGGAAATTGATTTCACTGCTTTTTCAGGAGGAAAGAAGAAAAAAGAACGGTTGCCGAATGGAAAGGAAGAACCGAACCGTCTCCAGGTAGCGACTATTATTTTTATCGGAATATTTTTTGTTTCACTTGGCCTGTCTTATCTGTTCGTCTTATTCGGGCTCATTGATAATGCATTCTTAATGACCCTTATCATCTCCACTATTTCACTTGGGGTTGTGGTTCCTACGCTTAAGGAAGCACATATCATGAAAAGCGCCATCGGGCAAATCATTCTGCTTGTGGCGGTTATTGCAGACCTTGTGACGATGATTTTACTGGCCGTATTCGTGTCACTTTACGGTGAAGGTGATGGAAATATGTGGCTTCTCCTGATCCTGTTCGGTGTTGGGGTGCTCTTATATTTCCTGGCAAAGAGATTGAAGAACAATTCCTTCATCAAGAGCTTGTCGACAGGTACGGTTCAAATCGGCACACGAGCGGTCTTTACATTGATCATCCTCCTTGTGGCTGTATCTGAAACCGTTGGGGCTGAAAACATCCTAGGCGCATTCCTTGCCGGTGTACTCGTATCATTGTTGGCACCTAATCAGGAAATGGTTCATAAGCTTGATTCCTTTGGTTATGGATTCTTAATTCCCATTTTCTTCGTGATGGTAGGGGTTGAATTGGATCTTGGGTCACTGCTCAGTGATAAAAAGATGCTTCTGTTGATTCCATTACTTCTGCTTGCTTTCCTGGTTTCGAAAATTATCCCGGTTTACTTATTAAAGTATTGGTATGATACGAAAACAACGATTGCATCAGCATTTTTACTAACATCAACGTTATCACTTGTCATTGCAGCTGCGAAAATCGCTGAGAGAATGGAAATCATCACAGCACAGATGAGTGGGACGCTCATATTAGTAGCCGTGATCACGTGTATCATTACGCCAATATTCTTCAAAAAGCTCTTCCCGAGGGAAAGCGCAAAGGAGAAAAAGCTCAAGATTACATTCCTGGGAGCGAATCAACTTACGATGCCGGTTTCAAGGGAACTTCATTCCTCCCTTTATGAACCTGTCTTGTATCATACAAAACAAGATAAGTCTGATCGTAATATTGCCGATTCTTTGTTTACCATCAATGAAATTGATAATTACGAGTTAGACACGCTCGAAGGGAACAACATCTTTGATTCGGACATCATTGTGATCTCAACCGGTGATGAAGAAATCAATGCAACACTTGCCGTTACCGCTAAAGAATATGGCGTGAATCGTGTCATTGTAAGGGTGGAAAGTCCGGACTTACATGAGACACTCCGAGAACAGGACATTGAAGTATATTCTGTATTCCTGTCAACGAAAGCCTTACTGCGTGCGCTCATTGAGTCACCATCTGTCATGAATATCCTTACGAACCAAGAGACATCGCTTTATGAGATTCGCATGCTGAACAGTCAATTTGAAGGTATGACCCTTCGGAAGTTTCCGTTTACAGGAGATGTTATCTTTGTTCGGATCTTTAGGGGAAAAGATTCCATTGTTCCACACGGAGATACAGAACTCCACATGAACGACCGCTTGATCGTCACCGGTTCAAAAGAATATGTAGATGAACTAAAACGCGAGCTTGAATTCTGTGAGTATTGCTAAGAAATAATCAACTTCCCGAGAAACTTTCTTGGGAAGTTTTATTTTTTAGAGGAGTTTACGCTCTTATCACTAATATCTAATAAGAAAGAGATACTAAAGGGGGGGCATGAAAATGTGGGAAACAAAGGTAATGGAAATTAGAGATAAGGTGAAAGGAAGCTTCAGGGATGTACCTGTTGATAAGCTGAATGAAAAGCCTTCGCCAGAGGAATGGAGCATAGCTCAAATTGTTCTCCACCTGGCTGGAGCTGAAAAGAGATTTTTAACATTGGCACTCGAGTCAGCAGCGGAGAATCAATCAGGAACATGTGAAAATAGAGCTGATTTATCCGTGTTTGATGATCCATCCAAGAAATTGAAGGCACCAATCGAACCAACTTCTGAGTTTCAAAAAAAGGAAGATTTAATTCTAGCCTTAAATGAATCCCGGTCATACACTTCACTCTTCCTGGAATTATACACGCAAGAAGCTTTGAAAAATCGATCCATGAACCATCATCGATTTGGAGATATGCCCATTTGGCAAGTGTTAGAGCTTCTCGGTAAACATGAACAAAGGCATTTAGTTCAAATCGAAGAAGTTAAAAGGCGAATCCTGTAGGAATTCTTCTTTTCTTTTATGGTGTATTACTGTAGAATTAGTATCAGGTACTAATAACATGTATAAAATAGGAGGATTACAATGACTCTTTCATTAAAAGGTAAAACATATGTCGTTATGGGAGTTGCGAATAAACGCAGTATAGCGTGGGGAATTGCCCGTTCCCTACATCAATCAGGTGCACGATTAATCTTTACATATGCAGGCGAGCGTTTTGAAAAAGGGGTTAGAGATCTTGCCGGGACTTTGGAAGGTGGAGAAGATTCATTAGTGCTGCCTTGTGATGTAACAAGTGATGAAGACATCGAAAAATGCTTTGCAACGATTAAGGAAGAAGTCGGAGTGATTCACGGACTTGCCCACTGTATCGCTTTTGCCAATAAAGAAGAGCTTGCTGGTGATTACATGAACACGACAAGAGACGGGTTCCTACTGGCTCACAATATCAGCTCATACTCCTTGACAGCAGTCGCTAAAGTAGCGAAGGATCTTATGACTGAAGGTGGAAGTATCGTTTCCATGACCTACCTTGGTGGTGAGAGGGTCATGCAAAACTACAACGTAATGGGTGTGGCAAAAGCATCTCTTGAAGCGAGTGTGAAGTATCTTGCCAGCGATCTTGGAAAGCACGGCATTCGTGTGAACGCGATCTCTGCAGGACCGATCCGCACCCTGTCTGCTAAAGGTGTAGGTGACTTCAACAGCATACTGAAAGAAATCGAAGAGCGTGCTCCGCTCCGCCGCAATACAACACAAGAAGAAGTCGGTGATACGGCTGTATTCCTTTTTAGTGATTATTCAAGAGGGATTACAGGTGAGAACCTGCATGTAGACTCCGGTTATCATGTATTAGGTTAAAATATAGACATACGGAACCCTGGCTGCATACTGCAGCCGGGGTTCTTTTGTTATGTAGAGATAGTATTTATCTATAGCTAATATGAAACTCATAGGCGGTTCCTGCATACATATAAATGTAGAATGTAAGGAGGGATAGGATTGAATAGACAGAAAAAGCCACTATTATATATACATCAACCCAGATTGAATGATGTGAAAAGCAGTATGCAGGAAGTCTATAGAGGGTCGTCAAGTATTGTTCAACCTAAAAAAGAAGAAAGAAACACCGGGCCAATCGAAATGAAAAGGAAAAGTGCTGAGTTATTTGAAGCTGCTCCATTAGGGAGGTTAAAGCAGCCTGAGTATCATACGATTGTAAAAAGAGAAACTCAAGAGGTTCGGCCCATTATAAAAGAGACTCCTAATAGTGAAGAACCAAATCAAGGTGAAGTAGGGCGGGAACACTCACATGACGGTTACTTTAAACCACTCACTCCATTTAAAGACCTTGATCTGGATGGGAAAATTGAGTATATGCAGCAGAGTATTATGGGAAGAGCCCCGTTCCCATGTGCGTTTCAAACAGAAGAAGGGGTGTATCGTGGTGTATTAACCAATGCAGATGGCGCATCCATTGATATCAAAACGTTTCAAGGTGAAGAAATCACTTTGAAAAGAAATTCTATAAAGGCGATCAAAATCATTGGATTGAAATAAAAGAAGCCAGCCGGAAATTCCGACTGGCTTTTTAATCTCGTGCTGATTAGTCACAAACTCCTTCTACTCTTACATCATCGATACATTGAATAGCGCAGAAGCAATCCAGATCAACTGTGATACAATCTCCAGTCAATTCGTAAACGAAGTTATTGTTTAATCCCATTAATTCGTCTTCTGATTCTACATCTTCACCTGTAACATGAACTTTCTTCAATACTTGAAGTGTGGCACAGCAGTCGTCAAATACATTCTTCACACGGAAGTAAGGTGTTTTCCAGCAATAATGTTTAGGGTGAACCTTGAATAGGTCTCCTTTTTTATTATAAAGTTTGAAAACACGAGTATTTGGTGCATTACCAACTGGACTTACCAAAGATCCTAATGGCTCAAGAAAACAATCATTTTTACAATCAAAACAGTCTTGATCTGCTGCATCTTGAACATCTTTAATAGCGCGAACAGCAAGGCATACACAACCGCGGTCTCTTGCACCTGCAATGTCATCTCTTCTGTGATTACCGCAACCCATAAGAATTTCCTCCTTAAATAATTTTCACTACACTAATAACATATTGTAGAAGAGGAAATTGGGTAACGGACAAATGCCCCTTTTAACTAAATTGGGCGGGATATAGTTTATATAAGGAGTGGGAATATGGAGATACTTGACATCATTATATTGGGTATTGCTGTGTTTAGAATGACTCACCTCATCGTATTTGATAAAATAACGGAATTCTTAAGGTCTCCTTTTTTTGATGAAGTACCTGAAATGTCAGAAGATGGGGTGGAAGAAATCTTCCTTGTACCCAAAAAAGGTGGAATAAAAGGGTTTATAGGTGAACTATTATCATGTTATTGGTGTACAGGTATGTGGGTTGCTGTATTCCTTTATGGAGGGAATGTTTTTTTTCCTCAATTTTTCATCCCGATCATCACAGTATTGGCAGTTGCTGGTGTTGCTTCCATATTAGAGGCGGCTGTCCAAAGTTGGTTAAGAGAGTAGTTTATTAGGTAATTAGTGGAAACAAGCTTACGCTATCGCACATATAATGGTCGTGAGGGTCATCGTAAAAGGAGGGCGATCATTATGAAGAATACTTCTACAAATAGCAAGAAACCAATAAATTCCCCCATTAAGAAAAAAGGGTGCGGTTGTGGATCAAAAGTGAAGAAAAGTTAGGCTGCTCAAAATGGGCAGTCTTTTTTTTTTCATAAAATCTCACTTTAAGAAAAAAATAAAACATGAGTACAAATAAAAGAGGGATATGTCATGAACAAAAAACGAATCATCGTTCCACTTACGATACTTGTCTTAATAGGCTGCGCCAATAAGGAAGATGGAAACGACAGCAAGATTGCGCTTATGAAGAAAACCGATCCGCCTCCCATTGAGCTAGTGGACAATCCTGAAACAGACAGCTATGGACATGCCATTAAGAGGGAAATTTCGAAAATGGAAGAGCTATATGACGTAGCGGTCATTCAAGGAAAAGAAGAAACGCTCGTGGTATATAAAGTGAAGCACCTGCAAAGATTTCATATGAAGAAGATCGAAAAAGAGATGGATCATTATTTAGAAGATAAATATCCGGATGAAGACTTTATATTGTCCAGTGATTACAAGATATTTCTAGAAACCATCCGTTTAAAGGAAAAGCTTAAGAAAGGTTCGATTTCAAAGAAAGATGCGGAAGAGAAGTTCCAGGATATTGTGAAGCTTCAAAAGGAAAAGACGTAGGAGGAATGTTTTGTGGGGAAATCACCAAAAACGCCCGAACAGAAAAAATACGAACAGTTGGAAAAACAATACGAAACAAAGAGGCCTCTACTTAAAAATGTACTGAAGGCATTCTTTGTGGGGGGATTCTTCTGCTTAGTCGGTCAGGTCATTACGTATATCTTTATTTATTTCTTTAATTTCACAGAACAGACGGCAGGGAATCCAACTGTTGCCACCATGGTATTTATATCCATGCTTCTGACGGGCTTTGGCGTGTACGATCATATCGGTCAATTCGCAGGGGCGGGTAGTGCTGTCCCTGTCACCGGGTTCGGAAACTCAGTGATATCAGCAGCCATCGAGCATAAAACGGAAGGGTATGTCTTGGGTGTCGGCGGCAATATATTCAAGCTTGCAGGTTCGGTCATTGTATTCGGGGTATTCTCAGCCTTTGTCGTAGCATTAATCAAGACAATCTTAATTCAATTGGGGGTGATATAATGCTTCAGGGTTCAAGGTCATGGGTCTTTCCTGCACATCCGGCCATCCTGTCGACCGGTGTCGTTGGCGGTCCATTTGAAAAGAAAGGGAACTTAGCTTCGGACTTTGATCAGTTTTACGATGACCTGTGGATGGGACAGGACACATATGAAAAAGCCAATCGAACTCTCATTGAAGATGCGGTTCAAATTGCGTTGGATAAACAGTCTCTTCAAAAAAGCGACGTACAGTTTTTCTTAACGGGGGATCTTATTAATCAAATTACCCCATCAAGCTTTGCTGCCAGGACCATTGGAATCCCGTACTTCGGATTATTCGGAGCATGCTCGACGTCGATGGAGGGGTTGGCGTTATCTGCATTCTTGGTTAATTATCATGGGGCTCAGCATGTAATGACAGGGGCATCCAGCCATAATTCTGCAACTGAGAGACAATTCCGCTACCCGACTGAATATGGCGGTCAAAAGCCTCCAACAGCTCAGTGGACTGTAACAGGTGCTGGTTATGCAGTAATTGGAGAAGGAAAGTCTGTTACAGCCCCTGCACCGAGAGTTACCTCTGCAACCATCGGCAAGGTGATGGATATGGGATTGAAAGATCCCTTTAACATGGGAGGAGCCATGGCACCGGCTGCTGCCGATACGATTGCAGGTCATTTTCAAGATCTGGGGAGAGATCCTTCTTACTACGATTTGATCATCACAGGTGATCTGGCTAAGATCGGCAGGCGGACAGCTGTTGAAATGCTGAAAGAAAAAGGATACAACTTCTCGGATCATCAATTTAAAGATTGTGGATTACTGATTTATGGAGAAAATCAGCCGGTCCAATCCGGAGCCAGTGGTCCAGGCTGTTCAGCTACAGTCCTGTACGGTCACCTATTAAATGAAATGAAAAAAGGGACATATAAACGCATCTTAGTTGTGGCGACGGGAGCCTTGTTATCACCATTGACATTTCAGCAAGGAGAAACAATACCCTGTATTGCTCATGCGGTTTCCATTGAATATATGTAAAGGAAAGGAGGAAACGAAGTGTTAGCGATGTTTTTTTGGGCCTTTACAGTAGGCGGGATCATTTGTGTGATTGGTCAATTACTGTTTGATGTTGCTAAATTAACTCCAGCCCACACATTAAGCTTATTAGTGGTGGCAGGGGCGGTTTTTTCAGGATTTGGATTGTATGAACCTCTCATTGATTTTGCCGGTGCAGGAGCGACCATTCCCATAACAAGTTTCGGTAACGCCCTGGTCAATGGAGCCATGCAGGAATCACAGGAACATGGGATAGTGGGAGTCCTGACCGGGATGTTTGAAGTGACAAGCTCAGGGATCTCGTCCGCAATCATATTCGGTTTCATTGGGGCACTCCTTTTCAAACCAAAAGGATGATAGAGGTGAAAATCGATGCCTGAATATTTAGAGGTGGCGCTACGCAGTATATTTATCCTACTCTCCTTATTTGCCATAACCAAGTTACTAGGGAAGAAGCAGTTATCTAAATTGTCTTTTTTTGAGTACATTACAGGAATCACGGTTGGGAGCATTGCAGGGACACTGTCAATGGATCTGGGTCTTCCTTTAAGTGAAGGACTGATGAGCATCTTTTTATGGTTTAGCTTTCCGCTCATTTTCTCCTTTCTTTCTCTTAAGAGCGTTCGATTTAGACGATTTGCAGAGGGGAAACCGACTGTTTTCATAAAGGATGGAAATATTGATGAGAAGGCTTTAAAGAAAGAAAAGTATTCCGTTGATGAACTGCTGGAACAATTGAGAAAGAAGGACGTGTTCAGAGCTGCAGATGTGGAATTCGCGTCACTGGATACCAACGGAGATCTAAGTGTTTTACTAAAAAGAGAAAAAAGACCGCTTGTTCGAGAAGATGTATATAAAATCTCACAAAAGTCCACCCCTCCCCAGGCAGTCATTTCAGATGGGGAAATAGATGAAGCGGCCCTGCAAGAAGTAGGATTTCCCCTGCCCTGGTTACAAAAAGAGCTAGCCAAAAGACAATTGCAAGTTGAATCCATTTTCCTTGCCCAACTGGACCGCGAAGGAAACCTGACCTTCGACCTGTACAATTGGACAAACACACAATAAATTCTCTAAAAGCCCATACGTATTGTTCTCTCTATACATATGTTATAAGAGACTAAAGGTAAAAGAGAGGTGAAATTATATGTATGGATATGGATACGGTGGCTGTGGATATGGCGGCGGCGGTTATGGCTCAACATTTGTATTAATCGTTGTGCTTTTCATTCTCTTGATTATCGTTGGAGCTAGCTTCTGTTAGAAAGGGGTACAAAAGGCAGAATCCTCATTTGAGAGATGCTGTCTTTTTGTTTTGCTCTTTTTGTAAGGCTCTATTCGTAAAGTTTGTTGCTATTGTAGAGGAGAAAGTAATAGTTGATTTCCGCTCCAGGATGTTCGCTTTCCACGGGGCTGGCGGTGAGCCTCCTCGGCTGCGCCTCCGGGGTCTCACCTGTCCAGCTATTCCCGCAGGAGTCGAGCATCCTGCAGCGAGAATCAACTTTCTGAGCATGAATCCTAAATCGAAAACAATTTAAACAAGCTTTTTAGCAAACAATCTTATTAAAGGTAAGTAAAGTTTGAATTTCCTTTTAAGGTTTCATTTGTGAGAAAGTCAATAATCCACTGATTTATGAAATAACATAAATTTTTTTACTCCCTTGTTGATAGTTGTTTTTCAACAAATGCTCAACATATCTACAATAAGAGCATTCTTGTGTTTGTATCTATCCTTATAGCAGACAGAATGTAGTAGCACAGAGTGGATTGTAGCGGAAGGCAATTGACTCCTGCGGGAAATAGAGGAAAAGTCGAGACCCCACAGGGCAAAGCCCGAGGAGGCTCGACTTCCTCCCCGCGGAAAGCAAGTGCCTGGAGCGGAAAGGAACGGTCACGTTTTCACACTACCACTTATTTAACTTCACTTTTTTGCAAGTTAAGTAATGCCAGTAAGTGAGACCCAAATGAGTATGCTCATCGGCCTTACTTTCTCTGTGTAGATACCAACAAGGTTAACGAAAGAGAGCTATTTTTTTAATAGTGAATCTAAATTAAGGAAAAACATGTAAAACCTTCAAAAAAATCAATTCATAATCACGCTCCTGGGTTTTTTACATATGATGCTTATAGTTAAAAGGAGGCGTGATGGAAATGAATAATAACTTTTTTAAGAATTTAGAGAAGAAGACAGGCGTAAACATGAACGAAGTGTTAGAGCTTGCAAACTCATTACAAAATGCAAACTTCAAAGATGAAGCAACCGTTAGAAGCGTCATTAAACGCGTATCTAAAATTGCCAATAAACCCGTAAACAAGGAAATGGAAAATAAGATTGTGCAGTCGATTGTGAATGATGGAAAGCAATTAGACTTTGGAACCATCTCCAATATGTTAAACAAGGGGAAGAAATAAAAGATATAAAAATTAAAGGAGAATGGACATAAAGGTGTGTTTCAACACGTACTTTATGTTAATTCTCCTATTTATTTTTCACTAAGGTGTAAAACTTGATTAGATTTTTCATCCTGACATGGTACATAGATCAACAATCTCGACAGCCCATAGAATCGATAAGTCTAAAAAGAGTTTAATGTTCAACCCTATAGGGGTAACTAATACCAAGGAGGTAATGAAAATGGGATACATTGCTCCAATTCCTCATCATCAGTATAAACAGTATCAGGAACGAGAATTAAAAGTTGAAAAACATCCGTTTACCTTTCTCCCCGTACAACCTGTAAAACCCATGAAAAATAAAACTCAAGGACATACTGAAGAAGCAGAATCGTCCTATCATGTACTTCAATCAAAACAACGCAAAACTTCATATGAAGCACTCTCTAAACGTTCCATCCCAACAACATTATTGGCCCAGCTAACAGGAAAAGGAAAGCACTTTAACGAATATGTATAAAGAAGTTAGAGGGGCATTTTTTAGGCACTTTGAAAATTCCCAAAAGGAGCATTCCTGATGGGATTTTTTACATTAACTGCCCATACCGGGCCCCGGACATATTTGGAGGTAATCACTTGAAACTACAGAACCTTGCCGAGCATTGCTATGCATTTACAGGGAGTGTTACCATTGGCTACTGCATCAAAGAAGGAAAGGGTCTACTTATTGACAGTGGTTTGGATGCTTCTTCCATGAAGAAAGTGATCAAAATCTTATCCAATGAAGGACTGCCCCTGGATTATTGTGTCATCACCCACGCCCACGCCGATCATTTTGGAGGAGCTCACTTCCTGAAGAACAAACATGGGACTTCATTGTTTGCTCCGAAACTTGAAAAAGCGATCATGGAGAATTCGATCCTGGAACCGATTTATCTATTTAATGGAGCTAATCCCATTAATGATTTGAGAAATAAGTTTCTTGAAGGACAATCAGTGGTCATTGATGATGAGTTAAAGATTGGTGAAAATAGCATTGGTCCTTTCACTTTTGAAGCAATTGACTTACCGGGTCATTCATATGGTCAGGTGGGGGTGCTTATTGAAGATGTTTTATATGCAGCGGACAGTTATTTTGGAAGGGATACGTTGGTAAAGCATGTCATTCCGTTCATCATTGATGCGGATCAAACGCTGGATTCATTAGAAAAACTCCTTCACATACCATGCAAAGGAGCGATTCCGGGACACGGGGATTATGAAGAAAACTTTGTTTATACGGTTCAGGAGAATATCGATCTTCATGAAGAACGTATGAAATCTCTTATAGCACTTGTGAATGAGAGTTCAGAAGGTTATTCCTTTGAAAGAGTAGTAAAAGAGTATTTGAAATTACATAAAATAGCTGTAACGAATGTGGGGCAATGGCTCTTGTTCAGGACGTCGGTGACGGCTTACCTTACCAGTTTTGAACGAAAGAAACTCCTATCCTTCACGATAAGAGAGAATGAACTCATCGTTATCCCTCATTAATACCCTTGAACTAACAGGCTTTCTCCTTCTTCCCATTCGGCGTATAAAACGTCCTTGGAGGAAAGGAAGCCTTGTTTTTTTATTTCGCTTAAAAGCCAATCCTCCCTTTGTTCGGCCAGCTTTAAATTATCATAAACGATTTCTCCATCCACAATTAAAGAAAGTGGGAGGGTAGCATTTTTTGTCGGTATATTAAGGTCTTGGCGCTGTACGATTTCATAAAGCGGTTTTCGGATGACACTCAGCGTACCGTCAGACTCCAAAAGGGCATATTCACATTCCCTTACTGAGAAGATATCTTTAGCCCGAAGTAAATGCTGAAGCTGATTAAGATCTAAGTGATTCTTCTTGAGTTCATCAAAGTTAATCTTCCCTTTATTAATGATCAATGCAGGTGTTCCTTCCAGCATATGGCGGAATCGTCTCGATTTCTGAGTGAAATACTCTGTGGAAAAGATCAAGCTTCCCCAAATGAAAATGGCTGTAAGGATCGGAAGCACACTGACTTTGCCATCGTATAGGGAGTTACCTACAAGTTCACCTAATATTAAAGCTGAAATGAAATCAAAAGCAGATATTTGAGTGATTTGAGTTTTACCAAGGATTTTTGTAAGAATCAATAAGGCAAAATATCCTACAATTAACTCGACGGCTATCGACATGAATTCCATAAGGATCCCCCTTCCCATACACTTTCCCATTATCGACGAGTTGATAATGTAATATACTTCTTTATATGGGAATTGATAAAGCCAAAAAGGAACAAGCAATGAAGCTGATCAGCTTCATTGCTTGTTCCTTTTAGATATCCTTCTTCATTGTTTTATGAGGGATCCCTGCGTCCAGGAATTCATCAGATGTAACTTTATAACCTAAGCCTTCATAAAAAGGGATGGCATAGGTTTGGGCATTTAATTTTAATTGGGATAAGTGCTCCTGCTTCGCATATTTTTCAATGGCAAGCATGATTTCAC
The DNA here is from genome assembly GCF_003315075.1 of Rossellomorea aquimaris. Classification (GTDB taxonomy): domain Bacteria; phylum Bacillota; class Bacilli; order Bacillales; family Bacillaceae_B; genus Rossellomorea; species Rossellomorea aquimaris_C. The sequence goes on from NZ_QNRJ01000008.1 coordinate 123,572, forward strand.
GCCCAGCTCCTTTTCCCCTGACGGATTCCAAGACGCATATTCTTTCAACTTTCCCAAGTCCATCCAGAATCCGGAAACGGCCTGCACCTACAGCGTGTGTTTGGTCGTATAGGACAAAGTGAGTGGAATCGTTCTCGAATTCATCGATTTCTTCTTCGAGGGGAACCTTTTGTTCTTCCACAAACACTGTCTTTCTTATGTTGAATACCTCTTGGATTTGATCTTCTGTTTTTGCAACTTCTACCTTCAACTCTTACTCTTCCTTTCCTAAACGGAAGGTTTCGTAAACTGTCCAAGAGCCGTTTTCCAATTGATACAACAAGTGGAATCGGTCAATGGTTTCTTCATGATCGATTCCCAGCATACGAAGGGATCCGAAAATATCCGAGTGCTCATCATTCGAAAGCTTTTGAGCGACAGTAATGTGAGGAACGAAAGCGAATTCCGGCTCGTCACCCATGAAGTTTTGATTATGCATGTCATCATGTAACCCTTGCAGTTCAGGAGTGGAGTTCACCTTGAAATAGATTACATTGTTCACAGGCTGAAAAGAACTTACTTTGTACACTTTTAAATTGAAGGGATCGTATTTCTTTGAAATAACATTTAATTTATCAGCTATATCCTTGATTTGATCATCATCTGCACTAAAGACATTCTTTAATGTCAAATGTGGTGGAACCAATGCATAATGAGGATCATAACGTTTCCTATAAGAGTTTGCGATATCTTGCAGTTTTTTCGATGGGAAAATGACTATACCATAATTCATTTTCTTCAATCCTCCTCTATTTAACTATCTTTGTATTATGTATAGTATAGCAAATTTTTCAAAAATTTAATATAGGGCGAACGGATAGGTTCTCCTTTTATCAAGTGATGCCGGTGGCTCCCTGCATTCATTTAAAGAGAGGCAAGGGTGGCCCCTTGCCTGGTCGTGGTTTAGTTAAACATCATCTTCAAAGCACGTCTCAAATCGGGTTGCCAATGTTTCCACGTATGATCCCCTTCGAACTCTTCGTAAAAGGAAGAGAATCCTTTTTGGTCAAAAGTCTCGTGGAGCTTACGGTTTGGCTTTAAGAAGTCTTTTACTTTGCCGTCCGTCGTTTTCACCTCTGTTTCCTGCTTACCAATGATATGGTAAATGCTTAACAATGGAGGCTGTGAGAAGTTTTCTACGGCTTCCAACACTTTCTCGTTGACGAAAGGTGACTGCAGGAGAACCTTGCCAAATGTATTTGGGTATTTCAATGCAGTCATCAATGAGACAGTCGCTCCTAATGAATCACCAACGAGGGCACGTCCCATTCCCATATGATAAGTTGGGTAATGCTCGTCCAGATATGGGACCAATTCATGTGCTAAAAAGCGAATGTAAGCATCATTTTCTTCACCGTGTGGATGGTATTTTCTTCTCCGGTCTTCAACATCTTTATATGGGACTCCCACGATAATCATGTTTTCTATTTCCTTATTTCCGAGAAGTTCATCAGCCAGACGAGGGATTCTTCCAAGCTGGAAATAGTCCTTACCATCCTGGGTGATCAGTAGTGAGTATTTATAGAGGGGAGAAAAAGTAGCTGGTAAATATACGAGCATCTTAATCTCTTCATTTAGTTCTTTACTAAAGAGGTTTAATTCGGTTACAGTTCCTCTTGCGGTTGTCATGACGATAGCCTCCTATAATAAGTGTTAACGTTTACAGAAAGATTGTATCATATTCTCTTCGATAATTCCCTAAAGCGGATTGCAATACGAAAATTCAAAAGAATGGTATAATTCAGGTGAGTTAATGTACTGTTCAGAAAGGGGTATTACAATGAATAAACCTGTACATTCAAGGGATGTAACGAAAGCTGCACTACAGAGGCTGAAAGATAGAGGAGTATCTATAGAAGATATTGCTGAAATCGTCTATGAAATGCAGTATCCATATAATCATGAGTTAAATATGGAAGATTGTATCGACAGTGTGAAGAAAGTATTATTAAAAAGAGAGATTCAGCATGCGATACTTGTAGGGGTAGAACTGGATCAGCTTGCTGAAGAGAAGAAGCTGTCAGAACCACTTCAATCCATTGTAGAATCAGATGAAGGGTTGTTTGGGGTAGACGAGACCATTGCTCTAGGTGCAGCATTAGGATATGGGAGTATCGCTGTTACCACTTTTGGTCATCTTGATAAGAATAAGATCGGTATCATCCGTGACCTCGATACAAAGAACGGGAAGGGTGTACATACCTTTTTAGATGATATCGTGGCAAGTATTGCAGCAAATGCTTCTTCGAGAATTGCACATAGCCTACGGGACCGTGAAGAGAATATTTCAGAAGAAGATAAGATGAAATTCGAGGATGAGGAATTAATAGGCTAGATCATTTCCTGATATATAACAGAAGGACTGGAGAGGAATAATTCCTTTTCAGTCTTTTTTCTGCGGACAAACATGCGTAGGGGAAGAAAGTGGAGGGGAGAAATGTAATCGCTTTATACATTCAGTATACATTTGTAAGATAATTGACATGACAAGAACAAGCCGTGCTATAGATTTCATTCAGAGTGTAACGGTTGTAGAATGGGTTTTTTATAATAATTGTTAAAATTTTATGTATTTGATTTGACAAGATTGTTACAGACTGTGTTACAATTATTTCGTTAAAGTATAAAATTGTATAGGGGGAATTAGAATATGAAAAAACGCAGTTTATTTCTAGGTACTGCACTACTTCTAGTTCTATCTGTCATTCTTGCTGCATGTGGCGGAGGATCAGGTGGAGGATCATCTGAGGGTGAAGGTAACAAAGAGGTTGACTTCATTGGGATTGCTACAGGTGGAACAGGGGGTACATATTACCCGTTAGGCGGAACATTCGCTAAGATCATTCAAGATGAAACAGGAATCAAATCCTCGGCTTCTACTTCAGGGGCATCGGCTGAAAACATGGCGGCCATTAAAGATGGTAAAACTGAAATCGCTTTTACACAAACCGATATCGCATCTTATGCATCGGAAGGAACTGAAATGTTCAGCGATAATAAAGTGGAAAACGCAAGAGGAATTGCCACTCTATATCCTGAAACGATTCAAATCGTTACAACAAAGGATTCTGGTATCAAGTCCGTTGAAGATCTGAAAGGTAAAGTTGTTTCTGTCGGTGAAGCCGGATCTGGAACTTTACTGAACGCGAAACAAATCCTTGAGGTTCACGGAATTACGTTAGAGGATTTAGAAGCACGTAATCTATCATTCGATGATTCAACCACTGGTATCCAGGATGGTACAATCGATGCGGCGTTCATTACTTCAGGTACTCCTACAGGAGCGGTTGAAGGATTGGCTGCAACGCAAGATATCACAATCGTACCGGTTGAATCCGGTAAAATCAGTGAGCTGATCGAGAAATATCCATACTACTCTGAAGATGAAATTCCTTCAGGCACGTATAGTAAAGTCGATGAGGCAGTTACAACTGTTGCGGTTCGTGCTATGTTAGTAACAAATGCTGATATTTCCGAAGATGTAATCTATGATGTTACAAAAGCCATTTTTGAAAATACAGATGCAATCACTCATGCCAAAGGTGAGTTAATCAAGGCTGAAGATGGACTAAAGGGTATGGGGATTGAATTACATCCTGGTGCGAAGAAATACTTCGATGAAAAAGGCGTTTCAATGGAATAGATCCACACCAACAGATGGACGAAGGGATAGGCCGCGTAAAACGGTCTATTCTTTTGTTTTGGTATAAGCTAAAAAAATGGTCAGTACAGCAGTAATAAATGGAATGGTGGGGACTTTGTTATGAAGAAAATTTCATTCATAGGAACAACTCTCATTATTCTTGTTCTTTTATTCATCATCTTTATTCCCTTTCAAACATATCTGGTAATTGAACCGAGGAGTACTGAGGGTGATCCAGTCCTTTTCGCACTTCCTGAAGACCATACATTTTCGGTTCGTTACACTCATTCTATTCATCTCTCGGAAGTAGAAGAGTTTTATCGCCAATCTACCAATCAAATTCAACAGACAAAGCTGCTTTATGAGGATACTGCAATTGGTATGCCTGCAAATGCAGAAGGAAATGAAATCTTCGAGATGACAGAAGAAGGAAAATACTTGATTTCAAACATGAATAAAGTGTTTCCATACATTGATATCCGCATCGGACAAGTGGTAGCCAATCATCGTCTCGTATTGGATGGTAAAACCTATCCTTTAGCTGACTATTTCGATAAAGGGTCTGTCGTTCGGATGCATTTAAAGAAACAAACACTATACGATCAGTGGAAAGGAGTGACCGTTGTTGGGAAAAGATAAAGAATTCGAATCATTAACCTCTGAACAACAACAAGAATTATTAGAAAAATATGATCCTGAATCATCAACGAGAAAGCTGCACAATGGACTGTTTAAATGGGTGATTTTCTATGGTCTATTAGCATTTTCATTATTTCAATTAGTCGCATCGATCTTTCAATTTATCCCTAGACAATTATTATTGTCCATTCATTTAGGGTTTGCTTTGTCACTTGTCTTTCTTCTGTTTCCTGCTAGGAAAAAGAATCTGAGAAAAGATAAAGTGGCATGGTATGACGTCGTCCTCTCTGTCATATCTGTAGGAATTGGTGCATACTGGCCGATTATGCAAGATGACATTGTCAGCAGAGTCGGCATCATGACATCACTTGATTTTTATGTTGGTTTTGCTGCGATGATCTTAGTATTGGAGGCAACCCGTCGTGCAGTCGGTTTACCCATTACGATTATCGCCTCTGCTTTCATACTCTATATGTATTATGGACGATTGATGCCTGGATTCCTTGCACACAGGGGATATGATTGGGACGATATCGTTAAGACGATGTTCTTTACAAGTGAAGGGATTCTTGGAACACCACTATATGTTTCAGCAACCTTCATCTTCCTATTCTTATTATTCGGGGCCTTCCTTGTTAAAACAGGCGTAGGGCAGTATTTCAATGATTTAGCTGTGGCCATTGCCGGTAAACGCACTGGTGGTCCTGCTAAGGTTGCAATCTTCTCGAGTGCCCTGCAAGGAACGATCAGCGGGAGTTCCGTTGCGAACGTTGTAACATCTGGTTCCTTTACGATTCCAATGATGAAAAAGCTCGGCTATCGTAAAGAGTTTGCAGGTGGAGTAGAGGCAGCAGCCTCAACGGGTGGTCAGTTAATGCCGCCAATCATGGGAGCTGCAGCATTCTTAATGGTTGAATTCATCGGTGGAATCTCTTACTGGGATATCGCAAAGGCTGCCACCATTCCAGCTCTTTTGTATTTTACAGGAATTTGGATTATGACACATTTTGAAGCGAAGCGAATCGGTCTTCGCGGTCTTTCAGAAGAAGAAATGCCTAACCGCAAAGAAGTTTTAAAGAAAATTTACTTATTAATGCCGATTCTTACGGTCATTATTTTATTAGTCAGCGGTATGAGTGTTATGCGTGCAGCCCTTTGGTCAATTGTTGCTACGATCGTGATTAGCGCGATTCGAAAAGAGACAAGGATTGGCTTTAAAGATGCTGTCGACGCACTCGTAGACGGTGCACGTACTGCGCTTTCCGTAGCTGTAGCAACTGCGGCTGCCGGGATGATTGTCGGCGTAGTGACGAAAACGGGATTAGGGTTGACGCTTGCGAATGGTTTAGTTGACCTTGCTGCTGATCTAACAAATTCATCAGAAGGTAAATTAATCCTGACCCTGGTATTTACGATGATTGCATCGATTGTATTAGGTATGGGATCACCTACAACGGCCAACTATGTAATTACGTCCACCATCGCGGCACCTGCAATCATCCTGTTAGGTGCACCTGAGTTAGCAGCTCACTTATTTGTCTTTTACTTTGGTATCATTGCAGATATTACGCCGCCCGTGGCTCTTGCAGCATTTGCCGCCGCCGGGGTGTCGGGGGGAGAGCCGATACGGACCGGGGTCAATTCTGCTAAATTAGCGATTGCCGCCTTTATTATTCCGTATATGTTCGTCCTGTCTCCTGAGTTGCTGATGATTGATACAACCATCCCTAGATTATTATGGGTTGTCTTTACGGCAATAACCGGGATGATGGCCATAGGGGCAGGGATGATCGGGTATTGGTACAGAAGAGTGTTTGTGATTGAACGATTCCTTTGTGTTGCCGCCGGTTTAATGCTGATCTACCCGGAGGGAAGCACAGACATCATTGGTTTAGTATTATTTGCTGTTATGCTCGCGTTACAATTCTTCATTAAAAGAGAAGACAAAACACCCAAAAAAGCAACAGCATAAACAAAGAAACGTGAGGCTGACCCTTTATCAGGTCGGCCTCACGTGTTTTAGTTTTCAACTAGGATATGGTTCGTTCTTTATCAGTAAGAAGGGGATAAGCAGCCAAAATATCATATAGTCGGAATCTGCGGAACTCTTTTCGTAATAAGCAATAGGCGAGAATAATATCCCCGTCAATTTTTTTTACGATGATTTTTCTTTTCGTACATATGGACTCAGGAGTCATATAGATGATTTCAATGGGGCGTTGGTCCATGAATGAGCGATGTAATACCGTATTCATTTGTGAGCTCCTCTCTTGGAAGTGTACCCACAGTATATGCGAACGAATGTTCTTTTATACATGAATTCCCAGAAGGGAAAAGTATAGAACAAAAAATGATTGACTTTTTTCTCATCATGACTATAATTTAATATATACCTTCCATTGCGACTTGTTAGCTCAGTGGGAGAGCACTTCCTTGACAGGGAAGGGGTCGTGGGTTCGAATCCCTCACAGGTCATACATAAAGAAAGCCTGCATCTTATTTAAAAGATGCAGGCTTTCTTCTTTTTATGTAGATCAATCTTTATAAAGGATTCTAAACGGTCAGCGTCGTTTTTTCATTAAAAGTAAAAAGGACTCTATTGGAATTCACGTTAAGAGTCCTTGCCAAATCATATTAGATATGATCACTTCTTTTTAGTTGACTTCTAATTCTTCCTCAAAATAAAATGTGCCAGGATGTTCTTTTACGATATATGAGAATCGCTTCATATTTTTTACGTATTGCCATTTCAATACTGTCACTGTTTCGCCAGTTTCCTTTATCGTAACCATTGCGCCATTACTAAAACGATTTTTTGTGGATTTCATTGGGCACTCCCTTTCATATTCTTTCATTATACCACAGTTTACCCTTCATTTTAGAGTCCCATTAGTGATAAATCTTGATAAATGTAATGGTAGCGCTTTAACGGGCGTTCAGGTAATAATCATTAGTTATATCAAGAGACCATTTGTTGGGGTTAAGTTTTGTCGGAGGTCTGACTTTCAAAACTTCTCCTTGAAGAACTTGCTTATTTGTTTCATTCCTGTTATTCTATAGAAGAATTATTTTTGTCCGGTATACGAGGGAAGAACAAGATTTGATTTTTCACCTGATATCGCAAGAATAGTAATACATTGTGTGTAAAGCACTTTAGGAGGCAACAAACATGGAAAATGGTAAAGTAAAATGGTTTAACGCAGAAAAAGGTTTCGGATTCATCGAAGTAGAAGGTGGAGACGACGTATTCGTACACTTCTCAGCGATCCAAGGTGAAGGTTTCAAATCTCTTGACGAAGGTCAAGAAGTATCTTTCGACGTTGAACAAGGTGCTCGTGGACCACAAGCAGCTAACGTACGTAAAGCATAATCTAACTTTACAACTCCAAAAACAGACTCATTCGTGAGTCTGTTTTTTTTATGGGCATATTTAAGTTACCTGGGACAAATTGAAAAATTAACGGACCTCTTTCTAATATGTCTGAATGAAAAAGGCAGCTATAAAAAGCAGCCTTCCCTTTCATATAATTACTTTCCTAAATCTTTCTTCGTCACTTCACTGCGAATATTGAGTTCTTTCGAGAATTCAGTATCGCTTTTTTTGTTATTTGGGTATTTGTTTTTTCGTTCACGATTATCATTTTTATTTGTCATCTTTGTTTCCTCCTGTTTGTAAATGATTCTTACATTCTTATTCTTAACAAGTGATTCTTCGTTATCCTTGGTAAGTAAGGGAAGGGAATTTCAAGTAGACAGAATTATAAAAATATTGTATCTTTTTTCTCCATTCAACGCTAAAATTAACATATATGCTTTACATGAGTGGAGGAATTTATCGTGGAAATGAAAGAAATAGTCGCCGTAGTGACGGGTGGTGCATCCGGGCTGGGTGAGGCTACAGTAAGAAGGATTATTGATGAAGGCGGTAAGGCGTTTATACTGGATCTCAATGAAGAGAGAGCAGCTTCCTTGAAAGAGGAGTATGGAGATTGCATTGGCTTTTATAAAACAGACGTTACAAAGGAAGATCAGGTGTTAGAAGCCTTGGAGGGATCGATACAGGCTTTTGGCGGTTTTAATACAGTAGTGAATTGTGCAGGGATTGCTCCACCAGGGAAAGTGGTAGGAAGAAAGGGGATTCACTCTCTCGATCGATTTTCCAAGGTAATTGAGATTAACTTAATTGGTACGTTCAATGTGATACGCTTGGCTGCAGAAAAGATGATGGGTAATACACCAAATGACCACGGAGAAAGAGGGGTCATCGTCAATACTGCTTCTGTTGCTGCATTTGATGGGCAGATCGGTCAGGCTGCTTATAGTGCATCTAAAGGTGGAGTGGTCGGGATGACTCTTCCGATTGCCAGGGAGCTTGCAAGAGATGGTATAAGAGTCATGACCATTGCTCCGGGATTATTTCATACCCCGATGTTTGACACACTACCTGAAGAAGCAAGAAATTCACTTGGGAAGATGGTACCTTTTCCACCAAGGCTCGGTCATCCTTCTGAATATGCTCAATTAGTGAAGAGTATACTCGAGAATCCAATGCTGAACGGTGAAACGATCCGGCTAGACGGTGCGATTAGAATGCAACCTAAGTAAGTGGTTGAAGCTGAAGAAAATGGTTGCTGAATAAATGAATGCATGTTCATTCATTATCTGTAAAGTGAAAGCGCTTAATAATAATGCAACATTTTGTTAGGAGGGTGAGTACGTATGAAACCTCATTATTTAACGGAGGATCATAGCATATTCAGGCAGGCACTTCGGAAATTTTTACAAAAAGAGGCTTATCCTTTTTATGATGAATGGGAGAAAAACAGGATGGTTCCAAGGGCCTTTTGGACGAAGATGGGAGAGCAGGGGTTTCTTTGTCCGGATCTTGACGAAGTGTACGGTGGAAGCGGGGTGGATTGGGGATTTTCCGTAATTATCAATGAAGAATTGGAACGGGTAGGCTCCGGTTTGATCGGGATAGGATTGCACAGTGACATTGTAGTCCCTTATATATCGGAGTATGGAAGTGAGGAACAGAAAAAAAAGTGGCTTCCTGCATGCACGAGTGGAAAAATGATTACGGCCATCGCCATGACGGAGCCTGGTACAGGATCTGATTTAGCCGGGATTAAAACGACGGCTAAGCTTGAGGGGGACCACTATGTTGTGAATGGTCAAAAGACCTTCATCACAAATGGGATTCAAGGTGATTTAGTGATTGTTGCATGTAAAACAGATACGACCATCAGCCCGCCTCACAAAGGGATCAGTTTGTTGGCCATCGAAAGGGATGCACCCGGATTCTCCAGGGGAAGGAAGCTTGATAAAGTCGGTTTGCACTGTCAGGATACAGCCGAGCTGATCTTTGAGGATTGCAAGGTGCCAAAAGATAATTTGATTGGGGAAGAGGGCAAAGGATTTCAATATCTGATGAATAAGCTCCAGCAAGAACGTCTTATCGTCGCGATTGCTGCTCAGACTGCTTCAGAAGAAATGTTTTCTCTTACGATGGATTATGTGAAAAGTCGTCAAGCGTTCGGAAGGGCGATTGGTGAATTTCAGAATACACAATTTAAGATGGCGGAAATGGCGACGGATATTGAGATGGGCAGGGTATTCCTCGATGGTTTGATCGCCGAACATATGGATGGGAAAGATGTCGTGACGAAGGTTTCCATGGCCAAATATAAATTGACTGAAATGGCAAGGCAAATCGCCACTGAATGCATGCAGCTTCATGGAGGTTACGGCTACATGGAAGAGTATCAAATTGCGAGAAGATACAGGGATATTCCGGTTGCCAGTATATACGCAGGGACAAATGAGATCATGAAAGTGATCATAGCGAAGAATCTGGGATTATAGAAAGGAAGAGCAGGATGAGAGAGGTTGTTATCGTGGAAGGAATACGATCTGCGGTTGGCAGACGAAAGGGTTCGTTGAAAGATATGAGGCCCGATGATTTAGCAGGGGAAGTGCTGAAAGGGCTAGTGGAGAGAGCCGGGATTGACCCTGGGCTTATCGATGATGTCATATTAGGCTGTGTTACTCAATCAGGTGAGCAGGCTGGTGACATTGCCAGGGTGGCTGCATTGATTGCCGGTTTTCCAATCGAAGTACCTGGTACGACAATCGACAGACAATGCGGCTCGAGCCAGCAGGCTGTCCACTTTGCGTCACAAGCCATTCTTTCCGGCGACATGGATATCGTAATCGCTGGCGGGGTGGAGAATATGTCAAGAACGCCAATCGGTTCAAACTATCAGGGTGCTCCCTTTAGTGAAAAGCTTAGGGGTCAACACGAAATCATCCACCAGGGCTTATCTGCAGAACGGATTGCTGAAGAGTACGGATTCAGTCGTGAAGATCTTGATCAGTTCGCATATTCCAGTCATCAAAAGGCGTTAAAAGCTCAAGAGGCTGGTTATTTCGACCGGGAAATTTATGAGGTGACGGTTAACCTTCCGGATGGAGCTGTATCTCTTTTTTCTAAAGACGAAGGACCAAGAAAGGAAACGTCGATGGATGTGCTTTCAAATTTAAAACCTGCATTTAAAGAAGATGGGATCATTCATGCGGGTAATGCAAGTCAAATTAGTGATGGGGCTGCGGCACTTCTTTTAATGACTCGTGAGAAGGCTGAAGAATTAGGGTTGAAGGCAAGATTCAAGGTTCATACCCGCGTGGTGGTCGGATCTGATCCTACCCTCATGTTAACCGGACCTATACCTGCAACGAAGAAAGTCCTGGAGAAAGCAGGATTGTCATTGTCGGAAATTGATATTTTCGAAGTGAATGAAGCATTCGCACCTGTTGCCCTTGCCTGGTTAAAAGAGATAGGAGCCGACCCTTCCAGACTGAATCCAAACGGGGGGGCGATTGCCCTGGGGCATCCATTAGGCGCCAGCGGGGCACGCATCATGGTAAGCATGATGCATGAACTGGAGCGTTCTGGAGGAAGATACGGCCTTCAAACGATGTGTGAAGGCCATGGGATGGCAAATGCAACAATCATTGAAAGACTGGAAGTTTAAGCACAAGAAAGTCGGTTTTCCCTGTCACAATCTTTGTGCCACCCGTGTTATAGTTAAGAAGTGGTAAAAGATGATAGGCAAATGGGAGAGACAAGATGAAACAACTGTATGAAAAAATCATTGAATTCAGGGATGAACGAAACTGGGATGCCAATCACAATGAAAAGGATCTGGCCATTTCCATTTCATTAGAGGCAAATGAACTCCTGGAAAATTTCCAATGGAAAACAAGCCGGGAAGCAGTGGAAGCGACACATCAAAATATCAAAGAAGAAATGGCTGATGTCCTGATTTATTTAGTCCAACTGGCTGATAAAATGGATGTCGACTTAGAAGAAGAAGTGTATAAGAAGCTTGAAAAGAATGCCCTGAAGTATCCGAAGTAATGATGAGGGACGGACCTTAAGTAAAGGTCCGTCCCTTTATTTCTTACTATATTTTCTTAATGGAAATCGCGTCACGCATTTTTTGCAGGGAAGCTTTGGATAGATCTTTCCTTTTCATCATGGTGTTGACGTAGAGGGCATCCACAATACTAAGCTGACTGATTCTTGAAGCAAGTGCTTCAGATCGATATTCGGTTTCTTGAGATACCGTGAAAAGAGGAATGTCGACCCCTTTGCTCAGAGGGGATTTGGCGAAGTGAGTAATGGCAATGGTCGTTACCCGATTCTTCTTCGCTACGTCCAACACTTCCAATAGATCTTTGTTCGATCCTGAATGAGAGATAAAGACAATCACATCTCTATCGGTCAATTGGGAAGCGGAGATCAGCTGCATATGAGGATCGTTGTACGCCGTAGTGGTCATGCCGGTTCTGAGGAACTTATGGTGCGCATCCATGGCAACAAACCCCGATCCACCCGTACCGTAAAATTCTATTCTTCCGGCACTTATCATCCCTTGAATAGCTTTCGTAAACATTTCTTCGTTCAGCATGCTTAAAGAATCTTCTAACGTTCTGATATTGGACCGGAACACCTTTTGGGCGATAACACCCTCAGAGTCCCCTTCATTGATTGTTTCATGAATATCTTCGATAGGGGTCACCAGGTCGGATGCAAGAGAAATCTTCATGGCCTGGTAGCCTTTAAAGCCCAATCGTTTACAGAATCGGAAGACTGTAGCATCTGCAACGTTCAATTCTTCTGCTACACCACTGATGGTAGAGTGGATAATTTTTTCTGGATTAGAAATAATAAAATTTGCAATCATCTTTTCTTTTTCACTGAATTGAGAGTAATGAGAACGGATACGAGGTAAACAATGCTGTACTTTTTCCTCTTTCATGCAGGGGAAACCTCCTCTAAGCGAAATCTTCATGAAAATAATTTTAACCTACTTCATGAAATAAAAAAATATTATTTCATAAAAATCCACCACGGAAAATTATTTTCATATTATAATATATACGGTGGAAATATGATTACTCGAAGTGAAAGGATTGATAAATATATGAAAAAACAACAAATAGGTGTTGCCGGTATCGGAGTGATGGGGAAGAGTCTGGCTTTGAATTTCGAAAGCAGAGGCTACTCCGTTTCCATCTATGATGTGTCTGATGAACAGGTAAGAGAAGTTCTTGAGGAGCATCCAGACAAGAAAATGGTCGGTACTCACGATGTGAAAGAGTTCGTGCAGTCATTAGAAACACCACGAAAAATATTGATTATGGTCCCAGCCGGTAATATTACCGATAAAGCGATTGAATCATTGCTTCCACATTTAGATCAGGGAGATATTCTGATTGATGGAGGAAACACATACTTTGAAGATACGATTCGCCGCAATAAGGAACTTGGTGAAAAAGGAATCAACTTCATCGGTGCAGGTGTTTCGGGCGGAGAAGAAGGCGCTTTATACGGTCCAGCTATCATGCCGAGCGGTCAGAAGGAAGCATACGATTTAGTCGAGCCTTTCCTGACAGCGATTGCGGCCAAGGTAAAAGGCGATGCGTGCAGTACATATATCGGTCCGGATGGATCAGGCCATTATGTGAAAATGGTCCACAATGGAATTGAATACAGTGATATGCAGCTTATCTGTGAAGCGTATTATCTTATGAAAAATGTATTGGGTTTGAGCGCAACGGAGCTGCATGAGATATTCAAAGAATGGAACGCGGGGGAGCTTGACAGCTACCTGATTGAAATCACGGCGGATATTTTCACAAAGGTGGATGAGGACACAGGAAAGCCCCTTGTCGATGTAATCCTGGATACAGCAGGGCAGAAAGGAACAGGGAAGTGGACGAGTATTTCTGCACTGGAATTAGGTGTACCATTATCGATCATTACTGAATCTGTGTTTGCCCGTTTCATCTCTGCCATGAAGGAAGAAAGAGTGAAGGCAAGTAAAATCTTAAGAGGACCAAGAAATAAGGAGTTCTCCGGTAACAAAGAAGAGTTTATCGAAATGATTCGTAAAGCGCTATATCTAAGCAAGATTTGCTCATATGCACAGGGTTTCGCCCAGCTTCAATCTGCTTCGGATGAGTATAACTGGAACTTGAAGCCCGGCGAGATTTCCATGATCTTCAGAGGTGGATGCATCATTCGTGCAGGCTTCCTGGAAGATATCAAGAAAGCGTATGATCGTGAACCGGGATTAACGAATCTACTGCTTGATCCGTATTTCAAGGAAATCGTTGAAAACTATCAGGAGGAAGCGAGAGAAGTGGTGGCTACAGCCATTAAATTAGGAATCCCTGTACCGGGTCTTGCGAGTGCTTTGGCCTATTATGACAGCTATCGCTCTGAGTCACTGCCTGCCAACCTACTTCAGGCCCAACGTGATTATTTTGGTGCTCATACGTATCAGCGTGTGGATAAAGAAGGAACATTCCATACGGACTGGTTATCTAAATAAGAAGAAAGAAAGCCCTGTGGGAATTCCACAGGGCTTTTGATTAACATATTATTCTTTGCTTGATGAGTCATCTTTCGTATGATGCTTATTTTTCTCGTCCCGCTGCTCTTTTTTTAAGTCATCGAGGGGGATTGGATCCACATTTTGCTCACTTTCATGCTGATCGAGAATGCCGTCATGATCTTTATTGATCTGCTCTGGATTGTCATTGGCTCTTTTCGTCATTATCTTTTCACCCTCCCTTACTGAGTCGTTGTTGTACCATACCCTTCGGGGGCAGAGAAAAACATCGGGGAATAGATCACAAGAAAGCCACCTACACAGTAGGTGGCTTTCTTTCATGGTGCATTAGATTTTTACATCAACTTTAGCATTTTTCTTTAAATCTTCTACATGCTGAACAAGTTTTTCTTGTTTTTTCTGTTGTTCTAATTGAGTCTTGATCTGAGGTTTCACTTCTTCAAATTTTGGTGCATCCTTTGATTCACCCTGACCTTGCTGACTTGCGTACTGATCGTAAAATTTCTTCATTTCATCTTCAGAGACTTCTTCTACTTTAATTTCTTTTTCAACGTAGGTAGTGTATTTGATGTTTTCAGCGATTTGAGTTTTCAACTCGTCCATCGTGAATCCGGCTTTTTTCATTGCGTCTTCAAACTTCTTTTCATCACCGTACTGCTTTTTAACTTCTTCGAGTTGTTTATTGATTTCATCCTCTGATGCTTTGTAGCCTTTTTCATCGGCCTGCTGCATAAGGAGTGTTTGTCCAACCAGGCTATCAATCGTTTGTTCTTTTATTTTCTTTGCTGCATCTTTACTTGTTGGGTCTTGCCCCATCTGTTGATACTGCATTTGTGATTGAGTCAATACGTTATTGAAATCTTCACCTTTTATTTTTTCGTCATTTACAATGGCAACGATCTTATCTTTTTCAACCTTCTGTTTATCCATTTTCTTTTGCATTTCTTCCATTTGCTTCGCTTGCTCTTCTTGAGCCTTTCCATCGCTTTTTTCTTCTGTTTTCGCTTTATCGTCAGCTTGTTTTTGGCTCTCCTCGTTCGAACCGCAAGCGGCTAGTCCAATGGCTAATAATGCTACTAGTAAAGTCGTTAATAATTTTTTCATAATAGACCCCTTTCAGAAGTAAGGTGTGATTTCCAAAAAAATCACTTAATGCGCATTTTAAATGAAAAACCCGTAAAAAGAAAGTATTTAAGCTAAAAAGTATAGATTGTAATGAGGTTGAAATACAGTGAATTACTAATATGGTCCCTCTTTCACTAGAATGTATGCGATTACATTCGACTGTCAACTGGTGGACAGAAATGAAAATGTAAGAAGATTTTCACTTGGCAGCTAAAAAAAGAGACTGTTTAAATCGAGTGCTTTCCTCCATTTAAACAGCCTATAAAAAATATTGGGGACCAAAGAATACTGTCAAACAACCTTCTATTTGAATTATAGAGAGTGGGAACACTTTCTTCAACTAACATGTGGGCAGGTGTCGGCTGACTAGTGTCCATTTGAAGGTAGTATTCAATCCTCTGCTATTCTTTTCATGGAAAATAATAATTATAAGCATATTTCATAGGAAGGGTTTTTTCTTCTGTTCAACTTGTTACAACTCTTGACTTTGCGAGTGTAATAGAGTGATACTATTAAAAGATTTCAACTTCTAAACAAAATGAATCGTTTCACTTGTAAATTCATTTTTAATCGTTTATGATGATACAGAACACAACATTTAGTGTTATGTTTAATGATTTTAACTATATATTGATTATAACCTGTGAATAGGGTGTCTGAATGGACTTAAAAGGGAATCCGGTGTGAATCCGGAACTGTCCCCGCAACTGTAAGTGCTGACGAAATAAGGAACTGCCACTGTCATATACGATGGGAAGGCCTTAGAGTAGGGTGAAGTACGAGTCAGGAGACCTGCCTTGTTTATCACGTGTTATCTTCTTCGGGAATTGGGAGGATAAAGCGAGGATTGGAATAGGCACTTTAGTCTATTCATATATCTTTCGTACATAAAGCCCATCCTTCTAGAAGGATGGGCTTTTTTTGAATCCTTCCCACACTGTATAAATTGGGAGGAATGATGATGTCAATCGTATCACAGGATCAAAGGATTTCAGTGGACGCAAAAGCGATTCTTACAAATCTCCACAGTCGCTTTCCACAACTTCATTTTAAAGAATTCGATGAAAAGACGTTTAAGTATGCAGACGGTCAATCTGAATGGAGTAAAGAAAAGCTGTATCATTTCATGATACTCACGGCAGTTGAACGGATCTCTGCCCATGAACCTGATTGGACGTATGTGGCTGCAGAATTATATTTAATGAAACTTTATCGTACAATCGCCTATTCAAGGAGAGTGGAAGAAAGCGTGTTGTACAGTTCCTTTTATGAATTAATTCAAGACTTGACTGATAGGGAACTATATACACCCGTGCTATTGGAGTCATATAGCAAGGATGAAATTGACTCTTTGGGGAGGATCATGGATTCATCTAAAGACCATCTGTTTACGTACATAGGGATCGTCACATTATCAGAGCGGTATTTAACCAAGTCCCATGAGGGTGAAATCCTTGAATTGCCTCAGGAGCGATTGCTGATCATCGCCATGACGCTCTTTATGAACGAACCCCGTGATAAGCGACTGGCGCTTATTGAAGAAGCTTACTGGGCCCTGTCGAATTTGTATATGACGGTTGCAACCCCTACGTTTGCCAACGCCGGCAAAAGCCATGGTCAGTTATCGAGCTGTTTTATTGATACGGTAGCCGACGATTTAAGAAGTATTTATGACAGTAATACAGATGTTTCCACACTAAGTAAAAACGGTGGCGGTCTCGGTATCTATCTGGGGAAGGTCCGGAGCAGAGGTAGTAATATCAAAGGCTTCAAGGGAGTAAGTTCAGGTGTTATACCATGGATGAAGCAATTAAATAACACAGCCGTATCCGTTGATCAATTAGGTCAACGTCAAGGAGCGATCGCTGTTTATTTGGATGTATGGCATAAGGATATTTTTCCTTTTCTTGATACCCGATTAAATAATGGAGATGAAAGGCAGCGTACTCATGACCTTTTCACTGGAGTAAGCGTACCGGATTTATTCATGGAACAAGTGGAGGATAGAGGGGATTGGTACTTATTTGATCCTCATGAAGTGCGGGTGGTCATGGGATATTCCCTGGAAGATTACTATGATGAGTGTGAGGGAGAAGGTTCGTTCAGGGAAAAGTATTGGGAGTGTGTAGAATGTCCCGATCTTTCCAGGGAAGTGGTTCCTGCGATTGAAATTTTCAAGCGGATCATGATTTCCCAGCTCGAAACGGGTACACCCTATATGTTTTACCGTGATTCAGTCAATCG
This sequence comes from Rossellomorea aquimaris, assembly GCF_003315075.1. Lineage (GTDB taxonomy): Bacteria > Bacillota > Bacilli > Bacillales > Bacillaceae_B > Rossellomorea > Rossellomorea aquimaris_C. Next base: position 141,185 of record NZ_QNRJ01000008.1, read on the forward strand.
GCTAAATGCCAATGGGCATAAGGGAATGATTTACTGTAGTAATTTATGTACGGAAATCGCCCAGAATATGAGTGCGACCGTCATGGAAGAAGAGGTCATAAAGGACGGTAAAATCATTACCTATAAATCTCCGGGAGATTATGTCGTCTGTAATTTGGCATCTGTTTCTCTAGCCAAAACCATCATGGATGATGAGCTGAAAAGAGTCGTGTCCATAGGAGTGAGATTACTTGATAATGTCATAGATATTAATAAGCTTCCTGTCCTGCAAGCCCAACTGACAAACAGGCGCTATAGAGGGATTGGATTAGGAACCTTTGGATGGCATCACCTCCTTGCATTAAAAGGTTTGAAATGGGAGAGCGATGAAGCAGTTGATTATTGTGATTCGCTTTACGAGGATGTGGCTTATTACACAATCAAAGCCAGTCATGAATTAGCGAAAGAAAAAGGCTCCTATCCCTATTTCAGCGGTTCCGACTGGTCGACTGGAGAATATTTTTCAAAGAAAGGGTATTCCGGAGCGAGGTGGGATGCACTCAGGCATGATGTTTCCTCACGAGGAATCCGAAACGGATATTTAATGGCCGTAGCACCCAATTCGTCCACTTCGATCATTGCCGGCTCTACAGCCAGTATAGATCCCTTATTCAGATTAGAGTACTCGGAAGAAAAGAAAGATTATAAGATTCCTGTTACAGCACCTGATTTATCATCTAAGACGACCTGGTATTACAAAACGGCTTATAACGTAGATCAGCACTGGAGTATTAAACAAAATGAGAAGAGACAGAGACATATAGATCAAGGAATATCATTTAACTTGTATGTGCGGAATGATATCAAGGCGATCGAGTTACTATCTCTTCATTTAGATGCATGGAAGTCAGGATTGAAAACGACCTACTATGTGAGATCAACATCTGTTTCAAATTTTGAAGAATGTGAAAGCTGCCATAGCTAGCAGGGAGGAAGATGATAACGTGAATAGATTAAAGCAGCGAATCTTAATAGATTCTGAGGCACCGAATAAATCTACCGGAATTGTAAATGGACGAAGCTCGAATATATTAAACTGGGATGATGTCAGGTTCTCATGGGCCTATCCAAAGTATAAGAGAATGCTGGGGAATTTCTGGACCCCCTTTGAGATCAACATGGCAAAGGATATCAAGCAGTTCCCTACTCTTTCATCAAGGGAGCAGGAGTCCTTTTTGAAAATCATCGGCTTACTGGCTCTCCTTGATAGTGTGCAGACCGATTACGCCGGTAAAGTGGCTGACTATCTCACGGATTCCAGCCTGAATGCATTGATGATCATTTTGGCACAGCAAGAGGTCGTCCATAACCACTCGTACAGTTACGTGTTATCAAGCATCGTGTCCAAAAAGAAGCAGGATGAAGTGTTTGATTTCTGGAAGAACGATCCAATCTTGAAGAAGCGGAACGAATTTATAACGAATGGATATAAAGGATTTGTCGAATCCCCCACCATTGAGAATCTATTAAAGTCGATCATCTATGATGTCATTCTGGAAGGATTGTTCTTTTACTCCGGTTTTGCCTTCTTCTACAATCTGGCCAGAAATCAAAAGATGGTGGCGACATCGACGATGATTAATTATATCAATCGGGATGAACAGTTGCATGTCGGCTTATTTGAGAAAATTTATAAAGAAGTCCTTAACGAGAATCCAGATTATCAAACGGATGAGCTGCGTAAATTTGGACAAGATGCTTTCAAACAGGCAGCTCTCCTGGAAATAGAGTGGGGAAGAGATATCATCGGAGCTCACGTTGAAGGGCTGTTAATGAGCGACCTTGAAGATTATATTAAATTCATGGCGAATAAAAGAGCCAAACAGCTGGGGTTTGAAGAACCATTTCAAGGATATAAGACCAATCCACTAAAATGGATCATTGCCTATCAGGAAGTGGATAGGGGGAAGACTGATTTCTTTGAACAGAAATCAAGGCAATATACGAAGACATCGGATGCTAATGGGTTTGATGAATTATAAAAACAAGAAAAGCGAGTCATCAAGACTCGCTTTTCTTGTTATCTCTTTTCAATAAATGGCCCGTAGTCTCTTCTCTTATGTTGAACGGCGACCCATTTAACCGTTGTGAATTCTTCAAGACCCCATTCGCCATTGAAACGGCCCAGTCCGGAATCCTTTTCTCCCCCGAATGGCATATGCGGCTCATCATTCACAGGTTCATCATTAATATGAATCATCCCGGTCTTTACTTGGTGAGCCAAATTCGTCGCTCTCTCTATGGAGGAAGAGTGTACCGCTCCACTTAGGCCATATGGATGTTCATTGGCCAAGCGGATCGCCTCATCGTCATCTTCAAACGAGATGATGGCTGCTACAGGTCCGAAGATTTCATTTTTTGCAATCGGCATTGAGTTGGTCACATGAGTCATTACTGTGGGATACAATAAGTTCTCATCAGCGTTGCCTCCTAATACCACTTCCGCTCCTTGTTCCTTGCTGCTTTCAATATCCTTCAATATGCGGTCTACTTGATTTTGATCAATTAATGGCCCGATTTGGGTCGTTTTATCTGAAGGATCTCCTGTATTTAGTTCTTTGACACGAGATACAAAAGTCTTCACAAATTTATCGTACATCCCTTTATGAACCATGATCCGATTTATGGACATACAAATTTGTCCTTGATGATAAAATTTTCCGAATAGGGCTGATTCAACTGCCTGATCGAGATCTGCATCATCAAGAACGATAAAGACGTTGTTTCCACCTAACTCAAGAGCAGTCTTCTTCAGGTTCTTTCCTGCGAGCGCTCCTATTCCACGTCCCACTTCAGTCGAACCGGTAAAGGAAATCAGTCTGGGAATCGGGTGAGCAACGATATCATCACCAATTTCTGATCCCTTTCCAACGACTACATTTAACAACCCCTTCGGCAGCCCGGCTTCCTCAAAGATACTTGCAAATAATAAACCGCCTGTCACAGGGGTGTGAGTAGCCGGTTTAACAACAACACCGTTTCCTGTTGCTAAAGCCGTTGCAATTGAGCGAACTGCTAAATGGAAGGGGAAGTTCCAAGGGCTGATTACTCCCACAACTCCAAGCGGTTCTCTGTAGACACGGTTTTCTTTCCCGGGTACTTGAGAAGGTAGTATTTTCCCTTCCATTCTGTAAGGGTAGGTAGCCGCTTCCTTCATACTATTTATGGAGACCTTCACTTCGCCTGCCGCTTTCATGTATGTGCTGCCAGACTCTTTAATAAGCCAATCAATGATGAATTCCTGATTGTTTTCGACGATTTCAACGGCTTTTTCCATCACTTCTCTTTTTACTTGAGGAAGTTCCTTCGCCCAGCTTTCTTGAGCTTTTTGTGCTGATTTATAAGCGGTGTCGAGATCCTCTTTATTGGCAGCTTTAATGGAACCAAGCTCAATATTATTGAATGGGTTTTTATTGAGAATCACATTCTCACTGCTTCCTTTTACCCATTCTCCATTAATAAACAGTTTATCAAATTGTGTATTCATGATTAGTCCTCCTTATGTTTACATGTCTTGTTGGGTAGGGCGTACGATGATTTCATTTACATCGACATGGTCTGGCTGCTCGACGGCGTAAGAAATCGACTTCGCAATATTTTCACTGTCGAGTGGCTTCATGTCACGACCCTTAAACGCTGCTAATATATCTTCGTCCGTAATCGTTTCTGTCAGTTCGGTTGCAACTGCACCAGGACAGATGATCGTTGTGCGAATGTTGTGAGAAGCGTTCATTTCCTGTCTTAAGCCTTCTGTAATCGCACGAACGGCATATTTCGTCCCGCTATATACGGAGCTTCCGGGCATGACTTTATGACCGGCTACAGAAGAGATATTGATAATATGGCCTGACTTTTGTTCTTCCATATACGGCAGGACAGCGGAGATTCCATAAAGTACTCCTTTAATATTCACATCAATCATTTGATCCCATTCTTTAATTTTTCTTTTATTTATTAATGAAAGGGGCATGAGTCCTGCATTATTGACTAAAATATCAATATGACCGGCCAGTTCTACCGTCTTTTTAGCCAGTTGTTCCATTTCTCCTGCGTTCGTCACATCTGTTACATGGTAAAAAGCCGTTCCGCCCATTTGTTCAATCTCATTCTTCAATTCTTGTAATTGTTCTTCACGTCTTGCCGCAAGCATCACGGTTATATCCTTTGAGGCTAATTCTTTCGCGGTCGCTTGTCCGATACCACTGCTTGCTCCTGTAATAATGGCAACTTTCTTCTTAACATTCTTCATTTTATTTCGTCCTCCTCATTATTCAGTATCACTATATTGTATACACTCTGGAGAAAGTGCTTAAACAAGAAGGAGAGAGTTGGAGGTTCCATTACCAATAATATGAAAATATATGTTTAACTCTCCCAATGGTGGGAATATACATACTAGATTGAATGAGAGGAGAGATTTAAATGGCAAATCATTCTACAGAAGAAAAAATGGAGTCAAAGGTGGATAAAACGTTAGATAATATGTCCCAGGACAAAAAAGAGGATATATTATCAAACTTTGATCATTTCAAACAATACTTAGGTAATAAAGTTTCCTTGGCGGATAAGTTAGGGATGAATGAAGAGCAGCAGGCAAAGGCAGGCCAGAAGGTGGGAGACTATCTTGCGGCACATGAGGAGCCGAAGAATAGAGAAGAAAAGTTATTACATGAATTATGGAAAGCAGGTAACAAGGAAGAGCAGCATATGCTTGCCCATATGTTAGTGAAGCTTGTTCACGCTGAATCATAAAAAGTTCGGGCATCTGAATGGATGCCCTTTGCTTATGCTTTTTTACATATGTATTTCAGGGTCTACCTTTACTGTCACATTCCCTTTGATGGCACGGGTGATCATGCAAGACTGTTCCGCTTTCAACAACAATTTCTTCGTAAGGGTTATGTCTTTTTCAGTAGTGGAGGGAGCTAATGTCAGCACAGGGCGGTGGATGATTTCTTTGTATGTGATGATTCCTTTTTGGACTTCCACAATTCCTTCGGATGTCATCGATAAGTCCGTTTTCTCAATATGACTTCGTTCAAGCATCGCGGCCAGGGTGATGATGTAACACGTAGCTGCTGCTCCAAGAAGCATTTCATCAGGGTTTGTTCCTATTCCAGGTCCGTCCATTTCAGTGGGGATAGATATTTTCGTGTGAAAATTTTCCGAGCTCAAGGTACCTGTATCATTTCGCAGCCCCGGCCAATCAGTAGATATATGAAAAGAGTGTATTGCCATATGATTAAACCTCCTAATAAGCATGGTAAGGTTATTGTATACACTTTTTTATGTGATGGCAAAGAAAAAAGACCCTACAGAGTAGAGTCTTTTGAATTAGCATGAATTATGCTTTAGTAACGTTAGCAGCTTGGTCGCCACGGTTTCCTTGAACGATTTCGAAAGAAACTTTTTGACCTTCTTCTAAAGTTTTAAATCCTTCGCCTTGAATAGCTGAGAAGTGTACGAACACGTCGTCTCCACCTTCGCGCTCGATGAATCCGAAACCTTTTTCTGCGTTAAACCATTTAACTGTACCTTCTAACATAATGTTACCTCCTCGTGTGTTCTCCACACAATTGTATTACTATTCTTGCTCACGTAACTTCAAGGCGAAAAGCTTTAAAAACTTTGTCCATCCTTCCATACCGAACAAAAATAATTCTCTTACATAATATCAGGTAACCATTTAAAAGGCAACCCTTATAAAACAAGGAATTGGAAAATAGGCAGAAAAATGTGTGAATTTCACTTTAACTATATGAGCCCTTAAAAAACCACATAATGCAAAGGATTTAGAGGTTCGTCCGGACATTCCACAGTTCAGGGAAGAAACGATGATCCAGAACCTTTTTTAGATAGCCTACACCGCTTGAACCGCCCGTCCCCATTTTATGACCGATGATCCGTTCCACGGTTTTCATATGTCTGAAGCGCCATTGCTGAAGCCAATCCTCAATATCGATCAATTTTTCGGCTAATTCGTATAAATCCCAATACTTATCCGGATGCTTATAGACTTCTGTCCATGCATCCAATACAGTCTGGTCTTCCATGTAAGCCTTCTTATAATCCCGACGAAGTACATCTTCATGAATGGGTAACCCTGCTTTTGATAAGGCAAGGATGGAAACATCATATAGGGAAGGGGCCTCGAACGCCTCTTTAAGCTGAACTGATAACTCAGGATCCTTCTTGTAAATCTCCAATACATGTTTCGTTTTGTAACCAAGGGCAAATTCGATCATTCTATATTGGTAGGATTGAAATCCCGAGGCTTGCCCAAGGCTGTCCCTGAATTGAACATATTCTGAAGGCGTAAGCGTGGACAGCACATCCCAGGCATGAATAATTTGTGATTGAATCTTTGAAACACGTGCCAACATTTTAAATGCAGGAGAAAGTTCCCCTTTTTGGATGGAGGTGATACTAGCTTTGATTTCATGCAGAATCAATTTCATCCATAATTCGCTTACTTGATGAATGATAATGAATAACATTTCATCATGGTGACCGGATAAACGTTTCTGACTGTCAAGTAGTGTATCCAGGCCAAGATATTCACCATAGGTCATTTTATTAATAAAGTCTGTGTATACATCTTCATTCCCCATTGTTTCCTTGTTGTTTACCATATCGAATCTCCCTTTCCTTTCGTCTGCTTCATACAGTGATGCAAGAAAATTTTCTTTCACTTATTGATTTCTTGAATGAGAGGGAGAAATCCTTTATTAGTTTCGTGAATGTTTCTTGTTGTTTTTGAATTTTTATTTCTATTCTAGAAAATCATGTTAATATTAGAACAATTCAGAATGCATGTGAGGTGGGAGTGACGTGGAAGAGGTTTATCTTTTTTCTCATATATATTTACGCAGGTTAAAGAAAGAAGATTGGAAGGATGTTCATCTCTATGCGTCTCAAGAAAATGTGTCTCAGTTTCAGCCATGGGGTCCGAATTCAGAGATGGACACATTAGCGTATGTAGAAGAAGTGTTGAAAGCTGAAAAGATGGTTCCGCAAACAAGGTATGTACAAGCTCTGGTAGATGAGAATACCGATCGAGTGATTGGGGCAGGTGAAATCATCATTAAAAGCTTCGTTCATCAATCCGGTGAAATTGGGTATATACTGCATCCTGATTACTGGGGGAAGGGAATCGGAACTCTCCTTGGAAGTGCGTTAGTGGAGAGAGGGTTTTCTGAGTTGAATTTGCATAAGATCTCGGCGACATGTGACCCTCAAAATATTTCCTCTCAGAAAGTGTTAACCAAAATCGGTATGACGTTGGAAGGAAGAATCCGTCATGACTTGAAAATGAAAAATGGATGGAGAGACTCTCTGCTTTTTGGTTTATTAGAGGATGAGTGGACTAAAGGGGGGAAGAATGAGTCGCGGATAGGGGGCTATCCCGGATACTCTTAGTATATTTGCACGCTTACTTTATATAGACAGGGGAAATGAAGAGAGGACAAATGATAATGCAAAGCTGTTCAAAAATGATTGAATTATGCATGAAAGGGGAAAATAAGAATATCTTTTCCTATTTAGGGGTTAAAAACCATGAATATCTTACATCATTCAAAGAATGTGACAGTTCGATTTTTTAAAGAACGTTTTTTCGATCATTCTGCACAGTTGGCATATTATTTGTTGTTATCGATCTTTCCGTTTTTAATTTTTGTTTTTTCGTTGATTAGTTATCTGCCCATTTCGGAAACCAATGTATTGCTTCTGATTAAGCCTTTTGCACCTGATAAATCGTACGCCATCATTCAAAATAATATAGATCGTATTTTGTATGACCAACGGGGAGATGTGTTATCCATTTCCATCTTCTTTACCTTTTGGCTTTCTTCTATGGCTGTCCAATCCATGGTGAGATCATTGAATAAAGCGTATAAAATTGAGAGGAAGAAACCCTTTCTGGTTGCGTTACTGTATGATCTGTTACTGACAGTCGGATTTATGTTCCTTATTTCATTTTCACTCATTGTACCGGTGGTTGAGGAATATATCCGTCATGCACGTTTCACCGAGGGGAAGATTAACGGAGAATGGAGTCAAGCTTGGGTGATAGGGAAATGGGGATTAAGTTCCATTTTTATGTTCATACTCTTCCTTTTTCTTTATATGGTGGTTCCAAGTAAACGAATTTCGTTCCTTCATGTCATTCCCGGTGCACTGGTCGCTACCTTTGGATGGCAAGGGGTTTCATGGTTATACGGAACCTATGTTAAATTGAATGACTACTCCCAGTTTTATGGGCAGCTGGGCAGCGTCATTACCCTGGTTGTATGGTTTTACATATCCTCCACGATTTTATTGATTGGTGGATTATTGAATGGCAGTGTAGCTGAGAAGAATGTGAAATAAGAAAACCGCTTGGCTTAATTGCCAGCGGTTTTCTTATTCTTTACGTATGGTTTTCTTCCCTCATCATTAAGACAAGTTTTTTCGAAATGGAGAGTAAGACGAAGCCGAGAATAATGGCGGTTGCACCGATGACAGCGAAAATTTCTAAATATCCCAGTGTGGCTGTCAGGGAAGCCAATTGTCCGGCAAGAAGACTCGCCACACCTATGGCAGCCATCCAAACCCCCATAAGCAAGGATGCGATTTTAACAGGTGCTACTTTACTGACCAGAGACAAACCAACGGGAGATAAAAACAGTTCCCCAAGGGTGTGCAGAAGGTAAGTAAAGACGATAAACAACAAGTTTGCCTTTACGGTGATGTTCTGTTCATCCGAACCTGTTTGCATGACTGCGGGAATGAGGATCATAAATCCGAGTCCGAGGAGAATCATTCCGATTCCCATTTTTGTCGTCATGTTCAGATCGCCTCGATTGGATCTTGAAAGCTTTAACCAGACACTTGAAAGAATCGGTGCCAGGATCACAATAAACAAGGGGTTAACGGATTGGAACCAGGCAACAGGTATGGTGTAGCCGAATACTTCACGATCGATGAAGTTTTTCGTATACAAAGTGAAAGAACTTCCTGCCTGTTCAAAGCCAGCCCAGAAGAAAACGACAAAGCAGGCGAGGATAAGGATGGCTGTTGTCCGCTGCTTCTCTTTCTTTGTCAAAGGAACATTCTGGTTTTCATTCGCTTCTTCAGCTAATGCCTTATTGGGCTTTAGTCCAACGTTTCCGAGATACTTATTATTTAATGTACTAAAGATGATCTGTCCCGTAACCATTCCGATGGAGGATGCAAGGAAAGCCCATTTAAATCCATAGTGCATCGTACCATCCGCAAGCGTCTTGAGAAATAAATCCTCTGCGAGAAACCCTGCAATAAGCGGTGCGAATAATGCTCCCAGGTTAATTCCCATATAAAAAATCGTAAAGGCTGCATCCTTTCGTTTATCATGTCGTGGATAGAGCTCACCAACCAGGGTTGAGATATTCGGTTTGAAGAATCCATTTCCGATCACCAGTAGGGCTAACCCAGCATACAGGCCAGTTTGGGAGTGGGTAAGGAAGATTAAAAAATCTCCACATGCCATTGTGATGCCCCCGATGGTGATGGCCTTTCTTAACCCAATATAGCGGTCCGTAAGCCACCCTCCAAATATGGGAGTGAAATATACACTTCCTGTATAAATTCCGTAGATGGATAAAGCCTTGGCAGGGTCCACACCCAATCCCCCACTAACAAACGCAGTGGTTAAATAAAGGACGAGAAGAGCCCTCATTCCATAGTAACTATACCGTTCCCATAATTCCGTGAAGAATAAGAGATATAATCCTTTCGGATGTTTCTTTCCTTGAGGTAAACTGTCCAGTGTAGATGAGTTCACTATATCACTCCTGTTTTTTTGATGTTTTTTTAATGCTTGATTAGGGGAACAGTAACCTTCCTACAAATCCATTCATAGTATCCCCGTTCCTTACATAGGCATGTACAAAAAGGGATGGTGGAAAATATGGGATTTAACGGTTGTTTATATTGTGGTCACCCAAGTTTAACGGAAAGCGAATTAACTTTTAGAGAAGAATATGGTGATGGGCTTACGATTTTGCCCCATGGACAAAAGGTTGGAGGGAATATTGGCTTTTACTGCTGTGAGAACTGTGGCTATCTTCATCCGTTTCAAAAAGAGAAAAGAAAGAAATATGAAAGAGAAGCGATTAAAAGATCAGAGCGTATTAGATGGAATATTCGGTGAACAACAGTTGTAGTAAGCTTCCAATTGACGGTATAATACGATAAGGGAGGGAGTCAAATGAATACATATCCAGATACAAAGAAAACACTTCAAATCATTAAGGAGCTTGTCGAAATTCCAAGTCCTTCAGGAAACACGAATAAGATTATGAGTTTTGTTGAGGAATATCTATCAGACCTAAATGTAGAAATGAAAAGAAACCGAAAAGGTGCACTTATCATTACAATTCCTGGAGAAGACACAGGAAGACATCGTATGCTGACTGCCCATGTGGATGCACTTGGCGCCATGGTCAAGGAAATCAAGAGCGATGGACGTTTGCGTTTATCCATGATAGGTGGATTCAGGTGGAATGCAGTAGAAGGGGAGTATTGTCAGATTGAAACCTCTTCAGGCACCACCTACAGTGGTACCATCCTTATGCATCAAACATCCGTCCATGTATATAAAAATGCAGGTGAAGCGAAAAGGGATGAAACCAATATAGAAGTCCGCATTGATGAAAAAGTCCGAAATGCAAAGGAAGTAAGGGACCTTGGCATTGAGGTCGGTGACTTTGTTTCTTTTGATCCCCGTGCTGAAATAACGGAAAGCGGGTTTATTAAATCTCGCCATTTAGATGATAAGGCAAGTGTAGGTATGCTTCTTTGCTTGATTCGCCAAATCAAATCAGAAGGAATCACTCTTCCTTATACGACCCACTTCTTAATATCCAATAATGAAGAAATCGGATATGGAGGGAATTCAAATATTCCAGACGAAACCATAGAATACCTGGCTGTGGATATGGGAGCAATCGGTGATGGACAATCAACGGATGAATACACCGTTTCTATTTGTGCAAAGGATTCGAGTGGACCTTATCATTACGAATTACGTAAACACTTAGTCTCATTAGCGGAAGAAAACGGAATCGAATATAAAGTCGATATTTATCCGTTTTATGGATCTGATGCATCAGCTGCAATCCGGGCAGGATTTGATATCGTTCATGGATTGATAGGGGCAGGTATCGATGCTTCTCATGCATATGAACGAACGCATGAATCTTCCATCCTCAATACAGAAAAATTACTTTGGCACTATGTGCGATCAAAGATGGTTGTAGAGTAAATGTGAAGTCTTTGATCACCCTTACTATGGGGGTGATCAAAGTCTTTTTTGTTTTAGTCATTGTGAATAGGGGTATGGTGACATTTGTGTGAGAAAAGTTTGTTTTGATTATAGGAGGTATTTCTCTTATCAAAGCGAAGATGATAAGATAAAATAGATACAATATTAATACAAAAGAGGTAAGCAAATGATTACATATAATCTATTAGACAGCATTAAATTAAAAACCATTTACGGTGAATTACCTTCAGAAATAAACGAAATTCATGTCGATTCCAGAAAAGTGACTGAAGGCAGTATATTTGTATGTACAAGAGGCTACACAGTGGATGGACATGATTATGCACAGATGGCCGTTGAAAAAGGGGCCACCCTGATTGTTGCAGAAAAACAATTAGACATTGATTTAAATAAATCCGCATTAGTCGTAGTCAAAGACTCATTCAAAGCCTTGGCTCAATTATCCAATAAGTATTATGATTACCCTTCCCGGAAGCTGACGGTTTTCGGCGTGACGGGAACAAATGGAAAGACTACAGTGAGTAATCTGATTCACTCCATCCTGAAAAAAGACAGCCGCAGCTCTGCATTATCCGGCACAATCGGCTTTAATTTAGATGGAGAGTTACTCCCGAGTGAAAACACAACCTGCGACAACTTAACGAACCAGCAGATGCTTCAAAGAGCAATAGATCGCGATATCCACAATTTCACCCTTGAAGTATCCTCACACGGTCTGGCCTTGGGAAGATTATGGGGTATCGACTTCGATGTGGTGGCTTTCACCAACTTAAGTCATGATCATCTGGATTACCACGGAACGATGGAACACTATGGCTATGCCAAAGGTTTATTGTTTTCTCAATTAGGTCAGGACCTTCAAAATCCAAAGTACGCTGTTCTGAATGCGGATGACGAATGGTATGAGCGCTACAGCTATATGACTCCTCATGAAGTGATCAGCTATGGACTTGAAGAGCACGCAGACTTCAAAGCAGAAAATGTAGAATATTTCAATGATTTAACCAAGTTTACGCTTGTATCTCCTCAAGGAAGCTTTGAGGTGGAAATGAAGTTATTAGGGAAATTCAATGTTTACAATGTACTGACCGCTATGGCATGTTTGTATGCGAAGGGGATGGAAGTATCCAGACTAGTGGAAATTGTTCGCGATCTCCCACCTGTAAGCGGGAGAATGGAGAAGGTTGAAATGGAAGCACCTCTATCCGTTTACATTGATTATGCACATACGCCGGATGCAATTGAAAATGCCATTCAATCCGTCCTGCCGTTTAAAGAAAACAAAATCATTTTCCTCGTTGGTACAGGAGGAAATCGTGATAAGACAAAACGTCCTACCATGGCAGAAAAAGCATCATTAGCAGACTATGTCATCTTAACAACAGACGACCCGCGATATGAAGAATACGATAGCATTCTAAAAGATCTTGAAAAAGGAATGCAGCATCAACAGTATGCTTTGATTGGTGATCGGGCAGAAGCGGTTAAGCATGCAGTGGAAGTAAGTGAACCCGGGGATATTATCATCTTTGCCGGGAAAGGACATGAGGATTATCAGATCATCGAAAATACGAAATATCCTCATAGTGACAAAAATATAGCGATAGAAGAGAGCAAGTTGAAGTACGGTGTAACTGAATAATTTTCTTGTGAGTAGCAGACCAATATGACAGATGTTGGTCTGTTTTTTTTAGGTTATAGACGGATTTCACAATCTTTGGTAAATTTAAACTATAAATTAAACGATGAGAGAATGAAGCTGATGAGATTTTCGTTGTATTTGAATGATTACGAAACAGAGAAGTTATTTTCTACTTTGAGGTGGCTGTTTGTAGTGATCGCTACACTCATATTTTACGTACCTCCTTTTTCAGATAATATCACTACCAATAAAGCGGTCTTTCCCTTTTTATTAGTATCGGGTGTCATTTATATGCTTGTGACTCAAATTGCACTTATACGGGCCCGGGATGATAAAAGAAGTCTCCAATTCATCTTAAAAGCAGGGATAATATTCGATTTTTTTGCATTGATCTGGCTGATGTTTTTATCAGAAGGGATTCATAGTCCGCTTTATCCGATTTCCATATTGTTTGTCATGCATGCGACCATTTATTGGAGAACCAAAGGGGCCCTCATTTCTCTTGCGGTATTTAGCCTGGCATATCTTTTGATGGGAATGGTGACCGTCAACTTAACTGAATTTCAACATTATTTCACTCTTTCTTTTAATTTGTTTTTCCTCTGGATCATTGGTCTTTTCGGGGCTTTGATCATGCTGAGGGAGCGTGCTCATTATGCGCAAAAGGAAGCCTATCATCATCTCGCCCATCGAGATTACTTGTCTGGCTTATTCAATCAACTATCTTTTCAGGAAAAGTTTAGGCGGAAAGTGGATGCGGATGAATCCTTCACTTTACTACTGGGTGACATCGATGATTTCAAAAAAGTGAATGATGAATTCGGGCATTTAACAGGGGATGAAGTGATCCGAAAGGTTGGGGAAGTCTTTCGGACTCTCTCTGTGACCTATAAGGGACAGGCCTTTCGATATGGGGGAGAAGAATTTGTCATCTTATTGCCTCATACGGATGACCATGTTATCCATCAGTTTTTAAATGACTTATATAGCCGGTTGGAGACCTTAAAGCCTTTGCCGATTTCCATGAGTTTCGGTCAGGCTGAAACAACGGAAGCCAAAGACCCGGAAAAACTAATCGCACTTGCCGATCAAAGACTGTATGTAGCAAAGAAATCCGGGAAGAGAAGAACCTGTCTTGCAAATGATGAACTTTTCATTCCATCTGCAGGCTAGAATAAGAAAAGAAGCTGTCCTCACCCGAGGACAGCTTCTTTTGGATCATACATATTATACAAACATACCAGCAATTGCAGCACTTAGTAACGAAGCAAGTGCACCGGCAATGACGGCTTTTAATCCTAAGCGGGCGATATCACTTCTGCGGTCAGGGGCAAGGTTACCAAGTCCACCAAGTAAAATACCTAATGAAGAAAGGTTCGCAAATCCACAAAGAGCGAAGGAGATGATGGCTACCGCTTTATCCGATAAGTTCCCGATTTCAGGAGCAAACGCGGAATAAGCAACAAATTCGTTGATGACCAGCTTTTGACCAATGAAGTTTCCGGCGATGACTGCCTCACTCCAAGGAACACCAATAGCAAAAGCAAGTGGAGCAAAGGCATAACCAAGTATAAGCTCTAATGAAAGGCTGTCCATACCGAACAAGCCGCCTACCAAGCCAAGCAATCCATTGATCATCGCGACAAGTGCAATAAATGCCAGTAGCATTGCACCGATATTTAAAGCTAATTGAAGCCCGACGCTGGCACCTTTAGCAGCGGCATCGATCACATTTGCCGACTCAGAATCCGCTTCCATATCAAGCTCTTTTGGTTCAGGCGTATGATCTGTCTCAGGTACAAATAACTTTGCCAATACGAGTCCAGCAGGAGCAGCCATGAAGCTTGCTGCCAGTAAATACTCCAAAGGAACACCTAATAAGGAATACCCGACTAATACGGAACCGGCAACAGAAGCCAGTCCACCTGTCATGACTGCGAAAAGTTCCGATTCAGTCATTCTGGATAGATAAGGTCTTACTACTAGCGGAGCCTCGGTTTGTCCGACGAAAATATTCGCTGCTGCAGAAAGTGACTCGGCCTTTCTTGTTCCTAACAGCTTTGCCAGTCCGCCACCTAAAATTTTGATGAAAAATTGCATGATTTTAAGATAATAAAGGACTGAAATTAAAGCAGAAAAGAAAATAACGACGGGAAGGACATTAAACGCAAAGATAAACGCTATATTGGATTCTTCCGTATAAAGACCACCAAAAAGGAAGGTGATTCCTTCGTTTGAATAATTGATAATAGCGTTTACAACTTGAGTCAATCCTTTAAGAGAATTTTGGCCCCAAGAAGTTTCCAACACGATAAAAGCGAAGAATAACTGTATAGCTAGTCCTCCAAGGACGGTTCTGAAATTAATACTCTTTTTGTTCGTAGAAAATGCAAAAGCAATTCCCAGAACGACAATGATACCCATGATACCCCATAAATATTGCACTTCTTTCACCTCTTCAAATTTTAAGTTTATAACTTGATGCTTTCGGTTTTTTATTTTACAATTCTTTCAGACGTCTGACAACCTACAATTACACGATTTTCGTAAAGTTGTACGGACAACATCGTCTTTAGTATGCGCCAATAAAGCGTTTTCATGAAAGGGGATACACATTATGAAGATCAGAAAAAATTTTTTGGAAGGCTTGGAACAAAAAGTATATATCTATGAAAACAAGAAAGATGAGTTCATATTAATTGCCGTTCCGGATATTCGATGGTCTTATTCTTTTACCTATGATGAAGATAATATACAAACAAAGTTACTGGAGTCATTACAGGAAAGGGTATCAAAAGAATCAGCTGAAACGTTAAGTTCCCGGATTGTTCAATGGACAAGGGAAATGTAAGACTGCTTAATGCCGTTTTTCTGGTGAATCAGTGCACGGTAGTGAAAAATGCAAATTCCTACCTATAGGAAATGATGCGGGAAACATGCCTGATTTACCAAGGTGTTGATTCTTAGTTGCATTGTCACTTTAGAACGAATATGATGAGAAAGTGAGAATGACGAGAAAGGATTTTATGAATGAAAATAGACTTTATACAGGAAGTTAAGTCAAGACGGACTTTCGCTATTATTTCCCACCCGGATGCCGGGAAAACAACATTAACTGAGCAACTTCTTCTCTTTGGAGGAGCGATTCGCGCAGCAGGAACTGTAAAAGGTAAGAAATCAGGCAAGTTCGCTACATCTGACTGGATGGAAATTGAGAAGCAGAGAGGGATCTCGGTCACTTCTTCTGTGATGGCTTTCGACTATGATGATTATCGGGTGAATATCCTGGATACACCTGGGCACCAGGACTTCTCTGAAGATACTTATAGAACGTTGATGGCTGTTGATAGTGCGGTTATGATCATCGATTCAGCGAAAGGGATTGAAACACAAACCTTAAAGCTTTTCAAAGTTTGCCGAATGAGAGGCATACCGATCTTCACATTCATTAATAAGCTCGACCGTCAAGGACGTGAGCCACTGGAATTATTGGAAGAGCTTGAAGAAGTACTTGGAATTCAATCTTATCCGATGAATTGGCCGATAGGAATGGGGAAAGAATTCTTAGGCATCTATGATCGCTTCAATAATCGAATTGAGCAATTCCGCGTGGAGGATGAAGATCGTTTTATTCCCTTAAACGATGAAGGGGAAATTGAGGGCGCACACCCTCTTAAGGAAAGCAATCTTTATGATCAAACCCTTCAAGATGTGTTGCTTCTGAACGAAGCAGGAAACCAGTTTTCACGTGAGCGAATAGCGAATGGAGAGCTTTCCCCTGTTTTCTTCGGTAGTGCATTGACGAATTTTGGTGTTCAAACGTTTCTTGAAACGTATTTACAATTTGCACCATCTCCTCAGCCAAGGAATTCTGACGCTGGTGAAATTGAGCCGACGGCAGAGGAATTTTCTGGTTTCGTGTTCAAGATCCAAGCCAATATGAATCCCGCTCATCGTGACCGGATTGCTTTTGTCCGCATCTGTTCAGGACAATTCGAGAGAGGGATGACGGTTAATCTTGCCCGCACAGGTAAATCCATTAAGCTTGCTCAGTCTACACAATTTCTTGCCGACGATCGAAGCACTGTAAATGAAGCTGTGAGTGGGGATATTATCGGGGTTTATGACACGGGTACGTATCAAATCGGTGATACGCTTGTTCAAGGAAAGCAAGGCTTCCAATATGAAAAGCTCCCTCAATTTACACCTGAACTTTTTGTTCGTGTTACAGCTAAGAATGTGATGAAGCAGAAGCACTTTCAAAAAGGGATTCTTCAACTGGTTCAAGAAGGGGCCATCCAATATTATAAGACCCGTACGGAAGATATCATCCTTGGTGCAGTCGGACAGCTTCAGTTTGAAGTATTTGAGCACAGAATGAAAAATGAGTACAATGTTGATGTGAAAATGGAACCGATTGGATCAAAAATAGCAAGATGGATTGAAAACGAAGAAGATGTGAAAGAAACAATGTCAAGCTCTCGAAGCATGCTGGTAAAAGACCGTCATGACAACCTGGTCTTCTTGTTTGAAAATGATTTTGCCATGAGATGGTTCAATGATAAAAATC
Organism: Rossellomorea aquimaris; assembly: GCF_003315075.1. Taxonomy (GTDB): domain Bacteria; phylum Bacillota; class Bacilli; order Bacillales; family Bacillaceae_B; genus Rossellomorea; species Rossellomorea aquimaris_C. The sequence continues at coordinate 158,741 of NZ_QNRJ01000008.1, forward strand.
CGGATATTCGATTATATAGTTTGATGTAAAGGTAGTGGACACCCCTCAAGGACTGGACTTGGAGGGGTGTTTTTTGGTAGGTGGAATGGAGGGTGTCACCTGGAACCAATTGAACTTTTTACCATTATCAAGTGAATTTATCCTGGAATAAATGTATATTAGTAGTATTATATAGGTGAATAGTCTTAGTATATACATATAGGGGATATTTTCATAAATAAGGGGGAGAGTTGAAAAAATGAACATCGCTTGTGCAAATTGTGCTGTAACCATGGAGTATCATGATACAGGGTACTTTTTTTTACATAATGCTCAAAATGATTCTGTACCGTTGGAGGGATATGCTTCCCAATTAGAAGATGGTACATATGTTTTTCTGTATGAAAATCTGAATGTACTATATGAAAAGCTTGTTAGAGTAGAGAAGTTATTGGAAGAGGATGGATGGACGTGCAGCATTAATTGTATCAATCAGCCCGGATCGGTGATGGAAGTAGGCAAATTCATGCTATTAATGAAGCATAGAGAGATGGTAGAGATGATTCAGGATGGTAAATTCACCAGTCATCTTCAACCAATCATTGATTTAAGAGATTACAGTCTCTTTGGTTATGAATCTCTCTTGCGTGCAGAGGATCATTCCAAAAAGATAAATCCAGGAGCATTATTTGAAGTTGCTGCCGTCACAGGCTTTCACTCCATGTTAGACCAGAAAGCAAGGAAATCGGCAATCGAATGCCGGGAGGGTCAGGTGAATCCTGGCATTAAAAGTTTCATTAACTTCCTTCCTTCCACGATTTATAATCCGGAATTTTGTTTGCGTCATACCTTTAAAATCGTAAACGAGGTCGGGGTGAATCCTGAAGATCTTGTATTCGAAGTGGTGGAGACAGAGAAAATTGAGGATGTGGAACATCTAAGATCGGTACTTGATGTATATAAGCGTGAAGGGATGAAAGTGGCGCTTGATGATGTTGGATCCGGATTTGCCACGGTCGAAATGCTGACTCTCCTTAAGCCTGACTATGTGAAAATTGACCGTTCTTTTATCAATCACTGTGATAGTGTCCCGGAAAACCAGGAGTTCTTACATAAGGTCATCCAGATTGCAACTGAGTTGAACATCCATGTATTAGCAGAAGGTATCGAGAGGGAAGAAGAATTGCTATTCTGTAAAAAAATCGGTGTTCATTATGCACAAGGCTACTTCATAGGAAAGCCTGATCCTGAAGCAAAAGAACCATTTGCACAATCTCAATTTGTATAGCTGAAATGACCTCTCTTCTTACAAAGGAGGTCATTTTTTTAATAAAATCATTGACATATTTCAACACGATGGATAAAATACTACTATAATTACTTTAGTGCATAAAAGCTTAAAAGCGTTTAAGAGTGAAAGAGGCTGATGCCCTTTCAAACTTTTAACGGTTCAATCACATATCTTTGTCTTGAGCAACGAAGTAGGAAATAGGTAGACAGCAATCAGAGACTAGGCGGCAGGTGTAAGCCTAGGTCCATTATTTCTGAATTACATTGCTTATAAATCCTCTAAGTAGATGAGGCTTTATCCAGGGACAAACCTTTATGAAGTGGGAATAAACAAATTGTCAACTATTCTTGAATAGTAGTGAGTGAATAGTGGGAATGTATGACAATAGGTTTATTCCAATTAGGGTGGTAACGCGGAGAACTCTTCGTCCCTATTCGGGATGGAGAGTTCTTTTTGTTGTTCTTTCTATTCCCATTCATCAATTTCACCTTAGAGAAGGAAGTGTTACTATGTTAAACATTCAAAGCGTAAACAAACCAAAGGTTATAGAAGCATCAGTGATATTGCTCGCTGTACTGGGGATTATCAGTGGCAGTATTATTGGGCTCGAATCAGTCCCTCACATTCCCATTATCCTATCACTCTTCTTTTTAATGGTGTATGGGCTTAGTCGCAAGGTAAAATTCAAAGAGATTGAACAGGGAATGATCGTTGGGGCCCAAGGTGGCTTAGGAGCTATTTTACTCTTCTTCTTCATTGGTCTTCTTGTGAGCAGTTGGTTACTCAGTGGAACCATTCCCACTTTGATGTTTTACGGGTTTGAATTTGTATCACCCCATTATTTTTATGCGATTGCGTTTTTGCTTACATCCTTGAGCGGCATTGTCATTGGTAGTTCATTGACGACGGCGGCGACCATAGGTGTGGCACTTATCGGAATTGGTGAGGCGATGGGACTGTCCATGAGTATCACAGCGGGAGCGATTGTTTCAGGAGCTTTTTTTGGAGATAAGATGTCGCCATTATCAGACACAACGAACCTGGCTTCTTCTATTGTGAAGGTAGATTTATTTACTCATATCCGCAATATGGCCTGGACAACTGTCCCTGCATTCATCATTACACTCATCGTTTTTGGGCTTTTATCACCGGAAACAAGTGATGTCAATTTAACACAGCTGAAATCGTTACAGGATGGATTGGATCAAACAGGTCTGATTCATTGGTACAGTCTCGTTCCTGTATTATTACTCATTGTTCTCATCGTATTTAAGACCCCTGCACTATTGACACTTGCGATCAATATAGTTGTCTCAATCGGCCTTTCGTTCTTACATGGGTCCTTGAAGCTGAATGAACTGTTTCAGGTATTATTTTCAGGATTTGAATCCAAAACAGGGGTGGAATCCATCGACTCACTTTTAACAAGAGGAGGAGTGAACAGCATGATGTTTACGATTTCCCTTGTCATTCTCTCTTTAAGTCTCGGTGGATTATTGTTTAAGCTTGGTATTATTCCTGTGTTGCTTAATAAAGTTTCAACGATCCTTCAATCAGGAAGAAGAACGATTCTTTCAACGGCTCTATCGGCCATTGGTATAAACCTCGTTGTAGGGGAACAGTATCTGTCCATCCTATTAACGGGAGAAGCCTTTCAATCTCAATATAAGAAGCTCGGGTTACATCCCAAGAACTTATCACGTACGTTGGAGGATGCTGGAACGGTCATTAACCCGTTAGTGCCATGGAGTGTATGTGGTATATTCTTAACTGATGTATTAGGAGTCGCCACGATAGAGTATTTACCGTTCGCTATCTTTTGTCTCATTTCGCCCGTCATAACCATTCTATATGGATTTACCGGCTGGACCATCGAAAAAGAACAAACCGAAACGAATCCAATTGCATCAAACTAACATTATATAAGAAGCTCTTTTCACAAAGGTTGTTGTTTATTAACATAAAGTCTGCTGGGCTCTGTCAATTAGTGTGAGTTGGATGGTGAGGGGAACTGCTTCGCTTGCAGCTAGCGTTCGGCCGAGCCTCCTCAGCTTAGCCGAACGGGGTCTCGGCACGACCGTACTTCCGCA
>NZ_QNRJ01000009.1:0-12672 GCF_003315075.1 Rossellomorea aquimaris
TTTGAATAGCTCTTTAAAAATAAATCTAGAATTAACGTTGACGTATTGTCTTGTTTTGTTCAGTTTTCAAGGTTCAATGTGCAATCGCTTCGTTTAAGCGACTTTTTTATCTTACCAAGTTATGGAGTTAATGTCAACAACTTTTTAAGATTTTTAAGTCGCCACTGACCGCTCGTTGTCGTCGTTCAGCAGCGACATTTACTAATATAACAAGGTTTCATATTGAAGTCAACGAATAATTAATATTTCACTATAATTATTTCACTGCTCGATAATAACGGTGATAAATCCCCTGTCCCTTTGTTTCTACATTTACAATTTCAACGAATCCTTTGTCTGTCAAATATTCAATGAGCATGCTTAAATCTACTGAATAATGCTTTGCCTCTGAATGATTGAGAAGGTCCTGGAATGTCCAATGTTCTTTCTGGTCCAGGATGTTTAATAGATGTTCCGTTGAAACCTTCGTTCTTGAGTGAATGAGAAACTCGCTTGCCAGAAACAGCAGTTCAAGTCGTTTATCGATCTCTTCATCGCTTGTTACGAGTTCTTCATACAGCTTGTAGATTTCAGGCTCTATTTGTTTCACCTGGTTCCATACTGTTACCTCCGGATGGAATCCGTTTTCGATAACCGCGAGCCTGGCCAGATGGTGTAAGGAATGAACGATGTGATTATAGGCATCTAAATAATGCTTACTTTCAAAGAATTCTTTACCGTCCATGTAACGACGGATCAACTTGGCAAATTCCATCCCCATCTTTATCTTTCTACCATAAAAGGGGAAATCCCTCAGTTCTGTTTTAAGATTATGAATATATTCGTTGCGATCGAACAGCATCTTGCCATTAAATAGCCAGTCAATCACTTTGCGGTTGGACCCGAGTAAAATCCACTCATTCAGCTTAGCTTCCGTTACGATATGTAAGGCTGCCTTCTGTTCTTTATAAGAATAGTGCTTTATGAATACTGGTTCTTCAGCTTCTTTCACCACTAGAAAAAGGACAATATCAAAAGTATCCGTCAACGGACTGGATTTCTTGCTTTGTTCTATTAAAAGCGCTCCTAAAGTATTGGGGTGACTTGTACGCTCTTGGTATAACGGTCGTAAAATATCTTCCATTTCATACTCCTCCACATCACTCATTGGTTGGTTACTATTTCGACATTCAAAGACGATTTCCTTCTCTGAATATAGTCATTTTTCGACAAAACGGTTTCGTATCCCTCTTCTTACAACAATTATGGTATAGTATTTTTTTAGGAGGGACAAACAAATGGCTAAGTATTCGAGTAAAATTAATAAAATCCGTACGTTTGCCTTAAGTTTGGTTTTCATCGGATTTATCATTATGTACGTAGGTATATATTTTAGAGAACATCCATGGGTTATGACAACATTCATGCTGCTGGGTTTTCTGGCAATCATCGGAAGCACGGTTGTGTATTTCTGGATCGGGATGCTATCCACGAAGGCTGTTCAAGTCACATGTCCTAATTGCGGGAAGGCCACAAAGGTCCTTGGGCGAGTAGACATGTGTATGTATTGTAATGAACCGTTAACTCTTGATCCGAACTTGGAAGGCGAAGAGTTTGATGAGGACTATAACAAAAAGCAAAGATAAACCCAATTGAGAAAAGACCTTCTGATGAAGGTCTTTTTTGGCATCAAAAAAAGAATGGCCCTGATATTGGGACCATCCTTATCTAGTGGGTTTCCTTTATAGAGCAGTCAGAACATGTTCCGTAGATTTCCATTCGGTGGTTATTCACCTTGAAACCTGTCACATGGGAAGCCAATTGTTCAACTTCATCCAGTCCGGGATAATGGAAGTCAACGATTTTCCCGCAGCCATCACAGATGACATGGTAATGATCGGTTGTCACAAAATCGAAGCGACTTGAAGCATCACCGTAGGTCAACTCTTTCACTAAGCCTACTTCACGGAATACGCGTAAGTTATTATAAACAGTAGCGACACTCATGTTGGGGAATTTCCCTTCGAGTGCTTTATATATGTCATCGGCAGTTGGATGAGCCATTGAATCAATGAGATACTCTAATATCGCATGACGTTGAGGAGTGATACGGACTCCCGTTTCCTTCAATGTCGAAATCGCTTCTTTTAATTGTCCTTCTTCAGACATCGTCATGCACCTCTTTTCATAAGAATTATTATTTTATAATCTTTATAAATAGTGTACTAATCAACGGTCCCCTTTGTCAATCTTTCTCCCTGGCTACTCATGTAAGTTTTTCTCTTGTTCCCCAAGCTGCTGGTTTATATAGCGGCCTGCAACGAATAGATAGTCAGAAAGTCTGTTCAGATAAGAAAGGACCAACGGATTAATGGCTTCATCAATTCCAACCGCTTCCCTTTCGGCTCTTCTCACAATGGTTCTGGCTGTATGAAGGGCAGCTCCGGCAGGCTGACCACCTGGAAGGATGAAATTGCTAAGGGGCGTCAGGGCACCATCAAGAAAGTCGATTTGCTCTTCCAGTTCTTTAAGATGTGATTCTTCAAGCTTCCATTTCACATCTTTTCCTGCAGGAGTAGCCAGTTCCGCTCCAACATGAAAGAGAATGGTTTGTACCTTATGAAAGAACTCCTCAAACTTCTCTTTTCCATCAAAGTATTCAGCTTTAAGGTAGCTTAGACCTAAGCCGATCATGGAATTCGCTTCATCGCATGTCCCGTATGCCTCAACCCGCTGATCTTTTTTTGACACTCTGGTTCCATATACCAACGACGTCGTTCCCTTGTCTCCGGTTTTCGTATAAATTTTCATCCTAATATCCCCTCTCTGCATCGATCACGTTTATATAGTTTTCACTATTGTTACGATATGTAGTTACATTCTTTTTAAAAATTTCAAGTGCTCTTGGCATGTATTTCTTTGTGATGCTGGAAAGATGAGGTGTCACCGTTATGCCCTCATTCTCCCAGAACGGGTGATCCTTGGGTAATGGTTCCTTGTCAAATACATCAAGGTACATGTGTTGTATTAACTTCTTTTCACTTACTTCAAGGAGAACGGATTCCTCCACGAGATCACCACGGCCTATATTGATGAAAACAGCCGTGTCCTTCATTTGTTCAAAGTGCTCAACCTGCAGGAGATGCTTCGTTTTCTCAGTACTGGGCAGAACGGATAGAATGTAATCGGCATTTCCAAGCTCCGTCTGAAATGTCTTCAGGGTGAACATACTGTCAAAATGTTTTGCAGGAGTGCCGGAAGAATTCACACCCGTCACTTTCATATGAAACGCTTTTCCCAACCGTGCGATTTCTCCCCCGATCGCTCCTGCCCCTAGAATTAGGAGAGACGCTTCATGAAGTTCTGAGGTTGGAAGTCTTCTGCTCCACACGCTATCCTTTTCCTGCTTCCATACCGCTTGAAGCTGTTTTGCATGCTGAAGCATCAATCCGATTGTAAACTCAGCCATAGGAATTCTATGAATACCCCTTGCATTGGTCACCAGGATGCCTCTTTTTTTGATGGCTTTAAATGGCATCTTCTCAAGTCCTGCTGAGGTGACCATGATCCATTTGCATTTCTTACTCTTTTCAATGTGAAAGTCGGTCAAATCTTCCCCCATAGTGACAATCACTTCTGCTTCTGGAAGTTCTTTCTCCGCTTCTTTGATTTTTTTATAAAAAAGAAACTCAACCTCTTGGAAGCTATTCTTTAACTCTGAGATAAACTCTTCCTTAGGTTGAAATGTGAAGATAATTTTCATGCAGCTGCCTCCCATCCCTATTGCCCATTATTTTACCATATTTATACCGTATCACCCTATTTTGTAGCCTCTTTAAAAGCATAAAAAAAGAGGATCGACCTGGTCGATCCTTCAACGGATGAGACTGACTTATTTGAGGAGGTTGCCCTACTCTTACTATATGTCTTTACCTCTCTTGTGAATGGACAAAAGCCTCAAGCTTCTCAAAATAGGCTTAAAAATAGGTTCAGGAAAGATTCTCTTGAATGTATTGAAGAGCTTCCTCCACATGTCCCTTCACTTTCACCTTTCTCCATTCCTTTGACAGGTTTCCTTCTTTATCGATAATAAAGGTAGAACGTTCAATGCCCATATATTCCTTCCCGAAGTTCTTCTTCAGCTTCCACACGCCGTATTCCTCTGCCACCTTATGATCTTCATCCACAAGCAGAAGGAACGGAAGTCCATGCTTGTCCACAAACTTTTCATGCTTATCAACGGGATCCGGACTCACCCCTAAGATAACGGCATCGAGATTCTCAAAGTTTTCATGGTGATCCCTGAAATCACATGCTTCTGTCGTACAACCTGGAGTCATGTCCTTTGGATAGAAATAAAGAACCACGTTTTTCCCCTGATAATCTGAAAGCTTCACCTTTTCTCCATTACTTGCAAGTAATTCAAATTCCGGTGCTTTTTGACCCACTGTCATGTGTCTTCCCCTCCAATGAATAATTTCTAACTTTAGCGTACCCAAAGAAAGTGAAAAACTCAAACCATATGCTACTTGTTTTCGTAGTTTAAAAATGATTTCACGACAAAGGCGGCAGGTATGGTGTAACCGAGCCATGACTCAATGAGGGCAATTCCCCTCCCGATCCCAACAGGGGTTACATCCCCGTATCCTACTGAGAAAAGGGTGATGCCGCTGAAATACATCGTGGTGAAAAAATGATCGAGGAAGTCTCCCGTTAAGGGTTTTCCTCCTTCAACGAGAATCGGAACTCCTTCAAGCTCAAGGAGAGCAAACAAAAGACCGAATCCAACCATAATCGTGATATAACTCATTCCTAAAAAGAGAAAATGATGAAGTGAAACGTGATGCTCTTTCCACCTTGAAGGATAAAATAAGGCCCGTAAACTCATCACCATACAGAACAAAATGAAAAAACCGATGATATAAAGCATGTACATACCCTCTTTTTTCTGCTTGTCTTCCTATATGTACGCTTAATACTTCAGATTCATTCTAGTTACCTGCACCCCTGTATCGTTTCACTCCTTCATTCCATAACACGATCGAGAAGATGAAAAAACCGATGCCCACAAATGGCGTCAGAAACGAATAAGGATACCATTCCGTCTTTTCCAGGAAAAAGGCAGATGGATAGACTCCAACAAACGCGAATGGAAGAATCCACGTTAATATGAAACGAATCACTTTATTATAGATATCAACGGGGTATCTTCCATAGTTACCGATATTGTACATCATCGGCATGATCGACGTTTTCGCATCCGACCAGAACCCGATGCTTGCAAGGGCGATGAAGATTCCTGCATACACAAGAGCTCCCCCGATTACAAAGAGGATAAATAATACGGGTTCGTACCATTCAAAGGTAATATCCAGTCTCCCCCCGGCGTAGAACATCACTGCGAGGCCCGTTATCACTCCGAAAAGCGACTCCAGTTCCATTCGCTCTAAGATGATTTGAAATAAGCTGTGTATGGGACGGGTCAGGATCCGGTCGAACTCTCCCTTCACCACATACCGGTCGTTAAAGTCCCAAATGTTGAAGAACGAACTGAATAGTGCAAACGGGACCAGGAAGAAACCATATATGAATATAATTTCGTCTCTTGTCCATCCGCTCAGAAGCTGAGTATGGCCAAACACGACCAGGATAAATACGAGGTTAACTGCCTGAAACAGTAAATCAGAAAGAATCTCGACAACCAGGTCGGCCCTGTATTGCAGCCTGATCTTCATATATTGGGCGACATATTGAAAAAACATCCTTACATAAAACATCGGTCACCCTCCTTGAATAATCATTTGTTTTTTTGCCATGACCCAGAGTATCTTGATCGGTATGAGAAGGATCAACGACCATACGCCCTGCATAAGAATCGCATTGAATGATTCAGAAGTCGTAAAGCCATTGGTGAAAATCATGCTGGGAACATAACTTATACTCTGGAACGGTAAGTAGCCCATCACATCTTGCGCCCAAAGCGGAAAAAAATGAATCGGCAGCAGTAAGCCGGAAAACAAATCAATGACCACTCGTTTCGCCCGGATGAGACCATCATTATTAAATAAGAAAAAGGTCGTGATACCCGTCAGTAAATTGATTTGTGTATTGATAATGAAGCTAAACAGGATCGAAATTGCAAATAAGCCCAATGTATCAAACCCTGTACCGAATTGTAGCGGGAAGATGAGGCTGACAATAATCATTCCCGGGAACGAGAAAAACAACAGTCTGAAGACTCCCTCTCCGAGTCCCTGCATCGTCTTCATTCCCAAATAGTTATAGGGCCTGATAAATTCAACTGCCACTTTTCCTTCTTTAATTTCCTGAGCGATTTCACGGTCGATATTATTAAAATAAAAGGCCCTCGCCATCCAGGAAACGGCCACATAGGTCGTCATTTGAATGATGGATAATCCTTCAATATCACTTTTTCCTCCGTAGATGGCCTGCCACAAGAAATAGTAAGCTCCAATATTGATACTGTATATTAATATTCCACTATAATAATTAGTTCGGTACGCCAGCATCATGAGAAAGCGGATGCGAATCATTTCTATATACTTAGCCATGATACCCTCCCGGACACTGGAGCTGAACCGATAGCTTCTATTCCCAAACTCATCTCGTCACAGCCCCTTTTTCATAGATGTTCCGTATGATCTCCTCGGTAGTCGTTTCTTCTATCTTCATGTCTTTCACTTTGAAACTCGCAACGATTTTCGTTATCAGTTGTGAGATGACTTCATCATCCGCTTCAATTAGTGCTGAATAGCTCTGCTTTTTCTCATCAAAAGACCAGGAGATGTTTTGATTCTTTGTAAGATCGGATAAAGCGGACAGAGACGTATCGTCCAGAAATTGAAACACGACTTCCTTTTGATCTCCCCAATTTTCTTTAAGCTGACTCAGAGCCCCGTCATAAATGATTTTCCCTTCATCCAACATCACGACCCGTTCACAAAGAGCTTCGATGTCGGTTAAATCATGGGTGGTTAGTAGAATCGTAGTATTATACTTCTCGTTTATTTCTTTCAAGAATTGGCGGATTTTCAGTTTCACCAGAACATCCAATCCAATTGTAGGTTCATCCAAGAAAAGTAAAGGCGGATTATGGACAAGAGCCGCTGCCAATTCACATCTCATTCGCTGCCCCAGTGATAATTTACGGACCGGTTTGTCCAGTAGTGGCGCGATATCCAGCGTTTCAATCACATGATCCATATGTGCTTTGTATTGTTGATCAGGGACTTTGTACACTTTCTTTAAGAGCTGAAAGGATTCCTGAACCGCAATATCCCACCAGAGCTGGGAACGCTGCCCAAACACGACCCCGATCGTCTGAACGAATTTTTCCCGATCACGATGAGGATTCATTCCATTGACGGTCAACTCTCCCCCGGTCGGTGTCAAGATCCCCGTCAGCATCTTGATCGTAGTGGATTTTCCGGCTCCATTTTCACCGATGTACCCAACCATCTCCCCCTGCTTCACATTAAATGAGATATCATTCACCGCAGGAACGATCTTATAATTACGCGTAAATAAATCCCGAAAGGCTCCTTTAAGTCCGGAACGACTTGAAAAAGCCTTGAATTCCTTACGCAAGTGATGTACTTCGATTGCATTCATATGGCGTCCTCCTAATTTCAAAAAAAGTATCGGTCCCTCTTTTACAAACAAAGAATAGTGTACCACAGAGAACTGTTTCCCTTAGAACAGTCTGCTTGAAAATTAGTGTGCCCAATGATTCCCTATTTGCTAAAGTGGAAAAGACCGTACTACAATAGAAGAGTAATAGATAGCTAAATACATATATTCAGGAGGAAATCATGAAATATACGGAATCAGAAACTTTACATACAGAAGCATTGGAACATATCGTAGGAGGAGTGAACAGCCCGTCACGCTCATATAAAGCAGTGGGCGGAGGCTCGCCGGTTGCAATGGAAAGGGGTCAAGGCGCATATTTCTGGGATGTAGACGGAAATAAATACATCGATTATCTGGCAGCATACGGACCTATCATCACTGGACACGCTCACCCACATATTACAGAAGCGATCAAAACAGCGGCGGAAAACGGAGTCCTTTACGGAACCCCTACCCGTCATGAAGTGAAGTTTGCCAAAATGATCAAAGAAGCAATGCCTTATATGGACAAGGTTCGATTTGTAAATTCCGGGACTGAAGCGGTGATGACAACGATTCGTGTTGCAAGAGCATACACCGGGAAAGACAAAGTCATTAAATTCGCAGGCTGCTATCACGGTCACTCAGATCTGGTACTGGTTGCAGCCGGATCTGGACCATCTACATTAGGAACCCCTGATTCTGCCGGTGTTCCTAAGAGTATCGCCCAGGAAGTCATCACGGTTCCATTCAACGACATCGAACCCTTTAAAGCAGCAATGGAAAAATGGGGAGATCAAATTGCAGCAGTCCTTGTGGAACCCATCGTAGGGAACTTCGGAATTGTAGAACCAAAAGAAGGCTTTCTTGAGCAAGTGAATGACATTACTCATATTGCCGGTTCCCTTGTCATCTATGATGAAGTCATTACGGCATTTCGCTTCATGTATGGCGGAGCTCAGGATATGTTAAAGGTGAAGCCTGACTTAACGGCGCTGGGGAAAATCATCGGCGGTGGCCTTCCAATCGGGGCTTACGGCGGGAAGAAAGAAATCATGGAACAGGTCGCCCCGTTAGGTCCTGCGTATCAAGCAGGTACAATGGCAGGAAATCCCGCCTCCATCCTTTCAGGTATTGCCTGCCTTGAAGTGTTAAAAGAAGAAGGCGTGTATGAGAAGCTTGATAAACTCGGAGAAATGCTTGAAAAAGGGATCCTTACAGCAGCCGAAAAACATAACGCACCTATCTCCATTAACAGATTGAAAGGTGCTCTCACACTTTACTTTACTACAGAGAAAGTGGAGAACTATGAGCAAGCTGAAGCGACCGATGGAGAAATGTTTGCGAAGTTCTTTAAGCTGATGCTTGATCAGGGAATCAATCTTGCTCCTTCTAAATATGAAGCATGGTTTATTACGACCGCTCATACAAAAGAAGATATTCAGGAAACGATCGAAGCTGTCGATCGTGCATTTGCACAATTATAATAGAAGAACCTGAAGACTGCTCCACCTGCGTGGGGCAGTCTTTATTATTGATTTCGTAGAATAACTCTTCCCTCCATGGCATATCTATTCATTCGGGAGAAGAATTCCGCTGCTGCGATTTGTTTATTCCCTTCCTCAAAAAGGTACATATTTTGTAGAAACTAATTTAAATTTTCCTATTGATATTACTTGTAAGTACATGTATAGTACAGTATTGTTTATTAAAATGTTACACAAGAAAGGATCCTAATTCCATGAAACTTGGTGCTCGCATCCTTAAAACGGGAATTGCGATTGTATTAGCTTTACTTGTATCGCAGCTATTGGGCATACCTTCTCCAGTTTTTGCTGGAATCGCGGCGGTCTTTGCCGTACAGCCCACCATTTATCGCTCATATCTATCGATCATCGAACAGATTCAAGCAAACCTGATCGGTGCCGGGATTGCCGTTATCTTTGTACTCTTATTCGGCAGCAATCCCCTTATTGTAGGTCTCGCTGCTGTCATAGCCATTGCCATCATTCTTAAATTAAAGCTGCAAAACACGATCGGCCTGGCCCTGGTGACGTTGATCGCGATTATGGAAGTGACGGACCAGGACTTTATTCAATTTGCATTTATCCGTTTCTCAACCATCATGATCGGTGTGTTCTCATCTTTCATTATTAACTTGATTTTCCTGCCGCCAAAATACGAAACGAAGCTTTATCATAAAATATCTGATTCAACAGAGGAAATCTTAAAGTGGATCAGGTTAAGTTCAAGGCACGCAACAGAGTTCCACCTTCTGAAAAAAGACTTGGAGCGCATTAAAGAAAAACTTATTAAGGTCGATCAATTATATCTTCTTTATAAAGAAGAACGGGATTATTTCAAGAAAAATTCGATTGTCAAAAGTCGTAAACTTGTCATTTTCCGTCAGATGATTTCATCTACGAATCGAAGCTTTGACATTTTGAAGCGATTGAACCGGTATGAAAATGAAATTTTCCAATTGCCGGATGAATTACGTGGAGTGATCAAGGGACAGCTTGATTGTCTTCTCACCTACCATGAACAGCTCCTGTTAAAGTTCCTTGGAAAAATGCATCCGCATGCTGAATCAGAAGCCCAGCAGGATGTGTGCATGCATCGAAAAGAACTGATGAATATCATGATCCAGGAAGTAAAACAGCATAGTAAAGATGAAAATATTCATAACTTCCATCTGCTTCATATTTTCTCGGCTATCTTTGAATACGATGAGCATTTAGAGCACCTGGAAAAACTCATCACAAGCTTCCAATCGTATCATAAAGAAGACAATGAAGTGATGATTGGGGAAGAAGAAGAATAAAAACGGAGCAAAGGAAATCACATCCTTTGCTCCGTTTTTTTGTTCTATTTAGTTTTTCATTTTAGGATCAAGGGCATCCCGAAGCCCGTCCCCCATCAAGTTGAATCCCAGTACCGTCAGCATGATGGCAAGTCCCGGGAAGATCATTGTCCACGGAGCTTGCAGCATATATTGCCTTGCATCAGACAGCATCTTTCCCCATTCAGGTTCAGGAGCCTGAGCTCCAAGACCAAGGAAACCGAGTGCTGCTGCTTCAATGATGGCAGTCGCAATGGCAAGAGTGCCTTGCACGATGATTGGAGCCATACTATTTGGCAATACGTGACTGAAGAGAATACGAAAGTCGCTCATCCCGATGGCTTTCGCAGCCATTACATACTCCTCCTGCTTCACACTCAACACCCTCGAACGGATGAGTCGTCCAAAGTTCGGAATATTGATGATGGCAATAGCAATTAAAGCATTTCTCAGGGAAGGCCCAAGAGCAGCTACGACTGCTATCGCTAACAGGATACTCGGAAATGCAAGCATAATATCAAAGATACGGGAGATGATGGTATCGACCCACCTGCCGTAATAGCCTGCTACGATCCCCAATAGACTTCCTACTACTGAAGAACCGATAACCGCGAAGAATCCTACCCATAAGGAGATGCGTGCTCCGTGGATGATTCTTGATAATATATCCCGACCGAAGTCATCCGTCCCTAACCAATGCTCAGAGGAAGGTGCTTGGAGCCTTTTGGATAAATCTTGATCATTAATACCTTGTGGTGCAATGACTGGAGCCGCAATTGCTAAAATCACGAAGAAAAGAACGATACAAAAACCTACTAATGCAATTTTGTTTTTCTTAAAGCTTTTCCATGCTTCCTTCCAGGGAGATACCGTTTCTTCTTCCAAAGAAGGATGAAGCTCCTTTTGCGGTTCTGCTACTTCTGCCATGAGAGTTCACCTCTTTCTTCTATTGATGTTAGTTGTATTTAATACGTGGATCCACAGCAGCATAAAGTAGATCGACAATTAAGTTAATCGTGACGAAAATCGTTGCGACTACCAGGATGCCAGATTGCACTACAGGATAATCGCGGTAACCAATCGCTTCATAAATATAACGGCCGATTCCAGGCCAGCCGAAGATGGTTTCGGTTAAGATCGCTCCTCCCAGGAGAAGGCCCATCTGCAAGCCAATGACGGTCAATACCGGAATGATGGCATTTTTCAGCGAGTGCTTGTACACTACCCAGAACATCTTCAGACCCTTGGCACGAGCTGTACGAATATAATCTGAGCGCATGACCTCCAGCATACTGGAACGTGTCATACGTGCAATGATTGCCATAGGGATGGTTGCCAGAGCAATTCCCGGCAGAATGATGTGCTTCAGTACCTCACCAAGCTGATCAAACCGACCTTGAATAAGGGTATCGAGAATATAGAAGTTGGTAACCGAATCAACAGGGTTTCGTATATTCTCCCTTCCAGTTGTAGGAAGAATGTCAAGCTGAATACCGAATATCCATTGCTCCATCAACCCTAACCAGAAGATCGGCATGGAAACACCGATAAGGGCCAGGATCATGGCTGTATAATCGAACCAGGAGTTTTGAAACCAGGCACTGATGATTCCTGCGTTCACTCCAATAAAGATCGCTATGATGATGGCCACGATCGCTAACTCGGCGGTAGCGGCCAAATATGGCCAGATTTCAGCTGAAACTTCCGTCTTGGTTCTAAGGGAACTGCCTAAATCCCCGGTCAATAATCCTTTTAAATAGTCTATATACTGGATATACCAGGCATTATCGAGCCCCAACTGATCTCTTAACGCGGCTACTGCTTCTTTCGTAGCCTGTTGCCCAAGAATGACCTGAGCTGGATCGCCGGGAATGGCACGAATGATTGAAAAAACGATAAGAGTCATTCCCAGCAAAACAGGAATGAGCTGTAATAATCGACGAATGGTGTATTGGAACATCATGTTCACCTCTCTATGTGGAGATTCTGATTTTCTTGTAATGTTAGTTAGATTAGGAAAATAGCAGGTTTGGTATTCATTAAGGATTGCTCGGAAATGCTTGTCGCCTCTGGGCAAAGCCCCTCCGCTTTTTTACCTGTCCAGCTGCGGGGCTTAGAGGCTCGAGGTCATAAGGCCAGCCCACCAAAAAGGCAAAAGGCGCCTTTCCGGTGGACTTGCCTTATGCTTGTCGCCTCTGGGCAAAGCCCCTCCGCTTTTC
>NZ_QNRJ01000009.1:12679-131436 GCF_003315075.1 Rossellomorea aquimaris
TCGAGGTCATAAGGCCAGCCCACCAAAAAGGCAAAGGGCGCCTTTCCGGTGGACTTGCCTTATGCTTGTCGCCTCTGGGCAAAGCCCCTCCGCTTTTCTATGTACAAAGGGGAGAAATCATAGATGTCTCCCCTTTGGTCTATTACGTATTACTCCATATCTACTGCGCCTAACCAGTCGGAACCAGTTGGGTGCGGCTTGAAGTTTTTAAGAGCTGCACTTCCTGCAAGTAGTGGTGTAGAGTGAGCAATCGGTACCCATGGAGCATCTTCATGGATAATTTCTTGCGCTTTTTTGTATAGCTCTTCACGTTTTGCAGGATCTACTTCTGTTTGAGCATCAATTAAGATTTTGTGTACTTCATCGTTACTATAGTAAGAGTAGTTGTTACTTCCGATATTGTCCTTATCAAGAAGAACGTATAAGAAGTTATCTGCATCTCCATTGTCACCAGTCCAGCCAAGTAAGAATGCATCTGCCTCACCGTTTTTAGCTTTTTCCAAGTAAGTAGCCCACTCGTATGATACGATTTTCGCTTTGATGCCTACTTCAGCTAAGTCAGCTTGCATTGCTTCCGCTACTTTTTGACCATCCGGCATATAAGGGCGTGGTACAGGCATTGCCCAAAGTTCCATCTCGAAACCATCTTTTAATCCTACTTCTGCAAGTAGTTCTTTTGCTTTTTCAGGATTGTATTCATAAGCTTCAACGTCATCATTGTATCCGGCAATAACCGGAGGCATCGGGTTTTTCGCCATTTCTGCTTTTCCTTCGAAGAAAGCGTCAATGATTTCTTGCTTATTGATGGCATAGTTCATAGCTTGACGTACTTTAGGGTCATCAAATGGCTCACGAGTTGATGTTAAACCTAAGTATCCAACGTTCATAGATGGACGCTCGAATAATTGCAGGTTGTCGTCCCCTTCAACTTTACTTGCATCACTTGGATTGACTCCATCTGCAAGATCGATTTCACCAGATATCAATGCATTCAGACGAGCAGAGTTTTCTGGAATTGATTTAAATACGACCTGATCTAATTTTGGTAGATCTTTGTTCCAGTAGTCATCGTTCTTTTCAAGAACAATTTTGTCATTACGCTTCCACTCAACAAATTTGAATGGACCAGTACCTGCATCAGTTGGTGTTTCTGCAAGCTTGTCACCTAATTCATCAATTGCTTTAGGACTTACAATCGCGAATGGGCTCATTGCAATATTTTTCAAGAAAGGTGCTTGCGGGCGTTTTAATACGAATTCAACTGTCATGTCGTCAGCTGCTTTTACTTCTTTAATGACATGACCTTCATCGGCTTTGAATCCGCCGAACATTGAACCGTAATAAGGGAATTGATCTGCATTCCCGTTCATCCAGCGCTCGAAGTTTTTCACAACGGCCTCAGCGTTTAAGTCCGTGCCATCTTGGAATTTCACTCCGTCACGAAGCATGAATGTATACGTTAAACCATCATCGGATACCTTCCATTCTTCTGCTAATCCCGGATTTACTTCTGTATCCTGCTCTCCGAATTTCACAAGTGTTTCGAAAATATTCTTCGTTACTTTAAATGATTCTCCATCAGTTACTGTTGCAGGATCAAGCCCTACAGAGTCTCCTCCACGACCAAATATCAATACTTTTGGATCGCCGCTATCTTTACTGTCGCCGCCTTCGCCTGAAGAACTTTCATTTCCTCCACATCCGTAAAGAACAGATGATACGAGTAGGATGAGCAGCATTAAAATTGACCAGCTTTTTTTTCTCAACTAAATCCCCTCCTGAATAATGTTTATATACTTATGAGACTTGTCTTCTAGTAAAGATGACAAGCTACATAATGCCCTGGTTGGTGTTCCTTGAATTCCGGTACCTTCTGTTTGCAGATCTCCGTTGCATGTGGACACCGGGTGTGGAATGTACACCCACTCGGTGGATTGGACGGGCTCGGAATATCCCCCTGCAGGAGAATCGTTTCTCTCTTGAAATCAGGATCCGGAACCGGTACCGCTGATAGTAGTGCCTCAGTATATGGATGAAGCGGATTTTCATAGAGTGTTTCACTATTACTCAGCTCTACCATTTTGCCGAGGTACATCACGCCTACCCGGTCACTTATATGTCTCACTACACCTAAATCATGCGCAATGAAGATATAGGTGAGTCCGAACTCTTTTTGCAAATCCTGCATCAGGTTCAGGACCTGTGACTGAATGGACACGTCAAGAGCTGACACAGGTTCATCGGCAATAATGAGCTTGGGCTTCGTCATTAGAGCTCTCGCGATCCCAATTCGCTGCCTTTGTCCGCCACTGAATTGATGTGGGTAACGTTTCGCATGATAGCTGCTTAACCCGACAATATTGAGTAGTTCATGAACCCTCTTTTTTCTTTCTTTCGCTGAACCCATTCCATGGACCTTCAATGGTTCTTCGAGAATCTTTTCAACAGTATGCCTTGGATTCAAGGAAGCAAAAGGATCCTGAAAGACCATTTGCATTTCCCGGCGGATCTTTCTCATTTCAGAGTTTGATAGACTGGTAAGCTCTCGATCTTCGAATGTCACTTTCCCTTCGGATGGATCGATGAGTCTCATCAGCATCCTGCCCGTCGTCGACTTTCCACATCCGCTTTCTCCTACGATTCCAAGGGTCTCTCCTTTATTCACGGTAAAAGATACCCCGTCCACTGCTTTTACCGAACTGACAGGTCGTCCGAGAATTCCTCCTGTGATCGGAAAGTGCTTCTTAAGATTTTTAACCCTTAGCAACGGTTCCGTCATAAACTCCCTCCTCCACTTCATCGAACAGGAAGCATCGTGTGCAATGTCCTTGTGATGTTTCATATAATTCCGGTGTTTCGACTAAACAGCGATCGAAGGCATACTCACAGCGTGCTGCGAATCGGCATCCGGTCTTAATGGATCCCGGTTTCGGTACATTTCCCTGAATCGAGTGCAGTCGCTGCTGCTTGTTTCTCATATCCGGTACGGATTGAATCAGGCCTTTCGTGTAAGGATGCTGAGGGTTTTTGAAGATTTCTTCTACTTTCCCCTCTTCCACCACTTTTCCTGAGTACATAACGACCACTCGTTCACATGTTTCAGCCACAACTCCTAAATCATGAGTGATCAAAAGGACCGCTGTATTCAGTTCTTTATTTAATCGTTTCATCAATTTTAATATTTGGGCCTGAATCGTCACGTCAAGAGCGGTTGTCGGCTCGTCTGCTATCAATACACGTGGATCACAAACCATGGCCATGGCAATCATGACCCTTTGTCTCATACCTCCTGACAGCTGATGGGGGTATTCCTTGATAAGCTCCTCAGATCGCGGTAAACCGACCATCTTCATAATGTCAATTGCTTTATCTCTCGCTTGTTTCTTTCCAACCTTCGTATGTATGCGTATGGCTTCCGTTAATTGGTCACCTATAGTAAAAACAGGGTTTAAAGATGTCATCGGCTCTTGGAAGATCATCGCTATATCATTGCCCCGGATATCTCTCATTCGCTTTTCAGATGCTTGTGTCAGATCTTCATCTTTATACAGTATCTTTCCACCTACTATTTTCCCCGGTGGTTTCGGTACCAGGCCCATGATGGATAGGGATGTAACACTTTTACCACATCCACTCTCCCCAACGATCCCGAGCACCTCTCCTTCATTCACATGAAAGCTAACTCCATCGACTGCAGGAACTTCTCCGTCATCAGTAAAAAAGGAGGTCCTCAAATCTTCCACTTTTAGTAAAGGACGCGCTTCGCTCATTCAAATCCTCCTCTTGAAACTATCTCTCTTTTCTTAATAGTGCTTATTTTCTAAATTTTATATGTTTCTTATTATACAAGATGTTACAAATGTTGCAATCTATTTTCAGAATTTTTCTACACAAATTCAATATGCTCTTTCATTCCTAATTCAATTCAATTCAATATATGTCCAATTATCTTTTTCATTCCTTCCATATAAAGTTATTTAGTCCTACTTTCTTCATGACACACCTGAAATAAGTTTGATATATTTTTTTGATAAACAAAAAAAGTCATGACTTTTATCACGTGCATCGTGATAAGTCATGACTTTCCATTTTACTGATCGAGCAGCTGTACTTGGAAGAGTTTATGGTAATGTCCCTGTTTTGCCATCAGCTCTTCATGGGTTCCCATTTCGACAACTTCACCGTGCTCCATATGAATGATTCTGTCAGCATGGGTGATCGTTGATAATCGATGAGCGACTATGAAGGTCGTTCGATCTTTTGCCAGGATTTCAAGAGATTCCTGGATGAGGTGTTCGCTTTCCAGATCAAGGGCTGACGTTGCTTCATCCAGTATGAGAATCGGTGGATTCTTAAGGAACACCCTGGCAATCGCGACACGTTGCTTCTGTCCGCCCGATAGCTTCACACCTCTTTCTCCTACTTTCGTGTCATAGCCTTGAGGTAATTTCATAATGAAGTCATGTGCATTTGCCGCCTTGGCAGCTTCTATTACTTCTTCATCCGACGCATCAGGATTACCGAATTTAATATTCATCTTGACCGATTCACTAAAGAGAATATTGTCCTGAAGCACCATTCCGATATTGTCCCGCAATGACCTCACCTGAAATCTTCTGATGTCTGTTCCATCTAAAAGAATTTCACCATCTGTAACATCATAAAAACGGGGAATAAGACTGACGAAGGATGATTTTCCTCCACCGCTCATCCCGACCAGAGCGACGGTTTCACCCGTTTTAATATCAAGGTTGAGATTACGCAGTACGTCTTCCTCTTCAGATTCATAGCGGAAGGAAACATTTTTAAAATGAATATCTCCGCGTACGTTTTCACAAGGAATCGCACCTGGTTCATCATCAATATCATACTTCTCATCCATGAACTCAAATACACGGTCCATGGAGGCGATCGATTGAGTCAAGGTTGTAGAAGAATTCACCAGTCGTCTAAGCGGACCATAGAGACGATCGATATAGGCGATAAAAGCAGCCATTGTACCAATGGTCAGATCTCCATTAATCACTTGCAGCCCCGCATAACCAATGATGATCAACGGAGAAATATCCGTAATGGTATTCACAACCGCGAACGCTTTCGCATTCCAGCTTGTTTGCTTTAAGGCCTTCGTTAAGAAATTGCTATTTTGATCCTGAAACTGTTTTTGTTCATAGTCTTCAACAGCAAAACTCTTGATGACAGCCATTCCCTGGACCCGTTCGTGTAAGTGACTTTGGACCTCTGCCAGTGCCTGAGACCGGTCTCTCGTCAAACCCCTGAGTCTTCCAAAGAAATAACGGACAGAGAACGCATAGAAAGGAAACGCGATAAGAGACACAAGTGTTAACGAAACATCCATCGTAAACATGATGGACAGGGCAATGACTATGGTAGCTGCATCCAGCCATAGATTCATCAGACCGGTGATCACGAAATTCTTCGTCTGCTCAACGTCATTGATGACCCTGGAAATGACTTCCCCCGCTCTTGTATTCGAATAATACTTAAAACTGAGTCGCTGAATATGTGAAAACAAATGATCCCTTAAGTCATACAAGATCTTGTTTCCCGTCCACTGAGCAAAGTACTGTCGATAATATTCCACAGGTGGCCTTACCAGTAAGAAAAGGCCAAGCATGATTCCCATGATCATCAGTAATTGATTGGTCTTTTCTTCCGAGGATAAGCCCGAAGCGCCCACTATATCATCGATTACATATTTAATTAAAATTGGAATTAACAAAGGGATGGTAAATTTAATAATACCTATAATTAATGTACCAATAATTTGCCACCGATAAGGTTTTACAAATTGAAGGTAGCGTTTGATACTATCCAAGTGATTACTCCTTTCTAAGGTGTGAGTATTTATTTTGCCCCAATAAAAAGGGATGACCCTGTATGGAACGCAGCACTGCTCCTCTTCAAGTCCTTTCAGGAAATGAAAAGGGTTGCTCCTTACTGGGTCAGCCCTTTAATGCCTATACAGTTTTCCAGCTGTGTTACCCTCTGTGAGTCAGATAACGCTCGTACCAAATATCAATAAAGTCAGGAGCAAAAGGCCCTTTTCTTTGTCGGATCCAGCGAACAAGCTTGTCTACATTTCGCTTCAGGATGTGATCGATCACATCCGGGTAACCGTACAACTTGCGATGAGCTTCATACTC
This sequence comes from Rossellomorea aquimaris, assembly GCF_003315075.1. Classification (GTDB taxonomy): domain Bacteria; phylum Bacillota; class Bacilli; order Bacillales; family Bacillaceae_B; genus Rossellomorea; species Rossellomorea aquimaris_C. The sequence goes on from NZ_QNRJ01000009.1 coordinate 18,847, forward strand.
ATCCTCATCCAGCAGTGTATATGTCATATCAGGAAACACTTTAATATCCAAGTCGTAATCGATATACTTGATCGCTTCATGATCATATACAAATGGTGAGCTTAAATTACAATAATAATAAATACCGTCCTCACGAATCATACAAATAATGTTAAACCATAGCTCTGAATGAAAATAGCATATTGCGGGTTCACGGGTCATCCACGTTCTTCCGTCTGATTCCGTCACCATCGTTCGATCATTTCCACCGATTATCTGATTGCTTGTTCCTTTCAGAACCGTCGTCTCATTCCATATCCGGTGAATGTTGCCATCATGCTTAAAGCTATGTATTTGTACTGATTTTCCTTCAGTGGGAACCGCCATCGTATCCCCTTCTTTCATTTCAAAATTACCTTTATATATGCTTATCTATTCTATCATTATAACGTTTCCTCAGAAAATTTAAAACAAAAGGGCTATCCTTAAAGAAAAAATCCTTTAAGAATCGCCCTGTTCCTGTTCAAAAATCAGATTTATCATGCCTATCTTTTTATGTTGTAACGCTGTTTTGTTCCTTTTGATAGGAGCGAATCACTTCATCGGTTTGTTTTTGAAACATTTTTTGAATCTCTTTTAGTTCCTTCTTTTTTGAAGCAATCTCTCTCTTTATAGATTCAACCTTCGTCATCTCTTGAAGCTCGAACAGCTCCTCTTCAAGCTCTTGACAACGTTCGATCTCAGACTGAAGATATAACAACTTATCCATCGTCTCTAACTGCTCTGTTACCAACTCATTAAACCGTTGCTGCATCACTTCCACCACTCCTCTAAACAAGCTCTCCTAAACATTCTCCTTCCCACCCCCAAACCCTTTGACAACTTCTGTCACAATCCCACCTGTTTTGTCGATGTGGAGGATGTGGAGGGACGGACCTCTGTTTTTATAGTGGATATTGAAAGATCAGTCCTTTTCATTGACGGAAGATTTGAAAGATCCGTCCCTCAAAAACAAAACGAAAAAGCACCCAACTGAATGGGTGCTTTTTCCGTCAAGAACAAATTAATTATTGTTGTTGTTGACCGTATTTACCAGAAGCTTTCGCTTTGTTAGCTTCTGCTTGTTGGTTTTGTTGCTTCACGTGTTGTGCTGCTGTTGTTTCTGAAGCGAACTCAGTACCGTATTGTTGTTGTTGAGCTTGACCAGCTTGAGCGTTTTGTTGTTTCACATGTTGAACGCTTGTACCAGCTTGAGTTTTGTTTGGTTGTTTTGCCATTGTAATCACCTCCACGCTTATTAAGATAACCAAGCGTGGATTTCACTATTCGATATTTTTCAGGAAAAAAATTCCACTAAACGAGTAGTGAGCGACCGCCATCGACGATGATGGTTTGACCTCTGATCATGGAAGAATCGTCTGAAACGAGGAACATCACTGATTTCACAAGATCATCAATTTCCACCATTCGTCCTGCTGGTGTTTTACTGCGGGCATCTTCCAGAAGCTCTTCACGATTAGGGAAATGCTTGAGTGCATCTGTATCGATCGCACCACCGGAAACTGCATTTACGATTATGTCACGCGATGCGAGTTCAACTGCAAGATAACGCGTTAAGGCTTCAACTGCAGCTTTTGATACTCCCACAGTTGTGTAATTGTCTAAATAACGGATGGATCCCAATGAGCTTATGCTTACGATGCGTCCGCCCTTATCCATTAACTTTGCTGCTTCCTGGGCACAGAATAGTAATGCCTTGCTGTTGATGTTCATCGTCCAATCCCAATGAGATTCTTCAAGTTCCATGACTGGACGCAGAACCCCGGATGCTGCGTTACTTACCAATACATCCAAACGGCCGAATTCTTCTTTAATTTGTTCGAACATAGATTTGATTTTATCCACGTCTCCTACATTCGCCCGTACGACAAATGCTTTTCGGCCCAACTTTTCGACCTGTTCAGCCGTTTCAAGTGCCCCTTTTTTACTCCGTGCATAATTGACTACGATATCGTATCCTTTTTCTGCTAGTTGAATAGCGATTTCCCGTCCAAGTCCGCGGCTGCTTCCTGTGACTAATGCTACTTTTTGACTCATGTTGATCATCCTTTCAATTTCATTTTTCCATTTGGTGTAAAGCATAATCATGCCTTGAACATGCACACTAATAAGAGCATGTCAGTTAAATGGAGGAATGAGTTATGTATGTAGGTAGAGATATGACAGAGCTTTCAATGATTCCAAAAGATGAATGGCAAAAAAGCGAGCTCGCTTTCTTTCATCATTCACTACAACAAATAGTACCCTATTTGAACGCAGAAGGACAATCGATTCACAGAGAAATTGTCGAAGAAATTGAAAACCGAGGCGGATTGAAGCGTGGCGAAGCCGATTATACTCACGGCACGAAGATTAGTTACGATTGAGATGATCATACACAAAGAGCAACCATCACGGCTGCTCTTTATTATTTCTGTAATATTCCTGCTCCTGTTTCCTTCCAGATTTTCTGATGGGAGACGGGAAAGGCATATTTATCGAATTCTTCGGTCGTAACGGCAATCAGGCAGCTGTCATCAAGAGTGGTGCTGTCGATAGAACCAACATATACTTCAATATCCCAAACGATGTGAGAGAATATATGCTGGATTTTCGTGACAACCCCTGCTTTCAATGAGCAATCCACCTTGTATTCTTCCTCCATTAAATCAAGCAATTGCTTTCGACCTCCGCTTGAATCTCCCACTTCAAAATTAGGGAATTCCCATAAATTAGCGAGCAGTCCTTTACTCGGGCGTTTGTGGATAACCACTCGATCATCCTCCGTAAACAGAACGGCTGCCGCCATATTCATTTTACGTGCAGATTTCTTTTTCGATTTAATTGGAAGTTCTGTTTGCACTCCTTCTTCAAATGCCTGACAGTGTTCCCGGACAGGGCATAGTAAGCAGGATGGTGATGTCGGTGTGCAAATCAGTGCCCCAAGCTCCATCAGCGCTTGATTGAAATACGATGGATTCTCTTCAGAAATCAAATTTCTGACCGCTTGTTCAAATACCTTGCGTGATGCAGGTTTGGCAATATCAAGCCAGATGGATAGAATACGTGAAAATACCCTCATGACATTTCCGTCGACAGCAGGTTCCGGTTTGCTGTAGGCAATACTCAAGATCGCCCCCGCAGTGTAGGGTCCCACACCCTTTAATGACGATATTTCTTTCGGCGTATCCGGAACGATTCCTCCATACTTTTCACTCACTTCTTTTACAGCCGATTGAAGATTCCTGACTCTCGAGTAATAGCCGAGTCCTTCCCATGCTTTCAGGACATCTTCTTCGTCGGCTGTAGCAAGAGCATCTATGGTAGGAAATTTCTCGATGAATCGGTTAAAATAAGGTATGACCGTATCCACCCTTGTTTGTTGAAGCATGATTTCAGATACCCACACCTTGTATGGATCTTGATCCTTCCTCCATGGAAGATCACGCTGTTCTCTTGAAAACCATGATAATAAATTCTTCTGAAATTCCTCACGGTCAATGGAGTCTAAATGTTTCAATGGTTCTTCTTTCAATTTTGTACCTCCAGGATGTTAAATGTTACGTTGAATAGGGAATAAATAATTAAAGCTGTGTTTTTAGGCCAACAAGGTTTATTTCTTTTAACCCTCCACAAATACATTCGTCCAATAAACCAAATAATAAATGACGACGGGATGTCCGTAAACGTTTCAAAACATGGAAATGGGATTCAGTGGGCACTATAAACCGTTCGATGTAACGATTAGGGTCGGATTCAGACTTTTCCCACTGGATATTAAAGGCGTCGTATTGTGGTAATGTCGCTACGATATTGTTCATAATCTGATTGTATTGAGGTTGAGAATTTTGTTTTATTTCATATTCTAAGTAAATGTGTAAAGTGTTTTTCATTGAAATAAACTCCTTTTAACCATATCATGTTCAAAAATGAATACAAGTCATTAAAAATACAGATGAAAATGAGCCAAGGGAGGACTTTTTTTGGATACAGGCACTCATATCGTCATGGGTTTCGCTCTAGGGGGCTTAGCCACCCTGGATCCCGTTGTTGCTGAAAGTGCAGCCACTTCTCAAAGTGTGTTGGTTGCAGCAGTCATCGGCTCTCAAATTCCAGACATCGATACCGTTTTGAAATTACGCAATAATGCCGTTTATATACGTCATCATCGAGGCATCACCCATAGCATTCCGGCCGTTGCTCTTTGGCCGCTAGTAATTGTCGCTTGTCTTTATCCCTTTTTCCCGGGGGCAGATTTGCTTCATTTATGGATTTGGACATTTGTGGCCGTATTCCTCCATGTATTTGTCGACATTTTCAATGCCTATGGGACACAGGCCATCAGGCCGATTTCGTCGAAATGGGTCGCTTTAGGAGTCATTAACACGTTTGATCCGATTATATTTGGTATTCACATCGGCGGATTGATTCTGTGGGGCATGGGATTACCACCTGGAAAAACCTTTTTGGTCATGTACATTGTGATTTTCGCTTATTATGTATTGAGATTCCAGGTTCAAAAAGCAGTGAAAAATGCGGTGAAAAGAAGAATCCCTAAAGCGGAAAAAATCATCGTTTCACCGACAATCCGGTTTTTCCAATGGCGCCTTGCGATTGTGACCAAGGAACATTATTATGTCGCACGGGCATTCAGACGGTCGATTACGATCTTCGATAAATTTGAACGCATACCGATACCTGAGAATCCAGTCATCAATGCCGCTAAAAGAGATAAAAATCTGGCCGCCTTTCTTTCCTTTTCCCCGGTTTTCCGCTGGGAAGTGGACGAATACGATGATCACTTTGAAGTACGCTTCATCGATCTTCGCTACAGAAATAATGGACACTATCCCTTTGTCGCCCTGGTACAGCTCGACAAAGACCTGAACATCGTCAGCTCCTACACAGGATGGGTCTTCAGCGAAGAAAAACTTCGCTCAAAAGTCGACATCGACATTTTAATCGATTAAAGCAGTGAGGGACGGACCTTTAAAAAGGTCCGTCCCTCATCACTTTAATGTACTATATCGTCATCTTCTTTATCGTCGATCAGATGTTTGTATTTAGGGTTTTGTGCAGCAAATTCGTGGATTTGTTCACCGTATGTATTGACCCATTGGCGAACGACTTTTTCCGTTACTGCTTTTCCTTTATAATCGTAACCTGCTTTTGCGTATGTGGCTTCGAAATCCTCCCACACAAGTTCGATCCAGGTTCTCGCTTTTTCATACGAGAGCTTATTATTTTTTTCAATTAACAATTGTGTTAATTCGTGGAATGTTGACTCCATTTTGTCTCCTCCTTTTCCATATATTTAGTTCCCTCTTTTATGATAATGTACACCAATTCACCCATACTATTAGTACGTGGTTAAGCTTAGTTGTGAACCTTTGCTTCTTCACGGTATGAGTCAGAAAATTCACCTTTTAGGAGGCACTTTATGCGAAATAAAACGACAGGGTTCCCTAACATGAATAACAATAAATTCGAAGGTGAACCGAGAGCTAAAGCGGAATTTGCATCTAAAAGGGCTAACGGCACCATCAACACCCATCCTCAAGAACGTATGAAAGCTTCTGGAGAAAGAGATCACGACTCACTTTAATGAAGTGAAAATCTGTTTAGGGGGTAGTTACGATGGCAAACATGAAAAACAACTTCTACCGAAATAAGTACAGCAGTCCATTTAACAAGGCATTCTACAATCCAAAGCATGCCCATTCCCAAGCTAATGGACAAACCACACAAACTCAAGACTTAATCATTCTAGAGAACCAGACACGCAAGCGTTCCTAGGCTATTTCAGAGGTCCGTCCCTATGACGGACCTCTTTATTACTTCTTTTCTCCTGCCAATAGGGAAATCGGCAGTGCTTCTTCTTTTCCGTCTCCACCCAGGCGATATCCCCAGGCAAATACCCCGTTTAGATAGTCGACTTTGAAATATGTACCGGGATCACCTTCTATTGCGTATATCCCGCCAGGCTTGTAGGCGTCAGGATTCATCAAATAAGCCTGTGCCATAAGTGCCTTGCGCTCCAAAACGGCAAACTCATTCACAATCCCCAGCTGTTCAGCTTTCCTTGCTTTCTCCTTCAACGAAGCAATTTCCTGCTTCAACTCATGCTCCGTCATCTCACTATATCTTCTCTCTTGTTCCATTCCTCATCACCTCTACTAATAGTAGTATAGAGAAAATGATACAATAAGAAAAGCGGAGGGGCTTTGCCCAGAGGCGACAAGCATAAGGCAAGTCCACCGGAAAGGCGCACTTTGCCTTTTTGGTGGGCTGGACTTATGACCTCGAGCCTCTAAGCCCCGCAGCTGGACAATAAGAAAAGCGGAAGCGGCTGGTCAGCCCCGACAAGCATAAGACGGGATTGCTGAAAAGGCGTTCTTTGCCTTTTTGGCCATCACGGCTTATGACCTCGAGGGGCTAGCCGCTGGAGCTGGACAATAAGAAAAGCGGAGGGGCTTTGCCCAGAGGCGACAAGCATAAGGCCGGTCCACCGGAAAGGCGCTCTTTGCCTTTTTGGTGGGCTGGACTTATGACCTCGAGCCTCTAAGCCCCGCAGCTGGACAATAAGAAAAGCGGAATCGGCTGGTTAGACCCGACAAGCATAAGACGGGATGGCCGGAAAGGCGTTCTTTGCCTTTTTGGCCATCACGGCTTATGACCTCGAGGGGCTAGCCGCTGGAGCTGGACAATAAGAAAAGCGGAAGCGGCTGGTCAGACCCGACAAGCATAAGGCAGGCCCTTAATCAATTACATCAGAAAGGATGACACCACCATGAAAACAGCCATCATCACAGGCGGAGGCTCCGGCCTTGGAAAAGAATTAGGAAAACTTCTTAGCCTGCAAGGATATCATATCTTCCTTCTTGCCCGGACGGAAGACAGCTTAAAAGAAGCTGCAGCAGAAATTGAAAGCATTGGCGGAAAGGTTTCATTTGCCACTTTGGATATTCGTTCAACTCATGACATTCAACAATTCGCCAAGACTCATCTTAAGGATTGTAATGTCGAATTACTCGTACATAATGCAGGGGTGGGCTATTTCGGTCCCTTCAAGGATACAGACGATGATGAATTAGTAAGCATGTTTGAAACGAATGCACTCGGTCCCATTCGTTTGACTAAGGCACTTCTGAATCGACTTGATCCAGGGAGCAGCACAATCATTAACATCATTTCCACAGCTGGCCTTAGAGGCAAAAAAAATGAATCATTGTATGTAGCGAGCAAGTTTGCCCTCAGAGGATTTGGTGAAAGCTTACAGAAGGAGTACGAGGATTCGAATCTTCGCATCGTGAATGCGTATATGGGTGGAATGAATACTCCATTCTGGGAGAACAGCGATCATATCAGTGATCCATCAAGGCTTCGCTCTCCTAAAGAAGTTGCGGAAATGATTGTGAATGAATACAAAGAAAAAGACGAAATCGTCATTGAATCAAAAAAATAAACCTCAAAAGGCAGTGTTCCCTAAAGGAAGACTGCCTTCTCATTTATGGAGCAAAAGGGAAGAACATAAAGGCCACTACAAATAATAAAACAGGCACTATAAATACAGCGAAGGCATCAATAACCACGACAAAAGCCATCCACACCCAGCGGATACTGTCTTTTCTTTTGAGAAACTGCTGGATCATCCGGATGTTCACAATGATGAGGAAGATCGCCACCCCCAATAGGAAAAATGGCATCACCCATTTCCCCATGGTTTCGGCATACCCTTGGTTATACCACTCTTGCTTCCCAAGTGTATAGAATCCGGTTTGAACTTTAATGATTAGTTCACCAATGATAAATAGTGCGGCTGCCCCCACGACAATTCCACCTGTGTAAAGCTTGAATTTTTTAGTCGTACCGATGAGCAGCAAAAGTGTTAAACCAGCAAACAGAAGCGTGAAAATCTCCACAGGAACTCCCCCTTGTCATACCCCTATAGTTCAATCTATCTTTAAAACAACAAATCATTCTTCATTTTCTTTTAACTCTTCCAAAAGTCTTTCGATGTCCTCCATAGAGAAACCTTTTCGATACAAGGTCTGTTTCATTTTCTGGACATACTCGTACCCCTCATACTTTGAACTCAGCTTTCTATGAGCCTTTAACCCTTGGTGATAGACGGCATCCCATTTTTCATCGTCATCCCGTTCAGATTCTACTGTCTCCCAGACAATTTTCATGACAGAACCCGGATATCCTTTTCGCATCAGGTTTTGTTCAATTTTTTGCCTGGCAATCATCTTGGAATCTTTTCTATATTTATGAAGAAGTTTTTCGGTGAGACCGACGGCTTTATCAACCTGCTTCTCTTCCGTAAATGCAGCAAGAGCCTCTTCGATATAAGGGTCATCCACCCCTTTTCTTCTTAATTCCCCCCGGATCCAAGTCGGCCCCTTATCAGAGGTATTCATGTGAGTCCCGACAAAAGCGTGAGCGAATTCTAAATCATTGATGTATTTAATATCATTTAATTTATGAATCACTTCCTGTATGACTCCATCTTCGGGATCTCCTTCTTGTAAATGGTCCCGAATTTCTTTTTCCGTGCGCATTCGATGGGCTAAATATTGAATCGCTTTATTGAATGCTTTCTTTACATCGTCTTCATATTGAAGTTCTGAAACCTCAAGCTCATCCACTTCCAGACCTTTTCGGAGCTGAAACTTTGCCAGTACTGCTTCATCGACACTGAAGGCATATTTTCCATCTATAAATAAATTGTAACGCTCATCGTTCTTTACTTGCTTCGTTATTTTCGTAATCTTACCCATTTTTTCCACCTCATTGTAATCCTAACACATTCAGCATATGTTTTTTATTCTGTAGATAGGTAAAATAATAAGTATATTGGAGGGATGATGATGAAGATCGCTATAACAGGTGGGACGGGTTTTGTCGGGCAGGCTCTGACGGAGGAACTTCTCGAACACCATCACGAAGTCATGATACTTACTCGAAATCCGGATAAATACGACAATCGTTCAGGAGTTACCTACGTAAAATGGCTATCTGACGGGGCGAAACCGGAAGATGCGCTCGAAGGAATCCAAGCCTTCATTAACCTTGCAGGGGAATCCATCAACAGCGGCCGCTGGACAGATGAGCGTAAGAAACGAATCATCAATAGCCGGATCAACTCAACACAAGAGGTAATGAACATTATAAAGGCACTGAAAGAGAAACCGGCGTGTCTAATTAACGCAAGTGCAATCGGCTACTACCCTTCTTCAAAAACGAATACGTATACAGAAGCGTCAACGGAAACGGCAGACAACTTTTTAGGAGAAACCGTTCAAATATGGGAAAAAGAAGCGAGCAAGGCAAACCAGCTGGATATCAGGGTTGCATATGCTCGTTTCGGGATTATACTGGGGGAGGAGGAAGGCGCCCTCCCTCGTATCGCTCTTCCTTATAAAATGTTTGTGGGAGGAACGGTTGGATCCGGTGACCAGTGGATGTCGTGGGTCCATATTAAAGACATCGCAAGAGCGGTGCATTTCATTATTGAAACAGAATCCATCTCGGGACCGGTGAATGTGACAGCTCCTTCCCCCGTTACCATGAAAGAGTTCGGAAAAACACTCGGGGCCGTGCTTGGCAGGCCACACTGGATCCCTGTCCCTTCCCTTGCTTTAAAAGTAGCAATGGGTGAAATGAGCGCCTTAGTGCTGGAAGGCCAAAAAGTACTTCCGAGTGTCCTTTCAGAAAACGGTTTTAAATTTGAATACCCTGAATTAAAAAGTGCCTTGATTGATATTTATCATTAAATCACAGGTATGTCCCCTTCTTTTCAAGGCAAAAATAGAAGTAATCTTGAAAAGAAGGGATGTACATACGAATGGATAATAAGAAGAAGAAAGACAAAAACAAATCGGTTCTATCCAGTGCACAGGAAGTAACGTATTCAAGAGAATTCAAAGCAGCTGATCGTGCAGGCGGATTCAGTTCCAAAGCCCATAGATAGACAATTATTACCTAACTAAAAACCCTTACTTTGAAGAAGAATAAAGGTACAGACTTCTAAGTCTGTACCTTTATTTTTTTAACCAACTGAAAAGGGGATGTTCATATTGGGCAGATCACGCGGAAATAGTAAACGAGGAAACAAAAACAGCTTGCCACAAACACCCGCTCAGCTCAAATCTGACGGTGTTGACGAAGAGTTCTCACGTGAACTTGCCGACCAGGCTGATATGGAAGCACAAGCTCGCGCCAATGCTGCCAACCAGCGTGCACGAGTGAAGAAAAACCAATAGTGTACTCCCTGTAGGTGAAAAAAAAGATAGGTTCTGAGGAATTCACTAAGAAACCACCCATGCAATGTCTGCATGGGTGGTTTCATTAAATGTTCTATCACACCACGACCGGCTTTTTATGCTGTTTGCCTTTAGGAAGGACCATATGTTTCAGGTATGGCATCATCCAGCGGTCAGCTCCCCAACAGAATGCCCCTCTGCCTGCAAAAAGAAGGATGATGGCAACTGTGTAAAGAACTGGATTCGTGCTCACCGTTCCCGCCAATAAGAAGTTTAAGTTCATGAAAGCTCCTGCGACTAATGCAGGTATTGTCATGAATCCGACAATCAACCCAATTCCCACCAGTACTTCTCCCCAAGGGATCAAAATATTGAATACATCGACATTCGGTATTGCAAACCCTTTTAGGAATTCTGCGTACCATCCTTGAACGGCTGGATGATCTCCCGTCGCCTTAGCCAATGCTCCTTGCAAGAATCCGCTTGCATCAAAACCATCGTTCACCTTATGCCAACCCGCTTCCAGCCATTGAACACCCAACCAAATTCTAATCACTGTCCAAACCATGCTCACCTTTTGATTTTCCCACCATCTCATGATGGATCATCTCCTTTTGGATTTATATTGTGAAATATTTCACAAGAGTGACTAAAAAACAGTTGATCAAAGTTTGTGATGGTTTTGATATGATAGCTGTTTCGTTTGTGAAATTTTTCACATGTTCTTTACACTTATAATATACCTCTTCCCCCTGCTTATTGCAATAGGCTATTGAGCAGTTCACAAAGGTGTCAAAACCGGTAAGAGTACAGCTTATTTATTGAAATTTTTGTAGCGGAAAATGAATTTCCGTCACCTTTCAGCTGCTGATTTTCAGAAGGATTTTCAACTGTTAAATATCCACCGATTATTAAGAGTTGAATTCAAAGCCAAATTCACCTGTCAAAAATCATCGAAATTTTAACAGGTGAACAATCATCGCCCACCAATAATCCACGTCAGCGTTCGCGACTCAAATCAATAATCCTGATGAAATTGTCACTATGATCTTGATATATGGCATATCTGCCTGGAGGAATATCACATGGAGCTTTTATGAAATGAAGTTTTTCTTGATGTTGTTCATAATATCGGTCTAAAGTGATTCCGTTAAATCTTTAACCGGATGACAAAGAAAAGCAAGCTTCATATAATCCACCTCAATTTCATATTTTTATAGAACCATTCCCAAAATCTCGTCCACCCACGCACCATTCTCTTCCACACCAAGCTTCCCGCACAGTGAACGATGTACAAGTTTAAACTTCGGCACAATCGCCTTCATTACAAAATATATCTCATCAGGATTCCGACTGCATCCCCAACTCTCCAGTAATTTTTTTTGCTCCTGTGTAAAAGGCGAGCGCTCCCCCTCATATTTCGACCAGTCGCCCGGCGCATTCGGAGCCCGACCGCTCTCCATGTCCCATCCGGCAGCAACCGACCATCTCATCATGTCAAGGGAATGAAGGGCATAGTACAGTTCTCCCCGGTTGATTCTTCGATACACTTCATGAGTATGGGCGAAGAATTTACTTCTCCAAAGCTCAAATTCTTCTAAAGTTACATGATAATTCAATGCTTGGGAAGCACAGACCGTATCCTGCACGTATCGGTGAGGATCGTAGACAATATCTGCGTCCTTCAAGTACAGTGAGGGCATCAAGTCTTCTCTCTTATAATAAAAGGCGTCTACTTTTACGAAATTCGTATAGTGGGCAACTGTATGTGCCGCCCATGGAAAGTCCTCATAGTACAGGACGTCACCCCAATTACCCGCCCGCGCCTTTTTCCTCTTCCTATATTCTTCAAAAACATGGTCCTTCACTACAATTCGCAGGTCCAAGTCGGAATAGTGGTCATGATTTCCCCTTCCCATAGAGCCACCGTAGAAAAAGGCTAACACATTTTCGTCACCCTCTAAATCCTGCTGGATGCTTTCCTTTAACTTAAGACGCTTACTATCTAAATGCCTATCTCTATTACGATGCTTTGACTCAAATCCCATACATATCTTTATTCACCTTCCTAATGAGTTCTTTTCTTCAATTTGCAAAAAATCCTCTTCTACTAATTCGCTACCCGGTACGAGTACGGATTGAAAATCTGAGAATAGATGCTGAATTTCTTCATGCTCATTAATCAACCTTATACTTTTTTTGTATTCACTTTCGTTTCTGTATCTACTAATCTCCATCCATTTTGTTTCGTTATCTTGTTTTTTTAAATAGATTGTATGGCTTTCTAAATACTTTCTATAAATTTCACCAGCCCTTTCTTGTATTTTAAAGAATTCTTCTATTTTTTCCGGCTGAATATGATACTCATAGACTTTTACGAACATACATTTCTCCTTTCAACAAGATGAATTTTACCATAAAAAACCATTGAGCGGATAGAATTTTCTGATAGTTACAGAAATAGAAACTTTCTTCTTTTCTATCCGTATTACATAATAGAACTAGACAGTCCAGTTCCGGGAGATGAAATGATGAAGTCAGAGAAGAAGCTTTGGAGAATGTGGAAGGTATTATCATTAGCGTTATCGATCGTGGTAAGGGTCTATTGGTACCGTATCCGCGGTAAGTCCCAATGGGAAAAAGAGAAGCTTTGGGAGCGCATTGGAAAAGAGTTTAAAGAAACCTTATTTGAGTTAAATGGTGTTTTGATCAAGGTTGGACAGCTCCTCAGTATACGTGAGGATTTGCTTCCGAGAGGATTTATCAATCAAGTACAGGATTTGGTCGATCACGTTCCTCCTTCACCATGGGAGGAGATTGAAAAGGTTCTGGAACGTGAATGGGACAGCTCGGTGACTACTAAGGTACAGGCCATCGACCAGGAAGCTGTTGCTTCAGCTTCTATAGGAGAAGTTTATAAGGCGACGCTGCTGGATGGTAAGCAAGCGGCTATCAAGGTGCAGCGCCCTGAGATTCCTTCCCTGGTGAAGACGGATTTCCGCTCCCTTTCCATCATTATTTGGTTCGCCCGACGTTTCGCTCCAGTTCCCAAGGGGTTCATTGATTTCAAAATGCTTTATCAGGAATTAAAGCAAGTCATCGAACAAGAGCTCGACTTTTCAAAAGAAATGAACACTGCTGTTTCATTCAAACAACGGTTCAAGGACCATCCTAACGTGAAGATTCCTGCTATGTACCCTGAACTTTGTACAGATAAAGTATTGGTGATGGAGTGGGTGGATGGCGTTCGATTGAATGACAGAAAAGCGTTTGAATCTTATGGGTTGGACGGGCAGAAGTTAGCTCAGGAATTGTTTCGCCTCTTCCTCCCCCAATGGCTCGAGCCGGGCATCTTTCATGCCGACCCACATGCAGGGAATATACTGCTTCAGCCGGATGGTACCTTTGTTCTATTGGATTACGGAATGATCGGGGAAATTTCCAAGAGAGATTCCACTCACTTTCAAGATCTTCTGGAAGGAATTCTTCTAAAAAATTTCCGCAAAGCAGCAGAAGCTCTGTCTCAATTAGGGTTCTTGCTTCCTGATGCAAGTCCGAAAACGATAGAACCCGTGCTGAAGGAATTTGTCACACTCGATATGGAGCAGTTCAAACAGATGGATCTGATATCAGTGAAGAAAGAAATAAATGAGATGGTGAAATCATTGCCTGTACAAGTGCCTACACGTTTCATCTTTTTAGGTCGGTCTTTTGCAACCATAGAAGGGCTTGTTCACACATTGAGTCCCGATGAGGAAACTCTCGATGTCGTCAAACCCGCCTTCATGGATTGGGTAAAGGATAGTAATACAAACAAGTGGGAGCTTCTTTTGAAATGGGTCAGTGCCCAACCTCTCTTTCAGACCGTTCAGAAAATTCGACAGTTGTTGGATCTACCAGAAAAAGCGCTTGAACAAAAGGACCATCACCAGCAAAACGAGTTTCAGTTTGTGGTATTTGAAAACCAAAAGAAGCAGGCTTTCATCCTTTTGCTCTTCGGTGGCGTTGGCGCCTTCACAGGATTAGGATTCGATGTGGATTTCCTTTGGCAAGGTAGTTTGGTGGTGTCTGGATTAAGTTTAGTTGGTTATTTGTTTATCAGCTCCCGACAAAAACGTTGGCTGAAGAGACTAAGGAATGGACAATTGAATTAACAAAAAAAGGTAACCTTGAATATTGCTTACCTTTTTTATGGTAAAATATAGAAAGGAGGGATACCATGACAAATCCTAAAAAACCGTTTAATGATGTGTCTGAACATATGTCAAAAATCGAAGGTGCCCCCATGAGCAAACCCGAAATGGGGAGTCTGCCATTGGGAATCCGGATCATAGGATACGTGATCATTGGATTCACAGCCCTTACGTCTTTATTTGTCATTGTTTTTGGCTTTCTTGATTGAGACCTGTTGAAAAATAAGATTTTCTACAAAGAGATCCCACATTGAAATAATGGCTGGTAGCGTTAGGGTGAACCAATAAAAATTAATAGGTGAGGGGTAATTTACGCGTCGTTTCACTATGGTTAAGCGACAAAAAAAATTATGTGTATTAAACATCCTTACCCTAAAATATCCCACTCAGGTTCGGGCTCATACCGATATTCCTCTAACCTAATCCGATTCTTCCCTATGAAATGAATCCCTTCTGCTTCCAAACATAGCCTTTGGGTCATCGATTGCTCTTCATCCCGGAAGCCAATTTCCCCTTTGCTATTCAAAACACGGTGCCAGGGAAGTTTATACTTTTCACTCATGGAATGAAGAATCCGCACGACCTGCCTGGCAGCTCTAGGACTGCCTGCCAATGAAGCGATTTGACCGTACGTCATCACTTTTCCAGAAGGGATACTCTGTATGATTTTCACCACTCGTTCAGTAAAAGGTTTCATGCATATTCACTTCCCGAATCAGGCTGCTCGCCTATTCTTAACTGCTGTCTTGCAAAGTCGCGGTATAAAGTATGTGATGTATACAATTCCTCATGTGTCCCGATTCCAGTCACCTTTCCTTTTTCTAAAAAGACGATCTGGTCGGCATCCACGATGGTGGATAAGCGATGGGCAATCACCAAAGTAGTCCGTCCTTTCATTAAGTTCTTTAGCGCTTCCTGAACGACAATTTCCGATTGACTATCAAGGCTTGAAGTGGCTTCATCCAGCATTAGGATATCAGGGTCCCTCAATAGTGCTCTTGCAATGGCAAGACGTTGTCGCTGACCACCTGAAAGCTTGATTCCTCTTTCTCCTACTTCTGTTTGATAACCGTTAGGGAGGTCCTTAATAAATTCATGGGCATAAGCCATTTTTGAAGCGGCTATCATCTTTTCCTCTGATATATCTCCATGGAGCCCGTAAGAGATATTGTCCCCGATCGTTCCCGAATAGATCGGACTATCCTGGGAAACGTAGCCAAGAAGTTCCCGCCATGATTTTAGCGAGTATGAGCTGATTGTCTCTTCTCCCAAGAGAATGTCTCCTTGCTGGGGCTTATAGAACTGCTCTATCAATGAAAAAAGTGTCGTTTTCCCACTTCCACTCGGACCAACGATGGCCGTAACTTTCCCTTTTTCAGCCCTCATCGTCACATCCTTTAACACCTTCTTCCCCTCTTCATACCCAAACGTCACGCCATCAAGGACCAGGGCACGATCCGTTTGAGGGACGGACCTTCCTTCCTCAAGGTTTTCTTCGTCTAAATTGAGAATCGATAACACTTTCTCTGTTGCTCCCACTGTTTTCTGGAACTGAGTCACGAACACGATGATCTGGGTGATCGGCATGATTATCTGAAAGAGGTAGATGAAGAAAGCAACAAGTTCCCCTGCCGTCATGGCTCCAGAGGTCACTCGAATACCGCCGAATCCAATAATGAGTACAAGAACGATGATAATTAAAGATGAAACGACCGGAGACATTAACGCTTGAATGAGCCCTTCCTTTAATCCAAGGGCATAGAGCTTCTTGATTCCTGTTTGTCCTTTTTGAAATTCAATCTCTTCCGCATTGGATGACTTCACGAGACGGATTTCCGAAAGGACTCTCGTTAATATAGCCGAAAAGCTTGCAGTCTCTGTTTGCAATCCCCTTGAGATGTCAGCCATCTTTTTGCCAATCGGGATAAGAAACAAGAGTGACAGTGGTATGATTGAAAACATCACCAGGGTAAGGGGCCAATCTAAATAAAACAGTACGATGATGGCACCTATTACAGAAATGATACCTGTAATAAAGCCTGTCAGGTGCTCCGTGATCAGGTTTTTGATCACTCCCGTATCACTGGTCATACGGCTGACAGAGTCACCCGTTTCATGTGAATCATAATAAGGAACGGGCAGAACCAGCAACTTTCTCCAAAGCTTCTCTCTCAAGGAGGCAATCACATGCTGCCCGACCCTCGCCAATATGTAAACAGACACTCCTCCCGCAATCGCTTGAACAAAAAAGGCAGCAATCATCCCTATGATGACCCCTTTGCTTAACGAATCTAAACTGAAGTCATCGATCAACTTACTTGTTAATAATGGTATAGCAAGTCCCGCAATCGTTGTAAGCAGGCTCAAGAATAAAGAAATGCCAAACAGGGTTTTCGGTGGATCGGTTTCCTTTATTAAAGTAATAAGCTGCTTCCACTTACCCTTTTCATATGTAGACTCCATTGTTCTCTTCCTCTCAAATATATACTCTTTTCTATTGTAATATGAAGTTCAGTACTTAGGAAATAATACCTTCATCAAGTCAGGTTCCTAGAAGATTTGCTCGAATTATATTACACTGGATATGAATGAATAGAAGGACGTGATAGGTATAATGGATATTAAATTAATTGCCCTGGATATGGATGGAACACTCGTTAATCACGAGGGAGAAGTATCTCCTGAAAACGCACAAGCCATTCAGCGTGCGAAGGAGAAAGGAATTCATGTGGTGTTAAGTACTGGCCGCTCCCTGTTCACATGCAGGGACATTTCAGATGAGCTTGGTCGTTCATCTTATCTGGTGACTGTGAATGGCGGGGAAATTTACGATCATGAATACAAGTTGGTGGACAGCATCCCACTTGATCTTGATCTTGTGAAACAGCTTTGGAAATTAAAAGAAGAGCATGATGTCTACTTCTGGTCTTCTACTTCTCAAGGACTTTTCAATACGAATAAGCCTTTTGATCAAGATATCGGTACCTATAACTGGTTGAAATTTGGTTTCGATATTCAGGATGAAGACGTCCGCAAAGTCATGATGGACGAGCTGGTAAAAAATGAAGCTTTGGAAATCACCAATTCTTCGCCGACGAATATTGAAATCAATCCTGCAGGGGTCAATAAGGCAGCGGCTTTAGTGAAGGTATGCCAATGGCTGGACCTGTCCATGGAACAAGTCATGTCGGTCGGGGACAGTATGAATGATATAGCCATGATTCGTGAAGCCGGCTTCGGAGTGGCGATGGGGAACGCCCAGGAAGCTGTGAAAGAAGCCGCTGACTGGGTCACTGGTATCAATACAGATCATGGGGTTGCCCAGGCGATTGATAGAGTACTGTCAGAAATGGAATAGATACTCCAATTAAAGTGCCTGATTCAATGTGAATCAGGCACTTTATCTGTTCAGAATGTCTATTCTTTTTCTGTTACGTCCATACTGAATAACAAAAACAAGGATTGTACTTAATATGTATCTAATTCTGGTAGTGGTTGTTTATCTGATTTTCGCCAAGCTCTTTATTGATTGGAAACGCTGGAGAGAGTATTATCCAACGGTTCAGTACTATATTATTTGTAATCTCTCTTATAACGTGATCTTTTATAATCACACACTTTGGGAATATAAAGCTGTGACGGTAGATTGGCTTAATCACACGTTTATTGATCTCGTGTTCACCTTTTTTATCATTCCTGTCGTCATCATGATCTTCCTTCGTTATTTTCCATATAGAAAAAAGAAGTGGTTATATCTTGCCTGCTGGATTTCTTATTTCACGTTATTGGAATACTTATTTCATAAAAAAGGACTGTTCATTTACGAGAATGGCTGGAATTTAGGATGGTCTGCTATTTTTAATGTCATCATGTTTTCAATATTAGGATTGCACCATAAAAGGCCATTACTTGCCATCATAATATCCATTCCAATTATCGCTATCCTATTATTGATATTCCATCCATCGTACCATGATTTAAAGTGAGGGTGTTTTTATGCTTTCTTATTCTACACCTGTTTTTATTGTCTTGGTTTTGGGGGTTTATTTCGCTATGGCAGCATATATCGCTTTTTTAAAGAGGAAAGAATGAAAAAAGAAGCACCCATTAAAGGATGCTTCTTTTCCTATTTAACAATGATCTCGTCGTTTTCGAGTGAAATGACTACGTCGGTTATGCCATCTTCATCAAGAAGGAAATCAGCGATCTTATCTTCCACTCTTTCCTGGATCACACGACGTAATGGTCGTGCACCGAATTCAGGATGATATCCCAGTTCAACGAGTTTACTCTTCGCATCTTCGTCAATGGTGACAGTAATCCCCTGCTCTTTAAGTTCAACCTGCAATTCGTTCAGCATAAGGTCAAGAATTTGAAGAAGCTCTTCTTTTTCAAGAGATTCAAATTCAATGATGCTGTCGAAACGGTTCAGGAACTCCGGTTTAAAGTAGGCGCCGAGTGATTGAAGAATATTCGTTTCTCTAATCGCATCTGTGCCGCCGGTATTAAATCCGACCACTGCTTCCTTCTTGTCTGTCACCCCTGCGTTACTTGTCATGATGATCACAGTCTCTTTAAAGCTGACCGTTCTTCCATGACTATCGGTGAGACGTCCATCTTCAAGAATTTGCAGGAACATGTGCTGAACATCCGGATGGGCTTTCTCGATTTCATCCAGGAGAATGATTGAATAAGGGTTCCTTCTTACCTTTTCAGTCAATTGACCGGATTCCTCATGACCTACATAGCCTGGAGGTGAACCGATCAGTTTAGATACTGAGTGTTTTTCCATGTATTCACTCATGTCTAATCGAAGCATCGAATCTTTAGATCCGAACAATTCTTCTGCCAGTGTTTTCGTTAATTCTGTTTTACCTACACCAGTTGGTCCTACAAAGAGGAATGTACCGATTGGACGGTGCTTCGCCTTCAATCCTGCACGGCTGCGGCGGATCGCTTTCGCTACTTTCTTTACTGCCTCTTCCTGTCCAATTACTTTACCCGCCAGGTTTTCTTCCAGTGCTTTCATTCGCTTACGATCATCGCTTTGCAGCTTTCCGACAGGAATACCCGTTTTCGTTTCAACGATCGTCTGGATCAGTTCTTTTTCTACAAGTGCTTTGGAATCTGAACCATCTTCACCAACTTGTCTTTCTAATTCTGCTTCTTGATCGCGAAGGATGGCAGCTTGTTCATAGTTCTCTTCTTTTGTTGCCAGTTCCTTCTTTTCTCTTACCTCGTTCAATTTTTTTAGGATGGCCGTCTTGTCTTTGCCCTCTGACTGAAGATTGACTTTAGAACCTGCTTCATCCATTAAATCAATGGCTTTATCAGGTAAGAATCGATCCTGAACATATCGATGGGATAGCTTCACACAAGCTTCAATGGCCTCGTCTGTAAACTCGACTCCATGATAGTCCTCATATTTATCTTTTAATCCTCTAAGGATTTCAATGGCTTCTTCAGGTGTCGGCTCATTGACCAGCACCTGCTGAAAACGGCGCTCAAGTGCTGCATCTTTTTCAATTTGGCGGTACTCCTTCAATGTGGTAGCCCCGATCACTTGCAGTTCACCCCGGGCTAAAGCTGGTTTTAGAATGTTCCCTGCGTCCATGGAGCCTTCAGCAGAACCGGCACCAACCAATTGATGGATTTCATCAATAAATAACATCACGTCTGGTCGATTCTGAAGTTCGCTGATGATGGATTTTAAACGTTCTTCAAAAGAACCGCGAACCCCTGTACCGGCAGTTAGTGAAGCAACATCCATTACATACACTTCTTTATTTAATAACTTGGATGGAACATCACCTGCTACAATTTTAAGGGCCAGCCCTTCAGCGATAGCCGTTTTACCCACACCGGGCTCACCGATGAGTACCGGGTTATTCTTATTACGGCGATTTAAAATTTCAATGACGCGATTCACTTCTTTGTCCCTTCCGATAACAGGGTCAATCAATCCAGCTTTGGCCGCTCCTGTCACATTGCGTCCAAACTGATCGAGAACGCCATTTCCTCCATTTCCGCCTTTGGTTTGAGGAGATGATTGCTGATTGTGGAAGCCATCATTTGGATTTCCTCCCATGCTCATCCCTTTAAACAACTCATCAAACGGAAATCCTCCGTGTGTTCCAGAAGGCGTTTGTTGCTTTTGAAAGCAGGCTGAACACATCTTCATACTGGACTTATGACCATTCACTTGCTTATACACTTCAACTGTTGCTTGGTTGTGTTGACATACTTGGCATTTCATTAAATATGACCTCCTGTAGCAGAGTTTTTATATAAATATTTTTGTAGATTGTATTATGGATAAGGTCAGTCTGTTTGGTATTCGTTTACACTTAGTTTGACTTTGACTTTCTTTGACCTTATAACCATAGTATACTTTGACCTTTTTTGACTTTCAAGATTTCTGCTTATGGGAATTTTTTCATTTTCAATGGCTGTTTGACCTGTTGATGGAAGAGTATAGTAGGTGCAGCGATGATATGGAAGATGTTAAAGTGGAATCCGGCTTAAGTTTCCACTGGCTTGGGATTCAATGATTGAAAAAGTGCCAGACCTGATTGATCAGGTCTGGCACTTCTCTTAAAGAAGAGAGAGTATTGTTCCCCTGTCTTCCTATTAAAATATATTTATACTAATTCGCGATCCCAATGACGATGTGCTGCGATAGCTTTTGTAAATTCTTTTGCAAATGACTTCATGTCTTCCCCGGTTACCACTCCAGAGCCACTGACACCTGCTTCTTCCAGCCAGTGGGTCCCTTCATGAGTGGCACCGATTGGTTTGAAGTGAGAATACGCTTCTTTGACAAAGTAGGTTGTATCTTGAGAGAACTTTTTATCTACATTCTCTCCGCCTACTACGTAAAGGCTATCAAATAATACAGATTCCCCTGTTAAGAAGGTATGGTCCACTTCAAGCTCCGTACCGTCATCCCCTTTTCTCATCCCCAGCTTGTCACTGATGATTTCCGGTTGGATGCCATCTTCTTTAAGAGCCGATAGAACCATTTTCACTTCTTCTCCTTTAAAGCCGTTCCCTACGATGACCCCTACTTTACGAGTAGCAGGTTTCTTAATCGTATTTTCCTGGCTTAGGGCTTTCGAAGATTTGGTTACCTTCGATCCTTCACCACTAGGGACTTCCACATCAATTGCTTCGGCAAATCCTTTTGCCAGCTCCATGCTTACATTTGCAAACATATCGACGACCTGCTTCTGAACAGATTTGCTCTTCACTTTTCCAAGCTCGAAACTGAAGGCTTGGATGATATGCTCTTTCTCAGGCTCACTCATGCTATTCCAGAACATGGTGGCTTGTGAGAAGTGATCTTTGAAGCTTTCACTTCTTGAACGGACTTTACGCCCCTCCATTTTCTCCTGATAGTGAGTGTAGCCTCCTTCTTCCTGACTCGCAGGAGCTGGTGTATTTTTAGCGAGTGAGTTGTTATGGTAGCTCACCTGGCCCTTGTTTATTGTATGACGGCCGTATCCATCACGCTGATTATTGTGGAATGGGCACACCGGTCGGTTAATAGGAAGCTCATGGAAGTTGGGTCCTCCAAGGCGGATCAATTGTGTATCAGTATAGGAGAATAAGCGTCCTTGTAATAACGGATCATTTGAGAAATCGATCCCGGGAACAACGGAACCAGGATGGAAAGCCGCTTGCTCCGTTTCTGCAAACACATTGTCCACATTGCGATTAAGGGTCATCTTCCCGACGATTTTCACAGGGATTTCTTCTTCAGGCCATAGCTTGGTAGGATCAAGAACATCAAAGTCAAAGTTAAACTCATCTTCTTCCTTAATGAGCTGAACTCCCAGTTCGTACTCTGGATAATCGCCATTTTCGATGGATTCATACAAATCACGGCGGTGGAAATCCGGGTCTTTCCCGTTGATCTTCTGAGCCTCATCCCAAACAAGAGAGTGAGTCCCCAGTACCGGCTTCCAGTGGAACTTCACAAAATGGGCCTTCCCCTCCGCGTTCACCAGTCGGAATGTATGAACACCGAATCCTTCCATCATACGGAGACTGCGTGGAATGGCCCGATCGGACATTGCCCACATGACCATATGAGCAGACTCCTGGTTATTCGCTACAAAATCCCAGAACGTATCGTGGGCAGAAGCTGCTTGAGGCATTTCATTATGTG
Source organism: Rossellomorea aquimaris (assembly GCF_003315075.1). Taxonomy (GTDB): domain Bacteria; phylum Bacillota; class Bacilli; order Bacillales; family Bacillaceae_B; genus Rossellomorea; species Rossellomorea aquimaris_C. The sequence goes on from NZ_QNRJ01000009.1 coordinate 41,496, forward strand.
GTTCCGGTTTAAGAGCATGAACAAGATCCGGGAATTTAATCGCATCTTGAATGAAGAACACAGGAATATTGTTTCCTACAAGATCATAATTGCCTTCTTCGGTATAAAATTTCGTAGCAAATCCCCGTGCATCACGCACGGCCTCAGCAGAACCCTTGGATCCGGCGACAGTAGAAAAGCGTACAAATACAGGCGTTTTCGTTGATGTGTCCTGAAGAAATTTAGCCCGGGTGTATTCTTTCATGGAATCATAGAGTTCGAACTCTCCATGTGCCGCAAACCCCCGGGCGTGAACGATCCTCTCCGGTATACGCTCATGGTCGAAGTGAGTCATTTTCTCACGGAAGTGGAAATCCTCCATTAAGGTAGGTCCGCGTTCTCCCGCTTTCAAGGAAAATTCATCTTCTGATACCTTCAATCCTTGATTGGTTGTAAGATGCTTCCCTTCGTCCTCTACGCGATACTGTTCAAGCTGTTCATCCTTGCTTTTCTCATTCACTTTCGTACGACGATCGTCTCCCATTCTTTCATCCCTCTCAACGGTTATTAATGTTTACTATGTAAAACATTTCTGTTTCTTTAGTACCCTTGCTCCTCTTATTTAAACATATATTGGATAGTTTCGAGTTAGCCTTTTTTTGAAAATATTACAAATTATTCTTTACGAACGTAACAATGTTCTGTTAAACTAATCATCAAGTAACGTAACAATGTTTTGTTACAGAAAAGAGGTGATCCCTCATTGGAGACGAATCTTATTTCTAAAAAGGAATTGTTGGAACTCACCGGGATCTCGTATGGTCAGCTTTACCGTTGGAAACGAAAGAACATTATTCCGGAGAGTTGGTTTATTAAGAAATCCAGCTTCACGGGTCAGGAAACGTTCTTTCCCAGGGAAAAAATGCTCTCACGCATCGATACAATCAAAGAGATGAAGGATGACTATTCACTGGATGAACTATCCGATTTCTTTTCACCAAATCCAACTAAGATGGAAGTCCGTGCAGATGAATTACCTACGTATAACATCCTGTCGGAACATACCTTGTCCTTCTGCACAGCACTTCTACCGGCAAGAAAGGTATTTGAGTTTCCTGATCTATTAAATATGTTGATCATTGAGAAGGCGAAAAGGATACAAGTCCCGAGAGAAGAACGGCAAACGTTATTTCTTTTTCTTCATGAGAAGTTCACTCCACTGATAGATTCTTCTCTTGAACTTGTTGGTCTTCGTAAAGGAGAGGAATATATATGGATGCTGCTCCCTCTTCACTCCGAATTGCTTGTTGACCGTTTAGCACAGACCGTATTGAGATTCGATCTACAACAGATGATGGAAGAATTGAAAATCACGTTGACGAATACAAAAGGGATCTAACGTCCCTTAATTGGAGGAGAAATGAATGAATACTATGGAAAAGAAAGAACTGCATGACTTGAAGATCAGTGGATCCGGAACGTCCGGCGGAGGAAAATTTGACGCAGTAAAGATCAGTGGAAGTGGAAAAATCGCTGGCGACATCGACTGCCACGAGCTTAAAATTTCAGGTTCCGGGACGATTTCAGGTGACGTAAAAGCTGGATACATTAAAACGAGCGGTTCTTCTACCATTAAAGGTGATACAAAAGCAGAAACGATTACTACAAGTGGAAGCTCCAAGTATGAAGGCTCGGTGATGGCTGCTGAAATGAACACGAGTGGTTCAAGCAAAGTATTGAAAGACCTTATCTTTAAAACTTTCAAGGTGAGCGGTTCATGTAAGGTTGGAGGAAGGATTCAAGGCGGAGCGATTAAAGCAAGCGGCTCTTTAAGAGTTGAAAAGGATTGTGAAGTAGAAACCTTCTCATCTTCCGGCTCGGTCCATATCGAGGGGCTGCTCAACGCTGACCGGATTCAGATTGAAATTAATCATGAATCCTCCATTAAAGAAATCGGAGGCGAAACGATTGCAGTGAAACACCACAACTCGAACGGACTGATCAAACAAATGGTCAATTTCTTTCTACAAAAGGAAGACTACTTATTTTCAGATCTGATCGAGGGTGATGAGGTATATCTTGAGAACACGAAGGCGAAACTGGTCCGTGGTAAAAATGTGGTAATCGGCGAGAATTGTGACATTGATACGGTTGAATATTCAAGCATCCTGGATGTGAAGCAAGATAGTCGAATCGGGGAAAAAGTGAAGATTTAAAATATAGCTCAACCAAAGGCAGGGATGGGATACCATCTCTGTTTTTTTATCTGTCTCTTCCTTCTTTACAGTCCCTTAACGTCAGCATAATCGAAATTTCATATTTTTATTCTGAATGTTCTGCTATATTAATAGGTATATAGTACAATCCTACGCGAAAGCTGGAGGCCATTATGACTCGACTTACAGATTACCTGATTGTCATATCTTTCGACTGTTTATCCGCTTTGGATTACCCCATTCTAAAAGGTCTTCCTCACTTTCAAGAATTGCTTGCCCATGGATCCTTTTGCAAAAATGTTGAAACCATTTATCCTTCTGTGACCTATCCCTGTCACGCCACCATTGTCACCGGTATGCTTCCTAATCGTCACGGTGTTGTGAATAATACACTCATTCAGCCTGGCCGGATTTCTCCGGATTGGTATTGGCATCGACGACATGTCAAGAGTACTACATTGTATGACGAAGCCAAGAATGCAGATATGACCACAGCCGCTCTACTCTGGCCTGTGACTGCTAAAGCGGACATTGATTACAACATGCCCGAGATCTTCGCGAATCGGCCTTGGCATAATCAAATCCTTGTTTCCCTTTTCAATGGAAGTCCTCTCTACCAATTACAAATGAATCGTCTCTTTGGTCACATACGGAAAGGTCTGAATCAACCTGAACTTGATGATTTCGTTCTGGAATCCACCGTTGAAACGATCAAGAAGAAGCCAAACCTATTGCTTGTGCACTTTACGGATCTTGATACACAGCGTCATTACCATGGGTTTTCTTCCGAAGAAGCACATGCGGCCATACGCCGCCATGATGCCCGGTTGGGAAGAATCATTAAAGCCTTGAAGGATAACGGCATCTATGAAGAGTCTACTATTGTCGCTCTTGGGGATCATAGTGCATTGGATGAATCAAAGGCTGTTCAGCTAAACGTTCTTTTAAAGGATAATGGGTTGATCACAGTGAATGACCATGGAAAAGTCATCGACTGGAAAGCATACTGTAAAGGATGTGATGGTTCGGCCTATGTGTACGTGAAGGATTCTGAAACGAAACAAGCAGTTCAATCCCTATTGGAGCAATTGCAGATGGATCCTTCCAATGGAATTGAAGAGATACTCACTGGTGAAGAAGCCGGAAGAAAAGGTGCCGATGAATACTGTACCTTTATGCTCGAAGCAAGAATCGGTTTTTATTTTAAAGATACTCTTAAAGGATCCTTCATTCATACCATCACCCAGGAAGATGTAAAGGAAAAGCGTTATACGTATGGGTCTCACGGATATTCTCCTGAAAAAGAAGACTACTCCACCATCTTCATGGCTTCCGGGAAAGGGATCCGGTCAAATGTTGAAATTCCTTTTATGCATTTAATAGATGAAGGTCCGACCCTAGCACGCCTGCTCGGCCTTAGTCTGGGGGCAACAGATGGAAAAGTGATCGAAGAATTGCTGGATATATAAAGAAGAGATTTTGTATCCTTAGGGGGAAAAACAATGAAGCGTTTTTCAAAAGAAGAAAGCAGCTGGATCTTTTATGACTGGGCAAATTCAGCCTATTCCATTATCATTTCGACCGCAGTCTTTCCACTATTCTATAAGGCTGCCGCTACTAACGCAGGGGTCAGTGCCGCTAATTCCACTGCTTATTTAGGGTACACCATCGCGATTGCCACCTTTATACTGGCTATGATTGGCCCGATTCTCGGAACGATTGCCGATTATGAAGGCTACAAGAAGAAATTCTTTACTTTCTTCTTTGCCCTCGGAGTTACATTCACTGCCCTCCTCGCTTTCGTTCCCAGTGATCAGTGGCTGCTCCTCTTAATTTTTTATACAGTGGCAGCGGTCGGTTCAGCTGGTTCCAACGTTTTCTATGATGCCTTTTTAACCGACGTAACGACAGAAGAACGGATGAACCGGGTGTCATCCCGTGGATTTGGATTCGGGTACATCGGGAGCACGATTCCGTTTATCATAAGCATCGCCATCATCATATTATCTCAAAATGGGGTACTTCCCTTCTCCGTTACCATCGCCAGTAAAATTGCGTTCGTCATTACCGCTTTATGGTGGGGACTCTTCTCCATCCCATTACTAAAAAATGTCCATCAGCGCTACTTTATCGAGCGTGAGAAGAACCCTGTTGCCAATAGCTTTAAGCGCCTTGGTAAAACGGTGAAAGAAATCCGGAAATACCGTGCATTATTTTTGTTTCTTCTTGCTTACTTCTTTTATATCGACGGAGTCGGCACCATCATTACGATGTCTACGGCTTACGGATCGGATCTTGGGATCACCTCCACTAACCTCTTGATCATCCTGTTTGTGACTCAGGTTGTGGCTGGACCGTTCGCTATTCTATACGGAAGATTGGCGGAGAAATTCACGGGGAAAAAGATGCTGTATGTAGGAATTTGCGTTTATATCATCGTTTGCATTTACGCTTATTTCCTGGAGACCACAATGGACTTCTGGATCCTCGCCATGTTGGTTGCTTCTTCCCAAGGGGGCATCCAGGCATTGAGTCGGGCTTACTTTGCAAAATTAATTCCGAAGAAGAACGCCAATGAATTCTTCGGTTTTTACAATATCTTCGGTAAATTCGCCTCGATCCTCGGACCATTGTTAGTCGCCGTCACCGCCCAATTGACAGGTGAATCCAATAGCGGTGTTTTCAGTCTCGTCGTCCTCTTTATCATTGGACTTGTCATTCTTGCCTTCGTCCCTGAGCCGAAAGGAAATGAGATGGAGAAGCCTGCCATTTTATAAAAAGAGAGCCTGAACGCATATGTTCAGGCTCTTCTTAGTGGTTTAAAATGTATGAGCAGCATCCTTCGCTCTTGCAATGGCATTCTCTTTAATCTCCGGGGCTTTATCAGGCATCGCAGCATGCCCTTCCACAAAGACACCCTCGAAGGAAGGGACACCGAAAAATTGCATGATGATGTCCAGGTAACGATGCCCCATTTCCATGCCGGCTGCAGGTCCCTCTGAGTAGATGCCACCTCGTGCCTGGATATGGATAGCTTTCTTGTCCGTCAGTAATCCAACCGGTCCCTGCTCTGTATACTTAAACGACTTACCGGCAACTGCCACAGAGTCAATATACGCTTTCATCACCGGTGGGAAGGAGAAGTTCCATAATGGTGTAACGAACACATACTTATCAGCAGAAATAAACTGTTCTGATAATTCATTGAGTCGATTCACTTTCGATTTTTCTTCCGATGAAAGTTCCTCAAATCCTTTTCCTGTTTGAAGCTTCCCCCATCCACTAAACACATCAGCGTCAATGTGGGGAATATGTTCACGGTACAGATCAATGTGAACCACTTGGTCGTCAGGGTTCACTTCTTTATACGTATCCATAAATGCTTTCGCCACCGCCATGCTGTACGATAGTGTATCATCATGGGGATGAGCTGTGATATATAATACTTGTGCCATTCTTCATCCATCCTTCACTCAAATTTTCCACTCTATTATTTTGTGAAAAAAAGATGGAATTATCCAAGGTTTGGTCATCTCAGAAAAAAAGGATGCTGTCTCATAGACAACATCCGATTGTTCATAGGTGTAGATTGATTCTTACTCTTCCTCCCCGGAAGCTTCAAAAGGGTTTCCCCCGATATTCTTTCTCATTTCGTCTGTTAGTTCAAATGGAGTGTTCTCTTGTGCTTCCCCTGTTGCGAAATGGTGACTGCCATCATAATGAAATGGTTTACCTTCCAATGTCGACACCTCCGTTTTTACTGTAGTATTGCCTTTATGTACAGGTCTATTCAGTTCATCCCGATCTTTCCGGAAACAGACCTTTTACCTAGTAGTATCTACTTATTATACTATTTTTCCTTCCAGAAGATATCCTTTTTTCCAATTTTATATTGATATTTTCCATTTTCCAACACAACTACCTGCTCGTGGGAAGCTTTGGCCACTTGTTTCGTTTCCATAACGAGATGATAGATGAGATTGTGACATTGCTGTGCCCCTTTCACGAGAAGAGGGACGCCTATCGAATCGATTCCCAGCTCCCTGGACAAGAACCCCCCGGCTGTCATGAGGGGAGGAACAGTCGGCGAGGTGTTGGAAATGATGATTTTCTCCCTTTCTCCATATCTACTAAGCAGGATGTTACTCAAATCAGTTAGTGCAGGAACGACATACTTTGAAGATCTCCTTCCTATCGTATAAACCGGGTTATTCTCTTCGTCCATCCCGCGAAAAAGGATTTGTCCTGCCTCTTTTTTCGTTAGCTGGTTAAAGTAAGGAATATTGAGGATGTCGTTCTTAGTTAATGGGCTGTGTGAAGGATTTAGAATATGCAGGTGATATGCTGCTGCAAGAGATGTTGTATGAGTCCCACCAAAGTCATTGTAAATGTAAATCATCGCACCACCCCACCTTAGACTACTTTTCCTTTAAGTATGGGCAGAAAGAAAGAGGACTATCCGCAATGCCATTTGCAGGTCGTTTTATATTCCATTATGTCTACCGTATAAAAAAAACAGAAGCATCTACATCTGATGTCTCTGTTTTTCTTTTAGGAATCTCTTTTGTTTTCTTCTGATGACGATCTCTTCAAGCGTACCGGATCCGCATACTACTCCCAACACGATGAACACCAATCCGATCAGGTGATAGAACGTCACGGTTTCATTAAGAAAAATGGCGGCTCCTACGAGGGAGAAAAAGGTATTGAGATTCAGGAAAATCGATGTTTCGGCGGCTCCAATTTTCCCGATCGAATGATTGTATATCATGTGCCCTACGGCTGTTGCTAAAATGGCAGAAGCAAAGAACAGAAGCCAGATGGAGCTTGAGGCATTTCCCAGTTCTTTTATTGCCCCCGGCTCTGTGAACAGACTAATCGAAAACAAGACAATGGAACCGAACACCAGCATATACCCCGTAAGTAATCGGGGGTCCAACGTTTTGGCTGCCCTACTGATGATAATGAAACTTAAGGCTTGTGAAAAAATGGAGATAAAGATAAACAGATCCCCGGTCTTAAGTCCGCCTAAACCCTCTCCGCCTGACAACACAATGATCGCAACCCCGACACTACCAGACAGAAACCCGATGATTTTAATCACTGTCGGCCGGTTTCGAAGGATGATCGTCGCCATTAAAGCCGTCAACAACGGCCCAGTTCCCAGGATCAGTCCCCCGTTAGTCGACGACGTTCCGGTCAGCCCGACTGATAAAAAATAATGATGACTGACGACATTCAATAAGCCACCCGAGATAATGAACAATAACTCTTTAGCCGTCGGTTTTCTTATTTTCCCCATGATACCAAGAATGATAAATACAGTAATCCCTGCCGTGAAGATGCGGAGGGATGTAATCGTTACCGGCGTAAATTCACTTACCAAAACCTTTAATGCAGGAACATTAAAGCCCCAAATCAACATGATGAACACAAGTATCAGATACGTTTGCCACTTTTTCAATTCTCCCTGAGGCCTTCTTTCTATATATAGTATTCCCCCATCATAGCACCAGGTGACGTTCCCTGCGAGGAAATTAATTCGATTCGTGAAACAATTTGCAATCAATCATCCTCCTCAACCCGGACTATGCTATAGTAAAGGTCGAAAGGGGTTTTTAAAATGACCAATCAACAACTGCCGCCAAAAACGTGTACGATCGACCGTCTGGTAACTAAAGGTGAGGACGTCGAGAAAGTGCTTAATGGTGAGAAAACGGCGACCCGCAGAAACGGACGATACGCTGATATTGGAGAAATCATGGAGCTTCAAGGAAAGAAATACATAGTAGAAAACGTCTACTCCCAATCACTTGGTGAGCTGACTGATGATCATGCCAAGCAGGAAGGCTTTCATACTGTGGAGGAATATAAAGAAGCCATCCTCTCTTATCACCCAGGCATGCCATGGCACCCGAGCATGAAAGTATGGGTGCACGAATTCACATTAGTGAACGAATAGAGTACGACGGATGGAGTATTTATTATACAGAACGCTCATCTATCTACATGTGATCAGCGTCGTGGCCTCCATCGGCCCATTTTTCATACTATTGCCGATGATGAAAAAATTACGGACCGCTTCTGAGTCCGTGCTTCCTTCGTACTTGGACACGTTCCGCTTCACGGTCCGACTCTCCAAGCATTCAGGACACGTGCTCGTCGGAACAGGAATCCTCCTGGTTCTACTCGGACCTTGGACGTGGAGTACACCGTGGATCATCATGACTCTTGTCATTATGTTCTGCTCCCTGTTCTTTCTCGCAAGAGCGTTCTCACCGACACTACGGAAGTTTGCAGAAGATGACGCTGACCGGGAATGGCTCGTCGGGAAATTGAACCGGACCGTTTGGATTTATCTAATCCTTCTGTTAGCAATGCTGTGGTTTATGGTCGTGAAGCCGAATTTGTGGATGTAATGGAGTTGACTGATAGCGTGTACCAGGTACAATGGAAGTCATTTGTACCTGGTACACGCTATTTTTGAGGATAAATGAACTAGTCTCCATGACCCCATCACCATCAATCCCCCCGAACTGCTACAGTCCTTATCTTAAAAATAAAATAGTAATACTTATACACAATGATCAAACCCAGAATCACCTTTACCATCAAGCTATCCGATAAAATCAGCGGTATGAGAATCATGATGTCTGAAAAAATCAGCAGCGTAACCTTCTGGCGCAGTGTCATGGATCGATGACGAATAAAACCCTCTAAATGCTTGTTATATACACTGGTTCCTTTAAACCAGACCTCAAATCGTTCGGATCCCCTTACAAAGAAAAAGGATGCTAACAACAAAAGTGGAGTCGTTGGTATGAGAGGCAGCACGATGCCTACAACCCCGATTCCCATAAATAACAAACCTACTAATATAAAAATTATTTTCTTAATTTTGTTTATTACGGACACTCCTTCTTTACCCTTCATTCCTTCTCTATTCTATTCATGATAAAAGAAGCTGGCAAGGAACAAAAAAAAGAAGCTGACTCTGGTGGAGTATACGCTCACACCATTGTCAGATCCCCTCTTCTATTCATTCTCCCTATTCTCTTTTCCCTTCGACTCCAATACCTTCATAAAATAGGCCGTCGGGAGCAGCAATCCGATGGCTGCCTCAAGCAGTGCAAAGAATCGGATATGGCCTGTCGGGATATAATCTCCGTACCCGACGGACAGGATCGTCACGCCGCTATAATAGAGATAATTGAGAAATGAATGCTCTACCGGCTTGCCACTGGGTGAACTGACACGCAGCATCGGATTCTCAAATGACAGGACATAATAGAGTACAGCAAATGCAATCATGATACTGAAAAGTACGAAAAACAGCTTATAAAAAAGCGTTGTACTAAAATAACTGTATTTGAAATGCTTATCCTTAAAGAAATAGATTAAGTTTACCAGGATGAAAATGATGGCTCCGATTGTAACGATGCTTGCCAAAACGTTATGAATCCTCCTCTTAAATGTACTATGTTTCATATACCACGTGTTGTATGTTTAAAACTCATCTATAGTAGATTCTCATCTCCCCTTGTACAAACCCATCAACTCTTTTATTCTAGTAATAATAGAATTTTCCGAAAAGAAGGAACCCATGATGAAAAAGTTCTCACTTCAATCTAAGATTATCGTTATTGTATTAGCACTTCTTTCGATTTTGATTTTATCCCTGTCGATTATTTTCTTTAGAATGTTATCCGACACGCTGACGGATTTGAAAGGAAAGCAAGCCTTGGCGGTGGCACAGTCTGTATCCAAGATGCCTGCTGTCATCGAAGCCTTTAAGACGAATCAGCCGGAAGAGATCATCCAGCCTCTGGTAGAAGATATTCGAAAAGAAACAGGGGCCACCTTTATTGTTGTAGGCAATAGAGACTCTGTCCGATACTCTCACCCCATGCCTGAACGTCTCGGTAAAAAGATGGTCGGTGGAGACAATGAAAGAGCCTTGATAAGGGGTGAATCTTATGTTTCTCATGCAAGGGGATCATTAGGACCATCTGTAAGAGGAAAGGTTCCTATAAGAAACGCCCAAAACGAAATCATCGGGGTAGTGTCAGTCGGATTTCTTGAAGACAGTATCCACGACATCGTCATTCCCTATCGTACTAAGGTACTGATACTCGTCACCGTCATCCTATTAATTGGAGTCATAGGTTCATTTTTCATCGGGAAAGGAATCAAAAAGGCGATCTTCGGTTTGGAGCCTGCTGAAATTGCCATGCAGTTCAAGGAAAAGCGTGCCATCATCGAATCGGTCCGGGAAGGAATCATTGCAATCGACCAACATGGATCGATTACAGAAATAAATGCTAGAGCTCACAGTATACTGGCTCTTGATCATCAATCCTCCAATAGGGGAAGACACATTCTAGAAGTCATTCCCGATACGAAAATGATGGATGTACTGGAAACGCGAGAAAGCCGGCTGGATGATGAGATTTCATTAAATCATCATGACCTGATCGTCAACAGGCTTCCTATTTTTGAAGAGGAAAAGATCGTCGGAGTGGTTGCCAGCTTCAGGAGGAAGGATGAAATCGATCAGCTTACTAAAGAACTGTCCCAGGTTCAAGAGTATGCAGGTATATTGCGCTCACAGACCCATGAATACAGAAATAAACTGAATACGATTGCTGGTCTCATTCAACTTCATCACCATGAAGAGGCATTAGCCCTCATACAGGAGGAATCCTCTGGATATGAAGACTTAATTCAATTTCTATTGAAAGCGGTTCCTGATCCTGTCCTGGCAGGCCTGATCATTGGAAAATATAATCGGTCCCAAGAGTTGAAAGTCTCGTTCACGATTCATCCTGACAGCTCCATTACAACACCACTTATAGATGTACAGCAGGAAAAACTGATTACCATCATTGGGAACATTCTTGATAATGCCTTTGAAGAAGTCTTATCCCAGCCACTGCACAACAGGCGGGTTCAATTGTTTATGACTGATTTAGGTAATGATTTTATTTTCGAAATAGAAGACAGTGGTGCGGGAATCCTGGATATAGGTTCAATATTTGAAAGAGGCTATTCTACAAAAGCCGGCAAAGACAGGGGCATCGGTCTTCACCTGGTGCAACGAAGTGTGGAGCATCTGAACGGCTACATGACAGTGGAAAATAGTGAACTAGGGGGCGCTTTGTTTACGATTAGTATTCCAAAGCAACATTAGGGGGAGAAAGTATTGCGTAAGTGGAACGTATTCATTATAGAAGATGATATTCAAACAGCTGAGATCAACAGTCAGTACATTGCTCAAATGGAAAGATTTCAGGTAGGCGGGATCGCCACTACCATTGCAGAAGCCAAAAAAGTCTTACCTGTTGTTAATCCTGATTTAATCTTACTTGACGTCTACTTTCCTGATGGAACCGGCAGTGAATTTCTATGGGAGATCAGAAAGCATTACCGCAACACAGATGTCATCCTCGTCACAGCAGCAAAGGAAACCGAACATATTTCCAATGCCATCCGTGGAGGGGCATTCGATTATATCCTGAAACCCATTATCTTTAACCGATTTCAGGATACCCTATTAAAATATCAACAGTATAAAGAGAGAATGAATGATTCTCAAGTAGAAAATCAACATGAGGTGGACACTTTATTTAATAGAAAGAAAAGTACGAGAAATATTCAAACCGTCCAGCAACCCCCGAAAGGGATCGATACGATTACATTGGAATCCATACTCAAAAGGATAGGAACCGATCACAGCCGGGGCTATACGGCTGAGGAAATGGCAGGGGAAGTCGGCGTGACCCGAACAACGGCCAGGCGCTATCTGGAGTATCTTGTTTCCCAAAAGAAAATCAAAGTGGAGCTTACCTATGGAGGTGTCGGGAGACCTCAGAGAAAATATTTCTTTCAAGAATAAGAGAAAAGCAGTGAGGCATTGGGGGCTTCACTGCTTTTCTATTAATCATGCTTCTTTCTTCAAATCTTGACTTTCCGTGGCCTTCCCTCTTCTCGTTAAACCTAAAATCGTAGGGAGCACAAGTGAAAGGAATGAAACGACCAGTAAACCTATGGTGATATTACTTTGAAAAAACACACCGTAAGATCCGTTTGAGATCGTCATCGCCTGTCTGAAGGATTGCTCCATCATCCCTCCCAATATAAACGCGAGAATAAACGGAGGCGCAGGGAATTTATACATTTTCAACAAATAGCCTAACACGCCAAATCCTACAAGCAAGTACAGATGGAACGTGTTAAAGCTGACTGCGTATACCCCTATTAAACAGAACACAATGATCAATGCGATCAACAGCTGCTTCGGAATATATAAGATTTTTGCCAGTACCGGGATGAGCGGTAAGTTAAGTACCAATAGAAATAGATTTCCGATATACATACTTGCAATGACTCCCCAGAATACGTCCGGGTGATCCTGAAGCATCAATGGCCCCGGCTGCACTCCTACAACAAGTAAAGCACCCAATAGTACAGCAGTGGTTCCAGAACCTGGTATCCCTAATGTTAACAAGGGAACGAATGCCCCGCTTGTCGCAGCATTATTGGAGGTTTCAGGAGCGGCCAGCCCCTTGATATTCCCTTTTCCAAAAGAAGATGGATCTTTGGATAAACGTTTCTCTGAAATATAGGAAAGGAATGAAGCGATCGTTGCCCCTGCTCCAGGTAGGACTCCCAAAATAAAGCCAAGGACGGAATGACGGCCAATCGGGCCTGCCATCTCCTTTAATTCCTGCTTCTCAAGCCTTAAACTGCCAACAGCACTCTTCCCTTTCAATGTATTTTCATTCCTTGAGATAATTAACTGACAAACCTCGGAAAGTGCAAATAATCCTAAAGCAATAATCAGAAAGTCGATCCCCTCTAATAAACCAGGGTTCCCGAATGTGAAACGCTGTGTACCTGTTTGCTGATCAATCCCGACAGTTGCGATGATCAATCCAAGCGTCGCCGAGATCAGTGCTTTATTGGTGGACCCTTCAGATAAGCTGGATATTGCTGTCAGTCCCAGAAGCATTAGAGCGAAATACTCAGTAGGCCCAAACGTAATGGCAAGCTTGGCCATATAAGGAGCGACCAGCATAAGTGCCACCACACTTATTGTTCCACCAGCAAAGGACGATATGGCGGCTATGGCGAGTGCTTTGCCTGCCTTCCCCTGCTTTGCCATGGGATATCCGTCAAATGCTGTTGCCACTGTCCCTGAAATTCCAGGGGCATTTAATAGAATAGAAGAAGTCGAGCCGCCAAACACGGCACCATAATAAACCCCTGCCATCAGGATCAAGGCGGAAGCCGGAGACATCCCATAACTAAGAGGAATCATAATCGCAATGGCGCTGATCGGACCCAATCCCGGCAGCATCCCGATAATCGTACCAGCCAATACCCCGATAAATGCGAAAAATAAATTTTCCGGGGTGAAAGCTACTTGAAATCCATATAATATACTTTCAATCATGCCCGTCACCTCCTAAAAGGGTAGAATCCCCTGTGGTAATGTAATATTGAGTAAATAGTTAAATGAATAATACATGATGCCTGAAAATAGAAAGGCTACTAGTACCGTAGTTAGCTTCTTTTTGAATCCTAAAACAAACGGGATGACTAACAAAAATAGAATAGTAGATACTAAAAATCCGAGCGGTTCCAGTAAAAAAATATATACAAGCAATGCTCCTAATACTGATAACAATATGATGACATCTTCTTTTTTTACATAACGTCTTTTCTTATCTTCTTCTGTATCATCCTTCGCCTGGAAGAACAAAACAACCGCCAAAATAATGAGCAGGAATCCAAGCCCCTTCGGAAGGACGTCACTATCGATGATGGCGTATGGAAATTTGGTAAGCTGAAAGCTGAGAGCTAAATAGATTCCAGCAAAAACTAGTAAAAGTAATGAGATGATTCGATCTGGTTTGGTTCTCATGTGATTCACTCCTAATCAAGAAAAGGAAGGAGCAGATGTTTCTGCTCCAGACCCCATTATTTTTTCAAGCCGATTTCCTCCATTAATGCTTCAATTTCTTTGTACTCTTCATCCAGGAAGGTACTGAACTCTTCTGAAGACATGTAATTGTCGGTCCAGCCAAACTTGTCCCGCATTTCCTTCCATTGATCCGTTTCAATCATGTCTTTAAACGCTTTCTCATAGTAAGCAACGGCATCGGGATCCATATCCTTTGGACCTAAGAATCCACGCCACACAACAAATTCATCATCAATTCCTTGTTCTTTTAACGTCGGGAAATCTGAAACCGTTTCTCCTTCCAAACGCTCGGGAGCTGTAATTGCCAGAACCTTCACCTTGCCTGCACGGGCTTGTTCAGAAGCTTCCGCCAGGCCAGTCGAGTATACATCCACTTTTCCTCCGAGTAGCATGCTCATTCCAGATCCGTCTTGAGCGGAAACATATTTCAGCTTTTTAACATCTACCCCTGCTGCTTTAACTGCCTTAACGAACTGCATGTGATCCATGCTCCCCGGTGAAGAAACCCCTACAATGGATACTGATGTCGGATCCTTTTTTAATGCATCGACAAGATCATTCATCGTATCGTAAGGTGAATCCGCGTCTACAACAAAGGCTGCATAGTCAGCGATCACCCCTGCTATAGGTGTGAAGTCTTTGTGAGACAATGTCGACTGTCCATTAAGGGGAACAAAGAAGATCGGTGGAGACGTGACGAACATCGTGTGATTATCCCCTTTTTTACTATCAATATATGACCAGCCGACAGAGCCCCCGCCACCTGGTTTATTGACTACAGCCATACGCTCTTCAATGATTTTCTGTTCTTCCATTACCTTTGAAACGGTCCTGGCCGTCGTATCCCAACCTCCTCCGGCACCTGCTGGAGCCACGACTTCAATTGGTTTAGACGGACTCCATTCCCCATCACTCTCAGAATTACTTGCAGAATTCGACCCTCCGCATGCCGTGGTGACAACTAGTAAACTTGATAAAATAATAGCCATAATACCTGTTTTCATTTTCATCAACATTTCCCCCTTTGAATATTGTTGGTAACGCTTTCATTATAGAAAATTCAGAAACTTAATAAAATAAATCGTAAATAAACGGCAAAAGGAACTTTGTGGGTATATTGTTTATAAAGTTCACGGAATTGACTTCTGTCTTATTTATCAGCTAAAACTAATTAAACCCTTTCGAAAAACCCACATATGATAAAGCAACTTCTTTATATTGAGAAAGGTGAGAGCGATGTTTAATCAACCATTCAGTATGTACAGACCGATACACGGAGGCGGAGGGCATGCAAGCTGGGGCAATGGGCACGGGCACGCCACTTGGGGACACGGAACAAGTTGGAACCAGGGAGGAAATTGGAATCACGGAGGCAACTGGGGTTATCATCCAGGATTCGCTGCAGGAACGGTTACAGGATTGGCTGTAGGGGCTGCTGCTTCACCGGGTCCTTATCCTGTACCGGTTCCAGCTTATCCTTACGCATATCCGTACCCTTACCCCTATCCACCTCCCTACCCGCAACCTTAATAAATGATAAATGACAAAACCGATAGAGGTTGGAACAAAAGTGTTTTAGTATAAGAAAAACCCGAACGATTCTGCTTTCTAACAGACAGATTTGTTCGGGTTTTTTATTTATTTTCGGTACATTTGATTTTAGCCCTTTCCAGCGGTTGATTGGAGTGCAAGACGAAGACTCCTGCGGGAAAAGTAGCTTATGTGAGACTTGTCCAGCTATAGGGCTTAGAGGCAAATGTCATAAGTCTGATCGTCCATGAAGGCAAAGAACGCCTTCAAGGTCGCTCCGCCTTATGCCAACCGCCTCTGGCGAAGCCCCTCCGCTATTCTAACCGCAGGCTTGCCGAGGAGGCTCACGAGCTACCCGCGGAAAGCGTAGTCTTGCACGGAAATCATTAGCGGTATTAAGAACCTACACTTGTTTTTTAGTTTTGTCGCATCCTTTTTCGTTATATGTGTACGATCCTTCATTGATTAAATAGTATCAGCACAAATTGGAAATATTTATCTTAGAAATAATAGCCGTTCAAAATTCCATCAATTGTGATACTATAGATAAGTTAGTGTTTCGTTCATAGTTTAGTAGAATCAAGGAGGAACTGAATATGGATTTCTTATTTCCACTTGGACTTGCCATCTCATCCGGAGCCATCATTGCACTATTGAAAATCATTGCAATTGATATCATACTGTCCGGGGATAACGCGATTGTCATCGCTATGGCAACGAGAGGGTTACCGAAAGAACATCAAAACAGAGCGATTTTCTGGGGAACAGCAGGAGCTGTCATCCTGCGCATTTTCTTTGCTGCCATTATTGTTTACTTATTAAAAATTCCTTATGTTCATCTGATCGGCGGGGTCCTTCTTTTATGGATCGCCTATAAAGTACTGGTTGAAGGTGAAGAAGAAACCAATATTAAATCTCACACCGGCCTTAGACAAGCCATCACGACCATCATTATCGCAGATGCTGTCATGAGCCTTGATAATGTGGTGGCCGTGGCGGGTGCAGCAAATGGACATATGGGTATGATTGCCCTGGGCGTATTCATTTCGATTCCGATTATGATATTCGGATCAAAGGCGATTGTTAGAGTACTTGAAAAATATCGATGGATTGCCTATCTGGGTGCAGGAATTCTAGCATTTACAGCAGGTGAAATGATTGTTAGAGACGAGAAATTCTTAAATTTACTTAATATCCATCATGGTCCTGTTACGTATTTGATCACAATCGGTCTTACGGTTGCGGTTCTACTCATCGGATACTTAGTAAATAAGAAATCTGCTTCACCCCACAATAAAAACGTAGAACAATATAATGCTTAACTCCAAAAGATGCTTACATTTGTAGGCATCTTTTTTGTGAGGGACGGACCTCTTATCCAGCTATTGATTGGAAGAATGTGATAAGGACGGACCTTCATAAAAAATGAAGGTCCGTCCCTCTTTTCATTTCATCATCTGCCTGACCAGTTCTTTATTTCTCTTCTTGAATACTTCGTTATGGGAAGAGACCATGGCGACTTTATTTGCTTCAGGTTGAATGAATTGCTTTGCTTTATTGACTGCGTTGGCAGCGTCCTGGAATGCTCCTGCAATCAAGTTCACCTTTCCATCGTGTTTCAAGATGTCACCCGCTGCGTAAAGACCTTCGATCGATGATTCGCTGGTTGTCGTACCGGCTATGTAATACTGGTCCATCATGTCGATATTCAATGAACTATTTTTAAGCAGGGATGTATCTATTTCATACCCATGATTAATGATTACCTCATCAATGGGTAAATAGGAAACCTCTCCTGACTGATGATTGGTCAGTTGAACCTTTTCAATGGATTCGTGATTGGCGGCTGCAATCAGCTTGGTAATCGATGTGTTGAGCAGGCAGGAGGCCGAACTGTTCATGAGCTGGGCACATTGAGCTTCGTGTCCGTTCAATGCTTCCTTCCGGTAGGCAACATACACTTTCTTCGCTACGGGTTCTAATTCATTTGCCCAATCGATGGCTGAGTTCCCCCCACCTGATATGATGACGGTCTTATCTTTAAACCTTTTTAATGACTTGACAGTGTAATTTAAATTAGAAACTTCAAATCGTTCTGCCCCTTCGATATCAAGCTTCTGAGGATTGATGATTCCGCTTCCCACTGCGATGATGACCGTTTTTGAGTAGTGCTTTTCACCTGATGAACCTTCTAATATAAAGATACCTTCTTCATTACGTGTAATGGATTCAACTTTTTCGTTCAAGACGACGGTGGGATCGAAAGTCAATCCTTGTTGAACAAGCTGCTCAATTAATTTAGCCCCGGGAATCGGAGTGAGCCCCCCTACATCCCAAATCATTTTCTCAGGATACACATGTATCTTTCCACCTAATGATGGTTGAAACTCGATGATCTTTGTTTTCATTTCTCTAAGTCCACTATAGAAAGCTGAGTAAAGTCCCGCTGGACCTCCCCCTATGACTGTCACATCAAATAGTTCATGATTATCCATTTCCGTCCACTCCTTGAGTAACCAAGATATAATTGATTATCATTCTCAATTACATCCTACATCTTTATTAATGCTTTGACAATATAAATTTCTATTGACATTAGTAAAAAAGGATTATAGTATTTAAATTGTTCGAGATTGAGAATCATTATCACTTTACTAATCTATAAACGGAGGTCTTAAAATGGTCCGCCTCTATACAAACGAATTAAACATTGGCTACGGTGAACGCCTCATCGTGAAAAACTTAAGCGTGAACATCCCTGATAAAAAAATCACAACGATCATCGGTTCGAATGGTTGTGGAAAATCGACTTTACTGAAAGCGATTACCCGCATCATCCCCCATCATTCCGGTAACGTCCTGTTAGATGGTGAAAACATTTTTAAAGGCAATACAAAGGAATTAGCGAAGAAGATGGCGATTCTTCCGCAAACCCCCGAAAGTGCCAGTGGACTGACGGTAGGAGAATTGGTTTCATATGGTCGTTTCCCTCATCAAAAAGGAATGGGCCGTCTATCGAAGAAAGATTATGATGTCATCAACTGGGCGCTTGAAGTGACAGGTACCCTGGAGTTTAAGTACAGGGAAGTCGATGCCTTATCAGGCGGTCAAAGACAACGCGTCTGGATTGCCATGGCTCTCGCACAGGAAACAGATATCATCTTCCTTGATGAACCGACTACATATTTAGATATGGCTCACCAGCTGGAAGTACTTGAACTTCTACAGAAGCTGAATAGAGAACAGGAACGCACCATTGTGATGGTCCTCCATGATTTAAATCAAGCTGCACGATTTGCCGACTATATCGTTGCTCTAAAAGAAGGAGAAATCGTGAAAGCCGGAAATTGTGAGGAAGTCATCACCCATGAGGTCCTGAAAAAAGTATTTCAAATCGATGCTGAGATCGGTAGAGACCCTCGAACAAACAAGCCAATGTGTTACACATATAATCTACTAAAAGGAGAAGATCAACATGAAGAAATGGCTCATCCCGTTTACTCTGCTGTTAGTGCTGCTCGTTAGTGCCTGCGGCAACAGCTCTACGAAAGAAGAAGGCTCGGATTCAAAAGAAAAGGAAGGTAAATCTTCTGATACCATCACCTATCAATCAGAAAATGGACCTGTTGAAGTACCGGCAGATCCACAGCGCGTAGTCGTACTATCTTCATTTGCCGGTAACGTCATGGCACTTGATGTGAATGTTGTAGGTGTAGACTCATGGTCAAAAATGAATCCTCGTTGGGATAAGGAATTAAAAGATGTGGAAGAAGTAACCGACGAAAGCTTGGAGAAAATCATTGAGCTTGATCCTGATCTAATCATCGGTCTATCCAATATTAAAAATGTCGATAAGTTAAATGAAATTGCTCCTACTGTTACATACACTTATGGAAAAGTAGACTACTTAACGCAGCACATCGAAATTGGAAAACTACTAAATAAAGAAAAAGAAGCGACAGAATGGGTGGATGACTTTAAGAAGCGTGCCCAGACTGCAGGAGAAGACATCAAAGCGAAAATTGGAGAAGATACAACCGTTTCCGTTATTGAAAGTTTCAATAAGCAATTATACGTATATGGAAACAATTGGGGTCGTGGTACCGAGATCCTTTATCAGGAAATGGACCTGAAGATGCCTGAAAAAGTAAAAGAACAAGCGTTGGAACCTGGATATTTCGCTCTTTCAACAGAGGTTATGCCTGATTATGCCGGAGATTATCTGATTATAAGCAAAGATCCGAAAGCAGATAACTCATTCTTGGAAACAGAGACATACAAAAACATTCCTGCTGTTAAGAACAACCAAGTATATGAAGTGAACATGATGGAATTCTACTTTAATGATCCATTAACCCTGGATTACCAGTTGGATTTCTTCAAAGAGAAATTTCTAGGCAACTAATTCGTAAAGGGGATTCTTATCACAAGAATTCCCTTTCTTTCTACTCCACTAAAGAAAAGATGATCGATTATGAAAACACAAAATCAGCGAATTCCATTTTTCTATAAATTGATTGGGTCCCTTCTCCTATTTGTTGCTGCTTTTCTGGTATCTGTCGTGTTTGGTGCTGCAGAGACAACAGTGAAGGACGTATGGCTCGCATTGACTCCAGCCGGTGACGGAGATAAGGTGACCATCCTGCGGGAGATACGCTTCCCTAGAGAGGTTGCCGCCATTGTGGTAGGAGCTTCTTTAGCCGTCTCAGGAGCCATCATGCAGGGCATGACGCGAAATCCCCTTGCAGACCCGGGGTTACTTGGATTGACCGCGGGAGCAAACGCTGCATTGGCCGTTGCTCTTGCCTTTTTTCCTTCCATCAGCTACTACGGCATTATGATTGCTTGTTTCATCGGCTCTGCTGTAGGGGCATTGTTGGTATTCGGCATCAGCTCAATGAAACGGGGCGGCTTCTCCCCCTTTAGAATTGTATTGGCCGGTGCTGCCGTTTCCGCCTTTTTATTTGCCATTTCTGAAGGAATCGGTCTTTACTTTAAGCTTTCCAAAGATGTGTCAATGTGGACGGCCGGTGGAATGATCGGGACAACGTGGAACCAGCTTCAAGTGATTGTTCCATTTATTTTAATCGGTATCGTGGTTTCAATCTTTTTATCCAGACAACTAACCATACTAAGTTTAAATGAGGATGTTGCCGTCGGATTGGGTCAACGTACTGCTTTTGTGAAAACCATCCTCTTTATCGTGATCGTTCTACTTGCAGGCGCTGCCGTTGCCCTTGTCGGGAATATGGTATTCATCGGCTTGATGATCCCCCATATTGTCCGGGCTGTGGTTGGGACGGATTACCGCTTCATCATCCCCATATCCACCCTGTTTGGAGCAACATTCATGCTGCTCGCGGATACGCTCGGCCGAACAATCAACGCCCCTTACGAAACACCTGTGGCAGCGATTGTCGCGATGATGGGCTTACCTTTCTTCCTATTTATCGTACGTAAAGGAGGGAAAGGCTTCTGATGATACATCCGGATTTGATCAAAAAACAACGATTACTTCTTATTGGACTACTAATCCTTATCGCAGCAACCATATTTATTAGTATTGGACTGGGCTATTCTTCTGTTTCCTATGATCGTCTAGTTCCTACTATTATAGGTGAAGGGTCATTTAAAGAAGAATTCATCCTATTTTCCATTCGTTTACCAAGAATCATCATTACGATTTTAGCCGGGATGGCCCTGGCGCTTTCCGGCTCCATTTTACAAAGTATCACACGAAATGACTTAGCGGATCCAGGTATTATCGGAATCAATTCCGGGGCAGGGGTTTCCATTGCCATCTTCTTTTTATTTTTCCCGATAGACGCCGGTTCATTTGCGTATCTGCTGCCAGTTGTGGCTTTCGCAGGTGCTCTTCTTACAGCCTGCCTCATCTATATGTTTTCGTATAGTAAGCGTAATGGGATTCAGCCTGTCAGATTAGTCTTAGTAGGGGTCGGATTCTCCATGGCACTGTCGGGGCTCATGATTATTCTTATCTCCAGTGCCGAACGGGCAAAAGTGGATTTCATTGCCATGTGGCTGGCGGGGAATATCTGGGGGTCAGACTGGCCGTTCATCTGGGCGCTTCTACCATGGCTCTTGATTCTGATTCCATTTGCACTCTATAAATCTCAGATGCTGAATCTTCTGGGATTAAGTGAACCTGTCTCTGTCGGCGTAGGAGTTTCCATCAATCGTGAACGTTTCATCATGCTGATGGTAGCTGTTGCCTTAGCCGCATCAGCTGTTTCCGTTACAGGTGGAATCGCCTTTATCGGATTAATGGCCCCCCACATCGCCAAAGCATTGGTCGGACCACGCAATCAAATGTTCATCCCGATTGCCATACTGCTGGGAGGCTGGCTATTATTACTCGCTGACACAGTCGGTCGTAATATCCTGGAACCCAATGGCATCCCAGCCGGGATCATGATTGCTTTGATCGGGGCTCCTTATTTCATGTATTTGTTATTGAAAAAATAAGAACGAAATAAAGAAAGGTACCGGACTCTCCGGTACCTTTCTCCTTTTCATTACCTTGCCGTGGGATTAACGGCATCTGTTACAAATTCCTCCTCTATCTCTTCCTTCACAGGTTTCTTACTCCAGAACGTCGCAAGAATCGGGCCTGAGATATTATGCCACACGGCTGCGATGACACTCGGTAAAGCAGCCAGTGGTCCAAAATGGGCAGTGGCAAGCGCCACTCCAAGTCCAGAGTTTTGCATCCCGACTTCAATCGAAATCGCCCTCCGCTTACTTTCATCTAATTTCATCAGGACTCCCGTTCCATACCCCAGTCCAAGTCCAAATAGATTATGCAGAATCACAGCCGTGAAAATGATCACTCCCGAGGTTGCAATATTTTCAACATTTGCTGAAACAACCGCCGATACAATGATGATGATGGCCAATACTGATATTAACGGAATGACATTTAGACTCTTTTCCACTGTGCCCGGGAATAGTTTTCGAATGACTAACCCAAGAGTGATGGGTACGATGATCACTTGAACGATGGAAAGAAACATGGCGATTGGATCGACAGGAAGCCATTGGCCCGCTAATGCTAGCAAAATCAGTTGCGATTGGGGCCAATAATGTTGAAAGTGATGTCATGGCCACGGATAGTGCCAGATTTCCTTTTGCCAGATACACCATGACATTGGATGATGTCCCACCGGGAACCGACCCCAGTAATACTAATCCAGCAGCTAATTCATTCGGTAGATTCAGTATGTACGCGATTAACAGGGCACCTAACGGCATGATGATGAATTGCGCCAGGACTCCAGTGATGACAGGCAAGGGTTTCTTTAGAACCAGCTGAAAGTCCACGGGCTTTAACGTAAGTCCCATACCGAACATCACGACACCTAATAGTATCGTTATATAGCCGCCTAATGGCAGGAATGGAGCAGGAACAAAATAGGCTACCGCCGCTACGAAGATGACCCAAATAGCGAAATATTTACCTGCCAGATTGCTGATGGTTTCGAGTAGTTTCATTTCTGTTCCTCCTTCTTTTTATGTACTAGTTTGTGAGGGTTAAAGAGTTCATTTGGATCAAGTGCCAGCTTAATTTTCTCCATTACTTGAAGGGCACCGCCGTGTTCCCGCAGTTGATATTTCATCTTTCCGACTCCTACACCATGTTCACCCGTACATGTGCCATTTCGTTCAAGGGCATACTCCACAATTTGTTCGTTATATATTTCCGCTCTCTTCACCTCTTCAGGGTCGTTTAAATCAATCATGAGTGATGTATGATAATTCCCATCTCCGACATGTCCGAGGATCCCCCCTATCAACTCTAATTCTTCCAGCCTTTTTCGTGCATACTGCACGGCACCGGACAGTTCTGAAATGGGTACGCACACGTCTGTCACCATGAGTTTCCTTCCTGGGTTTCCGTGTACATAAGCATAGGCAAGATTATGTCTCGCTTCCCACAATCTATTTCTAGCTGCCGTGTCTTCTTCAAACACAATCTCTTCACAGTCATGATCGGCCACAATCTCTTTGGTGAATTCTACATCTTGTTGGAGACCTGCTTCATTACCATGAAACTCAAGAAAAAGAGTAGGTTTTTCTTTATAATCCGTCTCACTGAATCGATTCACTTGTATCATCGATGGTTCATCCACCAGCTCCACTCTCGCAATCGGAATGCCGGCTTGTAAAATGGACACGACCGCTTCCACTGCATCATTTATTTGATTGAACGATGCACGTGCTGCCACGATATGCTCAGGAATGCCATATACGCGAAGAGTCAGCTCCGTAATACATCCCAACGTGCCCTCTGAACCTACGAATAAACTGTTTAAGTGATAGCCTGACGACGATTTCTGAGCCATGCTTCCTGTGTGAATCACTTCTCCATCCGGAAGCACCACTTCTAAATCCCTTACTTGATCCCGCATGACTCCATATTTTACAGAAGTTGTCCCGCTTGCGTTTGTGGCAGCCATGCCTCCAAGGGTCGCATCAGCACCGGGATCAACTGAAAAAAAGAGACCATATTTCTTCAATTCTTTATTTAACTGTGAACGTGTAACACCAGGTTGGACCTTTACAAGAAAATCCTTCTCCCTCACCTCGAGTACCTTATTCATCCGGGAAAAATCAATGGTGATTCCTTTATCGTATGGAATCACATGACCTTCAAGGCTTGTACCAAGACCAAACGGGATAATCGGTGTGTGATGGGCAGCTGCCAACTTCACAATTGCGCTCACTTCCCCGGCACTCTCAGGGAAAACCACTATATCCGGAGAGCTTGGCCTATGATAGGATTCATCCTTCCCATGCTGCTCTAAAATCGTCTCATTCACCGTCACTTGGTGACTATTTAAGATTTCACTTAATTCATCCAACAAACCACTACTCTTCACACTCATACGCCCTCTCCCCTTCTAAAAAAATGTATAATGTATCGAATTATACCTAATAATCAGAATATTTCAATAGCAAAAAAGATATTTCCTTCCCCGGAGAGGGACGGACCTCTGTTAATGTTAGAAGAATGTGATAGGAACGGGATTCAATACTGAATAAAGTGACGGATGAGAAGTCCTCCCCTCCCAAAGAAGCGGCACGGTGAACTGAGGGACGGACCTCCAAAATAGTGATTTATGAAAAGAATGCTGTAATGGCAAGGATTCTGTATTGGTGGAAGTCCGTCCCTCAAGAAAAAAGTGGCACCGGAATCATCCGGTACCACAGTTCAATGGTTTATTTCTCTATCAATCTTTTCAATTTCTGATTCAACACCATAAATAGCTTGCTCAATTCTTGTTTCGAGACGTTCTCGTATTGGTCCCCTACACTTACTTCATACGCACACTCATCTTCGCTCACTTTTTTCACATACCCCGTTAGACCAATGCCTGTCTCGTCATACACTTCCATTAAAATCGTTTCCACTTCTTTCTGTGGATAGTGAAAGAAGACATGAAACATATTGGAAACAGGCTCTTCAGGAAGGGTCGATACACCCTGGCAGCCGTTAAAAAGACCGGCAAGTTCTTTTGCTCCTTCGTAATACTGATCCATTTTGTTGATTCGTTGGTCAAAATAGTAATCTGCACTCAGGATGTATGGATAGAGGCTGATAAGATCACCTCCATGACGTCTTTTCCATACTATTGATTCTCTCGTAAACTCCTCACTTCCTGCAAGGATCGCACCTGCAATCCCACCAATTCCCTTATAAAATGAAAGATAGACACTATCGAAAAGAGCACAGACTTCCTCCGCGGTTTTCCCATAATGGGGCAGAATTTCATAAAGCCTGGCACCGTCTAAATGGATCCTGATACCTTTATCCCGGCAATATTCAGAAATGGCTTCTAGAGTCTCGTAGTCTGGCAGTTGACCGCCGATTTCCCTTTGGGGCAGTTCTAACAGTAAGCATGCAATGTCCTCTTCAAGACCAGTCACGTCTTCCAGTCCAATTACACGCTCCTTCTCAGCTAATAGAATCGGTTCAATTCCATGTAACTTCTTCAGCCCATCTTCTTCATGAATCTCTAAATGACATAAAGGATGGTACGCCACTCTGTGCAAATCTTTTTGATCACACCAAATACGAAGGGCGATCTGCTGAGCCATCGTTCCACTTGGGAAGAAAACGGCACTTTCTTTTCCCAGATAGGCTGCCATTTTGTTTTGGAAGTCTTCTATTATTTTTCCTGATCCGTAAATATCGCTTTCAACGTCACCATCTACATCCACTAAAGCACCTTTAAGGACATCCAGATTTCGTTTGCCATGTCCCTGAAGTTGATAATCAGTCTGTTTATACGCTTCAAATAAAGTCTTTTCTCCCATCGATTTTCTCCCTTTTTATGAGTTCATCACTTTTTCAATGAATCTCTTTACTCGCTTCTTATATTGCTCTTCTTCTAGTGACCGGCAATCGTGTATGATATAACAAATGCTCCGAAAGAATTCCCAATTGTCTCTTTGACACATCATGCATAGAATTCTAAACCATGATGTCACTACTCTCCTTCCACCTGATCACATAAGCTTTCTCCATAAAATCCTTCCGATCGCCGTACATCCGGATCACATCACGGATTTCCTCAGCCAGGTATTTTTCATTCCGGTTATGGGCGAGGGATTCATAGCCGGATCCTCTTTGCAAATAATCAGAGGACGCAACGGAATACCACTTCTCATCTTCGAGAGGATCATTCCCAATGAGGATTTCCGATACCCGTTTACCATCATGGGTAATCTCTGCCCCTGAAACATGGAGCCTTCCAACGAATTTCCCCCGGAATCCCGGACCTCTTCCATCAGCTAAACAAACTCCAGCATCCAGAGACAGCTGGATGGCCGTACGAATATGCTTTCCTTGAATGTCAAAAGACGTTGGGTTCAGGGGGGATGGACAGATTTCGATCAATTTTTTATTGCTGATAAAATCAAATGCACCGGCGTTCACTATCCCACTATTGATCAAGCCAAGATCGCATTTCAACATGTCCTGCAGCCCGTCGGCGATTAAATTCGTGATTGGATTCTCCGCAATCACATCATGCCAGAGGGACTGGTCGAGTTTATATAAAGGCCTGCTTAATACGTCAATCGCCTTCTCTTTATTTTCTTTTAAAATGGCAACTACCTCTTGATCAATAGGAGAAGACCCGGTTGCAATCGTTTCCCCCCGGAGTAATTTGACACCATCCTTTGTCACATCCACTTCCACAATTCCAATGTATTCCCCATAACAACCGGCACTATTCATCACGGTCCCGTTCACTACTTTTGCCTGTGGATAAAGCTTGTGGTCATGAGCAGACAGGATGATATCGACTCCATCCAATTCATTCGCCAGCTCTTCATCTGCCAGTGTCCCTACATGATTGAGAAGAATGCAAACATCATAGTTTCCACGATTACGCTCTATTTCCTCCACGATTGCAATTTTAAAATCGGTAATATGCACACCCAGCCCGTCATTGAAACCTCCTAAGTCCGGAGACGATCCTGTAATCAGGATACGCAAACCGTTTTTTTCCAGAATGATGCTTGGCTTTACCCCATTGACCATCGTTTTGTCTTTCCTATAAAGGTTATTACTAATAAACGGTACGGGACTATTGCTGGCCATATGCTCAAGTGTATCGAATCCATTGAACATTTCATTGTTTCCAATTGTTAACGCATCATAGCCGACAAATTCCAACAGTTCGATAGCTGCCATTCCTCTCGTTCCTTGAAGCTCCACGCTTCTGAAATCAGCAAAGTCTCCCCCATCAAGAATAAGTGTGTTCTCGTCTTTATGCGCTTTAATCAAGGATGCCGCCCTCGAGAACGCTTCAAAATGGCTGTGCAGATCATTGGTATGAATAATTTTTAATTTCATCTTAACCTCCAAAGTGTTTTTCAGAAAACTCTCTCTATTAATAGTAAAGGAAATCAGAATGGTGTAAAGGATTTTTATGGAATAAAAGAGCTTACCTTCCACGTAATGGGAGATAAGCTCTTCAACTTCCTTTATTCTCTTCGACCAGTTCTGTAAAGACAACCAATCGTTCGACGTAATTATCGATTTCCCGGTCAAAATAACCCGTGCATGTAATCAGATTAAGCATGCGTTTTTCACTGGGACCGAAAATGGTTCTTAGAGGTGCATCATCTTTTTGATAAGCGACTTTTTCCCTTACTACAAATGTCAGGGTTGCTCCATTTTCATCTTGTAAATGGATCTCATCCCCAGGCTCAAGCTTCTTCAGTTCAAAAAAGACAGCAGCCTTTTTCTCATCATCTACATGTCCAGCCAGAACGGCATTCCCTTTTTCTCCTGGTTGAAAGCCCGGTTCAAACCATGCAACATCCTTTCCGTTATCCGGAAGCTCCATGTTACCTTCCTTATCGAGTCCAAATTTCTTGATAGGTGCTTCGAGGTCAAGCTTCGGTATGGAAAGAGTAGCTGGTGTCATACTATATTCTTCTTTTTGCGGTTCAGGAATAACGGGTTGAACAGGTTGTTCAATGGTGGATGATCCAACTTCACTTTCCGTAACCGATTGAGGCTCTTCGGCAGCACATGCCGCGAGAAGAGCCATCAAAGGAAGAGACAAAAGAAGTCGTTTCATTATTTTTGCAGTTTTCTGCGGGTAACAAATAGTAGTGCTGCTCCACCTAATACTGCCGACGCAAGTACGATTGGAAGAGTGGAAGTCGATTCAGTCGCTGCTCCACCCATACCTGTTTCAGGCATGCTGCCAGGCATTAATGTATAATCCTTCAGAACAAGTACTTCCAATTGATCTGCTGTATTGACTGCGAACACGCTGTATACTGTATTTTCTTCAAGCATCGTTCCAGACAGATCCAACACTTGATCTCCTTCTGGTGTTCTGATTTCCAGATCATAGGTTCCAGCATCTAATTCCTGATAATCAGTGATCGCTTTGAATTCAGCTCCACTGAATAATGCATCTCCACCTACAAGACCAACATCAACGGTCGGTGCATCCGGGGAAAGGTGTCCAACGCGCACCTTAGTCATGCCCTCTGTTACCTCCATTGAATCCTGCGCTACGACTAATTCCAGGTTTTCCACTGTATTAGCAGCCGCGACGGTGTAAGCCATTCCTGCTTCAACCGTTAAATCTTGAGAAATGACTGGGTCTTTGCTTCCCATTGTGCCTGCTGCATAAATTTCTACTTTATGGTCGCCTGCAGGAAGATTCATGTAATCTGTTGCTGCTTTAAACTCTGCGCCTTCAACCACTGCATTTCCATCCACATACACATCGACAGCCGGAGCATCAGGAGAAGCATGGACAATACGCACCATCGCATCATTCTCAGCCGCAAATGCACCTCCAGCCAGTGATAACATTAACATTGCAGTTGTCAAAATCGAGAAAATCTTTTTCATTTCTTCCACTCCTTTTGTATTTTGTACAAGTTTTGTGGTTTACTTGTACATAAAATGTACAACTAATAGAACAATATATCAATTAATAAACTGTCCTGTTAGCACATTCAACTCTCTCAGGACATTTTCACTCACAAAAGGGAAGACTATTTTCAATAAAGCACGAAAACTGATTACCATTGACACATTCCATACGATGCAGATAAAATGTGAAATAATCATTTCAACAAATAATCTTATCCACATACTCGTATAATATTGGAAATATGGTCCAAAAGTTTCTACCAAACTACCGTAAATGGTTTGACTACGAGAGGGAGCAGGGGCAGGAGTCCCTTCTCTTCTCTCTCTATGTCAAACCCTGGGTGCATCCCGGGGTTTTTTATTTAGATAAGGAGAGGATTTCATGGATACAAAAAAAGCTATACTGAAAAAAAGAATTGCAGCTGCGAATAAAGACAACCTTGCAGATCTGGTCATAAAAAATGGGAAAATAATAGATGTGTTTAACCTTGAAATCATGGAAGGAGATGTCGCGGTTACGGATGGAATGTTCGTTGGGATTGGTGAATTTGAAGGAAACCAGGTCATCGACGCGAAGGGAAGATATATTAGCCCGTCCTTTATCGATGCCCATGTTCACATTGAATCCTCCATGGTCACACCATCCGAATTTGCAAAAGTCGTCCTTCCTCATGGGGTCACGACCGTTATTACAGATCCTCATGAAATCGGGAATGTAGCCGGAGAAGAAGGCATTGGATTCATGCTTGACGATTCAGGGAACATTCCATTAGATGTGTTTACCATGCTTCCATCCTGCGTGCCGGCAACTCCATTTGAAAATGCAGGAGCAACGCTGACATCCAAAGAGCTGGAACCTTTCTATACACATGAGCGTGTCCTTGGACTGGCAGAGGTCATGGACTACCCTTCCCTCCAAAAAGGCGGTGATTCCATTGTTGATAAAATCACTGTCACCTCGGAGTATAGTCGTCATATGGACGGACATTTAGCGGGGCTTGATACAAATGCAATCAATGTTTACAAATCCGCCGGTATTCGAACCGATCATGAATGCACCACCGTCCCTGAAGCATTGGAACGAATACGCCGGGGGATGTACCTTCTCATTCGTGAAGGATCCGTGGCTAAAGATTTGAAATCGCTTATTGGAGTTGTCAACGAAAGAAATGCCCGTCGCTGTCTATTCTGTACAGATGATAAGCACTTGGATGATTTAGTCGAGGAAGGCAGTATCGATCACAATATTCGCTTAGCAATCCAGGAAGGACTCGATCCTCTATTGGCGATTAGCATCGCTTCTTTGAATGCTGCTGAATGTTATGGATTATACACTAAAGGCGCAATTGCACCCGGATACGATGCGGATTTCGTATTACTGGATGATCTTAAAACCATCTCTATATCAGAGGTGTATAAAGAAGGGAAACAAGTAGCTGCACATGGTCAGTTTGTCGGTGACTCAATCGTTAAACCGGCGCCAAAACCATCTCTGACTTCAACTGTTCATATTCCTGAACTCACTGAACAACATCTCCAAATTGAAATGGGCGTTACAGAAGAAGCACATATTATAGAAATCATTCCTAACCACCTTAGAACCAATAAACAGATTGAAAAGGTCCAAGTAGAAAATGGATGCTTTATCCCTTCTATTCAACAGGATCAACTTAAAATGGCTGTCATTGAAAGACATAAAAGGACAGGAAACATTGGCTTGGGCATCGTGAAAGGATTCGGATTGAAAAAAGGAGCCATCGCTACCACCATCGCTCATGATTCCCACAATATTGTCACAGCTGGTACAAATGATCGTGATATCCTTCAAGCGGTCGAGGCACTTAACGATATGAATGGCGGCCTGGTGATGGTGAGAGACGGAAATGTCATAGCCTCTCTTCCATTACCGATTGCAGGGTTGATGTCCGATCAGGGATTTGAAGAAGTGGTATCAGGGCTCCACGAGTTGAAAAATGCGTTTGTAGAATTAGGATTCTCCGGGGACTTTAATCCATTTCTGACTCTCTCTTTTCTCACTTTGCCTGTGATCCCGGAGTTGAAGCTGACAGATTTAGGATTGTTTGATGTTAATCGTTCCCGGCATATTGAGGTTGGGATAGAAGGTTGATGGCTTTGTTTGACTGTTGAATTTCAGTGTTTTTTTGACTGTTAAATATTGCAGTTTATTTTACTGCTTAATTTCTTTGGATATTTGACTGTTGAATTTCCCAAGAATTTTAACAGGTAATTTCCCAGTTGATTTTCAACTGTTAAAATTCTTCCTATATTCAGCTGCTGATTTTTTCATAATATTCAGCACCTGAACCCCAAACAACACTAAAACTGGGTGCCAGGTTCAGATAGTCTGGCACTCCTTTATTGGAATCGATTAGGCTACATAAGAAAAGAGATGTCTCCATTGTCGAGACATCTCTTTTCTCATTATTTACTTTCTTCTTGTAACTCTTTTTCTTCAGTCGTCGCAGCAACTTCCTTGTCAGCCGATTCTGAAATTGCTGGCTGGTAAGGTCTTTCATGGCTTCTGTTTGCATACGACTTCAGTAATTCACCTACATCGATGCCTGTCATTTCGCGTAACGGTTCCTGCATATCAAGCATCGTTCTGGTGATGCTTTTCCCAAAGGAAGGAACTCCCTGGCCATTACCGGAATCAATGATTTTAACAGAGTCAATATTGTTAAGAGGCTGGGCAATTTTCTCTGCGAAAACCGGCAGCATTTCGATTAATTTCTCGGTAATGATGACATCGCCATGTTTCTCCATTGCTTCTGCCAGCAGTTTACGGGATTCAGCTTCCGCCTTACCTCGTTCTCTGATAACATCGGCTTCTGCAGAACCTTCTTCCCTGCGGATCTTGGCTTTCGCTTCCCCGTCAATTTCAGCCTTGCGTGCTTCCGCTTCCGCTTTACGAGTGGTTTCGTAGTATTCGGCATCGGCTTTCGTTTTACGAACTTTTGATTCTTCTGCTTCAAGCTTCACGGCACGTTCACGTTCAAGGAATTGAAGGGTTAACTCTTCTTCTTTCACTTCCTTGGTAAGTTTGGCTTTTTCCAACTCATAGGACTGTTCGGATTTCGCTCTTGCCCGCTCTGTTTCTTCTTTGAAGGCTGCGTCTTTGATGTCCTTCTCTTTTTTCGATTGGGCAATGGTAATTTGACGCTTGTATTCTTCCTCTTTCGCTTCCTGATCGGTTTGGGCCCGGTGAATACGGGTTTCACGTTCGGTGTTTGCTTCTGCAATTTCAGCTTGCTTGCGAACCTCGGCGATACGTGGACGACCAAGATTTTTTAAGTATCCATTTTCTTCATCTGCATCTCTTATGTCAGTTAACCCGAGTGACGTAATTTTGAAGCCCATAAGATCCAGCTGCTTCTGGGCAATTTCCGATACGTCAGCGTTAAATTTTTCACGATTACTGTTAATATCTTCAACAGTCATTTTGGAAAGAATCGCTCGAAGATTACTTCCAAGGACCTCGATGATTTCATCTTCAATTTCCTTTTGATCCTTACCAAGGAACTGCTCGGCATAGTTCGCAATCCCGTTTAATGTATCGGCCACCTTCACCATCGCCACTGCATCTGCAACGATTGGTACTCCGCCATTTGTGTACACTCTAGGTGTCGATAGTTTTAATTGGAAGGATGTAAGATTAACAGGTGTGGAAGTTTGGAAACGTCTTAATCTGTACCCTCCACCCCTGATGATTTTCATGGAACGTCCTTCCTGGTCGGTGAAAATATTCGTTTCCTTCTCAGGATCCCCCAGTTTCGGTCCGGTAATGATCAGTGCCTGGTTGGATCTCGCTGTACGATAACGGAATCTCATCCAGAAATAATAGGCAATTCCTGCAATAGCTGCAATAACCAGAACAGGAATCAGGAACATAAAAAATCCGATGATACTTAATGATTCTAGCATTCTGACAACCCCTCTCAACATTTTCTATAAATCAGTCGAGCAACTGACTTATTATTTAATAAAATGGCTAGCTACAATACTATCTACGGAAGAGTGTTAGAAAAGTTTCAATAATTTAGGTGAATCTCCTAATTTTATATAAAAAAAGCTCGAACTCCTTCTCCTCACTCACAAGGGTTATGATAAAATAAAAGCGTTCACAATTTAATCATTGCTCATTGGTGAAGATGATCTTTAGTTCATTTTCTTAAAAGGGAAGTTGGTGAAAGTCCAACGCGGTCCCGCCACTGTAAGGCTGAGAATTCGTATGGATCCACTGTTTCGAACCTGAAATGGGAAGGAATACGAAATCGCTGACGCTGAGCCAGGAGACCTGCCAAATGAGAAGAACACAGAAGTTCCTACGGGAGATAGGAGGGTGTTGCACTAATGAGACGTCACCAGATGAATCACTGTATTCTGAACGGTCGCCTGGAATAGCCGCATCTTCTTTAATAAAAGGAGATGCTTTTTTGTTTCATACTACAAACAGGGAGATGAGAAAATGGAGCAAGCTTATTCAGTCGAACGTTCAAGAACCATACAAACAAAATTGGTATTGCCGCCTGACACCAATCATATGCAGACCATATTTGGAGGGAAGGTCCTGTCCTA
Source organism: Rossellomorea aquimaris (assembly GCF_003315075.1). Lineage (GTDB taxonomy): Bacteria > Bacillota > Bacilli > Bacillales > Bacillaceae_B > Rossellomorea > Rossellomorea aquimaris_C. The sequence continues at coordinate 75,235 of NZ_QNRJ01000009.1, forward strand.
TATTGATGAGATTGCGGCACTATCCGCCATGAAACATTCAAGTTCAGTCGTCGTCACGGCATCGATCGACTCGGTGGACTTCTTATCGTCCGCCACGGTCGGCGACGCTTTAAGCCTGGAGGCATACGTCACTTCCACAGGGAGGACATCAATGGAAGTGTATGTAAAGGTGTACTCTACGAATCTCGTAACGAGTGTCAAAACCCTGACGACAGAATCATTCCTTACAATGGTCGCTGTTGATGAAAAGGGAAAACCGAAGCCTGTGCCAAAGGTCATTCCAAAGACGGAAGAAGAAACAAGGCTCTTTCAAACCGCACCGCTTCGAAAAGAACATCGCAAGAATCGTGCAATGATACTGTAAAGAAATAAGGAAGGGGGATCGTACCCCTTCCTTTACTGCTTTAATGTAAAAAGATCGTTTGAAACTGGGACCGAAGTTTCCTGACTAGTTTCCTCGACTTTTTTCTTCACCTTGATTCCTTCATCTTCAATCAGACCTTTTCTCAACGTGGAGCTTATCGAATTCACGCATAAAATCAGAACAGCGAATAAAGATAATGGAACAATCACTAGCATTGGTTTCAGAAAAATTTGCTGGATATTGATTGCGATGGTCGCAGCCCATTCATTCGTCTCTGAAAAGTATACCGGAATGCTCTCCATGATCCCAAAGTTGGCGATCTTCAGCCCTCCCAAACACATGAGAAGTATTCCAAGCTGAATGAGCAAGGCGAGTGTTTGAGACACTTGTTCTGAAAATAACACAATCGAATGCCTTCTGAATTGGGGCAAAAGATGCTGTTTAAACAGATGAAAACGTCCTGCCCCCATGGTCCTTGAAACCTGGATGAATTCATTGTTCATATAGAGCTTCATTTCCTCCCCTAAATAGATCCCAAGTGAAGGAATGGTCACCAGGGCGATGGCAATCATTTGAATGAGAAAGTATCGATTGGAAGGGAGTACACCTGATTGAAAGGCACCTTCCAAAGGAATCAACAACGCGAAAACGATGATAACAAGAGGAATATACTGAAAAGACTCCCCCATCCCCTTCATGATCCTCCCTAATAATGCTGGTAGGAATGTATACATTACGGCAAAGAAGAAACCTGACACCATTCGCAAAAGGGCAATGGCGATAGCGGCAAAAATCGTATATTTCGCCCCCACTAACAACAGCAGGAAAAAGTTCCGTCCCAGCTTATCACTTCCCAAAGGAGGCATTTCACCTGGTGTAAATGGCGGGGCTGCAATTACTCTTCCACTGTCATCCGATAAATAATTGACAACCTCATCATAATCAGGGTTAATGATCGGGACAAGAAAGCTTGCCACAATGAACCCCGTAATGATAAATATCGGAAGTGCCAATCGTTTCACCATCCAACTAGACATCCTGCTCCCCTCCTCTTAACCACTTTGATAGAATCATGGAACCTGTGCTAAATACGATAAAGAACGGCACAAATATGAGGAGCATCCCTAAAAAGAACGCGGCAGGAGAACCGGTTGCCGTACGCAATAACGTTTGCATGAACCCATTGATGTTAAAAAGTAATTCAATGATTAATAGATTCGAGAGCATCAACAGAAAGATCGGTTTCAGGTGGAAGAAGAAATGAACCCACACATTACGAAACAAATGATGCCAAACCGTATAGGACTTCCTGAACCCTTTGGAATATGAAAACTCTACATATGGCTTACTCTCTTCCTCTTTTAACTGAAATAGGAATTGTTTAAGCAGGAAGACGATGGGCAGGACCGATAAACATAGTATTGGTAAAAAGTAAATTCTCTCTTCACCTAAAGCGTAAATATCAAATACTAGAATATTGGTTTGTTTAAATAGCCAAATGATAAAAAGTTGAAATAATACCACGATGAATACATCTGGTAAAGCATCCAGCACATCTACTATTCTCTCAGAGAAACGATACGCCTTTCGTGGCAGCAACATGAGAATATAGCTAAACAAAACAGCCAGGCAAATCGCCACAAAAAAGGAACTGAATAAAATGATGAAGGAATAGAAGTAGGTATTTGAGAAAACCTCGGTAATGGGATATTGCTTATCTCCCTCTCCCCAATAAATATAAATGGAAGAAGGATTCATGATTTCGGTTAAAGTCTGTTGCAATCGTTGAACATAGGCAGCCACATTAATCACAAGTTCAGTATCATAAGCCAAAAGTGAGCCTATTCCACTAAGCAAGTACAGCCCTAGCACCACAATGACAAAATGAAAGGGAGTTTCAATCACCCTTTTCATACAATCCCTCCATAATATTTCCAATTTGATACATTTTTTCTAAATTCATGTTACAATAATGTAATGTAATTGTAAACACTATTCTGAAAACGAATACAAGAAGGTGGTTCTATAATGAAGGCGAAATTTTTATTGTTTGGTTTAGGTATGTCGATATTACTGGGTCTATTAACCGGTTGCCGGGTTGTTTTCACGGAGGAAGCAAGCTTGAAAGAAGAAAAGCCGGTGAAACCTCAAAAGGTGATGTTGAACGCATCCGTCACGTTAAAATCCCAGAAGATCATTATCAGGGGTGATTCGAGTCTTCCTTCAGGCTCTGTTTTGTATGTGATGCTTAAACCCTACGACGAAAATGCTACACGTGAAGAAATCGAGCCCTACCTGGTGGAACCTGATGACGTAGCCGTTACTTCGGAGGTTGCGAAGGTAGATAAGGAAGGATCGATTGAATTAACCGTCCTGAAAAGGCCTGATCCCTCTCAAAGGTACCGCCTGGATCTTATGTTCATTCCGGATAAGCAGCCTAAGGACATCAAGCTCGGAGAAAACCTCAAAAACAACGAAAGCTATACAAAGATCCAAGAAAATGGGAAAACACTCTCCGGACTACTACTACATGTGAATATCTTTAAAGAGGACGAATTTTTCGGTGACAATATTACAATGGACTTCATACCGAAACAGAATCGTGAGTGATATTTGATATTGCTAGAATGGAGAGTGGATTTAACACCGGTCTCTTTTTATATCGTGAAACTTCTTCCACCATTGTCCGTATGAATAGTATCAGTAAAAAAAGGAAGAGGGATAAAGTTGAAAAGGAATTTTGTCTTACTGGACTTATTGATTTATGTAGCACTACCACTTTTCGTATGGAATATCATGAGGGATTACATTGGAGATTATTATGCCATGCTCCTCTCCTCTGTTCCAGGAATCATCTATACCGTTTATCGTTTTATCCAAATGAAGAAAGTAAATACGTTTGGTTTGTTCATTTTAATCACACTGATTGTCGGTACTCTGATTGACGTACTGGCTGGTTCCTCCATCCAACTTCTATGGAATAATGTATACTATGCCGCTGCTTTAAGTTTATTTTTCTTCATCACCATGTTGTTACGAAAACCGATTTCCCTTTTCTTCGGACTTGACTTCGCAGAACTTCAAGGATACGACCGTACCTTTAGTAAGCGTCTCTACTATAAAAAGCCTCTTTATCGAATCTTTCAATTAATCACGCTATGTTTTGCCTTAAGAAGTGGGATTCTGGCAATTGTTAAAGCATGGCTTATCCTGGAGTACGGGGTTGAAGCATTCGATAAAGGGATTATACTCCGCCAAGCCTTTAGCTGGATCATGACCGGGATTACCGTGGCTGGTTTTATTTATATCGGGAAAATCATACAGGATTCCCCCCAATTGGTGAAAGAAGTGCAGATTGAACTGGATGAGGAAGAGAGAAGATCTGTTTAGTAACGCAGTTTCTATTGGATTTGGATGTTATTGCCTTCAGACCTCCGTCTTGTCCCCCATCTATAGAACATACAAAGATATTTCCCTATAATGATAAATAAACTGTTCACTCGGGGTGTACTATGATTGAAGGTAAATTAATTAAATTTCATCGAGAAGATTCGGGGTTGACTCAGGAGCAGCTTGCAAATGGGATCTGCTCCACCACCCGTCTAAGTAAGAAAGAGGCATACGATTCGAGGCGATTTGATCGAGGTTCAACCAGATCACATCAGCTTAAAAGCTGGTGACTCTGTCTTTTTCGTAAGGATTCAACAAATCGTCTCCATAATGCCTGTGTAAATAGTCCATTGTTAGTAAGTAAAACCGATAATCTTGGGTTCAACTTCCCTTCCCTCCGACATATACTATCCTGAGAGGAGGCATGACAGAATGGATCGTTTTATCCTTTTATTAGTAGCAGGTATTTTATCAGGATTTGCATTGTTGAAAGCTCCTTTAGCAGGTACTTTTTTAGCGAGCATTGCCCCGGTAACGAACATCATTGGCATATTGGCAATTCTCATATTCTCTCTTTTCCTTATATATAAAGGCGTTATGGAAATACTCGGCAAGTAAAGATATTGACTCAGATTTTTTCTGAGTCTTTTTTTATGCTCATTATTCAAACCAGATGTTCAGTAGTTTTTGATATCTTTCATGATCGATTTCCTCTTTCTCCATCTCTCCATCCTTCCATTGTGTAAAGGACGTATCGGTTAACGTTACATTTCCGTTATCAGTCCGTTTTGTCAGCAATGGATGCTTGTTAAAAGGGGAACCTGAATGTGTGGAAATAATTGTTTGAATGTCATTCAATTGAGTGACATCCTTTATGGGGTCCCCCGAATCGAAAGCATATCCGGTTCTCCATTCCGAATGCTTATGCTTTAATTTCATTTCAAAAATATAATCTCCATGGGGACTGTCGGCCTCTTTAACTCTAAACTCCCCATTTGAAGTAACGACCGCTTCTCCCGATAATGGTACTGGTTTTAACGGGAGATTTCCTCCAAACCCCGTATCAATTACATATGCTGTATCTTTATGTGTGACTAAAATGACCACGTGGGTTCTTCCTAACGTCTGGTACTGCTCTTTATCATGATCGTAAACGACTCCACGTATGACATTGTCACAACTGAATTCGCAACTTCCCAGACTGTGCACGGGATACACATGACAAAATGGAACGATGTCCATTCCGTTCTTCCTCACTCAAAAAGGAATCAGCATGATCCACTTTCCCCTCTAATACTTTTAATTCACACGTTCCGCACCGGCCAGCCCGGCAGGAATAGGGAGCCTTGATCCCTGACTTAAGCAGTGCCTCTAACAAAGTCTCTTTTTCTGAAACAGGAACGATTTGACCATTCGTTAATTCCACTTGAAATCTTCTGCGTATTAATGACCGTGGATGGGTGAATCGCTCGTAATGAATACTCGATGAAGGATATCCGTTCTCAAGGGCACTCCTCGTAAACTCTTCGATAAATGAAGGGGGCCCACAGAAGTATACGTGGGTTCCCACTCTGTGTTCCCAAAGACTTGCATCTGTTAATCTCTTTTCTTTTGAAAAATAAAAGTGAGTCTGCTCAGGATAGGTTTCCGATAGAAAGGAGTAAAAAGGGCAAGCCTCTCTCGATTTCACTGCATAATGGAGTTCGAAGGTCCGTCCCTCCTCCTTAAGCTCTGCCATCATGGACATGTAAGGGGTAATACCGATTCCCGCGGCATAGAATACATGATGTTTTGCTTTAAAGCTCAGTGGGAAATGATTTTGTGGATATCCCACTCGTAAGGTATCCCCCACCTTCATCCGTTCATGCCAATACAGAGATCCTCCCTGGGAAGATTCATTTAGAAGGATGGCGATTTGATAGGCGGCTGTTCGACCAGGTGGATTCGTTAAGGAATACGACCTGGCAATGGTTTGTCCATCCTCCTCAACATATGTAGTGATATGGGATCCCCCGCTAAAATAAGGAAGGGGCTCGTTATGTTTATGAACAAGCGTATACCTTTTAACATGAGGGGTTTCCTGATGAATGGACCTGACTTGGACGGGGATGGTTTTATGTAGATTCACCTATGATCACTCCCCGTTTCCAAGGTAGCGTAACCGAGGTATGACTCTCGTAATGGAGAGTAATGATCGGAAACGGACAGCTTTAAGTGACAATGGAAACAGGTCGTCGGGAGTTTACCCAAATCCTCGCTACTCATCTTTGTTTTCTGATGGCATTTGCAACAGAATACATCGATCATTCTGACACCATGACCAATAAACTGCGCTTCCTCTTCAGAAAAACCACATTCCACAGCCAGGTGTTTGACATCTTCGAGCTTACTCCACTCCATTGCTACATATAGAAAACTGCCCATCCTCTGATGTTTCAACCACAGTGAAATATCGGTTTCTTCCTTTTCACCAAGATACACCACTTCAAAGGAGATATTCTCCTTCATCACTTTTTTGATGATGGGAGTCAGTCGCTCCAACCCCTTATTATCACCACAAAATAAATACTTTCGTTTGCTCGTGACGAACACTGGCTGTTTCTCGGTCTTCATTTCATCACCCGCTTATCATTCAAAAATTCGACAACCTCTTCTTTAAAAAGGGAAAGCCCTTTGTAATCGGAGATATGTGGAGGAAGCTCCTGCAGGATTTGAAAAAACTCTTCGGTCCACACCGGATTTCGAGTGAACTTTTCCAGTGAGAGAAGGTGGGTATGAATCGTGAATAGTAATCCGTTCGAGCCCGGTAAACGGAACAGTTTCTGCACCTCTACCCTCAAATGAACGAATCCGCCTACATTTTCTCCCGTAACTGCCCTTCTATCCTTCCCCCACTGATTGAAGGTTTCAAGTGAAGTATCCAAGCGATCCCCCGCCATTAACGACCAGTTCCGCCTGACCCAAGGGTCCCCTGCTTCCATACGCATTAAAAACGTCAGAATTCGCTGATCTAATCCCTCTTCCTTAAATCCCGGGATCGGCTTATGAATTTCCTTAAAATTCATTCCTGCATTAAAAGCAAGGGACCAATTGGCAGGAAAACAAAGCTGCCCCGCATCCAAATATAAATCCCCGTCCCGCTGCATCATCAAAATCATGTCCTCTTGCACATGCCGACCGATAAAATCGAGTGGCTCCATGGATAAAGTGGATTCATCCCCGAGTATAAAAGTTTGTTGTTCATTTAGAATGTGATTGCGGAATGTCCATTTCCCTTCATTTTTTTCAAGGGAAAACTGTTGAGGATAATACGTAGTGAGATGTTGAATGACCACCTCTGTTATTTCCCATTGAGCTTTCAAGGTATGCCGCCGGGACTGAAAGCACCGCTCGGGATGCTGCGTAAGCAGTTCCCGTTTAAGCCTGACTTCTTCTTGATAAGACGATGTAACCTCCACACTGCTCTGTTCCTCCAAAGGAACCGAATTATTCGAGTACCGATACACATCACCCTTAAAGGGATAAGGAAACGAATCCACTCTCACCATACAACCACACCTTTGTCCGAAAATTCTTACTTTTATTTTATCCCATGGAGGGACGGACCTCAAGAGGTCCGTCCCTCACCCGTATTTCTCCTTGTACCGGCTGAGTGTGATCAGGGGCCAAATCGACCTGTAGCTATGGTAATGTATATAGAAGTTTCCTGGAAGACCGACTCCTGTGGGGTACGTGTTGGAAGAGTCATCCTCTTCTCCGTTCATGAATTCGAGAAGCGCCATGATGCCCAGGTCAATAGCAGGGGTGGGTTTGTCTTCGATACAGATGAGAGATTCCAGTGCCCATGCTGTTTGTGAAGGGGTACTGAAAGAGAGAGGCATGTATTTCTTCTCCTGATCACTGTAACAGGATTCTCCCCAGCCACCGTCTTTGTGTTGAATGCTTTCCAGCCATGCTTTAGCTCTTTGGATATGTTTATCAGAAGAAGGTACTCCCGTTGCTTTCATCCCTGTGATGGCCGCCCACGTTCCATAGATATAGCAGACGCCCCAGCGCCCGTACCAGGATCCATCGTCCCTTTGCATCAGCTTCAGCCATTGAACCCCTCTTTTCACCTGTGGATGATCCTTGGTCATTCCTGCCCGGCTGCCCAGGAATTCCAATGTTCTTCCTGTTAGATCAGGGGTGGAAGGATCGATTGCCGCTGCCTCTGCCCCGTCCATTGGAAATGAAGTAAGGATATCTTTGGTTTTGTTTTTTTCAAAAGCCGGCCATCCCCCATCACGATTTTGCATCCCAAGTGTCCATTCGAGTCCCCGGTCCCACGATTGCCTCACAAGTGGATTCTCTGCAGCTGAGTACGTAATCGCCCTGAGCGCAGCCGTCGTATCATCCACATCAGGGTGAATGCTGTTGCTCTTTGAAAAGCCCCATCCCCCAGGCTTCACAACGCTCTCCATCGCCCAATCTCCATACCTAAAATGTTGTTTCTTTAGAAGGTATTCCACCGCTTTCTCTATGGAGCGGTCTTGTGCATCCACCCTCGCCTCCTGAAGGGCATAGCCGATCAAGGCTGTGTCCCACACGGTTGAGGGAGAATTTTGAATATGAATGCCTTCCTTTGTTTCACACGCCATCTCTTTTAATTCACTCATTGCCTTTACGATTATAGGGTCACTCTTTTTGTATCCCAAAGCAAGCAGTGCATAAATCATATAAAACGTTGTACTGAAATAACTAAGATACGTCCCATCCGGTTCTATTCTTTGCAGCATATACTGCTGGGCGAATTGCCTGGCCTGTTGATGCAGATGAGACGGAATACTTATTAAGGACTGTAAGCCTTCGTTGATTTTCGAAAATAATTTCAACTCCCTTTCACTGTATCTTACTTCATGCGGTGCGCGGGACAGGTGCTGTATTTGTGGTGTGCTGTTTGATTTTAACGAGAACCGCTGATCTTTCAGCAGCAGCAGTGGTGCCAAATGAGCTCGCGCATAGCTGCTGAAATCCCAGAAATTCAAGGGGAATTGCTTCGGAATCATTAAAAACTCGATGGGTATCGGAAGCAAATGCCTCCAATCATATTGTCCATGAATGGCAAGCATACATTTCGTGATCGAATGCGCCTCGTGAAAGCCACCATTTTTCTCAATAAAACGTTTGGCTTTCTCCAGTCTCTCATCCTCCTTCTCCACCAATCCACTAAACAATAGGGCAAAGTAAGCATCAATTGTTGAAGACAGATTTCCTTCCTTCTCATCCTCAAAAAGCTTCCATGTCCCTTCCCTTGTTTGCACTTTCCAAAGGCGTTTCACCAGCCGTCCCACAAGCTCTTCATCATCCATCTCTAGGGAACGTAGAAGAATGATCATATACGCATCGGTCATCACGCTATTTTCAAAGCAGAAGGACCAGCTTCCGTCTGCATTCTGTTTATGCTGAAGATCACTCACCATTTTATGAATCGTGTTCTCAATCTTCTTTCTCATACATTTATCCTCCCGATATCTGCTCTGATGTAATGTATATGTAAAGAATGCGGGTACTAGTAGTGAGATGCAAAGAAGAGCCTCCTCTCCGGTTGCGGAGGCAGGCTCTTCCTATTGTTCTTCTATTTTCTTTGAGTAATAGCTTACAAGTTCGGGATACTTCTCAAGCTCTTTTTTTCCTTGCTCCGTTATCTGGTAAACTCCCCTTTTCACCCGCTCAAACCACCGGTAATAATTCTTCTGAAGAATGGATGGAGTTTTCGCACCAGTGCCCAACTTAGCTAAGTTCCTCGGAGACATGGGCCCGTGTCTTTCCAGGTAACAGGCAATCTGAATGCAGTTTTCCTTGTAAGCCGTCATGATTTTCGTTTTATTGCTTCCGCCTACATTATAATCTGCACTGCGCCCTTCGATTTCTTTGACAAGAGCCGCACGTTTTCGTTTACTGTTCTTCATACTCATACTCCGGTCAAAGGCTTCCGGATGGATGACAAAATCAAGCTTCGGTGTTTTCGTTGTAAACGAAACGGTAATCAGACCGAGCTCTAATCTGCGGACCAAGTGGCAGACATCATTCCATCGCTTTGACCGGGGACGCTTTGGTTTAGGGATCGCAATGTACACAAGATCTGTGAGTCTCTGCCGCTTTGTCGCTTGAATAAGAAGCTCGACATTCAATGACAGCTTCAATTCTACAATCACAAGTTCGTCTTCTTTAAAGGCAGTTACATCACAATCGTTCACTTCACCGTTCACCTGGTAACCCTGTTTATGAAAATGTTTTTGGATCGGTTGATAAAGATCCATTTCTTTAAGTTTCTTCATGGTAAAAACCTTTCTGGGAAAGAATTCTATAGGGTAAAGTATAGACTATTCGAGAGATTTTTGCAGTTTGGGAGAAAAAGAGACCCCAACTCATGGTGCGGGAGTTGGGGTGGAAGGCTCTTGTTTTCGTTTATCTGCCTTTTGAGAAATATATCTGCCACAATCATCTTTTATCTGCCATTCTGCAGAATCCGACGCATTTTGCCAGCCTTTCACATGATACAATCCCTACCCTCGAATCCTCTCAATCTCATCAGCCACAAACTGCACCGACGTACCGACGATCACTTGAATGCTATTTTCCCCAACCACATGAATACCCGGAACACCTGTCGCTTTGATTCGCGCCTGATCCACGGCATCCATGTCCTTCACTTCCACTCTCAATCTTGTTATACAGTTATCAACGGATGTTACATTTTCATCCCCGCCGAGTCCTGCATAGATTTCCGATGCCATCACAGCAAACTTATCGCTTTGAGTATGCACGGATGCACTCTCCACTACTGCATCATCGTTATCCTCTTCACGCCCCGGAGTCATAAGATTGAATTTCGCGATCATGAAACGGAACAAGAAATAGTAAAGAAGGGCAAATACAACACCTTGTATGAGCAGCATGTACGGAAGATTCGCTAGCGGGAGCCTTGAGCTCAGGACAAAATCGACGAACCCTGCGCTGAAGCCGAACCCGGCCGTCCATTGAAAGAAGGAAGCAATGGCCAGGGATAATCCTGTCAACACAGCATGTGCTACATAAAGGGCAGGTGCCACAAACATGAAGGCAAACTCCAGGGGCTCTGTCACTCCAGTGAAAAAGGAAGCAAAACCGGCTGCCAGCATAAGTGACGCCACCTGCTTCTTCTTACTTGGCTTTGCAGCATGATAGATGGCAAGCCCCGCTGCAGGAAGACCAAACATCATAACCGGGAAGAACCCAGCCTGATACATACCCGTCACACCTTTTTCACCCTTACCCGACCAGAAGTTCCCGATATCATTTATACCGGCAACGTCGAACCAGAACACGGAATTCAAGGCATGATGCAATCCAGTAGGAATTAATAATCGATTAAAGAATCCATATAAACCCGCACCCGTGAAGCTTAATCCACTTATTTCTTTCCCGAATGAAACCAGAGCCGTGTAGATGACCGGCCAAATGAACAGCATCACGCCTGATACTACCAACATGGCAACCGCCGACATAATCGGAACCAATCGTTTTCCGCTAAAAAAGGCAAGGGCATCCGGAAGCTTCACGTGACTGAATCGATTGTACATACTCGCGGCCACTATCCCTGACAGTATCCCGACAAACTGATTCCCGATTTTCTCAAATGCCGGATTGACCGCCGCGGCATCGACTCCTTGAAGCAGAGCCACTGAATCCGTTGAAAGGAGTGTCGTAATCACGAGATAAGCGACCAATCCGCTCAGTGCTGCAGAACCATCCTTCGTTTTGGCCATGCCCAGTGCTACACCGACTGCAAATAGAATCGACATATTATCAATGATCGAAGCGCCCGCCTTAATTAAGAAAGCGGCAATCGGACTATCCGCGCCCCAGCCAGTCGGATCGATCCAATACCCAATCCCCATCAGAATCGCAGCAGCCGGCAAAACGGCAACCGGCAGCATCAACGAACGACCAATACGCTGAAGATATTTCATCATTTTGTTTTCCCCCTATCAGTCCATTTTTCACTTCAAGATGCTTTGTCCAGAAAATAGGACAGAACCTCTCCCATAAAAAATATTCCGGCTCCAACCTGTTTAGAAGTGAATGTGGAGGAATATTCAGCTCCAAACAACCATCCCTACCGTAATTCACTACATACAATCAAAAAACAAAGAAAAACCCCCGTCACGCTTTGAGGGACGGACCTTGGCGTTCGATTGAAGAACTAGACTAGTGTAGTTATGAGGATTGGAAGTGGTGGATGGGTCGTGAGCGAGGTCCGTCCCTCTTTAAACACGCAAAAAAACCCGTCAGGCATCAAGCCCGACGGAGGTCCGTCCCTCTATTAAGGTAATTCAGTTCCACCCATGAGGTAGCGGTCGCATTCGCGTGCTGCTTCACGGCCTTCGTTGATGGCCCAGACGATGAGGCTTTGGCCCCTTCGCATGTCTCCTGCGGCGAAGACTCCATCGACGTTGGTCAGGTATTGGCCGTACTCTGCTTTAACGGTGGAATTGCTGTTTGTTTCGACTTCAAGTTCCTTGATCAGGTCTTGTTCCGGCCCACTGAATCCGATTGCCAGAAGAACAAGATCTGCCGGCCATACTTTTTCCGTTCCAGGAATTTCATCGCGGATTTTGTTTCCATCTTCGTCATAACGAAGCTTTACATTAATCGTATGAACCTCTTTGATATGACCATGCTCGTCACCGACAAACTTCTTGGTCATGACAGCGTACGCACGTGGATCTTCTCCAAGCACTTCAGCTGCTTCTTTTTGACCGTACTCCACCCGGTGAATGACCGGGTATTGCGGCCATGGATTGCCGACTTCATCCCGCATGGCACCCTTTTTATCGTAGATATCAAACTGAGTGAGGCTTTTACAGTTATGTCTTACAGAAGTGGCTAAACAGTCTGTACCTGTATCTCCACCACCGATGACGATGACGTTTTTCCCTTCAGCAGAAATATAATTCCCGTCTTCCAGGTTGGAATCCAATAAACTTTTTGTATTGGAGTGAAGGAAATCCATTGCGTAGTGAACGCCTTTCAGATCTCGTCCATCCACTTGGATGTCACGATGAACGGCCGCTCCTCCGCAAAGTATTACTGCATCAAAGTTTTCACGCAGGTTTTCGACTGTGTAGTCTTTTCCGACCTCGGTATTCGTAACGAATTCAATGCCCTCTCCCTCTAAAATATCAACGCGGCGCTTAACGACTGAATAAGGCAACTTCATTTCTGGAATACCATATGTTAATAGCCCGCCTACACGATCATTTTTTTCAAAAACAGTCACAAGGTGGCCAGCTTTATTCAATTGAGCAGCAGAGGCTAATCCTGCAGGACCTGAACCTACGACCGCCACTCGTTTACCGGTACGGTGTTCGGGTGGTTCTGGAATGACCCAGCCTTCTTCAAACCCTTTTTCAATAATCGAGCGTTCCACGGTTCTGATTGCTACAGGCGGCTCATTGATTCCGAGTACACATGCTCCTTCACACGGTGCCGGACAAGCAAAACCTGTAAATTCCGGGAAGTTGTTCATCTGATGCTCGCGCTTAAGGGCTTCTTTCCATTGACCCTGATACACCAGGTCGTTCCATTCCGGTATTAAGTGATACACGGGGCAACCCGTTGTTGCTCCGTTGATTTCCATCCCGGACTGACAAGTGGGAACGCCGCAGTCCATACAGCGTGCCCCTTGTTTTTTGACTTCTTCTTCCGAAAGAGGAGAGGTGTAATCGTTCCAATCCTTCGTTCTTTCAGCCGGATGGCGTTCATCTAAAGTATGTCTTTTATATTCCATGAACCCAGTTGGTTTTCCCATAATATCCCCCTCCCTCTTTATTTCGCTGGTTCTAACACTTTTTTCTCTTCTTTTGTACCTTCTTCAAATGCTGCCATTTCAGCATCGAATTTCTCTAATCCACTATTCTCAAGCTCACTGATCCGTTCTCTCATCTTGAGGTACGATTTCGGAATCACGCGTACAAATTTTGACACGTAGGAATCCCAATTCGCTAATATTTTCTTCCCATTGTTGCTGGATGTATAATGAACGTATTTCTCGATCATGTCGTATACATCTTTCATTTCTTCCGGGTCAAATAATGGTTGAACGAGGACAAGCTCCTGGTTACATCTCGATCTGAAGTTTTCATCCTCATCCAGTACATAGGCGACTCCACCTGACATACCTGCGGCAAAGTTTCGGCCTGTAAGTCCGAGTACAACCACTTTTCCACCTGTCATATATTCACATCCGTGATCCCCGACGCTTTCAACAACTACCTGCGCTCCACTGTTACGGACACAGAAGCGCTCGCCGGCCACTCCATAAATATATGCTTCTCCACCAGACGCCCCGTAGAAGGAAACGTTACCGATGATCGTGTTTCGTTCTGGGATGAACGTAGCGGTTGGATCAGGATGAACGATGATTCTCCCGCCTGATAAACCTTTTCCTACGAAGTCATTGGAATCTCCCACAAGTCTCAGCGTCAGACCCTTTGGAATAAAGGCACCGAAGCTTTGTCCTGCTGATCCTTTAAACGTCAAGCGAATGGTATCTTCCGGTAGGCCTTCTGCCCCGTAACGTTTTGTAATTTCGCTTCCAAGCATCGTGCCGGTTACACGGTGAATGTTTCGAATCGCTGTCGTCCATTCTACAGGTTCTCCCGTTTCAATCGCTTGGCGGCAGCGAGGGATCAGCTCTTGATAATCGAGTGTCTTCTCAAGTTCGTGATCCTGTTTTCTTGTCGCATAGCGGCCCACCTTTTCAGGCACATCCGGCTGATGCAGAAGAGCAGAGAGGTCGATCCCTTTCCCTTTCCAATGATCAATGGCTTCGTTTGCTTCAAGGATATCGGTTCTGCCAATCATTTCATTGATCGTTCTGAAACCAAGTTGAGCCATTAGCTCTCTTGTTTCCTGGGCAACAAATCGCATGAAGTTCGCTACATGTTCAGGGTCACCTGTATATTTTTTACGTAATTCAGGGTCTTGTGTCGCAATACCGACTGGACATGTATTTAAATGACAAACACGCATCATGACGCATCCAAGAACAACGAGCGGCGCAGTCGAGAATCCATACTCTTCTGCTCCTAGAAGCGATGCAACCACAACATCCCGGCCCGTCATCATTTTCCCATCAGTCTCGACGACAATCCGGTCACGAAGACGATTCAGCAACAGGGTCTGATGAGCTTCGGCAAGACCGATTTCCCACGGCAATCCTGTATGTTTCAGACTCGTTCTCGGTGCTGCACCCGTTCCTCCGTCATATCCACTGATTAACACAACATCCGCCCGGCCTTTTGCCACACCTGCAGCGATCGTCCCAACACCGACAGCTGATACCAGCTTCACGCTGATGCGGGCCTGCGGGTTTGCATTCTTCAGGTTATAAATCAGCTCGGCAAGGTCTTCAATCGAATAGATATCATGATGAGGCGGTGGTGAAATCAATTC
This sequence comes from Rossellomorea aquimaris, assembly GCF_003315075.1. Classification (GTDB taxonomy): domain Bacteria; phylum Bacillota; class Bacilli; order Bacillales; family Bacillaceae_B; genus Rossellomorea; species Rossellomorea aquimaris_C. The sequence continues at coordinate 90,467 of NZ_QNRJ01000009.1, forward strand.
CACTCCAGGAGTAGATCCCCGCACTTCAGCAACCCAAGGATAAACTTTTTTGCCAGGGAGATGTCCACCTTCACCAGGTTTCGCTCCTTGTGCCACTTTGATTTGAATTTCGTCCGCATTTACCAGGTAATGGCTTGTTACACCGAATCGTCCGGACGCTACTTGTTTGATCGAGCTGCGTCTTGAATCCCCATTTTCATCCGGGGTGAAGCGGCTTGGATGTTCCCCACCTTCCCCTGAGTTGCTCCGTCCGCCAATTTTATTCATGGCAATCGCTAAAGCTTCATGGGCTTCCTGACTGATGGATCCGAATGACATGGCACCAGTCTTGAATCGGCGGCAGATTTCTTCCACTGATTCAACCTCTTCAATCGGGATAGGCTTCGTTTCTTTAAACGAAAGAAGTCCGCGAAGAGATTGCAGATTCTGCTTTTCGTCTGTAAGCATGTTGGAATATTTCTTGAATAACTCATAATTATCCGTACGGCATGCATGTTGAAGAGTGTGAATCGTACTTGGATTGTACGCATGATCTTCTCCATTTTTCCGGTATTGGAATTCATCTCCGGAATCCAATGTTTGTTGATTGTCTTTTCGCTCATTGAACGCTTTTCGGTGCCTTAAGAGCACTTCTTTTTCGATGATATCCATCCCTATCCCGCCGAGTCTCGACGCTGTACGGGTGAAATATTTATCAATCACTTCTTTATGAATGCCTACCGCTTCAAAAATCTGGGCTCCACGGTAGCTTTGAATCGTAGAGATCCCCATTTTAGATAAAACCTTGATGACACCGTCTGTCCCTGATTTCACAAAGCTTTGCACCGCTTGTTCGTAAGTGGTATCCTGCAGCTCGCCCTTATCGATCAGATCGCGCAGTGTTTCATAGGCTAAATACGGATTGATTGCTTCTGCACCATAGCCAAGCAGGGTTGCGAAATGGTGAACCTCTCTTGGTTCCCCTGATTCTAAAAGGATGCTGACAGTCGTACGCGTTCCCTGGCGAATCAAGTGATGATGCAGCCCTGAAACGGCAAGGAGTGCTGGAATGGCTGCCTTATCCTTCACAACTCCACGGTCAGATAAAATCAGGAGTGTCGCACCGTCTTCAACGGCCCGGTCAGCTTTTTCATACAAAACATCCAGCGTGCTTTCAAGCTGATCTTCTTCATCGGTTACATCAAATAAAATGGATAAAGTAACGGCTTTAAAGCCCTTTTCGTTTTGATGACGAAGCTTTTCAAGCTCTTCTCCGGTTATAATCGGTGACTTTAAATGGATATGCCTGCAGCTTTCAGGACCCGGGTCAACCAGGTTTCCTTCTGCTCCAATCGTTGTTCCTACAGATGTAATGATCTGTTCTCGGATCGCATCGATCGGTGGGTTTGTTACTTGGGCAAAAAGCTGTTTGAAGTAGTTATAAAGAAGCTGTGGCTTTTTCGATAACACGGCCAGAGGTGAATCATATCCCATGGAACCAACGGGATCTTTGCCGTCCGTCACCATTGGCTTGATGATTTTGTTCAACTCCTCATTTGTGTAGCCAAAAGCCTGTTGCTGCAAACGTACTTCTTCTGAATTCAGTTGAACCGGTCCATGCGTCGTTTCAGGTAGATCTTCAAGTTCAAATTTATTATTATCCAGCCAATGTCTGTACGGTTGCTCGGAAGCAACGCGCAGCTTGATTTCTTCATCAGGAATGATTCTTCCTTTTTCGAGATCTACAAGCAGCATTTTCCCTGGCTGTAATCGATCTTTATACACAATATCATCAGCAAAAATATCCAGGGCCCCTACTTCAGAACCAAGAACGATCATGCCGCCCTTTGTCACATAGTAACGTGCCGGGCGTAGTCCATTTCGGTCCAGACAGGCTCCAATCTGTTTTCCATCCGTAAACACAAGGGCTGCCGGTCCATCCCAAGGCTCCATCAAACAGCTATGATATTCGTAGAAGTCCTTTTTCTTCGGGTGGATCGTGTCATCGTTTTCCCAAGGCTCCGGTACCATCATCATGGCGGTGTGGGCAAGAGATCTTCCAGATAAATGAAGGAATTCAAAGCAGTTATCAAACATAGAGGAATCACTGCCTGTCTCATCAATAACAGGAAGGATTTTTTCCAGATCTTCTTCTTTGAATGCACTTGATTGGCACAGCTTCTCACGTGCGCGCATCCAGTTCACATTACCTCTTAATGTATTGAATTCTCCATTATGAATCGTATATCGGTTTGGATGAGATCTCTGCCAGCTTGGGAAAGTGTTTGTACTAAATCGGGAATGTACAAGGGCTAAAGCTGATCGGAACTCAGGGTGGTTGAGGTCAATATAAAAAGAATCGAGCTGTTCCGGGATGAGCATCCCTTTGTAAACGATGGTCGTGGACGACAAACTACAAAGATAGACATCTTCTTGTCCCTCAACAGTTGCCACTTCTTTTTCGATTCGTTTCCGGATCACGTATAACTTGCGTTCGAAATCCATCCGGGACTGTATATCATCCGATACGCCGATGAATACCTGACGGATGAACGGCTTCGACTTGGAAGCCACTTTTCCGACAAAGGAATCATTGAGGGGAACAGGTCTCCAGCCAAGAGTCTTCTGACCTTCTTCTTCAATGATGCGTTCGAAGATTTCTTTGCTCTTCATGCGCTTCTCATAATTTTCAGGAAGGAACACCATTCCGATTCCATATTCACCTTTTCTCGGAAGGATGATGTCTTCTTTCTCACATTGCTTTTTGAAGAAATGATGAGGGATTTGAGTGAGGATACCTGCACCGTCACCAGTACTTGTATCTGCTGATTGTCCTCCGCGGTGCTCTAAGTTACATAGAATATTAATGGCATTTTGAACGATGCTGTGACTCTTCGTCCCATCAATATTTGCAATCATTCCAATTCCACATGCTTCATGTTCTTGCGCAGGATCATACATGCCTTGCGCTACAGGAAGATTCGTTTTCATCCAATGTCCTCCTCTACTAAACTTGTATATTGTTTGAATAATTAACCGGTTAATTAAATTTTCTTAATTTTCGTTAGTATATCATGAAATTTAGAAAAAACGAAAAATTAAGTTAACGGAAAAAATGTGGTTTTTCCAAATATATATGTAATGGACTGATCGAACGTTGATATATAAATGTTTATTTTCACTCAATATTCAGAATCTTTTAAAGCTTGATGCAATCATAAAGAAATCGCTTACAAAAAACCGCTCACTGGAACATTTTTCACCAAATTCCAACATGAATTTTCATGCAGAATTTTAATTAAAAAAATTTTTTCATACCCTGAAATTCAGCTGCTGAAACCTTTCTTCTTTTCCCTCCGATATGAAAATTCAAACCAAAAGAAGAGGGACGGACCTCCGCGTTTCGTGGAGGTCCGTCCCTCTTCTTCTCTACTTATTCGCTTCTTTCAATGCTTCCATTTCCACAAGGTCCATGAAATCGGTGACGACTTTGTTGTTGTTTTTTTCTCCGCCCAGTTTTATTAAGACTTTCCCCAGGAAGTTCACTCCTCTGTTTTCCCCTTTATAGATGAATCTGGTTTCGCCGTCGTCTATTTTGTGAAGGGTGAATTCCGCTTCGATTTCAAAGGCTTTGGCAAGTGTGAAGCCAATTTTATTGTGCTTTCTCTCAGGGGTGTTCTCATACTCGAGGTCTTCTACAATATACGTCTCGATTCTTTTCCCCTCTTTGTATTTCTGTTGGTAGGTGGACCCTACCACGCCTTCCTTTTGCTCGAGTACCTTGTTTTCAACCACGTTCGGCATAATTCGTTGAATGTTCTCAATCTCAAACAAATGCCAAATTGTTTCAATATTGACTGGAATGATCCGTTCTTCATGCCATTTAATCATTCATATCCTCTCCTGTTCCCATCTCGAAGAAATCATCCATTTCTTCGATTACTGTTTGTATGCGCCCTATTTCCGCTTCTAAATCCCGTTTCTTGGCCCGGATCAATTGTTCCAGATTCTCAAAGGATTCGTCATTTACGACGGTTAACATTTCTTGAATGGAAAAGTTAAACCTTCTTAAGTAGACCAATAATCGCCCCACTAGATAGGATCCATTATCATAATAGCGATAGTTGTTTGCAGGATCGATATACACAGGTTCCAGCAATTTGATCTCTGCGTAGTAACGCAGTGTTTCCTTACTCAGTCCTGTCATCTTGGAAAACTCGCTCACCTTGTACATTCTTTCCACCTCACACTTAAATCATATACTATGTGGTGCACCACACGGTCAATCCCTTTCTATAATAATGATAGAAAAAGCGTTTCTCCGCCATGGAGAAACGCTTTTTCTATTTTAATTGCAATTCCTTTATTTTTTGCCTGATATGATCCGGCCACCATGCCCCGCATTTTTCCGATACCACACAGGCCGCACATTTTTCCAAGTCGTACACCATCATACCCTGAATCGGCGGAGAATAGAGATGGAGGGTCACCAAATCTTCCCCACTCTCCTTCTTCATTTTGTGAACACCCTTTTTCGGTGCAAAAAAGAAAGAACCCTCCCTATATTCGCGATGGAATATCTCCTGTGGAAGCTTGTTTTCTTTTACTTCAAAGATTGTATTGACTGTAGTCCCGTTCATGACTTGGATCCATCCCTTAGAGTTCCCATGATCATGTGGGGCACATTCGATATCGGACCAATTCATCACGAGGAGCTCTGCTTCTTCATTTTGATAAAGGAGCTTTCGATAATAGGGCTTTCCTTCCGGAGACTGTAAGTATGGCTGTAAATCATCGAGACTTAAGTTTAGAGACTGCAAGACTTCTTTAAGTTCTTTCGTTGAAGGGTGGGTCAATTCATCCAATCTATCCTTTATCCGTTCCCTTAAGTTCACCGCGATTCCTCCCTATGTTATCGTTTCCTCCACAGAAACCGATGGAAAACAGAAATCATCTGGCCATTTACAATCACAACTCCTATTATAATTATGATTCCACCCATGATGCTTATGAAGAAAATTTTCTCGTGCAGGAGAAGGATCGCGGCAATGAGTGTAGTAACAGGCTCTAAATACAGAAACATCGACACCTTTGACGCATCCAATACCTCAAGTGCCTTCCCCCAATACCAGTACGCAATACCTGAGACAAACACACCGAGGAACATCAAGTGGGCCCATTCCACATTGGATAGAAGAGGAATGCCTTCCCAGCCGCGGTTTCGGATGAGAAAAGGGATGGTTAAGCTGAACCCCAGCAGGCTCATATAAAAAGTGATGACGAGAGATGGCAGCTCGATACGGAGTTTCTTCAGCAGCACTGAGTAGATGGCCCAATTCAATGTACTGAGAATCATCAGGATATAACCAATGTTGACAGCAAACCCGATGGACTGACCGCTCCTCGCTGTCGTTACCATCAGCACACCAGTAATAGCAATGATCATGCCCAGCGCTTTTGGAACCGTCATTTTTTCATGTAAAAAAATCATGGAGAGGATTACGGTGAAAACGGGAGAAAATGAAATCATCCAGCCTGCTGATGATGCATCGATTGTAAGGAGGGCCGTCGCCTGGATCACCTGGTGAATGAAGACCCCAAGTACCCCCAGCACGATCAGATGCGGGATAAACTTTAGCGGAATGATGAGGCGATATCTTTTTAAAAGTAAGAGCATGAGCAGGAACAGAGCTCCAATCGCAAACCGGAGAACGAGCAGTGTATAAGGATCAAGGGTGTCCAACACTGCTTTAGTTGATACAAATGAGATGCCCCAGAAGCTGATTGACATCGTAGCATATAATGAGGCGGCAACCTTTGTTTTAACTGGAATCATGGGCCTGGTATCCTTTCGAAAAAGGGTCTTTGTATCATGGTATGCTCGTCCGGGTGAAAGATGTGGGGATTGTGGTGAAATTTGGTGTGGGATGGGTTTAGGCCGTTTTGAAAAGAAGTTGGAAACCGGACCCGCTGTGGCATATCGTATGTCGATAATAAACTGGTCAAACTCGATAATATATCCAAGAAGTGGGGAATCTTCAATTTTGGTTTCGGGTGGAGCGAATGAAGGTCCGTCCCTCACTCCAACTCCACTCCACAAAAAACACCCGACACCTTATAACAGGTATCAGATGTCCTCCATCTTCATATACTCGCCGTCTCATAAATCTTCAAATTCCCATAAATCAAACGCAACTCTCTTGCTTCAATCCCCTGTGCTTCAGCAGCCTTCAATAAATATCCATATAAATGATCCGCTTCCACGGATAGATTTTTTTCCATATCCCGCTGTAAGGATGACTTCATGCTATAACCCATTTGATTGATCTTATCGTATTGAGCTTCTTCTATTTTCTCAGCAAGTGGTGCTTTCAAGCTTCTCATAATCGCTGCGGCTTCATAAAGGACTCCTTTGATCATATCCGCACCCTCTGCTATTTCCCGAATCGGTCCAATCGGTGCACGGTACAGGGATGTGACACCTGAAAGAGTGGTGATAAATAAATATTTATGCCACATTTCCTGCTCGATGGTGTCGGATAATCGGAAGTTTGCCTTCGTTCCTGAAAAAGCCCCTTCAAGCTTCACAATTCTATCCGTCCGCTCACCACTTCTTTCTCCAAAAACGAGATCATGAATGGGACTTGATTGAATGATCTTCCCTGTTTCGTCAAGCGTCGACTCCACAAAGCATAAACCGCCAATCACTCTTTCTTCCCCGAATGCTTCTATAAGATCGTCTACGTGGGACATTCCGTTTAATAGTGGAAGTATCATCGTGTTTTCACCTACAAAGGAGTGAATGCTCTCGATTGCTCCCTTGAGATGATAGGCCTTAGTTGAAAGGATAATCGCGTCAAAAGGCTCTGCCTTCTCAACTGATTTCAGCGTCTTCGGCTCGCAGTGAAAATCACCATGTACACTTTCAATATGCAATCCATGCTCTTTCAACTGCTGCTCTCTTCGCTCACGGACGAGAAACGTAACATCCTCGCCTTTCTCTATCAATCTACCTCCGAAGTAACCACCAACGGCACCCGCACCAACAACTAGTATTCTCATTCCATCCGCCTCCTTTTCCTTTTCACATGCCTTGTCACTATTCTCCGATATGAAAGCGGATAAATCAAAAATATTGGCTTTGCAGAAAAAAAAAGCGCACCCAAAACAGTCAGGGGACACCACCTTCAATACATCAACCCGTACACCAAGAATCGCTCATACTCATTCTTTTCATAATCCCCTGACAAATTCACTTCTTTCCGCAAGACGAAAAGGGGATGATTTTCTAAATAATGCACATAATCATCCGAGCTATAATACAACACGATCTCGATATCACGTGGTGATTGTTCCACTGAAAAGAGGATGTTATTGATGATCCTCATGAAAATTTGAACAGAGAACGGATTGAAAAAGTAAAAACGGTTATCCTTTGGATGGATCGTATACTCTTCTGCCAGGCAGTGATAAAAGTAGAGATTATCACTGGCTTTCACCTTTTTTAAATAGCTTTCCCGGTTCGCCACGGCTTCTTCATAAAACTCTTCATTCATTTCAATGCCAACTACGGTGGATTGAAATAGATGGTGTATAAAGAAATTCAATCGCCCTTTTCCACATCCGAAATCAACTACGCGATCGCTGCCATTCAATCTATAATGTCGGAATAATTCATCCAGTGCTTGATACGGAGTCGGCTCATACCGATGATAATGAAAAGACCGATGAAAACCCATCTGCAGCTCACACGTTCGTACACCTAATAATTCATCATAATTCTCTTCCTTCATACATACTCCTTCATGAAGGTCCGTCCCTCTCGGACCTCAAAGTTTAGTAGAGGTAACCAAGCATGTCCAGCTGGCCACTTGACCATTTTTTGGTACCTACTCGTTTGATCATGAGTTCGTTTATGGTTTCGGTGCCGATGCCTCTGGTGGTCTGGTTTTGGTCATTGATTTTCATCCAGGTGCACTGGTTGGACACCGATTGGAAGCCATTTTTCTCGTATAAGGATGGATCATCAGCAAATAGGAGAAGGAAATCAATGTTACGGCCATCACAGAACCTTTCCAATTCGAAGAGCAGCTGTGATCCGATTCCCAGGGAGCGACTACTTTTTGAAACGCACAAATCGATAATCCCCAATACATTTATAGGCTCACCTTTCAAATTCATGACTCGGTAATCCACCCCAACATGCCCCACTAAACGTTGATCTTCGTTATAAACGAGATACCTGAAATGAGGGGTCTGCTTAAAGTAGATTCTATCATCAGGATAGTCATCTCCAAAACATTCACATAATAACTTTTGTATTTCAACTCTCATTTTTCCGTTGATATCATAATCAACGATTTGTTTCACTTGATATTCCCTTTCCTCTTTCACACGTTGGCCCCCTCATAAATAATTATAAGCACTTTCATTGACAAATCTTCAAAATCCTAATACATTAATAATAACAAGGGGAGTAGCGACCGGTAAACGGCTGATGAATCGTCATCCCGGTATGAAAATACCTGGTTCATCAGGCTTTAGCTCATTCTTCAGCACGCAAGACCTTGGTACAAAAATTTGTGCCGGGGTCTTTTTGGTGTGCGCTGGCTTGGAGGAGATTATATGGTTTACATTGTTTTTTTACTCGCGGCCGCCGTCGTGGTTGCGGCCGCTATTTACCTGAATCAGTTCGGAGATGTCATCAGTAAGAAGTCTTCATTAAGTGGGGCTGTCGTAGGGACATTCCTCATTGCAGGAGCGACTTCACTCCCGGAATTAACGACGAGCTTAACGGCAGTTTATATCGATAACCCTGATATTGCCGTAGGAAACATGCTCGGTAGTAATGTGTTCAATCTTTTTATCCTGGCAGTGGTCGATTTGATTTATCGTAAAAGAAGATTGTTCCAAAAGGTGAACAGGAAGGCAAATATTCCTTCTGCCCTATTTGGATTCCTGTTTCTCACGATCATCATTTTCGCCCTTTTCATGCCGGGTTCCTTTGAATTTTTTGGCGTTGGGATTGAGATGTTCATCATTATCATTCTATACTTCGTTGCGATGAAATTCGTTTCCAGCGATGATGCTGAAGGAGAATCCGTACCTACAAAGGACTATTCCCTCAAAACGGCCGTTATCGGTTTTATCATTGCTGCACTGGTCGTGTTTGCGTCAGGAAGTGTGTTATCGATTGCAGGTGACCAATTGGCAAAGGCAACGGGCATGAACGCAAGCTTTGTCGGAAGCTTTCTCATTGCTGCTTCAACTTCCCTTCCCGAGCTCGTGACAGTCCTTGCCGCTTTTAAACTGGCGAACTACAATATGGCGATCGGCTCCATTCTCGGAAGCAACCTGTTTAACATTCAACTGCTCGTCCTGACCGATGTCCTTTACCGAAAAGGCGCCATCCTTGAAGCAGTCGACACTTCCCATATCTTTATCGCGGGATTGGGATTAATGATGACACTCGTCATCGTCTACTTGCTTCTTCGCCCGACAAACGTGATGAACAAGTGGAGATATATGGCTCCATCCTTTATTATAACCGCTTTATATATTGTCGTATCGTATGTATTATTCTAGACATTCAAAAGGCGTGCCTCGGCACGCCTTTACTCTTTTACAGGCTTAAAAATGAGACTCGTCTTAATTTTCTTTTCCCAAAAATCCCAATCGAAAAAGTGTGGTTCAGGCACATCACATGATTCCCCTCTTCACTTATGGTAAATTAAACATGATTGAATCAATGGATAAGGAGTGAATGTTCAATGGCTAATAAAGAACAACTAAAGCAAGACATTTTAGATGCTTACCATTTCAGACATGCAACAAAGGAATTCGATCCAAACAAGAAAGTGTCCGATGATGATTTCCGATTCATCATGGAAACAGGGCGCATGTCACCAAGTTCATTTGGATTCGAACCTTGGAGATTCGTCGTGATTCAAAACACTGAACTGAAAGAAAAGATCAAGAACACGGCTTGGGGAGCCTACGGAAAACTGCCTGAAGCCAGTCATTTCGTCGTGATCCTGGCCAGAACGAAAAAAGATACGAAATATGATTCACAATACTTACAGGACCATTTTAAAAACGTGAAATACCTGCCTGAAGATCATATGGCAAAATACTTAGAAAAGATCGAGCAGTTCCAAAAGGTTGATTTCGATTTATTGGAAGGCGAACGCCCCCTATACGACTGGGCCGGGAAACAAACCTATTTAGCACTTGGAAATATGATGACAGCAGCCGCTCAAATCGGAGTCGACTCGTGTCCGATCGAAGGCTTTGACATCGAAAAGATGAATACGCTTTTAGATGAAGAAGGTTTATTGGAGGAAGGCCGTTTCAGCATTTCCGTCATGGTGGCATTCGGTTACCGGGTAAAGGATCCAGCACCGAAAACGCGTCGACCTTATGAGGATATCGTGAAGTTTGTTTAAATAAAAGAAGAGGAATCCGGCTTACCTGCCCGGATTCCTCTTTTTCACATTTACCCTGCCTCTATCTTTAAAGATTTTTGCAACTCTATATAAACCGTCGTGCCTCTATTCAATTCACTTTTCACTTGAATATTCCCCTTCATCGATTGAACAATAATGTTTGCCGCCATGACCCCTAATCCAGTTCCTTCGTTCTTCGTCGTGAAAAACGGTTCTCCAAATCGTTGGATTTGCTCCTTTGTCATCCCCAACCCTGTATCAGTTATGGCAATAACCAGGTTTTCGTCCTCCATCATTTCTACGGAAAGTTCACCGCCTTGTGGCATGGATTCTATATGGCATTTTTCATAATATTTCCGATACATTTCCGAAAACTATGGGATTGACCGTCTACATAAATATCATCAATGAGATGATAACTAAATGACACGTGTTGAGCCAATGGCTTTACCATCTCTATCAGGTCTACAATGGAATGTTTTACATTGATACGTTCTATTTTATCCGGTGTTGAGTTGGTAAAGGTCAGATAGTCTTCAATGACGTGAGTAGCTTGATCAATCCCTTTCAAAGATAAATCAATGAACTGTTTTTGCATTTTTTCATCTTTTTCTTCTCGCATCAGCTGCAGGAATCCTTTGGAGGAAGTTAAAGGGTTTCGTACCTCATGGGAAATACTAGCCGCTAATTGACTTACAACTTGAAGTTTTTCATGTTGTGACAATGTTCTTCTCATCATCATTAGCTTCCGAATCATCTCAGCAATCATGACGGAGATAATGGTTGCAGCCAAAGGAATGAGAACAAGGTATATGTATTCATTCCTCGAAATTTCAGCTTCATAAACATATCCAAATACGAGATTGAATACAGTCATGCTAAAACAGATCACTATGGTAAAAAGCATTTTCACTTTTTTCTTAGCACGTAGAAACCCCTTGGAAAACGCTGCCAAAATTAAAAACGTAATAAAATAATTCAGAATGACAAGATGGATCAGTCCACTACCGATGAACATATATCGCAATAAAATGATGACGATCATTAAAACAAAAGAAACAAAGGGCCCAAAGTATAAACTCGCTAAGAAAAAAGGGATCCTTCTTAAATCTACGTAAACGCCAGCCGTAAGCTCATGACTAAACAACACACATAATAAAATCGTAATGGTTGAGAGAAAGATGACGATACCTTTAGAAGGGGTCTTCTTTGTGAAATCATAATACAGCGCAAAGGCTAATAGCCCTACTATAATAAATAAAAAGTTTAATAATAAGTTCGTTAAAACAGAATCGACCATATGACACCCCCTAACTCATCTCTATCATAACTATCTTTCAGGAGTGAATTTTTTGACTACAGTCCGATCCATTTTCCTTTAGCAACTGAGTGGAGGCAGAGCTTCCGCCGATCAATTCACCTTTCTCATTAAATAATGGATGGCAGGTAACATCATACTCTTGAATACTGCCTGATTGAGGAAAGGCAATCTTTTTTCTAATCGATTTACATTGTTTGATAACCTCTTGTTTCATTCTCGTTAGCTCTCTGGTCCCATCATTATCAACCAACTCTACATCCTTTCTGCCAATTACGTAAATAGGATCAAAATCTGGATGGGGATTGAAAATCCATGTGTATCTAAGCTCTAAGTCAAAATGGGCAACAACCATGGGGGAATCTTGCAGGGCAAAATAAAACGGACTAACCTCTAATTCGAAAATGGAAACATGAAAATTCAGTAAATCGGCCAAATCTTCTGCAAGCTTCCTACTTGGTACTCTCACACCATTTTCAATCTTTGAATAATAGGATCTGTCGATGTGAACTAGATGTGCAATCTCTTCTTGGCTATATCCTTTGATTTTTCTTAATCTTTCCAGCCAATTTCGTTTCTGCTGACTCACTCGCATCCCTCCTGCAAAGCAACCTTTCTAGTTCTATTATACTGATTCTAATTTCAAAAACTATGTGACTATTTTGTCACTATTGCAAAAATACGTAAAACCGACTAAAAGACCCATAATTAAGGAAAAATCAGAAAATATTTTCTAGTAAAATGGAAGTATACCCTCTTCACTCTTTCTATTAAAAAAGAACCTTGGGAATACTCCCGAGGTTCTACTAATATTTACTAAACCAATCCGCTCCTTCATCCATGTGAACAAAGGGAATATCCGTATTCACTTCTCCGGTTATTCTTTCAAGGGCTGCATCTTCCCCCTCAAGCCACTGGGCAAAATCAAAGACAACCGGTTCCCGATCTCCCCCCAGGGCAAACCAGGCTTTCATTTCTTTCGGAAAATAAGCCGATGTATGGATGGTGCCGGCCCAGCTTCCGTATAAATCGGAGAAAACGCCTTTATCCGTGTCGTTCATTAAGCGGAAAGCTTCATGGGCATCTGTAATCTGCTTATCTTGAATGATACTCAATCGGCGTTTCGAATCGACCAGATGATTTCGATTTTCATGGGTCATCACTTCAAAATGATTCGTACATGCATTGGACTGACGAACTTCTACCCCACGTGGTGATGTTTCTACAATAAATGTTTCTCCACTTGTATCGTACACTACATAACTAAACGAATGACGATGTGGAATTTCTTTTAACATCTCAACGGCTTCCGATACATCTCCGCAAGATTCCAGAATCAATCGTCCAATCATACAGCAAATAAAGCCATCACCTGGACTTTTGCGATGCATGAAGTTATATCCGATCGCCAATCCTTTTTCATTCATGCCGTCCATTCGTCCCGTCACCCGCTGACTCGGTCCGATGATACTATATCCCCCGTCCGTCGGTTGGTAAAACGTATACCTTCCCTCATACGTCTTCGGATGATAATCATAATTCCGGATCAAATAATTTTCACCCGTCATAATCGAGCAGCCCGACTTCGTATGTTCAACACGGTATCCGCCAAACTCCTGCAGCACCTTCTCCATGGGCCACCCGAGCGCTTCCTGTAATCCGATAAGCTCATCCCATACACCCGGAGCAAATCTCATGATCGCCTGCTTCGCTTCCTCCATGTTAATCGAGAAACGGGGCTTTCTTACCTTCCACTGATTCTCCCGATTTCTCACTGTGATCGAATTCTTTATCTTTTCCCCCTGCATAAAGCCAAAATCGTAATGAGATCCCCGGAATTGAATCACATCGCTATGTATTGTTTTCATGATTGTCCCTCTTTTTTGTCAGACTGTTTTCTCTAAGGATAATAGATAAGAAGGTAAAAATAAAGAATCGGAATTCTGGTAAGTCTGCCTTTCAACTTGTGAAAATAACATACTCCTATATAAGCGGGAAATGCCTTACACGTTACCTGGATAATGATAAATCGGATAAGGTTTGGTTTGTACCTGGTACAATCACCCTCGAATGTACCAGGTACGACTATAGACCCATGTGTCTGGCATCGCCCACCTCCCATAAACACAAAAAGGAACGGCCACAATAACCGCTCCAACTTCCATCACTTCTTCTCAATAATCTCATCAATAATCCCATATTCCTTCGCCTCATAGGCACTCATGAAATAATCACGATCGGTATCAAGGGCAACTTTATCAACAGGCTGGCCCGTTTTTTCAGCAATGATTTCGTTGATGTGCTGTCTTAGCTTCAGGATCCGTTTCGCTGAAATCTCCAGGTCTGTTGCCTGCCCACGGGCGCTGCCTAAAGGCTGGTGGATCATGATTTCACTGTTTGGTAAGGCAAACCGTTTTCCCTTTGTGCCTGCAAGCAGCAGCATTGCTCCGAATGATGCCGCCATTCCGGTACAGATCGTTCGAACATCGGGACTTATATAGTTCATCGTATCAAAGATGGCGAACCCTGCTGAAGTGGAGCCACCGGGGCTATTGATATATAAGGAAATGTCTTTCTCCGGATCGTCTGCAGCCAGGAATAATAGCTGCGCGACGATACTGTTTGCCATCTGGTCATTCACTTCATCACTCACCATGATGATCCGGTCTTTTAACAATCGCGAATAAATATCGTAGGATCGTTCCCCTTTGCTTGACTGTTCAATGACATAAGGTATGGTATTCATCCTTACTTCCTCCTTCATTCGTTATGCAGCTAGTGAGAGGACGCTTGAAGGAGAGCCAGACGTTCGTACAATTCGGCCTTGGACTGGAGCATGTGCAAGCAGGATTGGAATGTATGCCAAAAGGAGGCTTGGATCCTGAGCCATTAGGCTGCGGTATAAAATTGCGTTCAACTCTTCCTGAAGAGCTTCATTCCAGTAGGTTTGAATGCCGCTCCCACTTTCATCATCGGAGAATTTTTTCAGCTTTTCCCTCGATCGATTCAGCAAGGCTTTCACAGCGCTTTCCGTCATCCCCAGAATATCTGCCACTTCAGAAATCTTGTATTGAAACGCCTCTTTCAAAACAAAAGTGACTAACTGTTTGGGGGTCATCTTTCTTGAAAGCTTTTCAATGGTTTCAAGACTGATTCCCTCTTTCGGAATGTCTTCAGCCTTCACTTCCGGGACACTCCCAACCGATTCCTTACTCTGCTTCCGAACTTTATCCACCCATAGATGATAAGCGATTTTATTGAGTAAAGATGATTTCCATTGTTGAGCAGGGTAATGACTCAGTGCCTTAAATAAGGACTCTTGAGCCAAGTCCTCACCGTCCCATTTGCTCTTCGTCAGAAAATAACAGTATCGATAGAGCTTGGGAACAAGCTCTTCCATGACTTCATCATTTGGCTGTCCTTCATTCTTTTTTAAACCAGACCTCGTTGGCATCGTCCTCACTCCTTTGAATCCTCTCATACTAATAACGGATGAATAGGTGAAAAAGATATGGGAGAAAGATATTTTTATTTATATTATATCCAACAGTACTGGAATGGGTCATTAATTGGTGTAGGCAGCGTGAGTTGTGCTAAAGTTGATTCATAAAAACAGGTGACGGAAAAGAGGATTAGTGATGATTTCAATACTTGTCGTGGATGACGATCCCCATTTACGTAAGCTTATACGGGTTCATTTAGAGCAGAATGGCTACTTGGTTACCGAAGCAGAAGACGGGGACGCAGCTTCTGTCATTCTTGAAGCACAGTCGATGGATCTGGCGATTGTCGATTTGATGATGCCGAATAAGGATGGTTTTCAATTGGCGAAGGAAATCAGGGAGGACTACGATATCCCGATTATTATTTTGACCGCCAAGGACAGTCTTACCGATAAAGCAAAAGGCTATGAAGCCGGGACCGATGATTATATGGTCAAGCCCTTTGAAAAAGAAGAGCTTCTCTACCGTGTACAAGCGATCCTAAGGAGATTTCATCGTGCCTCGTCACAGAAAATCCGTCTCAATGATATGATCCTTGATAAACGGTCGTACGAAGTGAAGGACGGGTCAAAGACAATCATTCTTCCTCTTAAGGAATTTGAACTATTATATTATTTAGCAAGCTTCCCTAACAGAACCTTTTCACGGGAAGAGATCATTCAACATGTATGGGGAATGGATTTTGAAGGGGATGACCGGACGATTGATGTCCATATTAAAAGGCTTCGTGAACGGTTCAGACATTCCGGTGATTTCTTGATCACTACTGTTCGTGGAGTCGGCTATAAATTGGAGGTGACTTAAAATGCGCTCGCTGTATGTCCGGATTGTTGTCGTCACCCTTCTTATCATGTTGACGAGCAGTGTCATTGCTTTCATCGGTTCGAATCTTTACTATCAACATATTTTAAAGCCAGCCAATGATGATAAAAATACTGAAATCGCGAAAGACATCGTTGGTTTATATAATGCTTCTTCCATGGATGCACCTGCTTTTTTTCATCAAACGGCGAAGCTCAGCTATCAATTTTATGTAACCGATGGTGAAGCTTCCGGAACATTCTACGGAGAAGACTTCCGTGACCGGAGCCTTTCTCCAGAAATTGTAGAAAGTGTTGTGAACGGATCCACTTACCATGGAATTGCGAATTATCCCTCTACCACATTTGTGACCGGATTTTTCTCAAACGAATTAACCAACAGCATTGGTGTTCCCATTGAAATCAATGGAGAACCCCATGCCCTGTTCATGAGACCCAATGTGAAACAACAGTTTAATGAAATTCATATTCTCCTATCTGTCCTGCTTCTTTTTACGATACTACTCAGCATGCTGATTGTGTTCTTCAGTACCCGCTATCTTGTGAAACCGATTCGGGAATTGACCGATGCCACGAAGAAAATTGCCGGCGGTGAGTATTCGGTTCAATTGAATGAAAGCCGCAAGGACGAAATCGGTACCCTTGCCCGGTCCTTTACATCCATGAGCCGGCAGCTGATGCAGGTGGAGAATATGCGACAGGAGTTCGTTTCCAATGTATCACATGAAATCCAAACGCCTCTATCCTCGATGAAAGGCTATGCCAATCTGCTTCTCTCCCCTTCCCTGTCAGAAGAGGATCGGGAACATTACTTAAAGGTGATTGAATCACAAAGCACCCGGCTGTCGAAGCTGAGCAAGCAACTGCTGACCCTCGCTTCTCTCGATAAGGATCATGGATTGATTCAACATGAACCCATTAACATGACTCAATTGCTCCATGGGCTCATGAAACAAACACGATGGCTATGGGAAAGAAAAGACCTCGCTGTGTCCATCGAAGCCGATGACGTGACATATAACGGTCACGAAGAGCTGCTCTATCAGGCATTTGAGAACCTGTTGACCAATAGTATCAAATACACTCCCCCAGGGGGCGAAATCAACCTGTTCCTTCAAACACATCAGAGGGGTTTCAAATTCATTATTCAAGACAGCGGAATCGGAATTCCTCCTGAACACCAGGTAAAGATATTTGAACGATTTTACAAAGCGGATTCCTCACGGAGTAAAGAAAAAGATAGCAGCGGCCTTGGCCTTTCCATTGTCAAAAAAATCATCACCCTGCACCATGGCGAAATCCATGTTGAGAGCGGGATCAATAAAGGAACCACCTTTACGGTGACTCTTCCTTAATCCCTTGTTCATCTTCCATTCATACTTCCCTTTTATCATGGAGGAGAAGTAATGAAAGGGAAGGTGATTTTTTTGTTTCTGGCATGGAAAGAAATGCGTTATGCGAAGATGAAGTTTTTATTAATTATTAGCATTATCACCTTAATCACAAGTCTGGTCCTATCGATCTCAGGACTTGCCAATGGATTATCGGTGGATAACGCTTCGGCTATAAAGAATATGCCGGCTGACACCTATGTGGTGGAAGCGGGCGACACACATCAGCTTGAACGATCACAGTTAACAGAACAAGATATTTCTTCTATCAAAGGTGGATCTCCTCTTGGTCTGAAAATGGTAGAGATCAATCGGGGAGACAAGACCGTGAATGTAAGCCTATTTGCCGCTGACCCCAATAGTGCTTTTATGCCGATGACAGCAGGTAACCCGAAGCTTGCACCCTACGAAGTCCTTGCTGATCCGGGCTTGAAGGATGAAGGGTTGGAGATTGGGGATTCATTCACCTACGACGACAAAAAGTGGATGATCAAAGGATTTACCGAAAAACGATTCAGCTACGGGCACACACCGGCTATTTTTACCTCTTTAGACACATGGGAGGATCTTTTTGGAGACTCGCTCACGTACCAAGCCATTCTATTTAAGAATGAAAGAACGATAGACACCCCTTCAGAAATGGATATCGCGTCTAAAGAAGACATTCTATCCAATGTGCCCGGATATTCTGCAGAGCAAGGCTCACTAAATATGATGGTGATCTTTCTGCTCATCATATCAGCGATTGTCCTAGCCACTTTCTTCTATGTCATGACCCTGCAAAAGCTTCACCAATACGGTGTTCTAAAAGCGATCGGGACGAAAGTGAGCATTCTTCTCCGTGCACTATTCGCGCAAATTTCCACCCTTACCATCGCGGGCATCGTTGCAGGGAATGTCGTCACCTATGTACTGACATTAGTGATTCCGGCAGGCGTACCTTTTGAATTGTCGATCACCATGATTCTATTCAACAGTGCATTAATTCTGCTGATGGCGTGGATCGGTTCACTCCTATCCTTTAGAAGCATTGTGACTGTGGATCCATTACAAGCAATCGGGAGTGTGAAATAAGATGACAGCCATTTTAGAGTTAAATGATGTGAGCAAATCATATGAACAGGGAAATGAGAAGCTGACGGTATTGGACCGTGTATCCATGAGGGTAAATCCAGGTGAGTTCGGTGCCATATTAGGACCTTCCGGATCGGGAAAAAGCACGCTCCTTTCCATCATAGGAGCCTTAACCCGTCCATCTGGTGGAGAAGTGAAAATGAATGGGCGAAACGTCCACGATCTCAACGAAAAAGAACAAACATCCCTTCGCCTCAAGGAAATCGGCTTTATCTTTCAACAATCAAACCTGGTTCCTTTTTTAACAGTGGAAGAGCAATTAATGTTTGTAGGAAAGCTGAATAATCAGGGGGACAGTCTTCGGAAACGAGCAGGGGAATTATTGTCTCATCTTGGATTGGAAGAACGCTGCTCCCATTATCCTGAACAACTGTCAGGTGGTGAGCAGCAGCGGGTTGCCATCGCCCGTGCCCTTATGAACGAACCGAGATTGATTCTTGCGGATGAACCCACTGCAAGCCTTGATCAAGCCCGCGGTAAGGCCGTAGTGGAACTTCTAGCCAAGGAAACGAAGGAAAGAAATATCGCCACCATCATGGTGACGCATGATGAAACGATGATCGGGCATTGTGACTGGGTGTACCGGATGACGTAAGAAGTAAGTGCCTGACATATCAAGAGTCAGGCACTTTTTTATCATGAACTCTTTATCTCCAACAATTCCTTTAATTTCTCCGGCTCATCCACTCTTAAGGCAACTTCTGATACCAGCTGTTTTCTCCCCATAAACATTGTCGCTTCCACAGGTTCCTTCAGAAACAGCACCACCTGTGGATGGATCTCTTCAAAGTCTTTATGCATGAAAACGAGTGCTTCTTTGCCCGGCTCTTTTCCCCATTCGATTTTTTCAATTTGATTAAGGGGGAAGTCTGTTCGTTGCATCAATCCCTGCGTCACATAAAGATGACCATTTTTCACTTCCAGTGGATGCAGTCTGGTAATCTGAATTTCAGCTATAAACAATAGAACGGTATAAACGTTCAGAATCAAGAGAATGAAAGACAGAATCGGCAGCTTGGAATGAAGCCACCAGTGGATACCGATCGTCTCGATCACGACGGCATGGATGAGCATGATATTCATGGCAACGGCACTGGTCTTATGATGCATCGTTACAGCCCCGGCATGGAGAGGCGGTTTGCGGCGCCAGCTGAATAGAGCATAGTAAACCATTAATACCTCTGAGGAAAGGATCCGGATCAGAATGTGACCGGTTACTTTCTTCTCTACTGCCGGCAGGAAAGAAAAGATCGGTCCCACGCCAAGTAATCTCATGGCAGATCGAATTTCGGGAAATTTTCGAATGGTGAGGAAGATAAGTCCCAACTCTGCTGCCAGGAATAATACTTCTACTCCTATCCCGGAATATAACAGGATGGTAAACGGTGCAAATAATTCTTCAGGAATGATAAACCTTGCTAACACAAGGCCGAATACCATCAACCCAATGACTTGCTTCTTCGACAGTTTAAACGCGGCATAGGCAAGGGCAGGGGAAATAATCATCAAATCCAGTAGAGATCCTATGACTACCCCACTTTCCAACTCAATAGAAAGAAACTGTTGAACCAATGGTTGATACAATAAAAGATTACTAAGGAGAACAACACCTAGCAGGGCGATCGCCCATCTCGCTAATTTTGTTTCAGGCAGGACCATGAAAACTCCCCTCTCCCAACATTAATTCCATATACTTACATTATAACTCTTCCAGCTTTTTTCGGAAATCTTCATCTCTCAAAATTTTCAAATTGAATCCGTTTAAATTGTTTAAGATCTTTTGACGTTCCACTTCCTCGAGATCATTGGCAAAAAAGACGATCTCCGTCGAGTTTCCATCTCTATCTGTTGCATAGGCAGCATTTGTGGCAACGAATAATGTAGACCCGCCTTTTTTCCCAGCATGCATTAACCATTCCTGGTTCTTAGGATTCTCCATCATTCCTTCCATCACTGCATCCAATCTTTCCTGGGTTCCTATTGAAAAATACGTCTTTGAATTCAGTTTCCTCATGATTTCTGCATATTCAGCCGTCGTACTTTTCGTCAGTCTGTCTGACCATATTTTCTGAAGGGACTTGTCCGAATGACTATTTTCAATGTATATATGCTTTTCTCCTTTTGTCAAAGAAGTGAAAATCCTATGGGAATGATCGATGTACTCTTCATTAGACATCTCTCTCAGTTTGTTTTCTATCTGTTTCTCTGAATAAGCAGGATACTCATTTTTTAAATAGGCGGGTATCAGCATGGCTGAACTGATGGGGTATAGATGCTCGTGCTGATCCATTTTCAGCTCTATCAGTACTTTATTGATGTTCTCGATTCCCAGAAGGTTCATCATATATTCGGTGTTAGCATTGGAGCTGAATAAAATCATGCCTTTCACGACATTTTCCAGGGTTGTAGATCCTTCTCGAAGCAACCCTTCTCCTTTGGAGTAATCAATCCAGGTCTCATGGGCTTCCCCGTCTGTATTAGGAATATAATATTGATCTAATTGTTCTAATGATACCTTTTTTGACGGATCTATTTTTCCTTCATCACACTGTTTCGCGTACTCAATTGCTATTATGATTTTCACCGTACTTGCTAACGGGAACATATTATTTTCCCGGATAGCAGTTACGGTTTGTCCGTTCCGTGATACGGTTAAGCTGCTATTATGGTGCTTCTTTAAGTAGTTTAATAGATATTCTGGATCTTCTTTAGTTAAATAGTGTCTTGCTGCAACGATTACACCGATTCCAATGACAAAACAGACACCGACTATAATGAAAGCAATCTTCATTCCGTTCACCCCTGTCATAACCTTGTTAGTATATCTACGAATGAAAAATGGGAAATGTTTCATTTTATCTCTCTATATAAAAAAATACCCATCCATTTATTCAGGATGGGTATTTTCCAATTATGCTTCCTGCCTTTTGGCTGCTTGATTATTTTTCAAGAACATATAAAACGAAGCCGCAAAGATGATGATGTATCCGATGACACTCAACACATCCGGTATCTGCCCGAATAAGAAGATGCTGATCATGGCGGAATACACGACGGTTGAATAGAAAAAGATTGATATTTCCCTTGCCGGTGCGAACCTGTAGGCAATCGTGATTCCGAACTGACCCACTGTCGCAAATACACCTGCGGATAACAGATAGATCCACTGTTTCACGCTCATCGGTTCATAAAAGCCAATTACGAACGGGAGAAGCACAACGGTCGTAAAGAAAGAAAAGTAAAAGACGACCGTATAAAATTTCTCCCTGCTCCCTAACACACGAAGGACCGTGTATGCCCCTGCTGCGAAAATAGCCGAGAAAACCCCTGCGAGATAAGGGATGGTATCGAAGGAAAAGGCAGGCTTGATGATGAACAGTGTTCCGATAAACGCAATGATGATGGCCACCACCTGGAACACCCGGGTCCTCTCCCTCAAGAAAATAGCCGAGAAGATGATGGTCAGAAAGGGACTGAGCTTGTTCAACATATCGGCATCTGATAACACCAGATGGTCAATCGCATAGAAGAACAAGACGATCCCGACAGCTCCTAAACTGGAGCGCAGTAACAGCAGCTTCTGATTTTCTTTCTTCCCGAATAAACGTTCCTTATGATACCGGACAAAACCAAATGCGATAAATGCAGAAACAATGTTCCTGAAAAATGTTTTTTGTATCGTCGGCACATCTCCTGACAGCTTCACAAATGCCGCCATCAAGGAGAAGCCAAACGCTGATAGAAGTAATAGGAGTATTCCTTTATTTCGATCTGACATAACTTCCTCCAATGATTGAACGATTTAGCAACTTAGATAGTGTAACAAATTCGTTGTGATTGTTGGAGGGATTTGGCTTGTTTTTTTAAAAACTCCCTATACAAAAGAAAAACACTCATCCCAAAATAGAAATTGTGATTTACATGTGACTTAATGGCAGCATGATTAACAGGAGTGAGTCAAGAGCGCCCAGAGAAAGTATTGGAACATGATGATATTTACATGATTGCCATAATGGAAAGAGTGAAAAACGATGTTGCTTTTCAATAATAACAAAAAAACCTGACCGCCAGCATTAAACCAGCAATCAGGCCCAAATCAACTTTATTGATCATCCACAATAATATACGTAGCCTTAACGGGACCATGCACACCCACAATCAAATTCATTTCAATATCGGCACTGTTGCTTGGACCCGATATGAAGTTCACGCAGGATGCGACTCGTTCACCGCTTTCGATTTTATTGTGAATGTCCCTGGCCACTTGGGTCATTCTTGGGACGATTGTACTCTTGGGGATGATGGCAATGTAGATTGCAGGCAGCAGGCTGACTGCACGTCCCTTGCCATCATCACTATATAAGACAACCGTCCCTGACTCGGCAAGTGTGGCATCACTAAAGGTTATACCGATATCAGCAGTTGCTGAATAAGCCAGATTCTCTTCTCCGCCATTGCGATCCCATATGCGGACATCTATCCCGTCATCTCCCAAATCAGATAGACCAAACTCGGCAAATCGAGGGTCATCCCAGGTCACAACAGTTTTCCCACCGTAACTCCTTATGAGATGGGGGATCAGAGTGGACAACTCTGAAGCAACGGTTTCATGTACGTCGGTATGAATGAACTGACACTGCTTCTTTAATACGTCAACGAGCTGATCCTGAGAGTAATCTTTGTACACTTCCCATTGCGGGTTATGATTCCATTGAGGCTTGTCTACGTGAGATTTCCGCTCTCTTCCCAGGTGACCGGCCAGGTTATTCAAAAACGAATCACGATTTTTAATATTACCTATGCTCATCTGCTTTTCCCCCTTTCTGTCTCTTTTTATACCAATCTCTGAATCGATCTTTCTTCGGAGCAGGAAATTCACGGGATTCAGTCCAGTTTTTCAATGGCCCCGGGCCGTTTGAGATCTTCCCGTCTTTTGTAAAAGCAGCAAGTGTTGTTGGTGCGAGTCTGGACCCGATATTGTACATGGCTGGTGAAGCCGTTCCGAGACTGAAGGCCTTCATGGATAAATTTTCAAAAATAGGAGCCTTCCCTTCCTTCTCCACGATTTCCTGACGATGGCGCAGTAAATGTTCGTGAAGTGGAATTTTCACCGGGCATGCTTCCGTACAAGCCCCGCATAATGTGGATGCATAGGGCAGCTCTTTGTAGTCTTCATATCCACCAAGAAGCGGAGACAACACAGCTCCGACAGGTCCAGGGTAAATCGATCCATACGAGTGGCCCCCGACATGTCGATATACAGGACACACATTGATGCAGGCTGCACAACGAATACAATGTAGAATCGATTGGAAGGCGGTACCCAGGATTTTCGAACGGCCATTGTCGACGATGACAAGGTGGAACTCCTCAGGTCCATCCACTTCCCCTTCTTGTTTAGGACCCGTCAGAGCGGTGATATAGCTTGTCAGCTTTTGCCCGACTGCGGCACGGGTCAGCAGGCTTACGAGGACATCCATCTCTTCCCATGTCGGGACAATCCGCTCCATTCCCATCACGGTAATCTGCGTTTTCGGCACGGTCGTCACCATACGGGCATTCCCTTCATTTGTCACAAGAGAGATTGTTCCTGATTCGGCAATGGCGAAATTACATCCTGTTATGCCGATATCAGCCTGAAGGAATTCTTCCCTTAACTTTTCTCTTGCGAAAAAAGCCAGTTCTTCCGGTTTTTCTGTCTTGTCATACCCGAGTTTATTTCGAAACACTTCACGGATTTGTTCCTTATTTTTATGAAGGGCAGGAGTCACGATATGCGAAGGTGGATCGTGATCATCGACTTGAAGAATCCACTCCCCAAGGTCACTCTCAACAACTTCGCATCCCGCTTTTTCCAAGGCTTCATTCATATTGATTTCTTCTGTCACCATGGACTTCGATTTAACGACTTTCTTACCGTCCTTCTTTTTCACAACATTTGTAATGTATTCATTGGCCTCTTCTGCTGTTTCGGCAAAAAATACATGGCCGCCGCGTTTGGCTACATTCTCGCTCAATTGCTCAAGATAGTAATCAAGATTTTCAATGGTGTGGGAACGAATCTCTTCCCCGAGCTTACGCCACTCTTCCCAATTACCCAATTCTTCCGCCGCGTTTAACCGGCCATTCCGGAAACGCCCTTGGGCAGAGGAAACGGCTCCCCTCATAAACGTATCGGCAAGTCCGCTTGATACTCGGTCGTTAAAGGATTGATTTCCTATTTTCATCGCCATTTGCCTTCCTCCTTTCTTATCGACTATTCAATACAGAAGCTATATGCATGACTTTTACCGGCTTGCCCTGTCTCTCAATGCGTCCACCAATATTCATCAGGCATCCACAATCAGCACCTATTAAAATATCAGCTTCCGTTTCTTCTACATGCTGCACCTTTTCATCTACCATTTGCTCTGAAATCGGGGTCATTTTCACCGAGAATGTCCCACCAAATCCGCAGCAATCATGACGATGCGGCAGCGGTTTCATTTCTAAGCCTTCCACATGACTTAGGAGTTTCATAGGTGCTTCCTTCACACCCAGCAGGCGCGTCATATGGCACGATGTATGATAGGTGGCCTTCCCATCGAGCTTCGCACCTACATCCTCCACTCCCAGCACATCAACGATAAATTGAGTAAGCTCATACGTTTTATCCGCTAATTCCTGAGCACGCTTCTCCCATTCAAGGTCCCCTTTAAAAAGATGGGGATACTCCTTGAACATGGTTCCGCATGACCCGGACGGAGTAATCACATAGTCCGAGTTCTCAAAAACGGAAATCATATGCTTCATTGATTCCTTCGCCTTCGCTACATATCCACTGTTATAAGCAGGCTGACCGCAGCACGTCTGCTTCTCTGGAAAATCAACCTCACAGCCAAGCCTTTCAAGTAGTTCAACCGTATCCATTCCCACATCGGTCTGAAATATGTCTATTAAACAAGTCACAAATAATGATACTTTCATAGACCTCACCTTTACTTTCCGAAGAAATTCATTCATTGGAATTCTCTGCTAGTTCACTCATAGTACTAGTGTAAAACGTAGATGATGTTAAGTCAACAGGTCATCAGATGACTTAATGTGAATCATCTTCTAGTATGGAAATTCGATGCTTTAGTTAGTAATTCCTTTTTAAATGATGTTGGTATTTAAATTCAACTGTTAAATTTCGATCGAATGTTGACTGCTGATTATTGTACTGAATGCAGCTGCTGATTTTTCCCGTTTTTTCAGCAGCTGAAACAAAGCAAGCTCACCACGAATGGGAGCCTGCTACACGGCAATACCTTATGCTGTTTTCCCGATTTCTTTCAAGTCTCTCTTGCTTTGTTTTTGTCCTTTTATGATAAGGCTCACAATCAACACGATGATTCCAGCGAGGAACAAGGTGCCAATGTTAAAGCCGATTCCGTTAATCAGGACATATCCAATCCCTCCGGCAAATAGGACGTAAAAGCCCATTGGAATGAGTGTCTTTCTAATCAGATTTCCTTCTTTTCCGATTAATCCTGCAGCAGACGAAGCAGCCACGACATTATGAACGCAAATCATGTTCCCTGCGGCCCCTCCCACTGCCTGCAGAGCAACAATCACGGCAGGAGTCGCCAGGATATTATCCGCTACTCCAAATTGGAAAAGAGAAAACATCATATTGCTCACGGTGTTACTTCCGGCAGCAAAGGCACCTATTGCCCCGATCGTAGGAGCTGCCAGTGGCCAATAGCTTCCGAACACATTGGAAATCCCTTCGGCTAACACCAATGGCATACTTGCATACTCTGCAGCATTGACACCTGAATTGATGAATACCTGAACCATTGGTACGGCGAAGATTAAAGCCGCCATGGCGCTGACGATGGTCTTAAATGAATCTTTAACGGCGTGTCCGTAATCTTTCATATTCATTTTATAGATGAATATGCTGATCAGCGAAACGAAGATGAAAATCGTTCCGGGTATGTTCAAGGGTTTTGATGCAACGGAGATCGTCGTACCAAATACATTGTCTGCAGATAAAACCCAGGCCTGGATCCAGTCTGTGAATGGCAGCGATTTTAATCTCGTAAGAACCAATAGGACTGCTACTAAAATATAGGGCATCCAAGCTGCAAGAAAAGAAATGTTTTTCTTTGGCTTTTCTGTTTCGTCAATCGTAAGAGAACCATTCCACGCCGGGTCCCAATTAGATGCTTTGTCAAAGTCCCATGTTCGCTTAGGAATGAATAATCCTTTTTTAGCAGCCGGCACCACGATGGCCAGGCCGACTAAACCTCCGATCAAGGAAGGAAATTCCGGTCCAAGAAGATTTGCGACAAGAGCATAGGGAATCGTAAACGCCAATCCTGCAAAAATAGCAAACTTCCAAACGGCCAATCCTTCTTTGATGGATTTATTTTTTCCAAAGAAGTACGTAAGCATGGTGACCATAAAGAGGGGGATGAAGATGCCGATGATCCCATGAATGATGGCGACCTGGCCTCCGATCCCATTTATGTAAGCATCCATGGTCGTTCCTTGTTCTGCCACGTATCGCTGAACTAAAGATGAATCCTTTAACCCTGTATTCACTCCGATGAGAATGGGAGTTCCAACCGCCCCAAAGGAAACGGGAGTCGATTGCAGAATAAGGGCCACCATGACGGCGCCCATGGCCGGAAAACCGATTGCAACGAGGAGTGGACCAACGATGGTCGCTGGTGCACCCCATCCTGCGGCTCCTTCCAGGAAAGCTCCGAATAACCAGCAAACGATGATTGTCTGCACGCGCCGGTCAGGTGAAATACTCGTGAATCCTTTGCGGATCGTGAAAACAGCCCCACTTTCCTTTAACGTATTCAATAACAGAATCGCTCCGAATACGATGACGGCTACCTCCAGTGCGGTTACTACCCCTTTCACACTTGCGGCTGCAACCTGATTCCCCGGTACTTCCCACACAAGCATGGCCATCAACACGGTCACAATCAACGAAACAGGCATCGCTCTCTTTGCCGGCCATCTCAATACAACTAAAAACAAGAAAACCGAAAAAATAGGCATGGCCGCCAACAAAGCTAACATACCAACACTCATCCTAACTTCCCCCTCTAATAGTAAAATTGATTTCCTCCCACAAACTCCCCAACTAATTAATCATGTTAACAGGTCATCAGATGACTAATGTATATTTAACAGTATAATTAAAACGCTTACACACCACAACCTTATTTTTGTAATTTTATAAAAAATCAAGAGGGACGGACCTCCATCAAAGCGCAATCCCTGTTAAATCAAGGTTTGGTCTTTTTGGGAGGTCCGTCCCTCTTATTCTTGGATGTCCTCGAAGTATTTCATGAGGACTTCTTCGACGCTATGGAGGTGGTTAAGCATGAGTTGCTGTGCTTTTTGGCCGTCTTTTGCTTCGATGGCTTCGTAGATGTTTTGGTGTTCTTGGTATAAGCGATCTAAGGTCGACTTTTTGGAATACAGCCATAGGCGGCGCGTTTCTCTCATGGTAGTGACCATCATTTCCGACACATTGTTCATGAGACCCGTCAGCAACTCATTTTGTGAAGCTTTGGCAATTGCCATGTGGAAACGGAAATCTGCTTCTTCTCCGAGCTCTTCATCACTGGCTGATTGCATCTGATCTAAAGCTGTTTTTATTTCTTTTAATTGTTCTTCAGTTCTTCTCGAAGCGGCCGCTTCAACGGCGCCTACCTCCAGTATTCTCCGCACTTCCAGCAATTGTTTCACGTCATCTTTTTTCATTAAGGCTGCAATATATATGGGTAGGGAAAGCATACTTGAATCGAACTCCCTTACATAGGTACCTTCTCCCTGATGCATTTCAACTAATCCCATCGCCCGTAACGCACTCAAAGCTTCACGGACAGCCGAGCGGCCCACTTGAAAATTCTCAGCCAGCTGCTGAACGGAATCCAGCTTGTCCCCTGACTTTAACTGACCCGATTTAATCATATCGATTAAAACCTCAGCTACTTCTTCGTATATTTTTCGCGGTTTAATTCGTTTATAATTCAATCGTATTCACCCCAATATGTATGTATATATGATTCTATAGTATTATGCGTGGGGGGACAATAATGAAGGTAGCCGTTATTGATTGAAGAACGAGGGAAGGATGGTGGATTTTTTTCAGGAATGGTAAAAGGTGAATGTTTATTGAAAAGGATTCGAACTCGATGATATATGGACGATAATAGAAAAAAAGCCCCCATTCATGACATGAACTGGAGGCCAACCATCCTTATTTCTTCATTATCGGAATCCAAATCTCACAGCGATAATTCTCGTCATTCGGGTTGCCTGGCGGGTACAATTCAAACTCGGGACCTCCGCCATGTTCATACCCCGTCGAAGGAAACCATTCAGAGTAGATTCGCTTCCATACGCCTTGGATCGCATGTGGCATCGGACCGACAGATTCAAAGACAGCCCAGGTCGCAGCCGGAATCTCTTTTACCTCCAATGAAGGATCTTCTTCCTTCTTTTTCTCCGCCCCGATAAAATAGGTGAACTGTTCATTAGGATGATCAAACTCCATACAAATGCCGAGCATCTCGTTATTTCCTGCTGCATCGCAAATCAACTTGTCTAAATCAGTCGTATTCACTTCATCCCAAAATGCAGGGATGTCTTTCAAATTCTCACCGTTACAGGTAGAAACTCTTTTTCCTTTTCCAATCACTTGAAATGCTTCTTTATCCACAATTTTATAATCCATTTCGACTTCTCCTTTAAGCTGTATTTGGAAGGATATTCGCGGAAATGCCTTCAATGATGTCCCGGCTTCCCTTACTTGGGATGGCGAAACTCCATGGGCCTTCCGAAAGGCTTTCGAGAAGGATTCCGGTGTTTCATATCCGTACTTGAAAGCCACGTCAATGACCTTTGCATTCTGGTTGATCAGCTCCTGGGCGGCTAAAGTGAGCCTTCTCTTTCGGATATAATCTGCCACTGTATACCCGGTTACAAGAGAAAACAGCCTTTGAAAGTGAAACTTTGAACTGAGAGACAACCGTGAAAGTTCTTCCATCACGACTTCCCCAGCCAAATTGTCCTCTATATATTGAATGCAATCATTCATCCTGTGCAGCATTTCCACTCTCGTTTCTCCTTCCCGCTATCTAAATGTATCATTCTGAATTTGAGCCATCCTGTCATTCCGTGCTTTTGTGTGACCGGTGGCTATATTATAATATGACCACCGTGTTTATCGATTAAATTTCACCTGCTATACACATACTACAAACTACTCTAATTTTATATGCCGAGACTCTACTTCTACAAACGTCCATTTATATCCTTCTTTTTTGATTTAAACACATTGACATGAAACCATTTGGTGTTATATCATAAAAACGAAACCAATTGGTGTTACTTATTCCTAAAGAAAGCAGGAGACATTCATGAAATCAAATCAATTAGAAGATATTAAACAAACAGTTCTATTCAACGCTCCCATCCAAAAGGTATGGGACGCAGTTTCTACTTCAGATGGGATTTCCTCTTGGTTCATGCCCAATGATTTTGAACCTGAGGTTGGACATGAATTCCATATTCAATCCCCTTTTGGACCTTCTCCTTGCAAGGTATTGGAGCTAGATCCCCCACATAAGTTGTCTTTTTCATGGGATACAGATGGATGGGTGGTTTCTTTTCTTTTAAAAGAGGTAGGAGATCAAACAGAATTTACGCTTATCCATGGCGGCTGGAAGCATGATGATGCCGTTGTTTCAAAAGCTCATGAAAAAAGCTCTGTCATCCGCGACAGAATGTCCATCGGTTGGGTTGGCATTGTAGGTGAAAAATTAAGAAAGGTTTTAGAAGGTTAAATGTCTGCTGTTAAACATGATGTGTTTCAAGCGATTGCTGACCCGACCCGCCGGGAAGTCCTTCGACTACTTTCTGAAAATGAAATGCCCATTTCGGCTCTAACCTCTCACTTTCCTATGAGCCGTACCGCCATAGCGAAACATCTCACCATTCTTTCTGAAGCCGAATTGGTATATGGAAAAAAAGTGGGCAGGGAGAAGATCTATCGCCTGCAGCCTGAGCCGTTGGCAGAACTAAAGGACTGGTTAGCGTATTATGAGCAGTTTTGGACCAACAAGTTGTCCAAGCTTAAATATCTTGTCGAAGACGAAGATTGATCACAAACAGGGACGGACCTTTCTCAAGGTCCGTCCCTCTTCAGTTTTTACAAGTTAGAGAATAGGAACTACATCCAAACCGTCTATTCTCCTTATCTACTATCATATATATAGGTAGTGCAGCTTTGCTTTGGCTTAAGGAGGAGAAAGCAATGAGGAATAGAGCTGATAATCACAATTATGGTGATCTTTCTTATCCAGATGATATGGTATCTATCGTAAAAAATGGTTTGGTTCCCAAACAAGAACTAAAGAATGTGATCATTATCGGGGCAGGTATGGCCGGCCTTGTCGCAGGCTCCCTTTTGAAAAAAGCAGGTCATAACGTTACGATTCTCGAAGGAAATGATCGCATCGGCGGAAGGGTATATACGTTGCGGCAGCCTTTCTCAGAAGGCCAATACCTCGATGTCGGTGCTATGCGATTCCCGGAAACGCATGATTTAGTATTCGAATATATTCGTAAATTCAACTTACCAACAAATGAGTTCATAAATAAGAGCGATCTCTATCTCGTGAATGGAATTCAGACGACAGATTCCAACTACAACACTAACCCTGATATTTTCAATTACCCTTTACCTCCTGAAGAACAGGGAAAAACGGCCATTGAATTATTATCGTCAGCTGTAAAGCCGTTTTTAGACTTGTACGAAAAAGCAAGCCCTGAAGAACAAGAACGGCTGCGAATCAAGTTTGATCATTATTCATTTGACGTCTTCTTACGATTCAATCCGATCGGAACGTCCCTTTCCCCGGAAGCCATCCGGATCGTAAAGGTCCTCTTGGGCATTGAAGGGTTTCCGGAACTAGCATTCGTTGATATTCTCCTGGACATTGTCCGTACGGTTTTCAATGATAAATTAAAGTTTTATGAAATTGATGGTGGGAATGATAAACTTCCATATTCCTTTTTGCCAGAACTCCAGCAGAATATCCTCTATTCCCAAAAAGTCCATGGGATCATTCAGAAGGATGATGGTGTGGAAGTCATAGTGAGAGACCGCACTACAAACCGTTATCATCGTTTTCAAGGGGACTACACCATCGTTACGGTCCCTTACTCTGTTTTTCAATTTATTGATGTCTACCCTCATGAATCCATCTCCTTTCAAAAATGGAAGGCGATACGGGAACTTAATTATGTGTCGTCTGTAAAGATCGGATTGGAGTTTAAATCAAAGTTTTGGGAAACCATTAAAATTGGAAATATCATAACCGACCTTCCCATCCGGTATACGTACCGTCCCAGTCACAATATAGGAGTCGCTGGCCCGGGTGTCATGCTCGGCAGTTACAGCTGGGGACAAAATGCAAATCTGTGGAATAGCTTGCCCGAGGATGAACGGATTCGCGAAGCACTCCAGGGACTTTATAAGATATATGGCGATCAGGTTTACAAAGAATTTTCCACAGGTGCCTCCTACAGCTGGGGAGAAAACCAGTTTTCGGCCGGATGCTTTACCCTATTCGCTCCCAACCAGGCTTCGGATTTCTCTGACCATCTGTACTTACCAGAACACCGCATCCACTTTGCCGGTGAGCATACCTCCCCTTTCCACGGCTGGGTAGAAGGCGCAATCGAATCAGCCATCCGTGCGGCCTATGAGGTCAATAACAGAACGGACTGAAGAAGGAGGGACGGACCTTTGAATCGAAGGTCCGTCCCTCTCCTTATTTATCTTTGGTATCGCTGCGCCCATCCCATCCCCTATTCAATTCCTTTTCAAGTTTCTTGAGTTCTCCCTGATACTGCCTTTCCTGACGTGTGAGATCAGAAAGAGATGTTTAGTAATGAACAACTAGGGAAACCAAGTGAAATAACAATAATAAGAAAGAGGTTAGTATAATGAGGACAGATGGAATAGACTCAGGATTAAAGAAGCTTGAAGAAGATTACATACGAGCACTAAACCTGAATGAAAGCAGCACAATAGAAGAGTTCATTCAAACATTTCTCTACGATTCGTGGGATTATAATGAACAGAATATGGAAATGATTGCATCTGTAATGGGCCGATATAGCCGAGGGGAAATTAATCAAACGACATTCGGTCCCTCTTTTGATCGGATGGTGAATCATTTACGAGGAAAATTATCGAAAGTGGACAGCCAACATGACTATCCCATGATCCATTCAAAAATGGGGGCATCCATCCTAGTTTCTTTAGTGGATGGACTAGTCATTCAATACTTTGCCGGAGTATACAGTATGGATGAATTAAGAAAGCTTACACCTCAACTCAAAAGATCGGTATTGAACGCTCTCAGTATCTCAGACGAGGAAGGTTATTAGACATTAAAGAGGGACGGACCTCCAAAGGTCCGTCCCTCTTCCCTCTATCTAACACGTATCACTATCTTCCCTTGAGCATGATGAGTTTCACTCAATGCATGGGCATCCTTCAGTCCTTGCTCACTCAGATCGAATGTCTCACCAATTACAGGTTTCAATTGATCCGATTCATATAATTCAGCCAGCTTCTCGAGCTGCGCCCCCTTGGGATCTAGCCATAGGAATTCAGCTTTCACGCCATACTTCTCTGCTTCTTCTTTAGATGGAGGCTGTGCAATGGATACGAGTTTTCCGTTTTTCTTTAGCACCTTATAGCTGTTTGATTGGACTTCCCCACCCATGGAATCCAGAACTAAGTCAAAATCCTGCAGCACTTCACTGAAATCTTCTTCTTTATAATTGATGAATTGATCTGCACCCAATGATTTGACGAACTCTTCATTTTTGCCACTTGCCGTCGTGGCGACATATGCTCCAAAGCTTTTCGCAATCTGAATCGCGAAATTCCCGACTCCACCGGATCCCGCATGGATGAGCACCTTATCTCCTTCTTTGATTTGTCCAAAATCGACTAAGCATTGCCAAGCCGTCAAACCGGCAAGAGGAATGGCTGCTGCTTCTTCAAAGCTCATGCTATCCGGCATTTTGGCTAGTAGCTCTTCGTCCACTGCCACATACTCTGCATATGTACCTTCCCTTGTTGTCGCAGGTCTGGCAAATACTCTGTCTCCCACTTCAAACCCCTGAACATTTTTACCCGTTTCGGCAATCACACCTGCTGCATCCCATCCAAGTATGATCGGGAATTCAAAGTCGAGCATATCTTTTAAATACCCTGCGCGCACCTTCCAATCAATCGGGTTGATCGATGTCGCATGATTTTCCAATAAGATTTGATTATCCCCAATCACTGGCTGATCGAGTTCTTTTTCCTGTAATACCTCTTTGTCTCCGTATTGGTTGATGATAATGGCTTTCATATATGATGGCCTCCTTATTTTTTTCATACGGTTTATCTTCCCTCTTACTTAGGGTATTTAAACAAATGGTGGCCCATCGCCATTAAACAGTGTGTATTACTGGATTCTTCCCTCTCATTATTGTAAATTTAAGACAAACTACATAGTAATAAGCATATGGGAATCTATCTTTCAAAAGGAGGAACACTATGCAACACTACAATATGATCATCAACGGAGAACAAATAGGATCGGATCTTTCGAAAAGGGATGTGACCAATCCCGCCACTTCAGAGGTCATTGCCACTATCCCGAACGGAGGCAAAAAAGAAGCTGCCAGCGCTGTGGACGCGGCTTATGGTGCATTCAAGGACTGGTCCCAATACTCTGCATATGAACGAAGTGAACTCATTCGAAAATGGTATGATTTAATTGATGAGAATAAAGAGGACCTTGCCCGGACCATGACCATGGAGCAAGGGAAACCACTAAGGGAAGCACTTGGTGAAATCCAATATGCCAACGGCTTCATCTCCTGGTACGCCGAAGAAGGAAAGCGTGTATACGGTGAACAAATTCCGGCAACTCAGCGAAACAAGCGATTATTCGTCCATAAGCAGCCTGTCGGGGTCGTAGCCGTCATCACCCCATGGAACTTCCCTGCCGCGATGATCACTCGTAAGGTTGCACCGGCACTCGCCACCGGCTGTACGGTCGTGATTAAACCGGCAAACCAAACCCCTTTGACCGCTTTGAAAATGGCGGAACTTGCAGAAGAAGCCGGCATCCCTAAAGGCGTCGTCAACGTCGTGACAGGTGATTCGAAATCCATCGGGGAAGCGTGGATGGAAGACACACGTGTACGGAAACTGACATTCACGGGATCAACGGAAGTCGGGAAGGTCCTGATGAAAGGTTCAGCTGACACCGTCAAGAAAATATCGTTAGAGCTCGGAGGTCACGCACCTGTGATTGTGATGGACGACTCTGATCTAGAGAAAGCCGTCGATGGCGTCATTGCCTCGAAGTTCAGAAACGCCGGTCAAACCTGCGTCTGCTCCAACCGTGTCTATGTTCATGAATCCATCGTGGATTCGTTCACGGAAAAACTTGTGGAAAAAGTGAAGGATTTAAAAGTAGGAAACGGTCTTGAAGAAGGTGTCGATATCGGCCCATTAATTGATGAAAATGCAATCGAGAAAGTCCAGAAGCACGTAGAAGATGCTGTAAACAAAGGAGCTTCCATTGCCTACGGCGGCAAAGGAAAAGGCGGATTATATTTTGAACCAACTGTTCTAACTAACGTAAGTGATGACATGCTTTGCATGAAAGATGAGACATTCGGTCCAGTCGCTCCCATTACGACTTTTAAAACGGAAGATGAAGCGATCGGGCGGGCGAATGATTCCATCTATGGTCTCGCTGCCTATGTATTCACAGAGAATATGACGAAGGGAATCCGGATCAGTGAGCAACTGGAGTATGGAATCGTCGGATTGAATGATGGCATGCCATCCACTCCACAAGCCCCATTCGGCGGATTCAAACAAAGCGGACTTGGTCGCGAAGGTGGACATCATGGGATCGAAGAGTATTTGGAGGTCAAGTATATTTCCGTCGGGTTGTAAGAGCAAAAGGCACGCTCCATCTGCGTGCCTTTTTTGAGTGCTCAAGGTGAACATACAATTCACAAAGTGGGAAATTCTCAACTTCCAAAGTTGCACCCTGCCCCTCTCCATATTACTTTTTGTTTATCTCACCAAAAAAGCTAATATCCATTTTACAACTCCTCCATTTCTAATGAATCAGTACTTCCTTACAGTTTAACTTGATAAAAGTTCCATTTAATACATTTTTTACTGATTGAAATAATCAAACAAATCTAGAAAAATAGAAATTGATATTATATTAGGAAAATTTATTGACTGCGCTTTCTTCCTGTGCTAGATTGTGTTTATTAATTAAATTCCACGACGAGAAAATATAACTCGTCCCTGGTCAGGGGCGGGTTTTTTTATGTGAAATAATCAGAATAATCAATAGAAGCTATCATGGTTCGGCAAGTATTTGGAGGGGTTTTGTTGAGAAAAAAAGATGTGCTGGTTTCAGGTTTTATGCTATTTTCTTTATTTTTCGGGGCTGGAAATTTAATATTTCCGCCTTATCTTGGAATGGAATCTGGAGGCTACTTTGCCGCCGCCATTGCAGGTTTTATTTTAACAGCAGTGTTCCTGCCTTTTTTAACGATCATTTCCGTTTCGTTATCTACTAACGGATTATTGTCAATTGGCCAACGGGTTCATCCTGTCTTCGGACTTGTGTTCGCCATCGTGATTTATATGTCGATTGGAGCACTATACGGCATTCCAAGGGCGTCGAATGTTGCCTATGAATTGGGATTTATGCAAGTGATTAGTGTGGAAGGACGGCTACCTTTATTCTTATTCTCCCTCGTCTTTTTCGGATTGACTTACTTGCTCAGTATCAATCCCAAAAAAGTGATTGATCTTGTCGGGCAGTTTTTAACGCCTGCCTTGCTCATTGTATTAGCGATATTATGTGTGCGGGCCTTTATGATCTTTGAGTATACGGACGCTCAAGCAACTGAAAATTTTCAGTCAGATCCGTTTCTCAAAGGGTTTCTGGAAGGGTACTTCACCATGGATGCTGTGGCAGCCCTTGCCTTTGGGATTGTCATCATCAATGGATTGAAAGACAAAGGGGCTACGGATAAAAGGGAGCTGATACGAGGGACTATCAGTTCAGGTATGATTGCAGCCGCCGGCTTAATCATGGTGTATCTTTCACTCGGATGGATCGGACGGGTTGTTCCCCATGAAGAGCCCCTTCAAAATGGGGCAGAAATATTGGTTCTCGCTTCTCGCCAATTATTTGGATACAGCGGGAATGTGTTATTCGGAGCCATAGTGATGATTGCTTGTTTAACGACCTGTATCGGCCTCATCAATGCATGTGGACGTTTTTTCAATGAAAATTTCCCGAGGTATTCATATAAGACTTATGTAATGATTTTCATCCTCATCGGGTTGGCCGTGACCAACCTTGGTCTGAATTTGATATTGAAGGTGGCTACACCGTTACTCGTTCTGATTTATCCTGTAGCTATTGTGCTTGTAGTCCTCTCTCTTTTCCAGCATTTCTTTGGAGAAAGCAAGAGAATGTATGTGTATGGGGTTGGGATCGCAACATTATTTGCCTTTTACGAAATGCTGATGACCCTAGAAATCCAAATGGAAGGAATTCACACTATCCTGGGATACCTTCCCCTCAGCGAAAACGGCCTGGCCTGGACCCTCCCTACCCTCGTGGCTGTCGTCATTGGTTATGCCATTGACCTCTCCCAAAGGAAAATCATCTTTCCTTTCAAGAGAGGGACGGACCTCTAAAAAAAGCAGCAAGGAATTTCTCACGCATTCCTTGCTGCTTTTTTGATTTTCAGGAAGTTTGATCTGTTGCTTTTTGGTAGACGTTCATGGAACCACCGCTCAATCCAATGGCTTCTGTCGTGTGAGTCCACCCGTACTTTTCATAATAACCTTCCAGATCCGTTGTTAGATATAGATGTTTATAGCCTTTTTCATGGGCTTCCCGTAAGGCATGCTCGAGGAGACTCGAACCAAGTCCTTTCCCTCTGTGACCCGGGTCAATGTAGAGGCAAGCAAACCATGGAAACAGGTCTTGCCTACTATTCAGATCGTTTCTGAGCAGCGCGTACGTCCCAATGATTTTTCCTTCATGTAATGCGATATAAAATCGTGGTAAGTCCTCTTCGGTACGGCAGGAATGGAATATACAATCGTGATAGAATCTGTAATTCTCCTCACTTCCCCACTGCTCCCAGAAAGCCTTCACTGCTTCCTCAAAAATACTTGAATTCTTTTGTAGCTCCAATATTTTCATTGCTGATTTCCTCTCTTTACTGAATAGAAGTATCTTTATAAGGTTCTTCATTGGGGAAGGAAAACCTCTATTTCAATAAAAAAAGACACGCTCTGCATTGAACGTGCCCTCAATAATTGATCAGTAAGCCCCATCTGAATACGTTAATTCGTAGCTGTGTGAGTAAACCTCAAAAATATTCCCGAACGGATCTTCTACATACACCATGCGGTAAGGCTTTTCACCTGGATAATATTCACGGATCGGCATGCGCTGTTTACCTCCGTGCTGTTTGATTTTTTCAACCACGCCTTCTACATCGGGATCCTGGATACAGAAATGGAACAGTCCTGTTTTCCAATACTCGAAGTTATTCTCCGGCTTTTCGTTGTGAGGGAACTCAAACAGCTCCACTCCGATTTTATCACCGGTTGCCAGGTGGGCAATTCTGAACTTCTCCCAATCATTCCCGAATACATCACGGCACATTTGCCCGATTGCTGTATCATCATTTTCCACATCGGATGGCTCCATGATGGTGTACCATCCGAACACCTCAGTGTAAAATGCAATGGCCTCTTCGAGATTCGGGACAGATAGTCCAATATGAGAAAACGATCTTGGATATGGTAACATTGTCAATATTCCTCCCCTTTTTGATTAGTTTCATCTAACATGTCTCCATTATACGGAGCTGAGCTTCTTAATGTAAGAATGCACTTTTTTGTGAGAAACTAACCTTAAGGTAAGAAAGGACTGATGAGAATATGGATACGCCCATAGATCAAGAGGGAAAATTAAAGTGCTCGATTGAATACACACTGAAGAAAATCGGAGGGAAATGGAAAACAGTCATCCTATGGCATCTTGGGACAGACGGAACTCTCAGGTACAACGGGTTGCGCAGATTACTACCCGGGGTCGCCCATAAAGTGCTAAGTCAGCAACTAAAAGAACTCGAAGAAGACGGCTTCATCAATCGAACCCAGTACGATACCATCCCGCCAAAAGTAGAATACTCCATGACAGAATTAGGTATGACCCTCATGCCGATTCTCAAGCAAATGCATGCCTGGGGTAAGGAGCATGGTGAGTTTTAGGAGAGGGACGGACCTCGGATTCATTGTATAATTGGAATTAGGGGTTCACTGGAGGATTGGAGGTCCGTCCCTCTATCAGAAATTATATCAAGTCAATAAGAATATACGAACTGAATATCGTAATGATGATTCCCGCCACCCGATTGATCATCGTTAACGAGTCCGATTCAATCCGACTGCTTAACCATCCGCCTACCAGGGCAACCGTCCCCCACCACAAAGCGGATCCGCAAAAGACACCGAAAACGACGAGCAATGCAGATACTACGCTGCCATCAGAACCGGTTACCCGAAAGACACCAAAGATGGCGATAAATGCAAGGATGGTCATCGGATTCGTAACCGTCAAAAGAAAAACTGAGAAGAATCCTTTCAAAGAAGAAGTGGCTTGCGATTCACCATCCTTAAATGTTGCCGGCTGTGAAGTGAATGTCTTCCATCCTAATAAAAATAGAAACACCCCTCCCCATAATTGAATCCAGAACTGGTAATCAAGAAGGAAGTCGGAAACAATCGTAAGCCCCAGGACGGCGATCAAGCCGTATAGCGCATCTGCAGTGGCAGCCCCCAACCCCGATACAAAACCTGTCCTTCTCCCATATGTCAATGTCCGCTGAATACAAAGAATACCGACCGGTCCAACAGGAGCAGCAATGGTGACCCCTATGATGAGACTCTTTAAAAATAAAATGGTTTCAATCATGGTCCTGCCGCTACTCTAAAGAAAATTCAAGTGGGTGTACGGGCAGTTCCGAACTCACTTTGAACAAACCCATGACAATCGCCGTTTGGGTCCTGGCTTTTGCCGGCAGGCTCTTGTTTTCATGATTGATGCCACGATCCAGATCATTTATTTTTCTACTCCGTACTTTCAAAAGATAATCATCCTCCCCGGCGAACTGTTACCATGCATGTTATTTTTCATAAAAGAGGGACGGACCTTCCATTCGGTTTCCCCCGTGAATACCTCGGTCAAGCTATAAAGTAATTCATTTAATATATGCGGAGTTTCTCATCCTTTATGTACCTTTTCCCGAGAAACTAAAGATAAAAGATCTTTGCTTCATTCTTGGATTCAATTTATCCTTAAAGTAATTCAACAAGGATTGGAGGAAGATCGATGTCTATCGTTCTAAAGAGAATTTATGATGAACCTCCCCAATTAGGCGGTCATCGCATTTTGATTGACCGGGTTTGGCCACGGGGAATTTCAAAAGAGAATGCCAAATTGGATGAGTGGATGAAGGAAATTAAGCCAAGCCCACATTTAAGAAAATGGTTTAATCATGAGCAGGAAAAGTTCGAGGAATTTAAAAAAGCCTACAAAGAAGAACTCAATCAAGATGATGAAAAACAAAAGAAGCTGCAGGAACTGAAGGAAATGTCGGCTAACGAACGCTTAGTCCTTCTCTACGGTGCAAAAGATGAGCGGCACAACCATGCCGTTGTGTTAAAAGAAGTATTAGAAGATCTATAATAATGAGGGACGGACCTCCAATCAGGATAAACCTTACTAAGTACAAGGCTTATACTTTATGGAGGTCCGTCCCTCTTAAATTAGTCGGAGAGCCTTCGTCACATCCCATTACTATTTTAGAACACGTTCAGAATGTTTCCTTTCCCATTCTTCCAAGAACATTTCCAATAAAGGTCCTGGCAATGGCTGGCTAAAGTGGTATCCCTGCCCTACCTGACAGGCATTCCGTTTCAGGAACAATACTTGATTTTCTGTTTCAATGCCCTCAGCAATAGTGGT
Source organism: Rossellomorea aquimaris (assembly GCF_003315075.1). GTDB lineage: Bacteria > Bacillota > Bacilli > Bacillales > Bacillaceae_B > Rossellomorea > Rossellomorea aquimaris_C. Next base: position 131,227 of record NZ_QNRJ01000009.1, read on the forward strand.
AAAGTTCATATTTTGACTCATATCTATAATCGCTTTTACGATTGATACTTGATTTGAATCTTCCATAATATCATCTACGAACGATTTATCTATTTTAATACTATCAATCGGTAAATGAATTAATTTCATAACTCTGAGCCCTTGCGGCTCTAAGGGTAAAATGACAAGAAAATAGAGCACCTCCCCAAATCCTGTATAATGAGAGTTACG
>NZ_QNRJ01000010.1 GCF_003315075.1 Rossellomorea aquimaris
AGGATTAGCTCAGCTGGGAGAGCATCTGCCTTACAAGCAGAGGGTCGGCGGTTCGATCCCGTCATCCTCCACCAAGTTTTTTTACGCAAGTAAAAAAACCAAAGGTTTTTGCGTCAGCAAAATATCTTTCCATGAACTGCTTTCATTACGCAGTATTCATCACAAGTATATACGCCGGTGTAGCTCAACTGGTAGAGCAACTGACTTGTAATCAGTAGGTTGGGGGTTCAAGTCCTCTTGCCGGCACCATTTTTTTTTAGCTGGAGGGGTAGCGAAGTGGCTAAACGCGGCGGACTGTAAATCCGCTCCTTCGGGTTCGGCAGTTCGAATCTGCCCCCCTCCACCATTGTATATTCAAGTGTAAAATGGACATCCTATAAATGTCCCTTTTTTATGCCATTAAAGTAATTATTGGGCTATAGCCAAGCGGTAAGGCATCGCACTTTGACTGCGACATGCGTTGGTTCGAATCCAGCTAGCCCAGCCATTACGAGCCATTAGCTCAGTTGGTAGAGCATCTGACTTTTAATCAGAGGGTCGAAGGTTCGAATCCTTCATGGCTCATCACACATTTTCTCACATCGCAAGGTGTGGGAATTTCTCTATAATCTAAAACATATGGGGCCTTAGCTCAGCTGGGAGAGCGCCTGCTTTGCACGCAGGAGGTCAGCGGTTCGATCCCGCTAGGCTCCACCAAGATTTTTTGCGAGAGCAAAATAATTAGATTTTTTGCGAGAGCAAAATAATCTTCATTGATTTTTTTTTGCAAAAGCAAAATATCTATCCGCTTACGAAGCGTCAGCGGAGTAAAGTAACCATACATACGACATGATTAAACCTTGAATCTTTTAGGAGATTTGAGGTTTTTTTGTTTGTGGTAGACAAGTAGGTACAAAAATCGTCTTATCCTCAGGAAAATCATTTCAAATTTCCCACATTTGTTTTCAAATCTAAGATTTTATTTTTCAATCGCTTTTTACCACGGACCGCCATCCACAATCAATTTTACACTAGCACTTTCTTCTAAAACCCGCCTACATAATCTTACACCAATCCACAGAAAACCCCTCTACACACGCATATATATACACAATCCTGTCCAGTTGAACCATGGCTCATAGTATGGATAGAATAGAGATGTAAATAAATTTCGAATTGGGGGAATTTTTCATGAAGAAAAATATTTCTATTATTGGTGTACCGATGGATTTAGGGCAAATGCGTAGAGGCGTGGATATGGGGCCGAGTGCGATCCGTTACGCCGGGATTGTTGAGCGTCTTGAGAACCTTGGATATGACATTAAAGACTTGGGTGATATCGAGATTGGCCAGGCTGAGCGAGTACATAATAATCCTGATACGAATCTGCGTAATTTGAAAGCGGTTGCTGAAGCTAGCGAGACGTTGGCTGGTAAGGTGAACGATGTAATCGGGAGTGGAGATTTCCCATTAATCTTTGGCGGAGACCACAGTATTGCGATCGGAACATTGGCTGGTGTGTCTCCTCACTATGAAAACCTAGGTGTGATTTGGTATGATGCACACGGTGATTTGAATACAGGGGATACGTCTCCGTCAGGGAACATCCATGGAATGCCTCTTGCGGTAAGCCTGGGCATCGGCCATGAAGAGTTGACAGGTATCGGGCAGAGTTCACCAAAGATCAAGCCTGAGAATATTGTCATTATTGGAGCTCGTTCTTTAGATGAAGGAGAAAGAGAGTTAATTAAAGAAAAAGGCATTAAAGTATATACGATGCATGAAATCGATCGCCTTGGTATGACGAAGGTAATGGAAGAGTCCATTGACTACTTGAAGGACAGAACGGATGGAGTCCATTTATCACTTGATTTAGATGGATTGGATCCAAGCGATGCTCCTGGGGTAGGAACTCCTGTTCTTGGTGGAATAAGCTACCGTGAGAGTCACTTAGCGATGGAGATGCTGGAAGAGTCAGGATTGATTACATCTGCAGAATTTGTTGAGGTAAATCCTATCCTCGATGAGAAGAATAAAACGGCTACTGTTGCTGTAGCGTTGATGGGATCACTATTTGGAGAAAAATTACTATAATCTAAAGCAAAAAAATAAGGCTGGGAACCCTTCAAGGTTCTCAGCCTTCATCTATTTCCCTTCAATAGTGCTTGACCACTTGGTATTGATTCAATAGATCGTCAAGACGAGTACTCAAATCGACTACTTGCTCGTCGGCAAAGGATGACTTTAATGCTAGTTCGACCATTTGGCGACGGCAGTCTTCAATTTGAAATAATAAATCATTCATCTTTCCCCTCATTTCGAGATCCTCCCACAATAGAAATAATTAGTTCCTTTATACCCTTTTTCTAATAATTGTAAACATTTTTCCTGGAAAATTTGTTAGGATAGTAATATAAAAAATTTGAAACCTTTTGATAGGAAGTTACGTATATAAATATAGCCGCATAGAGCGGAGGTTGTGAAATGGAAGCGTTAGTGAAAAAGCGGATTAAGCAAGTATTGAAAGGTGATCAGAACGCCTTTGCCGAATTAGTCGAGCTTTATAAGGATAAAGTGTTCCAAATCTGCTACCGGATGCTTGGAAATCGTCATGAAGCAGAGGATATTGCCCAAGAGGCTTTTATCAGGGCATATGTCAATATTGAAACCTTTAATCAGAAGAGAAAGTTTTCGACCTGGCTATTCAGGATAGCGACGAATCTTTGTATCGACAGGATCCGTAAGAAGAAACCGGATTATTTCTTAGATGCTGAGGTAGCGGGGACTGAGGGATTGACGATGTACTCGCAAGTGGCTGCGGATGTTCAGTTGCCGGAAGAAGAAGTGGAGAATATGGAGCTTCAGGAAACCATTCAGAAGGAAATTTCCAAGTTGCCCGAGAAGTATCGGTCGGTCATTGTTTTAAAATATATCGAGGAGCTTCCTCTTCAAGAAATCAGCGAGATATTGGATCTACCCCTGGGAACGGTTAAAACGAGAGTACATAGGGGGCGTGAAGCTCTCCGTAAACAATTAAGATCACTGTAGAGAGGGTGAGTGAATATGAAACCTTGTCCTGAAGAAATCATCGAGTATATGCACGATTATTTAGATGGAGATTTAAATAGAGAAAAAGAAGAAATGCTGAAGCATCATTTACAGGAATGCAGTGAGTGTCAGCATCATTTTCATGAGCTGAAAAAAGCGATTGCGTTTGTACAGAGCACGTCTCATATTAGTGCTTCTGCAGACTTTACGGATAAAGTCATGTCAAGATTGCCGAAAGAGAAGAAGAAAGTGGGCGTTGAGAGGTGGTTCCGCCACCATCCGCTACTTACGGCTGCGGCCCTATTCCTTTTCTTTATGACCGGCAGCTTCTTAACTTCATGGAATGACGATCAGGATTTTTCATTTACAAAGAATGCGAAGTTAGTGGTTCAGGATCATACGGTTGTGGTGCCTGAGGGGGAAGTCGTGAATGGAGATCTGACGGTCCGGAATGGTGATGTGAAAATTGAAGGAAAAGTAACGGGGAATGTCACGGTCATTAACGGAAAGCAGTATCTGGCTTCAGCGGGAAGCGTGACTGGAGAAATCCATGAAATCGATGCGGCCTTTGGGTGGCTTTGGTACCAGATCAAAAAAGGGGCTAAAGACACGGTGGATTGGGGAAATTCGCAACTTGAAGAAAAGTAGGATAAAATAGAGGGGATGGAAGTAAGGTCCGTCCCTAAGAAGGACTGACATGTATGAATCCATGTCGGTTTTTTTATGTATAAACGTGAGTTCATGAATAGAAGAGAAAGAATCATGAAGCCGTGGGTGTCTTTCATTTGACAGTAATAAAATATGCTATAATAGGAACGTTACGAAAATGGAGAAGCCACACATGGCGGCTTACGCTTTCGATTAAGCTATTGGAGGATGTAATATGCCGTTTATCGATATTTTTTCGGATTACTCCGCGCTGGATTATGTCTCGGATATAGTAGATATACTCGTAGTATGGTTTGTAATCTATAAACTGATCATGCTGATAAAAGGAACGAAAGCAGTACAATTATTAAAAGGTATTTTTGTCATTATCATTGTAAGAGGACTTAGTAGTATCTTTGGATTGGATACACTGGGGTGGATGATGGAGCAAGCCCTCACTTGGGGGTTCCTGGCGATTATCATCATCTTCCAGCCAGAACTCCGCAGAGCCCTTGAACAATTGGGAAGGGGCCGTTTATTCTCAAGGACGGGGCTGCAGGAAGAAGAAGAGCAGGAGCAGATGATCGAAGCAATGACGAAAGCCGTAAGCTATATGGCAAAACGTCGAATTGGTGCCCTCCTTACTCTCGAACGGGAAACAGGGATGAGTGATTATATTGAAACAGGTATCCCACTCGATGCCAAGATTACGTCCCAGTTGCTCATTAATATCTTTATTCCCAATACGCCTCTTCATGATGGAGCTGTTATCCTTCAAAAGAATCAAATTGCTGCAGCGGCTTGTTATCTTCCCTTATCGGAAAGCCCGTTCATTTCGAAAGAATTGGGAACAAGACACCGGGCAGCACTTGGTGTCAGTGAGGTAACAGATAGTATTACGATTGTGGTATCAGAAGAAACGGGAGCTATCTCCATTACAAAAAATGGAGAGTTACATCGCGACCTCTCTTTGGAGCGCTTCACAGAAATTCTTATGGTAGAGCTCATTGGCGATAAGACAAATGCTTCCTCGACGAAATGGAGTTTTAGGGGGAAGAAAGAAAATGGATAAATTCATGGAAAGTCGTTGGTTCATGCGAATTGTGGGGCTGATGTTAGCATTCATTCTCTATCTGTCCGTCAACTTTGATGATATTCAGAAGACGGCTAACAACAATAACGGCAACTCTCAAGATGCGATTGAAACGATCCAGGACGTCCCGCTTGAAGTTTTCTATGATCGTGAGAATTTAGAAGTGAGCGGCTTGCCTGATACGGTGAATGTGACTGTAGAAGGATCTAAAGCGATTGTGCAACAAGCCAAACAAGTGAAGGATTTCAGGGTCTATGTAGACTTAAATGAGATCGGTATCGGTGAGCATCAGGTGAAAATAAAGATAGATAATATTTCTGAAAAACTCGATGTGAAACTCGATCCAGATACTGTCAATATATCGGTTCAAGAAAAGGTAACCGAAGAATTTGCGATTGAACCTCAATTCAATGAGAGTATTTTATCCAATGGATATGAAGCAGAAGGACTGGCTGTCGATCCGAAAACGGTGAAAGTGACGGGCTCTAAGGATGAAGTGGAACGGATTGCCTATGTCATAGCCACCCTTGATCTTGATGAGGAAATCAATGAGAATGTGACAAGGGAAGCCAGGGTGCAAGTCTTAGACCGTGAGTATAATAAATTAGATGTTCAAATTGATCCGGAAGTGGTCGATGTGACCGTTTCGGTTGTAAACAAAAGTAAGAGTGTACCCGTGACGATTAAGCAAAAAGGCAGTCTTCCAGAAGGGACGACGCTGGAGTCGATTTCAATTGATCCTAAAGAGGCAACCATTTTCGGCAGACAGGATGTACTGGACACAGTAGAAGAGCTGCTTGCAGAAATAGACCTTTCTAAGATTACGAAGGATTCAACCATTACGGTACCACTCGCCCTGCAAGATGGCTTAAATAAAGTGGCTCCTGAAGAAGTTAAGGTGAAGGTTGATGTCAACACAACCGAGGAAAAGAGCCTATCAGGTCTTGAAATCACCCCACAAGGATTAGCCGAAGAATATGAATATACCATCATGTCACCTGAAGAAGGTGTCGTCGATGTAGCGATGAAAGGTCAGAATGCACAGGTGAGCAAAGTGACGAAAGAAGACTTCTCACTTGCTCTTGATCTTTCAGGGCTCGAGCCCGGTGAACATGAGGTGGAAATAGAGGCAGAAGGACCGGAAGATATTGAATGGACCCTGTCTCAGCAAACAGTGAAAGTAGAAATTAAAGAAAAGAACACATCAGCATAAGAGCTGTAAAAAGGAGAGAATGACAATGGGTAAGTATTTTGGAACTGATGGAGTAAGAGGTGTAGCGAACACAGAATTAACACCGGAATTAGCATTTAAGCTTGGACGTTTTGGTGGTTATGTTCTGACAAAGGATGCTACGCGCCCCAAAATATTGATTGGAAGAGATACTCGAATTTCCGGACATATGCTGGAAGGAGCTCTTGTAGCCGGACTTCTATCAATTGGTGCTGAAGTGATGCGCTTAGGTGTCATTTCAACTCCAGGGGTAGCTTACTTAACAAAAGCGTTAGGGGCTCAAGCTGGTGTCATGATTTCAGCTTCTCATAATCCTGTAGGGGATAACGGAATTAAATTCTTCGGACCGGATGGTTTCAAGTTATCGGATGACCAGGAAAATGAAATTGAAGATCTATTAGATCAAACAGTTGATCAGCTTCCTCGTCCAATTGGTGCTGATTTAGGACAAGTAAGTGACTATTTCGAAGGCGGACAAAAATATCTGCAGTATTTAAAGCAGTCAGTAGACGAAGATTTCGATGGTTTACATATTGCGTTAGATTGTGCACATGGTGCAACATCCGCTCTGGCTACTCATCTGTTTGCTGATTTGGACGCTGACATCTCGACGATGGGAGCATCACCAAACGGGTTGAACATCAATGAAGGAGTTGGATCTACCCACCCTGAAACACTTGCTGAGATGGTGAAAGAAAAAGGGGCAGACCTGGGGCTTGCCTTTGATGGTGATGGGGACCGTATTATCGCAATCGATGAGCATGGACAAATCGTCGATGGTGACCAGATCATGTACATCTGCGGTAAATACTTGAAGTCACAAGGTCAGTTAAAACAGTCTACAGTCGTATCTACAGTCATGAGTAATCTTGGCTTCCATAAAGGGCTTGAAGAGAATGGGATCCAAAGCATTCAAACGGCGGTTGGAGATCGTTATGTAGTGGAAGAAATGAAGAAACACGGCTATACTCTTGGCGGTGAGCAATCAGGCCACATCATCTTCCTGGAGTACAATACAACAGGAGACGGTCTGTTAACGGGTATCCAACTTGTAAACATTATGAAAATGACGGATAAATCATTATCTGAACTAGCGGGAGAAATGCAAAAGTTCCCACAAAAACTTGTGAATGTACGAGTGACAGACAAGCACCATGTAACGGATAATGAAACGGTTAAAAAAGTGATTCAAAAGGTTGAAGAAGAAATGAACGGAAATGGCCGTATCCTTGTTCGTCCTTCTGGAACGGAGCCGTTAGTGCGTGTGATGGCAGAAGCTCCTACTGAAGAACTTTGTGATCGATATGTAAATGAAATCGTACAAGTTGTTGATGAAGAAATGGGTCTGAACGAATAGTGGAATTAATATGCATAAGGGGTCAATACGTGCCTCTTATGCATATTTAATAAAGAGAGTGCTTTTGAGTATCATCGAACCACCGTTCTGAAAACCCAAGTTGATCCTTAAGGGTTTAACACTGCTCTGTTTCGGGAACATGACAATGGGATAACAACTTCTTGTTCTTGTAAGATTTATATTGACTAAGGGAAACATGCTAGTGTATGATGATTTTGTTTTCGTTTTCAAATTATATGGAAATGAGTCAAGAAGGAAAGGTGGATAGTAAGTAATCATCCTTATAAAGCGCCAGGGCTAAACGATGGATACGGCAAGGATCGTTTAGTTGACGAGGTGGAGGTTTATCGAGCATTCGGCGGATGCCTCCCGGTTCGCATGTGTCACCGGACCGAAAGTTTCTTCCTTAAATCGTTGAGGCAACTTAATGGACAAAGGGAAGAAAGAAGTGGCTAATGTAAATACTAATGACAAACAGAGATAAGGGGGCAAGTTGTCCCCAAAAGAGTACTTGCCCCCTTGCATGTTCAGGGAGGATATATTAATTATGTGTGGAATTGTTGGATATATTGGAAATTCAGATACAAAGGAAATTCTTTTAAAAGGTCTTGAAAAGCTTGAGTACCGCGGTTATGACTCTGCAGGTATTGCCGTTCAAAATGATGAAGGCATCCATGTGTTTAAAGAGAAGGGTCGTATTGCCGACCTTCGCGGTATCGTTGATGAGAGTGTATCAAGCAACACAGGAATCGGTCACACCCGTTGGGCTACCCACGGTGTACCAAGCAAGGTGAATGCTCACCCTCATCAAAGCAATTCAGGCCGTTTTACAATCGTTCATAACGGAGTAATCGAAAATTACTCTCAACTTAAGCGAGAATATTTAACGGAAGTAACGTTCAAGAGTGACACGGATACGGAAGTTATCGTTCAGCTGATTGATAAGATTGTAGAAGAAGGAAACACGGTAGAGGAAGCTTTCCGTCAAACGCTCATGCTTCTTAAAGGTTCTTATGCCATTGCTCTTCTAGACGCTGAAAATGATGAGACAATCTTTGTAGCGAAAAACAAAAGTCCACTGCTTGTTGGTCTTGGAGAAGACTTTAACGTTGTAGCAAGTGATGCTATGGCGATGATTCAAGTAACAGACCAATACGTTGAGCTTATGGATAAAGAAATGGTCATCGTAACGAAAGAAAAGGTTGAAATTCAAAATCTGATCGGTGAAGTAATGGAACGTGCTCCTTACACCGCTGAAATCGATGCGAGTGATATCGAAAAAGGAACATACCCTCACTATATGCTTAAAGAAATCGATGAGCAGCCACTAGTGATGCGTAAAATCATTCAAGCTTACCAAAACGAGAGCAACGAGCTTCACATCGATGAGCCGATCGTCGGCGCGATGAAAGAAGCGGACCGTGTCTACATCATTGCATGTGGAACGAGCTACCACGCTGGTCTTGTTGGAAAGCAATTCATCGAGAAGAGTGCAGGAATTCCTGTAGAAGTTCATGTAGCAAGCGAATTCAGCTACAATATGCCATTGCTTTCTCAGAAACCATTATTTATCTTTATTTCTCAAAGTGGTGAAACGGCAGATAGTCGTGCCGTACTGGTTCAAGTCAAAGAGCTTGGTCATAAATCATTAACGATCACAAACGTAGCGGGTTCTACGCTGTCCCGAGAAGCGGATTACACATTGCTTCTTCATGCAGGACCTGAAATCGCTGTAGCTTCAACTAAAGCGTACACAGCTCAGCTGGCAGTACTTGCGATCCTTGCACACGTTGCAGGGCAGGCATGTGGAAACAACCAGGACTTTGACCTTGTTCAAGAGCTTGGTATTGTTGCCACTGCGATGGAAGCACTTTGCGATACGAAAGAAGAGTTTGAAGATATCGCACGCGAATATCTGTCAACGACTCGCAACTGTTTCTTCATCGGCCGCTCATTGGACTTCTATGTAGGTCTGGAAGGCGCATTGAAGTTGAAAGAAATCTCTTACATCCAGGCAGAAGGATTTGCCGGAGGAGAGCTTAAACACGGTACGATCGCTCTGATTGAAGAAGGAACACCGATCGTTGCCCTTGCAACTCAAGAAGAAGTGAACCTAGGCATCAGAGGAAATGTGAAAGAGGTAGTCGCTCGTGGAGCAAACCCTTGTATCATTTCCATGAAAGGCTTAGAAGACGAAGAAGATCGCTTCGTCATCCCGGAGGTTAACCCATTGTTAACACCTCTTATCTCTGTCATCCCATTACAATTAATTTCTTACTATGCTGCCCTGCATCGCGATTGTGATGTAGATAAGCCGCGTAACCTGGCAAAGTCGGTTACGGTTGAGTAAGTAGTAAAATTCATAATGAAAAACCTCTACCAATGACGGTAGAGGTTTTTCATTATGAATTTTTTGTAGCAGCTTATTATAAGAATTACTTTAGTTAAAAGAGATATATGAAGTGATTTTTAACTATAGAGAAAAAAGTTCTTAAATAATACTTTTCTTGAGCTCAGTGTTATTTGATATGTTTCTTAGTTTTTTGTTGTTAATCCCTATTCCGATTTTCCCTATAATATATGAACCAAACTCATACTTATTTAGGAGGATTGTACAAACTATGGGACCAAAAATCCCAATAAATGTAGCAACTAAAATATAGGAAACTAAGTTTGTTATCGAATAATTATTTGTGAAAAGCTTTTCAATAATTAATTGGAAAAATGGATGTAATAAATATATACCAAAAGAATATTGACTTATTTTAACTAGGAAATTTGGTATTTCTTTTAATTTCATACCGATATAAAAAAAGAAGAATGCTAAAGTAATTGTATAAAAAATGATATCAATTCTTTTAGATTGTATATATGTTAATGAGCCACTATAACATAAAATTAAAACGATTAAGCTGGTAAATGCAGGTGATGATAAAACTAACCCTTTATATTTATTTAACTCAATCTTAAACCGATCAAGGTTACCTCCACAGTAAAAGGCCAATGTAAAGTACCCAATCCAGGCGAAGAAAAGTAGATGAAATGGGAATTTCGGACTTGGTTCAATAAAGTTAAAGTATGTAAGGTAAGAAAAATTAACCAATATAGAGAAGGCTATAACTACTTTAGTTGAAAATCTGCCTTCTACATATTTTTTGAATAAAATGTGTAAAAAATAGAATTGGAAAATAATAATAACAAAGTATCCATGAAAGTAACCCAAAATAAACTGCTGATAAAGCGTAGTAAGAAAGAATTCAATTGAAAAAGTTTTATTTTGAAGAGTAACTATCAAACTACTTAGTATCCCAATTATTAGATAAGGGATAAGTATGTACTTAAAACGTTTAACAAAGAAACCTTTTGGCACCTTATTTTTATATGAATTTGCTAAAATAAATTCAGAAATAAATACAAACATAGGGGTACCAAACATTAGTAAAATTTGTATGACAAAAAGGATATTGTTAATTTCCATATACTCAGGTACTTTACGAATTCCGTAGTTAGCAAATACTGAATTAATTGAATGAATTATTACAACTGCTAAACAAGCTAACCCTCTCAATAAGAATATCTCTTTTACAATGTGTTTTGACATACGCGTCTCCCCCCAGAACCATACCTTCATTGTAAAATTGATAAAAGGTTATTGTTCTTAATATAATTTTACTTCGTTCTTTATTAAGGATATTATATTTTATAAGTATAGTCTATACTTTTTATAGAATTTGAATTTTTTTCTCGATTTTTGTATGTTTTCTAAATGAATAGCTTATTTTGTTTATTCAATTGGTGGAGTTACCTTTAACATAAAGTCAAGGACAAAGAACATAAGTATACAAATGTGATATCGAAGTATATATAATGAGTCAATGGTCATATTAATTTATAAAATATGTATTGACATGTTCTTTATACAGAACTAGAATGGAAGAAGAATAGATTTAATGTAGAAAAAATAGGTATAATAGCTCGGATGATAATTTTTTCAAAACGGCTTTTCTTGCATAGAATTTTTTTTGGTCCTGTTGTTCGTTATAAAGAATTAAGCATTCTCTTATAAGTGTTTCTCAAAATAACTTCAATAAAGGTGGTTTCCATGGGAAGTTCTAAACAACCGAATTATATTGTGAACAATGTCGCTAGAGAAATAAACTTAAAGGAATATTATGAGGTCATTAAAAAAAGAGCTTGGCTTATTATCCTGATCACATTTGTAACCACTGTAGCAGGCTATTTTTACAACTCCTATACACAAACCAACCTCTATGAATCATCAACACGGGTGATCATTGGTTCAGACAGCGGAAACATGAGTACGTTAATGGTTATGATAAAGGACCCGATCATTATGGAGAAGGTCAGAAATGAATTGAATCTTTCTCGATCTCCGGAAGGAATAGCCAATCAAATTACGGTGGCTCAAATTGATGATTCGCAAGTAATAAAAATCTCAGCCATTGATGCCAATCCTAAAGTTGCCATGGCAATTGTGAATTCGACAGCCAAACTTTTTAAGAGTGAAATCGCTACTATTTTGGATTTCAAAGAGGTTCAATTATTATCTGAAGCGAAAGAAAATCCATATCCGATCAATCCACCAGGGAACCGGATCACGATCATTGCTTTTGTCTTAGGAATGATTACAGCTATCGGACTGGTGTTCCTATTAGATTCCCTGGATCAGACAATTAAAACGAATAAGGATATCGAAGAATACTTGGATATTACCGTTCTTGGCAAGGTGTCCAATATGAATAAGAAGAAGTTTGTTATAAAGCGGAAATCTCAACCTGAAATGGAGTTAAGGGGTGACACAGTTGGCATTAAATAGGAAGAAACAATTAAGTAAGACGAAAAGAAGACATCTCGTCACTTATTCCCATCCAGAATCGATTATTTCTGAACAGTTTCGCGAAATTAGAACGAATATGAAATTCATCAATAAAAGTGAGAACAAAATCTTCCTCATCACATCACCCAAGGATGGGGAAGGGAAGTCAACCATGGTTGCCAACTTAGCCGTTTCCATGGCACAACAGAAAGAAAAGATACTAGTGATCGATGCCAACTTGAGGGAGCCGATTATTCATTCGATCTTTAAAATTCCGAATGAAAAGGGACTGACGAATGTATTGACTGGCCATGCAGCGTTAGAGGAAGCACTGTATCAAACTGAGGTTAGTCGATTAGAAGTATTAACAAGCGGATCTCATTCCTTTAACCCTGCTGAACTATTAGAAACGAAAAGGATGAAGGAACTTCTTAAGTCACTGACTGATTTATATGATGTTGTGCTAATCGATGCTCCCTCTGCGATAAAGTCGACAGAGACGAGAGTGATTGCGAATCAATGTGATGGAGTGGTGTTAGTCCTGCATAAAGGAAAGACTGAAATTGAACAAGCGATAGAAACGAAAAAAGTGTTGGAGCTAGCTCATGCTAAGATAGTTGGGGCTATTTTAAATGAAGGATAAAAAATTTTAATCTGGATGTTCGTTATTAAGAATTTAGAGTGCGTTAAAGGTTAATATCTATTGGTGATGTCTCCTTACCGTTATCCATGGAGGCACTCGGTCATGCTGTGGGTTGAATAAACCTTAGACGCTAAGTCGTCGATGGTGTGGTGTGAGGATGGGTTGGATGCCCGCATTTTTAATGTTTTTATGTAGGAAATCTTTTTCGAAAGATAGAGTACATAAGGACATTAATTGAAAAAAGGAGATGTTATGAAGACATGATTCAATTAGATGAGCAGCTGAAATCGATTAAGAAAGCGATCAGGTACATAAAGCAGGATGCCTCGAAGGAACAGCTGGAAGAAATCAGAAAGCTATTGGATTACGCTATATATAAGAGAATGAGAGTTCTTGACCCGAATAATAACAAAGCAACGAACTAAGGAAAGGAGGCATAGTATGACATATCGACAGAGATTATCCCTATTTATTCTAGTAGATTCACTTATTGTCCTGACCGCTGTCTTCGTTAGCAAAATGCTGACCAGCTCCACTATCCAGGTCATAACCCTTCCTGTTATCATCAGCTCTATCACAATGCTCATAAGCCATCAAATCTTTTCACTTAAGTTAAATCTTTATAAGAAAGCCTGGGAATATGCAAGCATAGGGGAATTATTAATCATTTTTAAAGTAGTAAGCTATTCGGTTCTTTCAGGAGCGATCATCCAACAAGTAGCCCTGCAGGAGATCCAATTCAGACTTCTTGCCGTTACTTGGATGCTTCACTTAATGCTCATTGGAGGTTCAAGATTTGTATGGAGAGTCTACCGTGATACCTTTATATCCAAGGTAGATAATCGAAAACGGACATTAGTGGTGGGAGCCGGGGCTGCCGGCACGATGGTAGCGAGACAACTTCTTAAAAATGATGGGGATCTGGTCCCGGTTGCATTCATTGATGACAATATTAGAAAGCAGAAACTGGACATATTAGGAATTCCAGTAGTTGGAGGGGTAGATCGTATTGAAAAAGCGGTAGCCCAATATGATATCGAACATATCATTATTGCTATTCCCTCTCTTAGCAAACAAGAGCTGAATACAATCTTTCAGGAATGCTTGAAAACCAAAGCGAAGACTCAAACCCTTCCGATGCTGGAGGATTTGATTACAGGGAAAATATCGGTCAATCAATTCCGTGATGTACAGGTAGAGGACTTATTAGGCAGAGATACAGTGGAAATCGATATGTCCAGCATCACTGAATATGTAACAAACAAAGTGGTCCTTGTATCAGGTGCAGGAGGCTCTATAGGTTCTGAAATCTCCCGTCAAATATCTCAATTCAATCCGAAACAATTAATCCTTCTTGGACATGGGGAAAACAGTATCTATTCCATTGAGATGGAGCTGAAAGAAGTATTTGCCGGAAAGGGTATTGAATTCATCCCTGTCATTGCGGATCTCCAGGATGAGAAGAAGATGATTCAAGTGATGAATGAACACACTCCGGATGTCGTCTATCATGCAGCGGCCCATAAGCATGTACCTCTCATGGAGCGAAATCCAGAAGAAGCTGTCAAAAATAATCTTATCGGTACAACAAATATAGCCAAAGCGGCAAGCTGGAGCGGAGTCAAAACCTTTGTCATGATTTCCTCCGACAAGGCGGTGAATCCGACAAGTGTCATGGGTGCGACGAAACGATTGTCTGAAATGGTCATTCAAAGCATGGACCAAACAAGTTCAACGCGTTTTGTCGCCGTTCGATTTGGAAATGTATTAGGCAGCAGGGGGAGCGTCATCCCTTTATTCAAGAAACAGATTGAAAAAGGTGGACCCGTTACGGTTACCCATCCCGATATGGTCAGGTACTTCATGACCATTCCTGAAGCATCAAGACTTGTCATTCAAGCAGGGGCCCTAGCTCAAGGCGGGGAAATCTTCGTATTGGACATGGGAGAACCGGTGAAAATAGTCGATTTGGCCAAAAATCTGATCAAACTCTCAGGTCATTCCATTGAGGAAGTTGGACTGAAGTTTACAGGGATGAGGCCAGGGGAGAAGCTATACGAAGAACTTCTGAAGGATGAAGAGATCCACGAAGAACAAATCTACCCGAACATCTATATAGGAAAAACCGCACATCTTTATTTAGAAGAAATCGATGAAATTATTGAAACCTTTCATGATATGGATAGAGGTACACTGAGAGGAAAATTAGTTACTTTAGCCAATACAAAAGAATTAATCGAACCAAAGCCAGTCATGTCTATATCAAGCTAATAGGAGTGAGAATCAATGAAGGTAAGAAAAGCAATCATCCCTGCTGCTGGACTTGGAACAAGATTTCTTCCAGCAACGAAAGCCATGCCAAAGGAAATGCTGCCGATTGTAGATAAGCCAACGATTCAATACATAATCGAAGAAGCCATTGAGTCGGGAATTGAAGATATCATCATCGTCACTGGAAAAGGAAAGAGAGCCATCGAGGATCATTTTGATCATTCCTTTGAGCTCGAACAGAATCTGCTTGATAAAGGTAAATTTGAATTGCTATCTGAAGTTCAAAAGTCTTCTAAACTAGTAGACATCCACTATATTCGCCAGAAGGAACCAAAAGGATTAGGTCATGCCATCTGGTGCGCCCGCAAATTTGTGGGGGACGAACCATTCGCCGTCTTACTTGGCGATGACATCGTCAGAGCTGAAACCCCTTGCCTTAAACAAATGATCAGTCAATACAATCGATACCAATCTTCTATTCTGGGAGTTCAAACCGTGAATGAAGAAGAAGTATCCCGGTACGGGATTGTAGACTCTAATCAAATCGGAGATCGGTTCTATGGGGTGAACGGACTTGTGGAAAAACCGGCTAGAGAAGAAGCTCCTTCAAATCTGGCCATTATGGGGCGGTATATCCTTAGCCCCCGAATCTTTGATGTGCTGGAAACTCAGCCACCTGGAGCGGGAGGGGAAATCCAGCTGACGGATGCCATTGCCGAACTGAACAAGCACGAAGCGGTGTACGCCTATGACTTTGAGGGAACTCGTTATGATGTGGGGGAGAAGATGGGCTTTATTCAAACCACCATTGAATTCGCGTTACAGCGGGACGATTTAAAAGACAATTTGTTGGATTATCTTTCAACCGTCATGGATCGGGAATTAGCAAAGAAAGTGAAATAAGGTGATGGAAATGGTTAATTCGATCCTGTTTTGTGCAACCGTCGACTACCACTTTAAAGCCTTTCATTTACCCTATATGAAATGGTTCAAGGAACAAGGCTGGGACGTTCATGTTGCAGCCAGTGGTGAAATCGAGCTTCCATATGTAGATAGAAAGTTCACCATTCCAATAGAGCGTTCACCGTTCTCTTTGAAAAACATGACAGCCTATAGGGAGTTAAAAGATATTATTAATGGAAATCAGTATAGGATCATCCATTGCCACACACCCATGGGTGGAGTGCTTGCCCGACTAGCGGCTCGTGGGGCAAGAAAGAGTGGTACAAAGGTAATCTATACGGCACATGGATTTCATTTTTGTAAAGGTGCCCCCATCCAAAACTGGATGCTTTATTATCCTATTGAAAAGATGTTGTCACGCTATACAGACTGTCTCATTACGATTAACGAAGAAGACTACACGTTAGCAAAACAACATTTCAATGTTCCGATCATCGAGCATGTTCATGGAGTGGGCGTAAACACAGAAATCTTTAAGCCGATTCCTGAATGTGAAAAAGCTGCGAGAAAAAAGTCATTTGGTTATGAACCGGATGACTTTTTATTATTTTATGCTGCCGAATTCAACGAGAATAAAAACCAACAAATGCTGATTAAATCGTTAGCATTCATCAAAGAAGAGGTTCCAAATGCTAAGCTGTTGCTTGCAGGAGAAGGAACCCTGCAGGCTCCATGCAAGGAACTGGCAAATAGGTTAGAAGTTGAACACATGGTCCATTTTCTGGGATTTCGAAAGGATATACCTGAACTCCTTCCAATGTGCGATGTGGCGGTTGCATCAAGTCTGCGTGAAGGACTTCCGGTAAATATGATGGAAGCAATGGCTTGTGGGTTGCCAATAGTGGCAAGTTTGAATCGCGGACATCGGGAGTTGGTGAAGGAGCATCACAATGGTTGGGTTGTATCCTCAACAGACGTTGAAGGCTTTACGAATAAGCTTAAACTCCTTGCCGCGTCAGAAGACATCAGAAGGCAAATGGGAATGACCGGAAGAGGCATGGTTGAGAGTACATTTAGTGTCCAACAAATAATAAATGAAAAAAGTCGAGTTTACCAATCTTATATGAAAGAAAAGGAGGTGGAGAAATGGGCAGTCCATTAAGAGTTCTGCATGTGGTCGTGAATATGAACCGGGGCGGAGCAGAGACACTGATTATGAATCTGTACCGGAATATCGATCGAACGAAGGTTCAATTCGATTTTTTAACATGTAAAGAAGGTGTTTTCGATTCTGAAATTCTTGAGATGGGCGGAAAGATTCATAGGATTTCCTACGTGACAGAAGTTGGGCACTCAGGGTATGTGGAGGAATTGGATATGTTCTTTAAGGAACACTCATCTTATCAGATTGTTCACTCACATCTGGATAAGATGAGTGGATTGGTGTTGAGGGCTGCCAAGAAAGCGGATGTTCCTGTGAGAATTGCTCATAGTCATAATACTCAAAGTGAGGGAGGCGCAGGGGCTAAGTTTTATAAATGGTTAGTCGGCCAGCAGATAAAACGGAGTGCTACTCACTTGTTTGCTTGTTCAAATGCTGCCTCTGAGTGGTTATTCGGAAATCAGGCAGATAAAGCACACCTTATAAAAAACGGAATCGAGTTCGAAAAATTTCAATTTTCCTTCTATATTCGAAATCAGGTTAGAGCTGAACTTCAACTAAATAACGACACGCTGGTTTTAGGTCACGTTGGAAGGTTTTGTGAACAAAAAAATCATATGTTTTTACTCGAAACCTTTGCCGAGATTCACAAAAGAGTGCCTGATTCGAAATTAGTTCTAGTAGGGGACGGACCTTTAAAAGGGAAAATAAAAGATAAAATAAGAAACCTGAATTTACAACACGCTGTTTTGGTTCTGGGCGTGAGGGATGATATCCCTTTATTACTCCAAGCATTTGATGCTTTCTTATTCCCATCTTTTCACGAGGGTCTTCCAGTGACACTGATTGAAGCACAAGGTGCAGGATTGCCTTGTTATATTTCAGAAACGATTACAGAAGAAGTAGATATGGGAAATGGTTTAGTTCGTTTCTTACCCATTACAAATATGAAGGTTTGGGTGGAACAGATATTAGATAGTGAAAATACACAATTAGCAAGGAATGTCTCTCATGCTGCCTTTACTCTTAAAGGTTATGACATTCGTAAAACAGCACAAGATACTGAGAGATCATACATAACGCTGGGAGGGAAAACGGGATGAAGCAATTAACGGTCTTCACTCCAACCTATAACCGGGCGTATTGTCTGGGTCAGTGTTATGAAAGTCTTAAAAGGCAAACGAATAAAAATTTCACATGGATGATCATTGATGACGGGTCAACGGATCATACAAATGAACTAGTGGCGAAATGGGTGAAGGAAGAACAAGTTCACATTATCTATCACTGGCAGGAAAATCAGGGCATGCATGGAGCTCACAATACTGCCTACCAGTTAATACATACAGAGCTTAACGTATGTATAGATTCTGATGATTATATGCCAGATGATGCGGTTGAAAAGATCCTATCATTTTGGAATGATCATGGAAGTTCTAAAGTAAGTGGAATGATTGGATTAGATGCCTATCATGATGGGGGTGTCATCGGAACAAAGTTACCAGACACAATCGGCTCTTCCACCCTATTTGATTTATATAATAAATACGGAGTAACAGGGGATAAAAAATTAGTCTACCGTACAGAGTTAACGAAGAAATACCCTTATCCAATCTTTCATCAGGAAAAATATGTCGGTCTTGCCTATAAGTATTACATGCTTGATAAGGAATATAAAATGCTCCTGATGAATGAAGTGATCTGCCGTGTGGAATATTTAGCTGACGGATCTTCCGTCAATATGTTGAATCAGTATCGGAAGAATCCGAAAGGATTTTCCTTTTATAGGAAGGAACTGATGAAACTGCCATTCGCCAGTACTACATTTAAATTTAGGCAGGCGATTCATTATGTTTCAAGCAGTTTAATCAGTCGGAATTGGAATTTTATGAGTGAGACGCCTGATAAACGATTAACATTATTGGCACTCCCCTTTGGAATCACCCTATATCTCTACATTAATCAGAAAACAAAAATAGCATGAATTGATTTTCTTTTGAAAGGATCCTATTAATGACCATATTATGGATGAATCTTTTCCTGGTATTCCTTTTTTCCTTTTTCTCCAGGTATGCCGCCTCAACAGGAACGATGACAATGACGAGTCGGGTTACAATCAGACCGAATAAGCTGATAGCTATTGGTGCGCTATTATCCCTTGTACTTGTATCGGGTCTTCGCTCTAATATCGGTGATACTTACTTCTATAAGCATGCATATGAAGTAAGTCAGTTTACCTGGGACTATATCTTAAGCCAAAAGGATATTGGTTTTGGCATCCTTCAAATGGTACTAAAAAATTATGTCTCTGAAGATCCTCAAGTGCTATTATTTACAGCAGCATTATTGACTAATACTCTGATTTTTATCGTATTATACAACTATTCAAGAATGCTCGAGCTCAGCTTATATGTGTATATAGCAGGGGGATTATTTCTTATATCAATGAATGGGATCAGACAGCTCCTTGCGGCGGCAATCATATTCACCGCCACAAAATATTTAATAGATGGTAACTGGATTAAATATTTTGCCATTGTCATCACCGCTTCCTTCTTTCATCAAAGCGCACTCATATTACTTCCTATTTATTTCTTAGTTCGGTCAAAGGCATGGTCCAAATCAACGGTTGTACTCATCATTTTCGCTCTCATCATTGTAGTGGGGTTTGACCAGTTTACCTCTTTCTTGTTTTCAGCCATTGAGGACACCCAATACGGGCACTACAAAGACTTTGCGGAAGGTGGAGCGAACATCGTGAGAGTAGTCGTTGAGATGGTTCCAATTGTCATTGCCTATCTTGGGAGGGATAAGCTAAGAGAAATCTTCCCTGAAAGTGATGTGATTGTTAATATGGCTCTCCTGGGATTGGTGTTTATGTTGATTTCTACTCAGAATTGGATCTTTGCCAGGTTCTCCATCTATTTTAGTTTATACCAGCTGATCCTAATATCATGGATCGTTAAATTGTTTGAAAAAAAGGATCGAAAAATCATTTATCTTGGCATTGTCAGTTGTTATTTTCTGTATTTTTTCTATGAAAATATTATAAGTTTAAACATTTTTTACAAGAGTGACTATATTAATTGGTAAGAACGGAGGATGAATATGGCTATATTGATTACTGGTGGCGCAGGTTATATCGGAAGCCACACATGCATTGAACTACTAAATGCAGGTTATGACCTTATCGTGGTAGACAATTTTTCAAACAGTAAACCTGAAGCACTTAAGAGAGTTTCAGAGATCACGAGAAAATACTTTCGTACTTATTGTCTGGATTTACAAAATCGGGAAGGTCTGGAAAAGGTATTTGCAGATAACGAGATTGAGGCGGTGATTCATTTTGCCGGCTCCAAGGCGGTTGGGGAGTCGGTTCATTTTCCACTTAAATATTATGAAAATAATATGAACAGCACCATCACTCTTTGTAAAGTCATGAAAAAGTTCAATGTAAATAAACTCGTATTCAGTTCATCAGCCACTGTATATGGTGCGACGAATACGGTACCGATTACAGAAGAGACTCCTTTAAAGGCGACAAATCCATACGGTCGTACAAAGCAGATGATTGAAGAGTTATTGCAGGACCTTTATAATTCTGACCGTGAATGGAGCATTGCCCTGCTTCGTTATTTCAACCCTGTGGGGGCTCATGAAAGTGGCCGGATTGGTGAGGATCCTAATGGAATCCCCAATAACCTCATGCCATATATTTCTCAAGTGGCAATTGGGAAATTGAAAAAACTTCAAGTGTTCGGAGACGATTACCCAACAGTAGACGGCACCGGGGTAAGAGATTATATTCATGTGGTCGACCTGGCCCTTGGTCATGTCAAAGCTTTGGAAAGACTGCTTACTACTAGCGGAATCGATGCATATAATTTAGGTACCGGAAGAGGATACAGTGTGCTTGAAGTCTTATCAGCATATGAAAGAGCAACTGGGAAAACCATTCCATATACGGTAGTGGAAAAGCGGCCGGGAGATGTGGCCGTTTGTTATGCTGATACATCAAAAGCGAAAGAGAAACTAAACTGGGAAGCGGTTAAAGGGATTGATGAGATCTGTAAGGATTCCTGGAGATGGCAACAACATAATCCGTTTGGTTACGAGAAACAATCCAAATTGTTAGTGAAGAACTAGGTACAGGTGCTACACATAGCAGCTGCTTTTTTTATGTTCAATGTAAGGAGAAGAAATATGAATATAACTGAAAATCTAACTGTCGAAGATCTTCAGGAGCTTTTAAAAACAATGTATCAAAAGGGAATTCAATCAGAAGAAGTGAATACAAGTGAATTTCTAGACGAAATAAAGGAAAGCATCATCTCCCTCTGTACTACAAATGAGATCGATAACTGATCATCAAGGAAGTGATTTCAAATGATCAAACGAATAATGGATATTAGTATTTCATCGATTTTACTTTTGATTTTGGTTCCGTTAATGGTTCCGATCATGTTATGTATCAAGATTAAAATGGGATCACCTCTATTGTTTTGTCAGCAAAGGCCAGGGTTACACGGAAAACCATTCATCCTATATAAATTCAGAACCATGTTAAATGGTGATGGTATAGCGGATGAACTGAGATTGACTCCCCTTGGAAGATTTCTTAGAAAGTATAGTTTTGATGAATTTCCCCAGTTAATCAATGTGCTGAAGGGTGACATGAGTTTAGTGGGTCCAAGGCCATTGTTAATGGAGTATCTGCCACTTTATTCTAAAGAACAATACATTCGGCATTTCGCGAAGCCCGGAATAACCGGATGGGCTCAGGTGAACGGGAGGAATGCAATCTCATGGGAAGAAAAATTCTTATTGGATATTTGGTACGTCAAGAATCAAAGTTTCCTTCTCGATATGAAAATCCTTGCCAAAACCCTCATCAAAGTGATCAAAAAAGAGGGAATCACTGGTCAGAATCATGTCACGATGGAAAAGTTCAAAGGGTCGAAAGAAGTGGTCTGATATGAAGGTCGTAATGATCGGAAATGGTGGTCATAGTAAAGTCGTTCAGGAGATGGTAATAAGACAGGGGTGCAGTGTTCATGGCATATTAGATGACAAATATGAAAGTGAGCAAAACATTGACGGTATTGTTTATGCTCCATTGACTTCCATTCATAAAATACTGGATGAAGAGATGAAAGTGGTCGTAGCGATTGGCGAAAATATGGTTAGAAAGCATGTGGTAAGTAAGTTAAAGCTTCCTAGTGAGCGGTATTTAACCGTCATTGATCCTACTGCAGTAGTAAGCAATTCGGCAGAAGTTGGATATGGAACAGTTGTTATGCCAAAAGCTGTGATCAATGCAGATGCCCAAATCCATGATCACTGTATCATCAACACCGGAGCTGTCATTGAACATGATAACTCAGTAGGGGATTACTCACATATTTCCCCTCAAGCAACATTAACAGGGAACGTAACGATCGACGAAGGTGTACATATAGGGGCTGGTGTTACAATCATTCCTGGTGTGAAAATAGGGGAATGGTCGATCATTGGAGCCGGAGCGACAGTCATTCGATCTTTCCCTGCCCATAGTAAGGCAGTGGGGACACCAGCCAGGATCATCAATAGGAGCCTTGGAGTAGTGAAAGATATCATGTAGAGAAAAGGTGGTTGTTAGATGAAGAAGCCGAGAATCTACCTTTCCCCCCCTCATATGAGTGGAAGGGAACAAGAATATATTAAAGAAGCCTTCCGGACCAATTGGATTGCCCCATTAGGACCGAATGTGGATGCATTTGAACAAGAGTTAGCCTCATACGTAGGAGCCAGTGAAGCGGTGGCCGTTAATTCGGGAACAGCCGCCATCCACTTGGCTCTTTCTTTATTGGGAGTTACCCGGGGAGATACCGTTTTCTGTTCAACACTGACCTTTGTGGCGAGCGCCAATCCCATACTATATCAAGGAGCAGATCCGGTTTTTATAGACTCGGACTATGATTCCTGGAATATGTCACCCCAGGCGCTTCAACGGGCATTAAAAGACGCTGCCCTTCAAGGAAAGCTTCCAAAAGCCATCATCATTGTGAATTTATACGGTCAAAGTGCGAAAATGGATGAACTTCTTACTCTTTGTGACCACTATCAGGTCCCAGTTATAGAAGATGCAGCCGAGTCACTGGGCTCTACTTATAAGGGAAAACCGAGCGGGACATTTGGTCATTTTGGAGTCTACTCATTTAACGGAAATAAAATTATTACCACATCTGGAGGAGGCATGCTCGTTTCGAACGATGTTGAGTCCCTGCAAAAAGCACGGTTCCTAGCTACCCAGGCAAGAGACCCGGCGCCATATTATCAGCATAGCCAGGTAGGTCACAATTACCGATTAAGTAATATCTTAGCTGGTGTTGGGAGAGCTCAATTAGAAGTAATCGATGAAAGGGTAAAAGCCAGAAGGCTCATTTTTGAACGTTACCTGCAATCCCTATCCCATATCCCGGGTATCTCATTCATGCCAGAATTGGATAATAGTATGACAAATAGGTGGCTTACAACCTTTACCATTGATGAGATAGAAACAGGAATAACATCATCCGAGTTAATTGAAGCAATGGCAAAAGAGAATATTGAAGCACGTCCAGTATGGAAACCTCTCCATATGCAGCCGTTATTTAAGGAGGCAACTTACTTCTCTCATAGTGAAGATGAAGATGTCGCACAGCAACTGTTTTCCAGAGGTGTTTGTCTTCCATCAGGGTCAATCATGACGGAAGAAGAACAAATGAGAACTGTTGAGTGTGTAGTGAATACGATTGAGGGTGTGTACGCAAGGCAGGATATAATATGATGTCAAAAAATATGAGGTAATGATGAATGATAGGTTCAAATATAAGTACGATTCGAAAACGCAGAGGACTCACTTTATCCGA
The DNA here is from genome assembly GCF_003315075.1 of Rossellomorea aquimaris. Lineage (GTDB taxonomy): Bacteria > Bacillota > Bacilli > Bacillales > Bacillaceae_B > Rossellomorea > Rossellomorea aquimaris_C. The sequence goes on from NZ_QNRJ01000010.1 coordinate 24,063, forward strand.
ACTTGCAGATCGGGCAAATGTTTCTAAATCCTATCTGAGTAATTTAGAGAGGAACTTAAATAAGAATCCCTCGATTCAAGTCATAGAGAAAATCTCGACTGTATTGGACGTGGAATTAATGACCCTTCTTCAATTCAATGCACCTGAAGAAAATAGGGAACTCCTTGAGAGCGAGTGGCTGGACTTTATCAATGAATTGAAGGATTCAGGGATTGAGAAAGAGCAATTACAACAATATAAAGCAGTGATTGAATTTATAAAGTGGCAGAATCATAAGGTAGAAGAGAAATAATATGTTGGGAGGAGGAGAATGCTCTGGTGAGAAATAACATACCTAATACGATACACTATTGCTGGTTTGGAGGAAAGGAAAAGCCGGACATAGTAAAAAGATGTTTGGATAGTTGGGGAAAACACTTACAAGATTACGAAATAATTGAGTGGAATGAAAATAATTTTAACATTGATCAAAATGCATATGTAAAACAAGCTTATGACTTTGGGAAATATGCATTTGTCAGTGACTATGTAAGAGTGTATGCGCTGTACCACTTCGGGGGGATATATTTAGATACAGATGTAGAAGTTTTTAAATCATTCAACGATCTATTACACCATGAATCTTTCTGGGGATTCGAGCAAGGAAACTTTATTGCAACCAGCACAATTGGAGCAGCAAAAGAGAACACTTTCATCAAATCGTTTTTAGATTCATATGAATCAAGAACATTTATTAAAGATGACGGAAGTCTGGATGAGTTGACTAATGTGGCAACCGTTACAAGCATTTTAAATGACATGGGACTGAAGTGTAATGGGAAATATCAAGAGATTAAAGATATAGGAGCATTTTATCCTCAAACTTTTTTTTCTCCCTACGATTACATTAATTTTAGAACCTTTAAAAATGAAAATACGTATGCTATACATCACTTTTATAAAAGTTGGTTACCGTTTAGGGCTAGAATTAAAAACAGTGTTAAGAAATCAATTTGTAAAATTATTGGCGGAGATAGTGTTGAAAAACTAAGAAAGCTAACGTCTAACTAATTAGGTGGATAAAAATAGATGAAAAATATACTGATTGCCTCCTTTGATATGGAGGTGGGTGGAGTTGAAAGAAGTTTAGTTAGTATGTTAAATAATTTTGACTATAAAAATTACAAAGTTGATTTAATGCTATATAGTCATACTGGTGACTTTATGGAACTTCTGCCTGCAGGACCAACTCTGCTACCAGAGAATAACATATACAAAACGTTTCGAATGCCTGTTTCAGCGGTGTTGAAGAAGGGAAACTGGGCCATTGGTGTAACAAGGATGCTTGCGAGATATAAGGCAAATCTCCAAAAAAACGCTGAAACAGGATATAAGCAAATGCAATACATGTGGAAGTATGCCCTCCCTTTCTTACCAAAGATGGAGAAAGAGTATGATATTGCCATCAGTTATTTATGGCCGCATTTTTTTGTAGCGGAAAAAGTAAAAGCTAAGACTAAGATAGCATGGATTCATACGGACTATTCAACTGTAGAGATAGATGTGAAATTAGACCTGGAATTATGGAGTGAATTTGATTATATTGTGGCTGTATCTGAAGAATGTAAAAGAGCTTTCTTATTAACTCATCCTTCACTTCATAAGAAAGTATTAGTTATTGAAAACATAACATCTCCAGAATTTGTTAGGGATTTATCGAATGAATTAGTTGAAGATTTTATAACCCAAGATAGAAGGTTTAAATTGCTTTCAGTAGGGAGATTATCGTACGCAAAAGGTATTGATATCGCTGTAAAAGCATTGGAAATACTTAAAAACAAGGGCTATAACAATATTTCTTGGTATGTTGTTGGTTATGGTGGAGAGGAAAATAACATTAGAGAATTAATTCGAGAGAACAAATTAGAGGACTCATTTATCTTATTAGGAAAAAAAATAAATCCTTACCCGTATATGAAAATAGCAGATATTTACGTTCAACCTTCTCGTTATGAAGGTAAAGCTGTTACAGTCAGTGAGGCTCAGATAATTGGAAAACCTGTTCTAATAACAAATTATATGACCGCAAACAGTCAGGTGCATAATGGAGTTGATGGTTCAATTTGTGATTTAACTCCTGAAGGCTTAGCTGATGGTATTGAAAAGTTGTATAAAAATAAAGAGGAAAGAAGTAAGTTAGAAAGAAATTGCTCGAATACTATATTCGATAACAGGTTAGAGTTGGAAAAATTATACAAAATTATATAGTGAACTGAAAGGAGAGTGAAAAATGAAAGTTTTAACAATAACCTGTCACGATGTTTATAATCATGGAGCTTCATTACAAGCATACAGTTTAATGAAGTATTTACAAAAATGTGGTCATGATGTAAAAATTATAGATTATAAACCTGATTATTTAAGTAATCATTATAATTTGTTAAGTATTGACAACCAAAATTGGGAAAAGAATATGTTGACAAAATTATTATATTTGTTACTCAAATTCCCTTTGAGGTTACGAGAATTACAAAGAAAAAAGGCATTTGATCGTTTTAAATCTAGATACCTACATTTAACTAATTTTCGGTATAAATCAAATAGTGAATTAAGAGAAAAACTACCAGAAGCCGATGCGTTTATTTGTGGAAGTGATCAAATATGGAATAGTTTACACCAAAACGGAAGAGATCCTGCATTTTATTTAGATTTTGTTCCAAATGATAAAATAAAGGCATCATATGCAGCAAGTTTTGCAATAAATGAAATTGATGATAAATATAAAGAATTTGTTAAAGAGAAGATAGTAAGCTTGGATAGAATAGGGGTCAGAGAAAAGAGCGGAATTGAAATATTAAAAAGATTAAATATAAAAAATGGAGTGAACGTAGTAGACCCGACACTATTGTTACCAAAAGAAGAATGGAATAACCTCGCTCAAAAAAAATATAAAGAAGATTATATTCTAGTATATGATTTTGACAATAGTAGCCTTATAAGGGATTTGGCAATGGAAATAGCTGAAAAAAAAGGGTGCAAAATATATACGGTGAATACAGGGAAAGTTGATTATGCCAACAAATATTTTAAATTCGTAGGACCTGATACTTTTCTCTCTCTGGTTAGAGACTCAAAATTCATTATTTCTAATTCATTTCACGCAGCCGTATTTTCAGTGATCTTCGAAAAGAACTTTATTATTGTAAATAGAAAAGAGGCAATTAATACAAGAATGAAGGACTTTCTTGAGGATTTAAATCTCGAAGATAGATTAGTAATTGATAGTAACAGTTTTAAGTATTTGCTTAATGATATTAACTACGATGAAAGAAAAAAGATATTAGATAAAAAAGTTAATATCTCAAAGAAATATTTAGAAGAAGCTTTATCAATAAACAAAAGGTTGAAAAAGGTCCAATGAAGTTGAAAATTTTGTTTGTTATAGATTCTTTAAATAGCGGTGGAGCAGAGAAAAGTCTGATATCCTTACTTTCATTATTTGATTACGATAAGTATGATGTAGACTTGCTAATGTTTTCACGTAAGGGGTTATATCTTTCATTATTACCTAAAGAAGTAAATGTTTTAAAGGCACCAGAAACTTTAGGAAAACACCAACGAATAAATTTAAAACATTTGTATCTTAAATTAGGCAATTCTTTGTCATTAAGAAATCCCTTTTATAAGAAATTTTTGCATTCTTCACAAATTAATTGGAAATGGAAATCACAAGGTATAAAACAATTAGATGAAAAATATGATATTGCAATAGCTTATAGTCAAGGATTTCCAACATACTTTGTAGCAGAAAAAGTAGAATCAACGAAAAAATACTGTTGGATAAATACTGATTATAAAAAAGCCTCCTATAATAAAAAATTTGATACACAATTTTATTATCAATATAATAATATTGTAGCTGTATCTGAAAGTAATAAAGAAATTTTCATCAAAGAGATGCCTTTAGCCAAAGATAAGACATTAGTAATATATGATATTATATCTCCAAAATTAGTAAGAACCATGTCAAAACAACCAGTCGCTTATCGAGATAACTATAAAGGCTTGAAGATACTTACAATAGGTAGATTAGTTGACGTTAAAGGATATGATCTTGCAATCAAAGCATGTTATCAATTGAAGAAGGAAGGACTAAATTTTAAGTGGTATTCAATTGGTGAAGGTGAATTAAAACCTAAACTAGAAAAACTAGTGAAGGATTATGGTTTAGAAGATACTTTTATTTTTCTTGGACCTCATCAAAACCCTTATAATTATTTGAAGATGTGTGATATATATGTTCAACCATCTAGATTTGAAGGCTTTGGAATGGCTATTGCAGAAGCAAAGATATTACATAAACCAATTATCTCCACTAACTTCCCTGTAGTTTATAATCAGATTGAAGATGGGAAAAACGGCATAATTGTTAGTATGAATCCAAAAGAAATTTCTCAGGGAATCAAAAAGATAATAACGAATAAGGAACTGAATGAAAAAATTATATATAACTTAAAACATGAATCTATGGGAACTGAAAATGAAATATATAAGCTGTATAGCTTAATAGAAAGTTAATATAAATAATTTGTGGAGGGATTTATGAAGAAGAAATTATTATTTATGGTGATCAACATGAATCTCGGAGGAACTGAAAAAGCTTTACTAAATATGATAGCCGAAATCCCAAGAGGGAAATTCGAGATTACGATTCTTATGTTAGAAAAGTATGGTGAATTACTACAGTCAATTCCATGCGATGTTAATGTGAAATATATTAAAGACTATCATAAAATCAAGGACCTCATTAATACACCGCTGCACTTGTTATCACTTCAATACTTGAAGGATGGGAAATATTTTAATTCACTAATAATAACCGTAGTATATGCTTGGACCCGTGTTAGAAAAAATAAAGGCTTACTTTATAAATATGTTTTAAAAAATTTTCCAATGTTAAATGAAGAATATGATATTGCTATAGCTTATGCAGGTCCTATGGACTTCATAAGCTATTTTGTTATAAAGAAAATTAAAGCTAAAAAAAGAATTCAGTGGATTCATTTTGATATTAACAAGATAAACTTTAATAAGACCTTTGCAACAAAGTTTTATAACAAATTTGATCAGATATTTGTAGTCTCTAAAGAGGGAAAAGATAAGTTAGTAAATGTCATTCCAAAACTACGAAGAAAAATTGATTGTTTTTTAAACATATTATCTCAAGATTTAGTTAGAGACCTTTCGAACAAAGATGAAGGATTTAATGATGCGTTTCAGGGAGTTAGAATACTTACGGTAGGGAGACTTAGTAAAGAAAAAGGACAAGATTTGATAGTGCCAGTTTTATCCCGATTAAAAGCAAATGGCGCTAATGTGAGATGGTACTGTGTTGGGGAAGGTAAAGAAAAAAAGAAATACGAAAAACTTGCGCATGAATTTAAAGTAGAACATGATTTTATTTTATTGGGATCAAAGTTAAACCCTTACCCTTTTATGAAAGAATGTAATATTTATGTTCAACCTTCTCGACATGAGGGGTATTGCATTACATTAGCTGAAGCAAGATGTTTTAATAAGCCAATAATTACTACAAATTTCACTGGGGCAAGCGAGCAAATTAAATATAAAGAAACTGGCTTAATTGTAGAGTTTGATGAAATGCAAATGTTTCATGCAATTAAATCAATAATAGATAATACTGAACTTGCTGACGTTATTAGTTCGAATCTTAAAAAGGAAACAATAAATACTAAGAAAGAGTTAAATAAACTTTATTCCATAGCAAATAAAATATAACAATGCTCCAGGTGTTGAAATGAGGGGAAATGATGAAGAAGATATTAATCATGGCAACTAATATGAATGTAGGCGGAGTGGAGAAATCACTATTATCATTATTATCAGAAGTTCCTAAAGGTAAATATGATATCACACTTTATTTGTTAGAAAAAAAAGGAGGGTTTTTAGATTTTATTCCGAGTTGGATAAGAGTTATTGAGGTAGATTGGTATAAAAAAATTAAGCCGATTATTATGCAATCTCCCCACCAAATTGTAAAAAATTATTATTTAAATAATGAAATTAAAAGAATTCCAGGTTTTATTAGCACATATTTCATTTCAAAAAAAACTGATAATAGGTACTTCTATTATAAACACGTTTTTAACCAGATCCCCTTTAATGCGGATGAGTTCGATATAGCTATTTCTTATCAAGGACCAACTGATATTATAGATTATTATATTGTGAAAAAAGTAAAGGCCAAAAAAAAAATAGCCTGGATTCATTTTGATGTAGCTAAACATAATATCAACCAAAAGTTATATGAAAAATTACATTGTAATTTTAATAAGATTTATGTTGTTTCAGAAGAAGCAAGGAAAAATTTATTAGAAAAGTTCCCCAATAATAAAGAAAAATCAGAGGTTTTTTTGAATATTATTTCTAGTAATTATATTTCTGAAATGGCTAAAGAAAGAATAAATTTTGATAAGAATTATAAAGGATTGAAAATTGTTACTGTTGGTCGACTTTCATTGGAAAAAGGCCAAGATCTTGCGATTAAAGTATTACAAAAGCTAAAAGAAGAGGGGTATAAAGTGAAATGGTACTGTATAGGAGAAGGGAGGGATAGAGGTCTATTTGAAGGTATGATAGACAAATATGATCTGAAGAATGATTTTATATTATTAGGTGCTAAAGCAAACCCATACCCATATATTGCGGCTGCAGACATTTATGTTCAAACTTCCAGACATGAAGGGTATTGTCTTTCACTTGCTGAAGCAAGGTCTTTAAACAGACCGATAGTTACTACTCAGTTTACAGGTGTAAGTGAACAAATAATAAATAAATATAATGGTCTAATTTCGACTTTTAATGAAGAGGAAATGTATATGAAAATAAAATCACTATTAGATAATAATGAGAAGAGAAATTTTCTCTCTAAAAATTTAGAAGGTGACAATTTGGATACAATCTCTGAAATAAATAAATTATTCAATTATATTGATTAGAAAGAAGGAGATAAAGTGTGCCCTGAGATTAGTATTATCGTTCCAGTGTATAACGTTGAACCCTATATTAATAAGTGTATAGATTCTATTTTAGCTCAAACATTTACTGATTTTGAGCTTATTTTAGTTAATGACGGGTCACCAGATAACTGTGGAAGAATTTGTGATGAATATGCAAATAAAGATAGTAGGATCAAGGTAATTCATAAAGAAAACGGCGGACTGTCTGAAGCGAGGAATGTAGGATTAGATACAGCGAGGGGTAATTATATTGGCTTTGTTGACAGTGATGATTGGATTGAGCCTGACATGTATGAGCTACTTCATAGTATATCTGAGAACAATAAATGTGATATAGCGAGTTGTACAAGTATAATCCACTATAATGATAAAGTTGTAAAAAACGGTTTACATCCATTAACGATTTATAACAAAGAAGAGGCTCTTAAAACAATGCTTATCGGAAAATTATATGATGAAGTTGTATGGACTAAATTAATTAAGAGAGATTTAATAAGGGATATTCGATTTCCAGTTGGATTAATTTATGAAGATACTGCGTTTACCTATAAACTTATACACAAGGCAGAAAAAGTTTGTTGTATTGGTCAAGCAAAATATCATTACATTAAAAGAGAGAACAGTACTATGGATCAAGCTATAAAAGATATAAGAGTTGATGGTGTCATTATTTACGATGAGATGTATAAATTTATTGATAAAAATTACAAAGGAATGAGTCAGCTAGTTACTTTAAAATTGGCAAATAATGCAATGGTCTTGCTAAATTTAATGTCAATTAAAAAAGATTTTAAGAAGAATTATAAAAAGCAATATGACTTAGTTGTCTCTATATTAAATAAATATTATAAAGAAACTATTCGACTTAGAGAATATCCCTTAACTGTAAAGTTACTGCTCTCAGCAGCTAAGGTTCACCCTAGTTCTTATAAGCTAATAATTAATATAATTTCAAGGAGAAAAGCTGTATGAAGAAAGTTATATCATATTTCTACTCGAAATTTATTAGAATCAAGGAAAAGTTAGTGATTGTATATAATAAGTTGGGGTCAAAGATAATGACGCCTCCAATTGTTCTATCACTAGATTTAACTATTGAAAAATTATTACATGCTCAAAACTCTATTAGTAGGTACGGTGATGGTGAGTTTGCAATTATGAATGGGAAAGATTTACTGTTCCAGCCTTTTTCAAAGGAGTTACATGACAGGCTACATGAGGTTATTAAAAGTAGTAATGAGAATCATCTTGTTTGTATTCCAAATATCTTTAATAATCTAAATTGGTGTACTGATAGAGCACGAAGATATTGGATTAGGTACCTAAACTTGAATCAAATTAAAATTTATAAATTATTGAATAGGAACAAATTGTACTGTGATTCTTTAGTTACCAGGTTGTATATTGACCATAAAGATAAAAGTAAAGCTGAAGAAAGGTTCAATAAGATTAAAAAAATATGGACTAACAGAAATGTTGTAATTGTAGAAGGAAAAGAAAGTAGGCTTGGTATTGGAAACGATTTATTTAATAATACTTTATCAATAAAGAGAATTATCTGCCCAGCCCAAGATGCTTTTTCTGAATATCATGAAATATTAAACTCTATAAAAAGACAAGATAGTACAGATTTAATTTTAATTGCACTTGGACCAACTGCTACAATTTTATCATATGACTTATATCTAAATGGTTATCAAGCATTAGACATTGGGCATATTGATATTGAATATGAATGGTTTTTACAGAAAGTTACTGATAAGGTTCCTGTGAAGAATAAGTACATTGGGGAAGTACCTGGGGGTTCTACAGTGGAAGAACTAGAAGACCAACAGTATAGGAGTCAAATAATTGACATGGTGATCTAATTTTATAAAAAAGGAATTTAAAATTATGAGAACTGAGCATTCTTTAAAAAATATTTCTATAAGTCTTGTTTCCCAACTAGTAATGGTTATTTTGGGATTTATTTCTAGAAAAGTTTTTTTAGATAGTCTTGGAATTGAATATTTGGGTTTAAATGGTTTATTAACAAATGTTATTTCTATGATGGCATTGGTTGAAGGAGGTATTGGATTAAGTATTGTATATAATTTATACAAACCATTAGCTGAAAATGATCAAAGAACTGTTATTGCTTTAGTTCAATTGTACAAAAAAGCTTATGGCATTTTAGCTATAATTATATTAATTGTAAGTATAGTACTATTCCCTTTCTTAGATAACATTATGAAGAACGGTGACTCTATTTCAAATCTTGCAATAATATACTTTATATTTATTTGTAAAAATATGGTTTCGTATTTAAATGCACATAAATGGTCATTAATCAATGCCGATCAAAGAGGATATGTTTTGGCTAAACTAAATCTTTTGTTTCAAGTTTTAACAACTATTTCAAAGATAATTATCTTAATAATGACTAAGGATTTTATTCTTTACTTACTATTGGAATTATCAATCTATATAATTCAGATGATAGTTAATGGTAAAATCGTTGAAAAGAGATACCCTTATATTAAAACAAAAATTAAATACTCATTAGATAAAGAAACTAAGACAAATATTGTTAGTAATGTGAAAGCCTTATTCCTCCACAACATAGGAGGTTTTTTTGTTTTTGGTACAGATAATATTCTGATTTCATCATTAATAGGTGTAACAACAGTTGGTCTTTATTCTAACTATACGATGATAACACAACAGTTATCCTCTTTGGTGAGCCCAGTTTTAGGTGGGATTGGTGCAAGTGTAGGGAATTTAATTGCTACGGAAAACAGCAGTAAAAGTTACTTAATTTTCAAAGTTTCTTTTTTAATGAACTTCTGGATATACTCTGTTGTTGTTATTACATTATTTAACGTACTAGAGCCCTTTATTAATTGGTGGTTAGGGGAAGGCTATTTACTAAATAAAGTTGCTTTTATTGTAATTTTAATAAATGTTTATATAACTGGGATGAGAACCGCAATTGCTACTTTTAAAAACACTGCAGGGTTATTTGTTCAAGATAAGTATATACCATTGATAGAAGGATTAATAAATTTGGTTGCTTCATTCATCTTAGTGAAATATTTGGGTTTAGCAGGAATTTTTATTGGAACTACATTAAGTACTTTATTAACTTTGTTTTGGACTCATCCTGTCATTGTCTATAAGAATGTTTTTAAAAGATCTCCTAAAGAGTATTTTTTAAATTATTGTTTGTATTCTTTTTTAACCCTTCTTATGTGTATTTCAACCAATATTTTATGTAGCTTTTTAAGTAGTAGTTATAGTCTGATGAATCTATTTTTAAAATTGATAATATGCTTAATGATACCAAATTTAGTTTATTTATTATTATTTTATCGTACCACCGAATTTAAGTATCTTTATAGTATGTTGAAAAACATACTCGGAAGAAGACAGAATAGAAAAAAATTCAATAAAGAAGTTTTGAAGATGTAATTTGTACCTTAGTCTTAAATACTGTACTTATTATAAGGAGTTCAAAATGAAAAAAAGACTAATCGACCTTGATCTCTTAAAAGGATTCGGCATCATAATGGTAGTTGCAGTCCACTCCAACATGCCGCAGCCGATCACTGCCTTCCTACAATCGTTTGGAATGCCCTTATTTTTCATGCTAGCGGGCTACACATTCAACTCAAAGAAATATAAGGGGAACTTTTATCTACTTGTGAAAAAACGCTCTGTAAGTTTGTTGGTACCGTATGTAATGGGGTGTTTCCTTTCGTATTCATATTGGATCGTAACGAAGTTCACAGGAGATTTTAAAGAAAGCTTTCTCTGGTATAAGCCATTAGTGGGAATGCTTGAGGGGAACATTGAGGGGCTACTCAATTACCCTTTGTGGTTTTTGGTTTGCTTATATGGGGCTTTATTAATGTATGCCGCCAGCCAGAAGTATTTGCAAAGGTTCGTATTAGCTCAGCAGTTTGCTATTTACGCGGTTATTGGGTGGATTGGGGCGGTGATTGGAAGCGTGGTCCACCTTCCATGGGGACTGGATATTTCAATGGTATCACTACTATTCATCTTTATAGGGGATCGCCTAAGACAGGGATCGCGATTTCCTGGGGGCATTGGGTTGAGCTTGGTCCTGTGTTCAGCTTTTCTTATCAATGAGCCTGTCAGTATGGGGCTAAGAGAGTATGGAAACCTCTTACTGTTTTATATTAGCGGAGTTTCGGGTAGTCTGCTTAGTCTGGAAATTATAAAGGGAATAACTGGAATACACCACTGGTTTAGAGCCATTAGTCATATTGGAAGAGAGTCTGCGTATATTTTGATCCTGCATGCAGGAATTTCATTTCCCCTGGTGAGTTACATCAATCATTTTATATTACCAGGAGTAGCTTTTCCTTGGTTTGTCTATTTAGTTGGAGGTATAGTCATACCCCTTTATATCCGTTACATATTTAAGAAATCATACCGGATCATCCAGCAGCTAAGAATCAATAAATCGTTAATGAATAGAGAAAAAAGGATAGCCTAATTTATTTTGACAGAATCATAAATACATCTTGCGTTCTCTATAAAACTGTAGTATTGTTCTTTATATAGTACATATTAGGTATTTATAACCAGTTTGGGGGATGAGTACATTTTGACCCTTTTCCTAAAGAGAATAATTTTAGCATTAATCATTTTAGGCTACATGATACTCATCTGGTACCAATCAAGTCACTTTAATCCTGAAATTATCTATTACACCGGTCTCACTCTTGATCCACGTATTATATTATTTGCTGGCCTAATATTGGAATCACTCCATTTAATTGAATTCGGCATTTTATATGTACTCATTGTTCTTTTTCAGCTGTCTTTTGGTAACCTTAACCGACGCAAAGAGATTAGTGCAATCATCCTTTCTTTTTTATATTCACTTACTGATGAGATACATCAGTTTTATGTTCCATTCCGCACCTCCTCAATAGGTGATCTCATTAAGAATGTAATTGGCATCCTTCTGATGTGGATGCTGGTTCGATATTTACACAAACGAAAAAGCAGAGTATTACAAGGGGATTTTCTTCAAAAACAATAAAATACACCCTTGTTGTTCTTTATTAAGAATTATATAAAAGGATATGAGGTGTCAATTATGAGTGCGATTGCTGGGATATATCATCAAAACCATGAACCCGTATCTAGGGAGCATATACACGCAATGATGGGTTCATTGGAACAGTTCCCAGCAGATGACGTGAGAGTTTACAAGAAAGATCATATCTTTCTGGGCTGTCACGCTCAGTGGATCACTCCTGAATCCATCGGTGAAGTTCTCCCTTTCTATGACAATGAAAGAAAATTAGCGATAACCGCTGATGCCATTATAGATAACAGAAAAGACTTGTTTAATACCTTAGGAGTTAGGCAGTCTTTTAGAAAAGAAATGTCAGACAGTGAATTGATCCTTCTCGCATATGAAAAATGGGAAGAGGATTGTCCAAAGTACTTGGTGGGTGATTTTGCATTTGTTGTTTGGGATGAAAGGAAAAGAAAATTATTTGCTGCAAGAGATTTTTCAGGAGCTAGAACTCTTTATTACTATTTCGACCAGCAATGTTTTGCTTTTTGTACAGTAATGGCTCCGTTACTATCTCTTCCATTTATTAAGAGAGATATGGATGAGGAATGGCTGGCAGAATTTCTTTTTATACAGGATATGATTGATGTAGTGGACGTCTCCAAAACCATCCATAAAAACATTAAGCAAATCCCCCCTGCATATAGCCTTACAATTGAGGGGGGAAGAGTAAATTTAGAAAGGTATTGTAGAGTAGTTGGTAAAGGAAAATTAAAATTGAAGGATACCAGTGAATACGTAGAAGCGTTCAAAGAAGTATTTCAAGAGTCAATCAATTCGAAATTACGCACGTTTCGTAAAGTGGGTTCACACTTAAGTGGCGGTATAGATTCAGGTTCAGTTGCTAGCTTCGCAGCAGCTTCATTAAAGAATGAAAATAAAAAATTATATACATATAGCTATGTACCAGAGGATAACTTTGTTGATTGGACACCAAAATACAGGGTGGCAAATGAGACCCCTCAAATTAGCGAAACGATTAATCACATAGGTAATGTAGAGAGTGAATTTTTAAGCTTCAAAGGGAGAAATTCTTTAAAAGAAATTGATGATTGGCTTGATGTAATGGAAATGCCTTATAAATTCTTTGAGAACTCATTCTGGGTAAAAGGCATTTTAGAAGAAGGGCAAGAACAGGGTATTGGGGTAATGTTGAATGGAGCTAGAGGGAATTTAGGTGTGTCATGGGGGCCAGCTTTGGATTATTATGCAATTCTACTTAAAAAGTTTAAATGGGTTCACCTTAACAGAGAGGTCAACCAATATAGTACAAACGTGGGTGTTTTGGATAAGAAGAGGATATACTCCTTAATTAGTAAAAAGGCTTTTCCAATCATGAAAAAGGTCCTGGATTCCAGTCAACCCTACAATTTTCCAGATGTAATTAATAATGATTTTGTAACACGTCATAAAGTAAAAGAGAAGCTAGATAGTCTTGGGTATGAATTAAATAGTACAAAGAATATATATGAGTTAAGAAAAGAGCACTTTGAACAAAATTATGTATGGAATACCACCGGTACTTCAAATTCAAAGTTGTCTCTAAGGTATTCCATTTGGAATCGTGATCCAACGAATGACATGAGGGTCATTAAATACTGTCTTTCTGTTCCAGAGGAGCAGTACGTTCAAAATGGAATGGATCGTTCTCTTATAAGGAATGCAACAGAGGGGTTTTTACCTGATCAAGTAAGATTGAATCAGCAAAAAAGAGGTATACAAGGGGCAGATTGGCTTTACCGGCTGATTCCGGATTGGGGGAGATTTAATAATGATATGGATAGTTTGGTTAAAGACCCTTTAATGTATGAATATTTTAATGTTGAAAAAATTAAATCAATATTATCTAAGTATCGTAGTGAACCTTTACCAGAACAAGCATTTAATCCTGAATTAAGAATTTTAATGAGAAGCTTAATTGTATACCGATTTATAAAAAAACAATTTTAAAGGAGGTGATAATATGAAAAAGAATTGGGAAGAGCCGAAATTAGAAGTGCTAAATATTAACATGACAATGCAAGGACCTGGGATTAGAGATGTAGATTTTACTTATAAAGATGAAGATGAAATTGGTTTTCTTCATAAGAGTTAATTACTAAGCTAGTTAATATTGATGAGCTTGTTGCCCTTATCCATTTAGATTAAGTGAATAAGGGCTTTATATTACCCTTACAATTGAACTGAGGTGAGACAGCAAGTGAAACAGTTAAAATATAATGCTTTTGGACTAAATGTAGTGAGTGATATCCCGTTCCCTGAACTCGCTAAAATTAAATTTTCAAATCAATGCGATGTTCTTATCCAGAAAAGTAACATAACAAATATACCGACAAAATTAAATTCGATGCAGAGTAATAGTATTATTGAAAAAAATAATATTAGTTTTAACATACCAGGAGTAGCGGAATTTTGTATACAGAATGGCACAAGAATTACATATTCACCAATAAAAAATGTTGATGAAAATCAACTTCGACTTTATATTCTTGGAACCTGTATGGGTGCTTTATTAATTCAAAGAAAGACTCTTCCCCTGCATGGAAGTGTAATAGCCATGAATGGTAATGCTTACGCCATCATTGGGGACTCTGGTGCGGGGAAATCTACACTAGCTTCATCTTTAATAAATAGAGGATATCAAATTCTCACAGATGATGTAATTGCTTTATCAATAGACTCAAATGGAGCTCCTTACGTTTATCCAGCCTATCCACAACAAAAACTTTGGGACCAGAGTTTGAAAGCATTTGGGGTGGATTTCACTAATCTCCTTCCTCTTTTTGAACGAGAAGCAAAGTTTGCAGTACCAGTTAATAGCCATTTTCTGAATACTCCATTGCCCCTAGCAGGTGTATTCGAGTTGGTTAAAAGTGATGGGGAAGAAGTGAAAATTCATTCGCTTGAAAACTTAGAACGTTTACAAATTTTGTATTATCATACTTACCGGAATTTCATTGTTAAAAGATTAGGGCTGATGGAATGGCATTTAAATTACACAGCAAGATTCGCTAAAGACATACAAATGTACAGATTAATCAGACCTACATCAAGATTCACAGCAAATGAATTAGCTACATTGATTGAAGAAACAGTGCTTAAGGAGGAGCTTGTTCATGATTAATAGTCAGACGATTTCTGTAGAAAGTATCGTTGGTCAAGTAGAAGGAAATATCGTAAGCGAT
Organism: Rossellomorea aquimaris; assembly: GCF_003315075.1. Lineage (GTDB taxonomy): Bacteria > Bacillota > Bacilli > Bacillales > Bacillaceae_B > Rossellomorea > Rossellomorea aquimaris_C. Next base: position 39,362 of record NZ_QNRJ01000010.1, read on the forward strand.
ATGGGTGGAGAGAAGGTTATGCTTAGTATTTCCAATGGGAAGTATTATAACTTAGGTGAGATAGGTGGCGTCATTTGGGATGCTATTCAGCAGCCGTTATCATTCAGTGAACTAATTGATAACCTTCTAAATGAATACCAGGTAGATAGAGAGACCTGCGAGCAACAAGTATTAACGTTTTTGGAAATGTTACTTGAAGAAGAGATCATCTTGATTCGTTCATAAAATGTCAAATTACATTAGGTGAGTATATGAGACGTATTAGACTGTTTTTATCAATGGATTTAACTACGAAACTCCTCCTAGGTGAAGCTTTTATTGAATTGGGGGTGGCAAGGGTGATGAAGTTGGTCCCTTTTTCAAAGCTTTCCCCCCATCTTGGATGCCATATGGAAGAAACATCTTTTATTAATGGAGTGAATGATCAAAAAGCATTAAAGAATATCTCGAATGCTGTAAACATTGTGAGCCGGTATACTTTTTGGGAAAGTCAGTGTTTAGTAAAGGCAATCGCAGCGATGAGAATGCTTAAGAGAAGAAAAATAGGAAGTACTCTTTATTTGGGCACGGGCAGAGATGAGAAGGGTTTACTTATTGCCCATGCATGGTTAAGAAGCGGTTCCTTCTATTTGACTGGAGCTGAGGGCATGGAGAATTTTACGGTGGTTGGCAAGTTTGCAAAACACTGCAAATTAACAAATGAAGGTGAATCTATTGATAAAAGATACCAGTCTTAATTTCAACAACATACCAAATGAATTAATAACATTACTCGAGATTATTGAGATGGATAAGGGTACAGAATCTTTCAGTTTCCCGCAAGCATTTAATTGGGAACGGTTTGTGGAACTAGCTAAACACCACCGGCTTTACCCTCAATTATTTTCTAAGATAAAAGAGCTGAATATATCTATTCCGACTGCCGTTAATAAAAGCTTACTCCGACTATATCAACGTAATACTTTTCACATGCTTCATTTAACTGGAGAAATGAATAGAGTCAGTCAATTGTTCTATCACAATCAAGTGAAGACGATTTTTTTAAAAGGGCCAATTCTAGGAAAAGAACTTTATGGAGATATCTCGATTAGAACCTCCGGAGATATAGATGTCCTGGTTCCTCTGGAGAGTATCGAGACTGTTGACCGTCTTCTGTATGAAGAGGGTTACGTGAAAGATGACTATTTCTCAACGATTTTAGATGATTGGAAATGGAGGCATCATCATGTTACCTATTTTCATCCCATAAAACAAATAAAACTGGAGATTCATTGGAGATTAAGCCCCGGTCCTGGAGTAGAACCGAGCTTTATGGATCTGTGGAACCGAAAAAGGCATAGCACTATCTCAAATGTGCCTATTTATATGTTGGGAAAAGAAGATTTATTTATGTTTCTTATTTCACACGGGGCAAGGCATGGATGGTCCAGGCTTCGGTGGCTGGCTGATATTCATCAACTAGTTCTACAAGGTCAAAATTGGAAGTGTTTATATTCTATTCTGGAAAAATATGAAATGGTTCATCTGACGGGACAGGCGCTTCTTCTCAGCTCAAACCTGTTTAATACTCCACTTAATCAAGAGATGGAGGGCTGTGCCAGGAAACAAGAAGCAGTGAGGTTGGCCAAAAGAACGATTTTTTACTTCGAGCGGTTGGTGAATCTGCATACTGAGCCCCTACCATTAGAAGTATCCAGCTATCACAAGAGTTATTTATTCTCTCTGAAGTCGCTAAAACAAAAGGTCATATTTATTTTAAGCTTCTTACATCCATATCCTGAAGATGCTGAAACCTTGCCATTACCCAAATCGCTTCACTATTTGTATTTTCCACTGAGACCGGCCTTATGGTTCTGGAGGAAAGCGAAGAAGCAAGCAGTTTTATAGGAGTGAAACCAATGAAAGCTCTTTTGTATTTTACAAAGCAATTATTTTCTTTTTCCAGGTATGTTTTGATTTTAAATTTAATTGGCATGGTTTTTGTCAGTTTACTAGAAGGGATTGGAATATTATTACTTATACCAATGCTGAGTATTAGTGGGATTCTTCAGGTTGATACAGCAGACATACCTTTTTTACATTACTTATTTTTTTTGGAATCCATTTCTCCTATCGCAGGATTAAGTGTAATCCTTGGAACATACATTTTATTAGTAGCCGGGCAGGCATTATTTCAGAGAAGGATCGCCAGAAAAAATATGATGATTCAAGTAGATTTTATCAATCATTTACGTATGGAGACGTATAAAGGTTTATTGCAGGCAAACTGGGGATTTTTCATGAAGAAGAGAAAGTCTGACTTGGTGAATTCTTTAACAACGGAGCTTGGAAGAGTTAGCGGAGGGACAAATATGTTTCTCCAACTTATAACTTCAGCTGTATTCACAATCATTCAGATTGGCGTGGCCTTTTGGCTTTCTCCTTCAATGACCTTATTCGTTCTAGCCGCAGGAATCATACTGGCATTTTTCTCACGTTCGTTCATCATGAAATCAAGAAAAATAGGAGATCAAACCACAGAAATCGCTAAAAATTACTTAGCGGGAATAACCGATCATTTTAACGGTATCAAAGATATAAAAAGCAATTCTTTGGAAGAGCCCCGTCATGAATGGCTCAGAGAATGGTGTGACACGATAAAAAAAGAACAAGAAGCAAAATTAATAGTTCGAACGAATTCTCAGCTGGTATACAAAGTGACATCTGCAATTTTGATTGCTGTTTTTCTTTTTGTTTCCGTTAGCCTGTTTAAAAGTCAGTCGCAACAGTTATTAATCATTATTTTAATTTTTTCCAGGTTGTGGCCGCGTTTTACTGGAATACAATCTAACTTAGAGCAAATTGCTTCTACAATTCCAGCGTTTCATTCCATTATTCAGCTTCAATACGAATGTAATCTTGCCCATGAACTTAGTTTGCAAGGTAGCAATACGGAAAGAAAGCCTTTAAGATTTAACCATAGAATTGATTGTAAGAATGTGTCTTTTAAATATGAAAATACTTATTCTTTAAAAGATATCAACATTTCCATACCATCCAATCAAATGACCGCAATAGTAGGCCCATCCGGAGCAGGTAAAAGCACATTAATTGATATTTTGATGGGACTAAACCGCCCAGAAAAAGGAGAAGTCCTGATAGACGGGATACCACTTACAGCCAAAAACCTCCTGTCACTAAGAAAATCAATCAGCTATGTTCCACAAGATCCATTCCTATTCAATGCAAGCATACGGGAAAACCTCATGATGATTGAACCAACCGCAAGTGACCAGGATATTTGGGAATCCCTCGAATTTTCATCAGCCGCAGAATTCGTAAAAAACTTACCAGAAGGACTAGATACACTGATAGGCGATCGAGGAATCCGTATATCCGGGGGCGAAAGGCAAAGAATAGTACTTGCCAGGGCGATATTAAGGAAACCGTCCATTCTCGTTTTAGACGAGGCGACTAGTGCACTGGACAGTGAAAACGAATCAAAAATCCAAAAGGCAATCGAACAGTTAAAAGGCAAAATGACGATCATTGTTATTGCCCACCGTCTATCAACAATCAGGAAAGCAGATCAAGTGATTGTATTGGATAAAGGGCGGGTCGTTCAATCCGGGCCGTTTACTCAACTGGCTAAGGAAAAAAAGAGTATGTTCAGAAACCTCCTTGAGAAACAAACAGGAACTTCTTTATAAACATAAAATTTGTCGAAATGTTGTTCTTCAAAAAGAACAGCGAATGTATTAAAATATTTAATAAGAGAGATATTGATCATGACTTTGTGATTTAATAAAAGATAATTATTTTTTTGAACTAGTTGTTCGTTATATAAAACGAAAGGTGGAATAATATCATGAAAAAATTGACCTACAAAGCACCAGAAGTATTAAATCATAAACCTATTACTTTTGAAACCTCACAAAGCTGGAATAAAGGGCGTGGCCCTGTCTCAGGAGATGATGGAAACAGTAATGGAGGTAATTATCCTCATGATCCATATAAGCCTAAGAAGCCTCATAAGAATAAATAGTTAATTGTATCTTTATTAGTTTTTAATTTTATTATTAAGGAGTTTATTATGGAAGGCTTCCATTTAATTATTGGAGAACATCTCTTACAAATAACAGGAAAGAAAAGCGAGTTTTTTAGTGAATTCAAGAGGGACTATAAACCTTTTATCTACAGAGGTTACAAGCAGTCAGACTTATTAATAAACATAGAAAAGGGTTACGGTTCCTCATTTATCAATCATCATGTGACGATTAACCAAAAAGCTGACAAAATCTATTATCAAAGAGCGGACTATTTAATAGAGACGAGTCATGATTTTAAAAGTGCAAACATCTATGTTCAAGACAAACTAGCACTCAAACATGCCCTAATGAATTTATATAGTGCTTTTATACTTCATCATAATTGGGGCATCTTAATCCATTCCTCCTGTGTGATCGAAAATGGAAAGGCGCATATTTTCTCCGGTAACTCAGGAGCAGGTAAATCGACTGCAGCAAAGCTGTCTTTACCGAGAGATCTCTTATCAGATGAAGCGACAATTTTGAAGGTTACTGAAGGTGCTATGGAAGTCTTCAACTCTCCTTTTCGAAGTGAATTGGAGTCTGCAGACAATCAGAAACCATGTCCTTTAAGGAGTATTCAATTATTAACCCAATCATTAACCAATAAGAGAGTACATCTGAAGAAATCTGTGGCTCTTGTTGAGTTAACAGATAAGGTTTTCTTTTGGTGTCATAAACCTGAAGAGAGCAGCAGGATTTTTCATTTATTAACGGCGTTAGTGAAAGAAGTTCCAGCTTATGAACTTCATTTTCAAAAGAACAATACATTTTGGGAGTTGATTTCCTGATGACAAATTATATCCGTAAGGGTGAATACGAGGTTTTTGAACTGGATGATGAATGGATGATTTTAAATTCTGCTGATTTTACGGTCACTGTCTTGAACGAGGTAGGGGGGTTTTGTTGGTCCTTGCTTGACTCAAAATGTTCTGTGCAAGAAATGATCCATGCTATTCAGAATCAATATGATATAAAGGAAATGCCTATTGAAGAAGATGTAATATCGTTTTTATCGTGTTTGCTTCAATGCGGACTTGTTGAAAAACATGCAGGCTAATTCGATTTCGTCCACGCTGATAAAGGGAGTAATGGATAAGAAAGGCTGGATGGATGTCCCCGCTGAAGGAATGAGCATGTATCCTTTGATTAAAGAAGGAGATGTGTGTCGGTTTATTTCATTAAAGGAAGTCACAGTGAGAAAAGGGGACATCATTTTATTTCAAGACTCATCGGGTAAGTTAGTTGCTCATCGATTCCTTTGCATTCAATTCAGTGAAAATGTTGGAATGTATCTATTTAAAGGAGATACGAATGTTGGCTTCGACGTGCCGATATCAGACGAGCAGATGATCGGAAAGTTAGTGAAAATACGCAAGGGAGATGTGGTGTTATCTTTATCTCACCCTATTGCTAAAGGCTGGAGTAAACTCATTCTTCTTTTCCCTGTATTATCGTCATTCTTACAACTTATATTAAATAAAAGATGAGCGCAGGTGCTTACAATGATTGGAAGACTAACAAAAAAGTTGGATATTCAACAATATGGTTCTTTGAAGGAATTAAAGAAAACTTTTTTGTTGTTGAGACCTTTTCTTTTGAAGCATAAAAAAGTCTATATCGGTCTTTTTTTGCTTTTATTTATAGATATTACTATGACATTGTCCTTTGCTTGGTTCTTTGGAAATATTACGGATGCAGCGATTCAGGGAGATTTTCCCCGTTTGAAATGGTTAATGGTGATAGGTATTAGCTTATCGATGATCAGTATTGTGACAAATTTTATTGATACATATCTTGAGACGATTGCTGTTAATGCAGTGAAGCGTGATTTTAATGTGGACTTATATAAACATATTTTACTTTTACCAGGAGACACTCTCTCAAATCTCCATTCCGGAGAACTAATATCTCATTTTACAAATGATCTTCACAATATAGATGCCGTTGTTGGACGTGGACTTATTAACTTAATACGCTTTCCACTTATTACGATTGCCGCTTTTACTTACTTAGTGCAGATCAGTTGGAAGCTTTCGTTAATCAGTGTTCTTATCGCTCCTGTTGCGGTAATAGGGGGTGCAGTATTTGGGTTACTGCTTCGGAACAATAGTCGAGTCATTCATAATTTGATTGGCAGTATTAATAGAGGCCTTAATGATACTTTTCAAGGGTTCATAGTGATTCGTTCTTTTACGTTGGAGAAGATTTTCTTTACTAAATACGCCCGTCAGAACGAAGAATTATTCTCTCTCGAAATGAAAGACGCGAAACTGCGTGGGGCTTTTTATGCGGGAGGAGAAGCTGTAGGATCCATCACTTTTTTAGCAAGCTTACTAATAGGCGCTTTTTTTGTTTCAGATAAAGTAATCACGATAGGTGCTTTATTGTCGTTCATTAATCTAGTGAATCACCTCGTATATCCTCTGACTGGTCTTGCAGGTCAATGGGCAGGGTATCAACGTTCTATATCTGCATTAGATCGTATTACTAATTTATTGGACCAGCCCAGAGAATCACAAGAATTACCCACTTATTTACCAACCCAGAATCTCCATGAAGGTATTAGGTATCAAAATGTGACTTTTAGCTATGATGGAGAGCATAACGTCTTAAAGAACTTCAGCCTGGATATTCCTTCTGGAAAGGTAGTCGCATTTGTAGGGCCAAGTGGTGCAGGGAAGTCCACTTTATTTAATTTATTACAAGGTTTTTACATTCCACAGTTTGGTGTGATTTCAATGGATTCAAAAACATTAGGAGATACCAAAATTTCTGATTGGAGAAATTCCATCGCCTACGTTCCGCAAGAGACCTTTTTATTTAGTGGAACGATTGGTGAGAATTTAAAAGTTGCCCGTCCGGAGATCTCCGATGAAGAAATGATTGAAGCATCCCTGAAAGCGAATCTACATGATTTTATTTCAGGTTTGCCCAATGGGTATAACACAGAAATTGGCGAAAGAGGGTTAAAGCTATCTGGAGGTCAAAGACAAAGGCTATCCATTGCACGGGCGATATTGAAAGATGCCCCTATCCTTCTTTTAGACGAGGCCACTTCTGCTCTTGATAGTGAAACAGAATTCTTGGTTCAGGAAGCTCTTTATAAGCTAATGCAAAATAAAACGACTTTAGTCATTGCTCATCGTTTATCTACCATTAAACACGCAGATATCATTTATGTTATGAACGAAGGTAAGGTAGTTCAAAAAGGCAATCATGAGGAGCTGACAAGGGAAGAGGGCTTGTACAAGGAATTGAACAACCGTCAATTTTTTAAAGAGACAACCATTTCAAAAACTTTAGTGATGAATGCCTAACATAGTAAAAAGGGGGGGAATACATGCTCACACCACTTATAAGCTCGTTGTATGACAGAAACACCAGTCTTCCTCACAAAATCACATATTACCACCAAGCCATCCAACAAATAGAATCCCACTCCATCTCCCCCCAGATCTATCACTCTTTAAAAGAAAAGGGAGACCTTGAAAGAACACCACTATTCTTTCAAGTACGCCTAAAGCAAAAATACGATGAGGCACTATTTCAAAATATCCTTATCAAAAGTGAAACAGACAAAATCCTTAACAGGCTCGAAAAGGCGAAAATAGAAGCCATTCCTCTAAAAGGTGTATATTTTGCACAAGAATATTTCGGTCATCTGGCTGCCAGAGGGACATCAGATATTGATATTCTCATTAAAAAAGAATCGGTAGGAGAGACGGTTCAACTAGTTAAATCCTTAGGATTTGAACAGGAGGAAGAATGGATACCAGAGCATTTTCACTGTTCTTTTAGTAAACGTATTCCTGGGTCCCCCGTGCCTCTAGTAGTGGAGATACATTGGGGTATTGTGAAGGAAAAGACCTCTCATTTGGAGATTGATACCTTCTGGGAAGAGGCTGAAGCTGTAAAGGGAAGCTCCTATATTAAAAGTTTATCGGATGAACATACTTTTTATATGATTTGTCTGCATGGGTGGAGGCATAATTTAGACTCTCCACGATATTACCTTGATATTATTCAGTTGATTTTCAGGTTGAACAATCGAGTAGATCTTCATCGATTATTTCAACAAGCTAAAAAAGATGGGACCTTGAAAAGAATGGTTCGTACTCTTTCCATCGTGTATGAAGAGTATCCGATCCTGGAGAACGTTATGAAACTGCCTGTTAAACGAAGTATGAAGAAGCGGAGAAAGGGACGATTGTTTCATTACTTGGATTTTATCGATTTTCAATTTTTAAGCTATGACACTTTTCAACATTGCTTGAGAGAGGTGTACAGCTGGTGCTTTCCTAGAAAGACGGACATTTATACGGAATTAAACGTAGAGTATCAAAGGTCTTCCTATATAAAAAGTATATTCTTCTTATATAAAGAAAGGATAGGAAAAGGATTGAAAGCAACGTATTTGTTAGTCAGAGGTGCCAATCAGCCTTAGCACCAAGCACTTTCCTTTACCCAACCACGTAAAACCCTTATAATCATACAAATAGATTCAAGTTCTCTTCGTGCACCAGCGAATAAAGAGTAACCTGCTGCTTCCGCAGTCCAGGTTACTTTTTTATTGGAACGGGTACGATAATAGAGAATGAAAAACGGTGTGAAAGTAAGGGTATGATGATAAATGAAACAGTTACATAGACAGCATGTATGGCTGGGGAGGATCCTCGCGTCTGACCCGGGCCGGAAGAGATTTCAGCAGGCCGGTAAAGCAACGATCAGTTTAATATCGGCTGTGTTTACGATGCTTTTTTTATTAAAACTATTCGATCACACAGCGATTACGCCGGCCATTGTGTCAGGGATGGTAGGGATGCTCGGGATCTTCGTCGTTATGGATGACACAACGGCTAAAAAGAAGGTCACGACCCCGTTGATCGGTGTGGCGGTAGCGGTTGGAATCACATTGGGCTCCGCCTTTGCCCATTATAGTCTCGTGGTGAATATCCTACTGGTGGGAGCGATATTCAGCGCTTTTTACTTCTCCCGATTTGCCATCCGGTATTTTTCCATGGGAATGGCAGGATTTATGTCTATTTATATTTCGTCGATTCTTCAGCTTGATGTGGCGCATCTATCATGGTTCTATATTGGGATTGTGATTGGTGTCATGTACGCCTTTCTTTATAACTTCATTATTTTTAAAGGCTCGGTTCATGTGTTAAGAAGGAGTATGCGTTCGTTTCATATTCAATCCAACTTGACGTTTACGATTTTGATGAAGATGATTGAGGATCCGGACACGAGTAGTAAACGCAGGAAGCTTCTCGATCGAAATGTTCGAAGGCTGAATGAGTATGCGAGGATCGTAGCCGGTGATATCAATGAGAATGATTTGAAGAAGCTTTGGCCAGGTATCGAGCCCTCCCAATTGCGTCTCTATGTTTTTGATACAGAGATGTTGATACAGACGTTAACCGATTCTTTGAAGCGGCTCAAGGAGTTGGATGCCTTAGAGGTTACTGAGCTTAGACGCTTGCTTGTCTGGGTTCTCCGTTCGCTCCGTGATGCCGAGGTACTGGCCCAGGATTATGATCCCCGTTCTCTTGAAGAAGCAGAAATAGCCATACAGGGCCTTCGCCTTCTTTTATCAGAGATGTTGAATCAGGAAGAAAAGCCTGAAGGCTGGGTGTATCTTCTAAGGCGCATCGAGTCCATTGCCAATCATGTGCTGGAAGCAGCCATCACCATTCAAGAGTCGCTGAAGGTTTCAGAAAGCAAGGAAACGGACATAGAGAGTAATGACGAGTCCCTTGATGAGGAAAAAGAGGATAAGCCTGAAGAAGAGACCAGGAGTTTAAACCCTTCTACCCGTAAGGCGATCCAAGCTCTTGTTGCGGGTACGTTAGCGATTATTGTAGGGGAGCTGATTGCACCTGCACAGCCCTACTGGGTACTGTTAACGACCTTTATTATTCAAATTGGTACAGAGTCAGTAGGAAGAACTTATATGAAGGCCTTTCAGCGCTCGGTCGGAACGGTGACCGGGGCCATACTTGGATTCGGAGCGGCAAAGCTCGTTTCAGGAAATTCTGAGCTTGAAGTGTTCCTCTTGTTTGTCGTACTGTTCCTGGCCTTCTATCTTTTCACGGTTTCGTATACTCTTATGAGCTTGTTCATAACCATGCTCATCGCCTTTATGTATGACCTGCTCCTGGGCGGAATCAGTATGCAGCTGATGGGGGCACGGGTCATTGATACCATTGCTGGAGCGGCGATTGCCCTCTCTGTCTCGGCGTTTGTATTTCCAAAGAAAACAAAGGACAAGGTGGCAGATGCCTTTGATGATTTTCTTGAAGAGCTTGGAGGATATGTTTCTTCCTATATAAAAACCTTTACGGATATTGAGGATAAACCATTAACAGATCAAGCCTTTGATCTCGATCAGAAGCTTCAGGGTATAAAGGATGAAGCACAATCGCTTTTGCAACGACCTGGTTCCATGACACGATCGGGGATTGGACGTTGGGTCACGGTGGTGACAGCCATAAACTATTATGCAAAGCATTTGCTTGCTTCGTCCCATAGAAAAGTACCTGCAAAGGTTTCTGATGAACTTAATAGCGTTTTTCAGCAGACAGAAGAGAAAATTACTCATAACATTGAAACGTTACGTGAGCTGCTAAAAGAAAAAGAGAGCGCACGAGTTTTTTGGAGTTTAAGTGAGGAACGGGAAAAGATCGAAACTCTGGCACCGAGCAGACTGAAGTCACAAATGGATCTGATTCATCACCTCTACTATGTGTGGAAAATCAATCAATCGATTGTGGCACTTGGAGAGGAACTGGGGGCGGAAGTGAAGGAAACTCAAACAAAAGGGTAAAGCGAATCCGCTTTACCCTTTTGTTTATTGCGCTTATTTCACCTGTCGGGATAGTCGTTTTAGATAACTTCTTGTCAGAAATTGTTTTAACCCGTCACTCTTCGGGAAAACCATACCATCTATACATTTATATGATGGTGAGGTGGAGGAAATGGCAGACAAAAGCTTATTGCTGACCAAAGAAGATATGAAGAACCCTGATCTTGTTCCCCAATGGGTGATGGAAGAATATAAGAATTTTCACGAGGTAGTAACAGACCGAACGTTTCCTTGTTACTTCGGCATGACCGGAGAGAAAAAAGGAGAGCTTCGGTATTCGTATATAAGTCACGATAATTGGGAGCATCTGCCCGAAACGATTCAAGAGTTTATCGACTTGTTCGATGTACCAGAAGGAGAGCGGCTGATTCGTCACGGATTCTTTTTGTTTGTGGAACCAGAGGGTGAGGAGAGGTCCGTCCCTCATTATCGTGAGTATTTCTGGAAGATTCTGCAGTTTCTTCATGAGGAGGATGAGGAGGCTTGGCCAGAGGATTATCCGGAGGATCCGGATCATCATTTGTGGGCGTTTTCGTTTGCCGGGGAGCCGTTTTTCGTGTTTGGGAATGCTCCTGCTTATAAGCAGCGAAAGACGAGAGACCTTGGGAATAGTTTGGTATTAGGCTTTCAGCCGAGAAGGATCTTTGAAGGGTTGGAAGGAACGTCAAAGGGTGGCATTATGTCCCGTGAGAAAGTAAGGGAGCGGGTCGAGAAGTGGGACGGCTTGCCGAAGCATCCGAATATCAGCCATTACGGGGATCCTGAACACCGTGAATGGAAGCAATACTTCATTGGAGACGATGTGGAGCCGATTGAAGGTAAATGCCCTTTTCACCATAAATAAGAGAAAGAGTGTCAGGCCTCGGCCTGACACTCTTCTTCTTAATAAATATCGACATTCCCACTGGAAACGGAAACATTGATGTTGTATTTACCAGACCCTGCCACACCAGAAAGGTCTCCATTGTCTACCTTCTGATTCTTTAATGGGAGGTTGCAGGAGATATCTCCGTTGCTTGCTTTTCCGTTCAGCTTAAAGCTCGCGTCTTCAGGCAGATCCAGGTTGACACCTCCAGAGCTTACATCAAAATTCAGGTCTCCCTTTAGAGTGTCCATGGAGACTGTTAATTCACCAGATGATAAGTCACCTTCCAGAGGACCTTCGTAGTTCGACAATTCTACTTCCCCGGAGCTGATGTCCACATTACCTTTTTTTGTAGAGAGAGCATTCACGACCAAGTCTCCGGAAGAACCATCATGTTCGAATACATTCGTCTCAAGGTTTTCAAGAGTCATGTTTCCGGAACCCATTTCCACGGATAACTCATCCAGCTTCATTCGATTCGCATCGGATTTTCCTGCAAATTGAAGGTTACCGGAACCAATCTCGATTTCCATGCTTCGATCATATTCTTTTGGAATGTACACGGTTACGTTCGATTTGCGGTTGAATGCTACCCATTCATACCATTTATGCTTTACAGCCACTTCAATGGTGTCACCTTTTTCAGCTAAAGTCAGTGTTCCTTTTCCTTTCATATCAACTTTGACTTCATTCTGGTCTGTAGGAATGACTTCTGTATCGCTGCTTTCCATTTTAAGATCGATGTGATCGATTTTGTCCGTTACCCCGATACGTTCCCCTGACTTACTTTCTTTAGCAAACAACGATGTATTGTCATTCAGGATGACGTATAGCGTTCCAAGTGCAAGCAGTGCAATGATCACGGCAAAAGCATTTTTCATTAAAATCCCTCGCTTTGGTTTGTTTTTCCATTTTATAGTTTTATTTTAAAGCAGCTGCCGGTTCATCACAATGAGCCATGCGATTATTTTTGAATCAGACCAGAGGCTGAGTTCGGTGTGGGTTATGTAATAGAAAAAGACCGGTCTTAGGTGACCGGTCTTAGCCTTTATTTTGCGATAAACATCTGCGTCCAATATATTCCCTGGCTGGGATCCTTCGCTGTCCCCACGCCAATATGAGTGACTTGTTTGTTTAAAATATTTTTGCGGTGACCGGGACTGTTCATCCAAGCGTTAACGACAGATTCAGGTGTTTTTTGTCCAACGGCAATGTTCTCCGCTGCCGTGGAGTAATCCACCCCGAAGTTTTCCATCATTTCAAAAGGAGATCCATACGTTGGGGATGTATGAGAGAAATAGTCATTTTCCTTCATGTCCTCTGATTTCATCTCCGCCACATTCGCTAACTCTCCATCCATTTTCAAGGCACCAAGTCCATTCTTCTTACGTTCCTGGTTGGTTAAATCAACTACCTGCTTCACAAATCCACTTGCATCGGATGCCTGTGCATCCTGTTTGGGCTGACCCTCTGCAGGTGGTTCCGGTTGTGCTGTATTTGGCTCTTGTGCAGGCTGATTCGGCTGACGTGCTTCTTCATTACCTGGCGCATTTTCCTCACCGGGGTCTAAGTGGGTAAATTCGCGTAAGTCACCATTTGGGTCTATTGGAGCCATGAAACGGTGAAGGGGAGTTTGGTTTCCTTGCATTCCATTCATTCGATCTCTGCCATCGTTATCATAAGTAACAGGATCGTAATTCACGTTTTGTGTATCCATCAGGTTATCGTTTGCATCGTTATTGTTACAGGCAGTCATCAGCATAAACGGGATGACAGCGCATGCTGTAATGGAAAAAAATCGTTTTTTCATGTCAGGTCCTCCAATATTTTTAATTGCCTTTTACAAGCATTTAACAGTCTTTAATATGTACTCTCCAGGTGCTCTTTATCCTGTTAAAAATAGGGTTTGCTTCTTTCTTAAAGAGGGTTTTGTGATTTAGGCACGAATAGTATTGATAAGAAAAAAAGGGGGTAATTCATCCATGGAACGAAAGAGATTACGGGAAATGGGAGGCAGTATCGGTTCTTATTCAAGTGGGAAGTATAACAGCATAACCGATATTGAGGGAGTGAAGGTCGGACATAAAACCCTTCACTATGAGCTAGACGATACCGTGGTGCGAACGGGTGTAACGGCGATTTTACCTCATTCCGGCAATCTGTTTCGTGATAAAGTATGGGCGGGTTGCCATGTGATCAATGGCTTTGGAAAAACAGTCGGGACGATTCAAATGGAGGAGCTGGGTGTCCTTGAAAGTCCGATTCTCTTGACGAATACACTTTCAGTAGGGGATGTGTTGAAAGGGACGGTTCAATATATGCTGGACGAGACACCTGAAATCGGAGACACAACGGGGACAGTAAATGTCGTTGTGGGAGAATGCAATGATGGCTTCCTCAATGATATCCGTGGCCTTCATGTGAAGCCTGAGGATGCCCGGGAAGCCATTCTTCATGCACAGTCGGGGCCAGTCGATGAAGGGTGCGTTGGAGCGGGGACGGGAATGCTTTGTTTCGGTTATAAAGGTGGAATAGGGACGAGTTCCAGGGAGTATGCTTTTGGAGGTGAGAAGTATACGGTGGGTGCCCTCGTGTTAACAAATTTCGGACAGAGGAAAGATCTAAGGGGTCCCATTCTTAACAACGGGGAGGAGGAGAATGCACCGGATGGATCAATCATGATCATCCTGGCGACAGATGCACCCCTAAATGAAAGGCAGCTTAAACGCCTGGCGAAACGTGCTTCATTCGGCCTTTCAAGAACGGGTTCATATGCAGCCCATGGGAGTGGTGATGTTGTTCTTGCGTTTTCTACTGCACATCGTATTCCACATCAGCCTTCGAGTGATAACACGGTTCCTTACAGTTTCATTAAAGAAGACGGACCGATCATCTCTACACTATTTGAAATGACAGTCGATAGCGTAGAAGAAGCCATATGGAACTCTCTCTGTAAAGCGGAAACCACAACGGGCAGGAATGGAAGGAAAGTGGAAGCGATATCTTTAGATTTGCTCAGGGATGGACTGACGAAATAAGAAACTGTGTAACCTATTCAGGATTTTTTCTTTAATGGAAATTTATTTAACCATCAAATAAATGGGGTATACCATACATATGCGTACGAATTATTTGGTTGAAGGAAGTGACAGTCATGAATGATACCCCTATGCCTCTTTCGTTTTTCCAACAGCCCACTTTGGAACTTGCAAAGTCTTTGTTGGGATGTGTGTTAGTGAAAGAGACGGAGGAGGGAACAGCTTCAGGTTATATTGTGGAGACGGAAGCGTACTTAGGGCCAACGGATCGGGCGGCTCACAGCTATGGAAATAGACGGACGAAGCGGACGGAAGTCATGTTTCAGGAAGCCGGCAGGATCTATACATATGTTATGCATACTCACTGCCTGGTCAATGTAGTGAGCGGGGAAAAAGAAAAACCCGAAGCGATTCTCATTAGAGCGGTCGAACCCTTTGAAGGCTTGGAGCTAATGGAAAGTAGAAGACCGGGTCATGTGAGAAAAAATTGGACAAGTGGTCCAGGAAAGCTGACAAAAGCGTTAGGCATTACCATGGAGGATTACGGTGGCAGCTTTCTGGAACCCCCTCTCATCATTTCAAAGGGATACCAGCCTGAAGACATCGTGGAAGGAAAACGAATTGGAATCGATAACTCGGGAGAAGCCAGGGATTATCCTTGGAGGTTCTGGGTAAAAGGCAATCCTTATGTATCAAGATAATCATTTTTAGGAATTTTCTAATAATCAATTAAAAAATAACCCATAAGTACTATGTTTGTGGTATATTTTTCTTATAAGATAAAATCATATACTGACAATTCGAATGGGAGCTTTGAACCTAAATGATAGATGGGCGCTTACATTTAGGGGAGCTAGTAGCGCAACCGGCCACATACGAACGTAGGAATACGTTTTTGTGTGGTTTTTTTTATAAACTATAGAGAGTATAGGGGTCCTATGAATATCTTTACTATTTTTCAAAACGACTATATTTATCATGATTTTCAGCCCTTATATGAAATGGGCAAGCATCAATCCCTCTATGCATATGAGGGCCTGTTACGAAACAAGTATAACGAAAATCCCGAAAATGTTTTTCAGTCTGCGATGAAAGCCAATATCTTGTATAAGCTTGATACCTTATCCATTTCAAAAGCTCTTGAAAGCTTTACAGAGAATGGACTGAAGAATTGTAAGTTATTTCTTAATATTTATATCACAACGATTCTTCACCCAAGCTTTCATGCCTATTTTTATGACCTGATGAAGAAACATCCCGACATATTGGGGCGTCTAGTGCTTGAGATTAATGAGTCGAGTGCGGAGGAGCTGTGGCAGAACCCAATATTAAAAGAGTCTCTTAAAGAACTTAAGCAATATGGTGTTTGGTATGCGATTGATGACTTCGGGCAAGGGACCTCCTCCATCAAGAAATCCATTGAATATGAACCGGAGATCATTAAACTCGATCGTTATTTTGCTTTGAATCTTGCGCAAGATGATAAGAAACAACGATTCCTTTCCTTTTTTAATCAATTCTACGGTAAGGATACGTTAATTGTGTTAGAAGGCATTGAAACCAAACAGGATATGCAAGTGGCAAAGGATATTGGGATTACAATCGGGCAAGGCTATTATCTGGGAAGGCCGAGTCGATTATTAGCTTAAACAGGAAGGGTGACTCTGAAATGTAGGAGTCACCTTTTTTCGTGGACATCTGCTGCGAGATTGTCCGAATTAAAATAAAATTGAAAATATTTAACATTTCCATTAAACTGAGGAAAAAGAGAAAAAAAGGGGATCAGGGTATGAGGCTTCTCACATTTCCGCTGAAATTTATGTTCTATTATATTCTCGGATTAATCGGTATTTTAGCCGTGAGTATTGCTCCTGAAGTATTTAAGGAGAAGGGTCTGTACAATTTTGTCGGGTTCTTGGAAGAGTTTTTTAAGTTTGTTTTTGTATTTATGGACGGGGAAAATTGGAGCTATTCCTATAAAGGGATAACCGTCGATTTTCTGGACATGCTTTGGGGACCTTATCTGTATTCTTTACAGATTATCGGTGGAGCATTGGGCTTAGGCCTGGGAATAGCCTTCACCCTTACCATATTCACAGTGTTTTTGCCCCGATGGGTCACGTCTTCTCTAAAGAAAGTATTAAACCTCTTTGAGACGGTGCCTGACTTAATGTTTGCGTTTATGCTTCAGCTTCTCATTGTCTATGTCATTAAATATTTTGGCGTGGAACTGATGAATTTCACGGAGTATGGGGAGGAAAAGATCTTTCTTGCACCAATCATCACATTATCGATCATTCCCATGATCTCTTTCTTTCGAATTCTTCTTTTTATTATGGAAGAAGAAATGCTTAAACCGCATATTGAATTTGCCCAAAGTAAAGGAATGTCGAAAGGCAGAATTCTCTTTGCTCACGTATTGAAAAATATTTCTCCCAGCCTGTTTTATCATGGAAAGCTGATCATATGGGGGATGCTTTCGAGCTTATTCATCATTGAAACGATTTTCAATATGAGAGGAATCACGTATTATATCGTTCAGGACTTCAGACCAATGGTCATAGCCATCTCACTGATTATGATATACACGCCTTTTTTTGTCGTGTATCAAGGTGTATATCTATGGATCAATCGGGAGGGAAGCGTCGATCATACCAAATATAAAAAGGATAAAATAAAGTGGAGAGAATGGAAGATATGGAGCTGGCTTTCTACTATTAGACGGCTTTGGTGGCAGCATATGCATAATGGGAAGTTTGCCATAGGGTTTAGTGTCATCTTTCTCTTGATTGCTGTCAGTTTCCTTTATCCAATGATGAAAGAAGATCCGATTAAACAAATTCAGTTCATGAAGAACGATGAGGGACGAATCATCAGTGCACCTCCACATAAGCCATTTGGAGAGATGATATTGGGATCCGATTTCTTCGGGTATAGCATTCTCGATCAATTGATTGTCGGGTCAAAATATACCCTCCTCTTTGCACTGGTTGTCGCGTCCCTAAGGGTGATAGGTGGATTCTATCTTGGAATAGTCTATCATTTTCACTTGAAAGAGAACAGGAAGAATTGGCTTGATCGTATGGTCGATTCCATTCATTTCCTGCCACTGAGCCTCATTGCGTATCTTCTATTAAGGCCGGTACTTTGGGGATTGCCCGTGTTAGGATGGGATCACTCCATCTTTGAAAGACTCGTTTTTGAAGCTGTCGTGTTAACGATACTTGTGCTCCCGTTAACGACGGTTTTAATAGGGAATGAACTGAAGTTATTAGGAAAACAGGATTTTGTTCTGTCGGCGAAGCTCTTAGGGGGAACTAATCGTCATTTATTGTGGACGCATCTATTTCCTCATCTGGCACCAAGGTTATTCATTATATGGGGGCAGCAGTTTATCCAAACGCTTCTCATTCTTGTGCACCTGGGATTGTTTCATCTGTTCTTGGGAGGTACGATCATCACAGGAGGACTGGTACCCGATCCTCCGAAATCAGGAACATTTGAATGGTCAGGTCTGATCAGTTCCACTAAAGATTCCCTAATGACAGGAAAGTACTGGATTGTCATTGCTCCGTTAGCCGCCTTTATGATTGCCATCATCGCCATGCAGTTGATTGTACAAGGTGTGAAGGAAATCCAGCAAACAAAGGTAGGGGTACTGGTGAACAACACTCCAATTAAGAACAAACATAAGCTGGTGAAGAAGAAAACCTACCATCCAGTAGTGGAAGACTTTCATTTGGCTCGACAGCAATCCTTTAAGGGATAGAGGAGGGAACAGAGATTGAATAGAAAAAGTCCTAAATTGCCACTGACTGATGAAGAGAGGTCATCGCTTCGTAAAGAGAAAATCAGATTGGGAGACATCTTCGAATGGTCTCCCGATGCATTAAGTGAAAAACTTAATATCTCCCTGGATAGAGCCCGATACTTAGTCGGCATGTCCATATTTCAACGAATTCCGTCAATCGGACCGAATATGGCGCATAACGTCGTTGAAGATCTTGGTTTCTATTCTTACGAAGACATAAAGAACGAAAAGGGAGAAGACCTGATTATAGAATTGGAAAAGAAATACGGCGTCTGGATGGACCCTTGCGTAGAAGACTCCCTAAGGTGTGTCGTCCATCACGCCAACCATCCATCCTCCACCAAAAATTGGTGGGACTTCACCACCCAAAGAAAAACCTATCGCCAAACCCACGGCTACCCCGGCGACCGCCCCACCAAAGGCTGGGATGAGGGACGGACCTCATAAACTAAAAAGGTAGGAAGCAAAAAATCAGCTTCCTGCCTATATTTATATGCGTGCTCTTCAGGGGCGGACCTCTTTCGTATATACTCCTCAAAATGGACATGATAAAGAAAAAGGAGTGATGAAAGATGAGAATCCTGTTCTTCTGTTTACTATTGACGTTCTTTTTTCATGCTTCATCTTCTGCAAGAAACATCCTGCCCCTTCCAGCCCATCATAATGAACTCGCCATCGTTATTGATGATTTAGGAAACGATATGAAGGGAACAGAAGAAATCCTGAACTTACCCGTCACCTTGACGATAGCGGTTATGCCCTTTCTGCCAACAACACGGGAAGATGCGGAAAAGGCACATGGGCGGAGTCATGAGGTCATCGTACACCTTCCAATGGAACCGATGTCCGGTAAAGCAAGCTGGCTTGGACCCGGGGCAATCACCACTTCGCTTTCAAATGACGAAATCCGGAAAAGAGTAGAAAAGGCGATCGAAGAAGTTCCCTATGCAGTAGGAGTCAATCACCATATGGGCTCAAGAGCCACTGCCAATGAGAGGGTCATGAGAATCGTTTTAGAGGTATGCAAGGAAAAGGGGTTATTTTATCTTGATAGTAAAACTACAGGAAAAAGTGTCATTCCGAAGCTTGCGAAGGAATTGGATGTTCCCTATCTTGAGAACGAATTATTCTTTGATGATGTCTATACCATCCAGCATATCGGAAAGCAAGCCAAGCTCCTTTCTAAAGAATTAGATAGTGACACTTCAACCATTGCCATAGGTCATGTCGGGGTCACAGGAATCAAGGTTGCCACCATGCTTGAAGAGTTTCTTCCTCTTTATGAGAAAAAAGCTTCCATTGTCCCACTGTCAGACTTAATCCCTGAATATCATTTGATTGATGAGAGCATGCCTTGAATGGTGTGCTTTTTCTTTGTAAATCTTATGTTAAACCAATGCATATTTTTTTGATATAAGAAGACCCTCCCTTATAATCAGAAGGTAAG
Organism: Rossellomorea aquimaris; assembly: GCF_003315075.1. Taxonomy (GTDB): domain Bacteria; phylum Bacillota; class Bacilli; order Bacillales; family Bacillaceae_B; genus Rossellomorea; species Rossellomorea aquimaris_C. The sequence goes on from NZ_QNRJ01000010.1 coordinate 59,461, forward strand.
AAGGAGATGAGTCGATATGGATTATGCAATTGTGACGGGAGCAACAAGAGGCTTAGGCGAATCGATCGCCAAGCTATTTATCGAAAAGGGCATAGGACTGATCAATATTTCGCGGTCAGATAATGAAAGACTGCGAAAGCTAGCCGGGGAAAAAGAGGTATCGTATGACTTCCTACCGTGCGATCTTGCACAATCAGGAGAAACAGAAGCGGTCTTTCGTGAAGTGGGAGCAAAAGTATTTGGATATAAACCTGCCAGAGTCTATGTTATCCAAAACGCCGGTGTGGTGACACCAATCAATCCTTCTGGTGAAGTAGAAAATCAAGCTCTTGAAACGAGTGTGCATGTAAATTTACTATCTCCCATGATTGCTACCAATGAGATGATAAAAGCAGCACGGGGTTCTGACTCGAAGATGATCATGATCAATATCAGCTCAGGAGCGGGAAGTCGCCCTGTATATGGCTGGAGTACGTACTGCGCAACCAAAGCCGGCGTGAACATGCTGACAGAAACCGTAAGCTTAGAGCTTTCTAAAAAGCATAGCCGCCATCAAGTGATTGCCTTCAGCCCTGGTGTCATGGATACGGATATGCAAGGAGAAATCCGTTCCTCCTCTAAAGAAGCCTTTGCCGATGTCGAATCCTTCCAGCGCTACAAAGAGGAAGGCATGCTTCGTGAAACCGATACTGTCGCAAATGCACTGGTTAAGCTTGTAACAGAAAGCGAAATTGAAAGTGGTAAGCTGTATCATGTAAATGATTTGTTATAAAAAGAAAGCAGATTACCGGAAACGGAATCTGCTTTTTTCTTATCAAAAAAAGAGAGACAAACCCCAAAGGATTTGTCTCTCTGAATTTAAGATCGAACCGGATTTGCTTCAGGTGCTGATTTACGTGTGAATTTCGGTAGTGCAAATCGAATGGCAATTAGACCGCAAACAGCTATCAAGACCGGGTAGAAGGCATATGGGATGATGCTGATTGGTGAAATGCCTGCGACTTCAGCCACTAACAGGGCCTGTGCTCCGTAAGGGATTAATCCTTGAATCGAACAAGAGAAAATATCAAGGATACTGGCTGATTTACGGGCATCCACCCCATAGTTTTCACTAATCGATTTAGCAAGTGGACCGGCAATAATGATTGAAATCGTGTTGTTTGCTGTGCAAAGGTTAGTAGAACTCACTAATCCTGCTGTAGCAAGCTGTGCTCCCTGAGGAGACTTGATTTTGCGAGTGGTGTGATAAAGTAAAGCCTGAATCCCGCCGTTATGACGGATAAGTTCGACAACCCCGCCGATCAGCACGGAAAGGATCACAATCTCTGCCATTCCTGTCATACCATCGGCCACGCTACCGAAATAACTGGCTGGAGTAAAGCTTCCGTCGATGAATCCAATGATTCCAGCTAAAACAATGCCGCCTAACAAAACAACAAACACATTTAATCCTGCAAGAGCACCGATGATCACTCCAAGGTATGGCAGGATTTTAATCCAATTAAAGCTTTCCGCTCCGACAGTAGATTGATTCCCCATAGTAAGAACAAGGAGAATCACCATTGTCACGATTGCGGCAGGTAATACAATGAAGAAGTTGACTTTAAATTTATCTTTCATTTCCGTTTTCTGTGTACGAACAGCTGCAATGGTCGTATCTGAAATGAAGGATAAGTTATCTCCGAACATCGCTCCTCCAATGACGGTCGCCATGGCAAGGGGCATCGAAATATCTGTACCCGAACTAATCCCGACACCGATTGGCGCGAGTGCTGCGATTGTTCCCATGGATGTACCCATTGATAACGAAATGAAAGCAGCGATAATAAATAATCCCACAATGATCAAGTTACCAGGCAGCACGGATAGGGCGAAGTTTACAGTTGAATCAACGGCTCCCATCTTTTCAGCTACTCCGGAAAACGCTCCCGCTAACAGGAAGATAAAGACCATGATCATGATATCAGGGTGACCGGATCCCTTAGCGAAACGCTCAATCTTAGCCGTTAACGTCTCTTTTCGGTTCATCAACAGACCAACCACGGATGCGATGATAATTGATACTAGTACAGGAAAGGCATAAAAGTCTCCTGAAATGATGCCTGCTCCAAGGAACAGAGAAACAAATATGATCAAAGGCAGTAACGCCAATAGATTTCCTTTTTCTTGATTCATTCCTAACACTCCTTTGTCGTCCAGTTTACTAAAATACAAAAAACCTCTTCCGGAATAAGAAGAGGTTTCAAAAGAACGAAACACTCCTCTTATCTTTCAAGCATTTCGCTTGCTGGATGTGGCACAGCACTCAATATGAGTCCGCTGCCGAGACATCGCAGGGCCAGTCCCTCCGTCTCTCTGGATAAGAAGAATATCGTATTTAGTTGATTTAAAATATACTTCCATACTTTAAAGGGTTTACTCGAAAAAGTCAACGGGAAATTTTTCTGCTTACTTGATACGGACATCGGTCTATTTCCTCCCTTACCAGCAACAAAAGCATGACTTTATCCATAATAAGGCATAAACTCATAGACAATTGAACGTTCAAGGTCTACTATAAGGAAGACAAAAAACATCTTGGGGGATACGGTAGTGGAAAGAACAGTACGAAATCAAATTTTTACTTTACAAGGATTTTACTTATTAACGTTCTTCGGTGTTGGTAGTTTATATCCCTTACTCAGTGTGTATTTGAGCGAAAGCGTGGGGTTAAATGGCTATCAGATTGGAACGATCATGTCTGTAGGTCCCATCATGATGATTTTCTTCCAGCCCATTTGGGGAATGGTGAGTGACACGACCAATCGTCCCACCGTGGTTCTTGGTTTAACCTCTTTAGTGGCGGGAATCTTTGCACTCGGCTACTTGTTTATGGACTTTTACTATGGTCTGCTTATCGTGGCCATTCTAGTTGCCATTTTCCAAAGTGCGATCATTCCCGTTTCCGATAGTATCAGCTTGAAGTATACAAGCAAGGTCCGGTATAACTACGGAAATATCCGTTTGTTCGGTTCTTTGGGCTTTGGTATAGCAGTCTTTATAATGGGAAGACTTTCAGAAGGATTTATCGGGCCTACCATCATTTTTTACTCTTTCTTTATCTGTTTAGTTCTATCGGGATTCCTTTCCTTCCGGTTTCCGAAAGAGAGAGCGGCAGCAAAGCTTGATTTAAAGGCAGGAATGAAGGAATTATTCACGATGAAAAAGTTCCTTATATTTTTAGCGGTTACTTTCTTAGTGTTCGGTCCGAATCTAGCCAATAATGTGTATTTCGGATTATTTGTTGAAGATTCAGGCGGAACGTATGCGGGAATTGGTCTCGCGTTCCTGATTGCAGTGTTATCGGAGGTTCCCTTTATGAGGATCGCCGGTGGATGGATTGATAAATTCGGTTTGTTATCAGTCGCTGCCCTGGCAGGGGCTGCATCCATGCTCCGCTGGCTCTTTTACTTTACAGAACCCAGCCTGTGGCTTGTCTATTCATCGGCTGTCATGCAAGGTCTTGCCATTGGCTTGTTCATCCCAGCCGGATTGCGCTACATCAAAGAAATCACGCCTTCCCACATTACAGCAACAGCCGTTACGGTATATTCAGCAATCGGAAACGGACTGGGGAATTGGTTCAGTACCTTTGTTGGCGGCTTTATCTATGAAACGTACTCCATTTACACGGTGTACTTATTCTTCGCAGTCCTATCCCTATTAGGTATTTTCCTTTGCTTCGTCCTCATGAAAGAAGAAAAGAAGAATGCACTCGCTTATTAATACATCAATGCGCCTGAAGAGAACAACTCTTTTCAGGCGTTTTTTTGTTAAAAAATATTAAAAGGGAGGATTTTCCTTTAGTGGTAGCTAATAGGTATAATAAGGGAGAGAGAGTTAACAAACAAAAAAGTAATCTAAAAAGGTTTTGATAAACAAGAATTGTGGTAGAAGAAGGATAAGTATTCATTGATAATTATATAAATACCAGTTAGAATAATATTATTAGAAAATTCTCTCAATTATATAAACTAGAAAAGAAACATATTACATTATTTGAAAAGGGGATATTAAAATGGAAAATACATTCGTGTACTCAAAAGATAATGCAAACCTTGGAGATACCGTTCAATTCAAAAGAAAGAAACATGTAATCAATGGTGTGGTTACTACCCTTAGAGAAAACACGGTCATTGTTAAAATGGACCAGGACGTTGCGAAGAAGCTGGATTTACCGGATGATCAAACCGTCGTGTCACATAAAAACTATGTCGTCATAGAACGTGCTGAAATTGGTACACAACCTGTATTTGTATATGATGGGTGGAATAGCGCATTAAAAGCTTAAATTCCAGCATTCAAAGTAAAAGACCCTGACACGCCTACCATTAATATGGATTAGACGTTTCAAGGTCTTTTTATGTGGAATCTGACACTCGCTAATGAAATGAATCAACTACAACCTGGTTCATTTAATTTAGCCGCATATTCCTTCACCATTTCAATTGTGACAAGCTTTCTCTGTGGAACGACACCTTGACGGGCAAGGACGTTGATTTCATTCGTCACTTGATTAATGGCATCCGTTGTAAACGGCTGCTCATTCAAACAAAGCTGAACGGCTTCATCGATCGCTCTTTCTCTATGCTCATCCAATATCATAAATTGTTGTACCAGTTGATTTTGCTTACTTGAATGTTTCGTAATGTCTTTATGTACACTCATGATTTCATCCCTCTCTATCAATTACGCATTATATCCTCTATTATGCCTTCTTCCAGGCACTCATGGCAATGTCTTAGAATATCCCTATCTATAAGATAGGGGACAGGAGCCTTGAAATTGATTCTTTCAATTTGATCTTCAGAGGTCTTTCATCATACTCTTCCATGGTTAATTCTCTGCTCTTCTCCATATCTTCCCTGAACACAGTGCTCAGACTTTCAGAAATAGTTTGATCATATAAAAAGGCATTTACCTCGAAGTTGAGACGAAAGCTTCGCACATCAATATTTGCCGTTCCAACAGAAGAAATGGTTTCATCCACTACAATGGTTTTGGCATGAATAAAGCCGTTTTCATATATATAAATTTTCACTCCTGCCTTCAGTAACTCACCAATGTATGAATAGGTCGCCCAATACACAAATAAATGGTCCGGTTTGTTTGGAATCATAATCCGGACATCGACTCCTGTAAGAGCAGCAATTCTCAGCGAATCCAGCAGGCTGACGTCCGGAATGAAATAAGGAGTTTGAATATAGATGGATCGTTTGGCAGATGAAATCATTTTAATATATCCGTTTTTAATTTGCTCCCATTCAGAGTCGGGGCCGCAAGTCACAATCTGTACTCCGGCATGACCAGTAAAGGAAGGCTGTGGGAAGTATCGTAAATTGTAGGCGATCTTCTTCGAGCGGCTGGCTTGATTCCAATCCAGAATAAACCGGGTTTGCATGGCAAGTGTTGAACTCCCTAGGATCCGCAGGTGAGTATCACGCCAATAACCGAACTTAGGATTCAAGCCCAGGTATTCATCTCCAATATTAAATCCGCCTACATAGCCGACTTTCCCGTCAATAATCACGAGCTTTCGGTGGTTACGATAGTTTAGGCGGAGATTGATGAAGGGGATTTTTGAAGGGAAAAACACGGCCACTTCCCCGCCGGCTGCAAGGAGTTCTTTAAAGAAGCGTCTTCTTGTCCTCCGGGAGCCCATTTCATCATATAAAACCCTGATCTTTACGCCTTGCTTTGCTTTCTCAGTAAGCTTCTCCAGGATCCGCTTGCCTAAGTGGTCTTTCTTAAAAATATAATACTGAATATGAATATGATCCTGTGCTGCGTCCATGTCTTTCAATAAGGACTCGAATTTGTCCTCCCCGTGGGTGAACACTTGTACTTCGTTATCCTGGGTCAAAAGTGCTTCATTATTCATGAGGTGCATATAAATAAGGTCCTGATAGCGGGAGGACGTTTCATTTTTAAAAGGGAATCGGTGTTCTTTCAGGGAGTGTATCTGCTTTTGAATCAAATCTTCAATGCCGATTTTCTTCATATCTTCCCAGTCGAATAATCGCTTTCTGGTTAAGTTCTGACCGAAGATTAAATAAAGAATAAAGCCCAGCAGGGGAATGAAAAACAGAACCATAAGCCATGCCCAGGTCGCACCGGCATCTTTTCGCTCCAGGAAAATGATGGCCCCGGCAAGGACCAAGTTAAGAACAAATAAAACCCCTAAAAGAGAAGATAGGATACTCATAGTATGTAAGGCTCCTTTAACTAGCTTTCTATAAGTAGTATACCTGAGAATGGAATAGAAAAAAATGACAAAGAAAAACAGAGCAGACTGTCAGCCTGCTCTGTTCGGTAGGATTCTTTATTCATTCACAGCTTTTTTAGTCATTTCCCGTCCACGTGTTGGCCAGCTTTCGACACCCTTTAAACCAGGAATATCATCTGCATAGAAAATCGGGTCCAAACCTTGTCGACGCTGAGACATATAATTGTCCAATGCTTTAAAAGCAATTGGTGCTAAAATACCGATGGCAATTAAGTTGGTAAGAGCCATTAATGCCATGGAGAAGTCTGCTAAGCTCCAAACAATATCGAGGCTTGCAACTGAACCGAAGATCACCATTCCTAAAGCAATGAAGCGATAAATCAGAAGTCCAGTCTTACTTTTATTAATGAATGGAAGGTTGGCTTCCCCGTAGTAATAGCTTCCAATGATGGAGCTAAAAGCGAATGTGAAAATGGCAATCGCTAAGAAAATACCAGCCCATGAGTTAAAGTGCTCTGACATGGCTGCTTGAGATAGCTCGATACCCGTCAGTCCGGAACCGTACGCATCTGAAGTTAAGATGATAAACGCGGTTGCAGAACATACGAGCAGCGTATCAAAGAATACACCAAGTGCTTGAATGAAGCCTTGTTTCACCGGGTGAGAAACAGATGCTGTAGCGGCTGCATTCGGCGCACTACCCATACCGGCTTCATTGGAGAATAGTCCGCGTTTTACACCGTTCATAATCGCGGCACCAATTCCGCCCCCGACCACTTGTTCAAATCCAAAGGCACTTTTGAAAATAAGTGCAATGACTCCCGGCATTTCTGTAATATTCGTAATGACTACAAATAAAGCTAATACAATATAGAAGACCGCCATGATTGGAACAATGATGGAAGAAAAGGTCGCTATACGTTTAACGCCCCCGAAGATGATGAGTGCAGTCAAACCAGCTAACACAATTCCGATAACAAACGTGTTAATTCCGAATGAATTACTGAAAGCTGTTGCGATGGTGTTACTTTGAACCGCATTAAAGGTTGTCCCAAAGGAAAGGATGATGGTGACAGCGAAGATCGAACTCATCCATGGCTTGCCCAGTTGTTTCTTCATATAGTAGCCGGGGCCGCCCTTGAATCCAACCTTATCCTTTTCTTTGTAAATTTGGGCCAGTGTACTTTCGACAAAGGCGCTGGCTCCTCCCAGAATGGCGACAAGCCACATCCAGAAGACTGCTCCAGGTCCCCCAATTGCTAAGGCAATGGCTACTCCTGCTAAATTACCTGTACCAATTCGAGTACCTGCTCCAATAAAGAATGCCTGCAGGGATGATATTTGCTTTTCCCCTTCCGCCTCGACCACATCTTTATCTCCTAATAATCGAAGCATTTCACCTAAGTGGCGAATTTGAACGAATTTAGATCCGATTGTGAAGTATAATCCTAAAATGAGGAGTACGCCTATTAAAATATAACCCCATAATATTGAATTTGCTTCCGTGACTAAATTGTTTAAAATATCCATGATAACCCCCTCAGAAATTTGTGTCGGTTACGTTTAATATTATCTGAAAATTTGAAATAAAAGTCAAGTTATTATCTGAATATTAAAAAATTACCAGGAGTTATTTAGAAGGTCGAACTATTTTGTCATAGTAATAAAGGGTTCTTTTGTAGTTATGAGACCAAAGTAGTGGTTGATAAAATTATTCTGAAATAATACATTTCTCTCTATTCGCATAATTATTTTTTATTACGGGAGACACGTAACGGAATTCAGGGTTCACAAAAAAACGGATCACTGACTGATGGTCAGTGATCCGTTTTACATTGGTTATAGTGTCCTGCTTACCCATTCGGCCATCCAGGCGCATGCAACGGCGGCATAGGTTCCCACCACGTTACCTAGTATCCCCATTAATAAACCTACAGGGGCAAGAGAAGGCTGGAATACAGAGGCTACAACGGGAGCTGAGCTTGTTCCACCGATATTTCCTTGAGATCCTACAGCTACGAAGAATAGAGGAGCCCGTAGTAAGCGTGCGACTAAGAAAATGATGATCACATGAATGGCTAACCATACAATCCCCATTGCGACGTATTGAGGGGAATCCCATACATAAGCAAGATCGGCTTTTGCTCCGATCGTTGCAAGCAGGAGATAAATTCCTGCGTACCCGATTTTACTTGCACCGTAGTTCTCAAGGGTGCGAATTTTGGTAAAGGAGAAGATGATCCCGACTGCGGAAATGATCATAATCGTCCACGTTCCAGCTGAGAGTACATTGGTGACCGGTAACGTTTCTGAAAACTTTCGTACAACGTAAGCTACACCGAATCCTAAACCAATAATGGCGGCAAGGTAAGGAACCTCGATAGGCTTGGAATTTTTACGTTGAAGTTCTCCCATATCCTCATTCACCTTACGGATGATCGAGTTATCCGCTTTGTTCCATTTATCGAATTTATGCTGGAATCCTGCAAGGGCAATCATAATTCCCATCCAGCTATAACCGACAACGGTATCGACGACAATAATAGGAGAAAGGATTTCTTTAGGTGTACCAGTAGCTTCAATCATGGCTGCCATGTTGGCGCTCCCGCCAATCCAGCTTCCGGCAAGTGCCGCTACGCCAGTCCATGCGTCCTCTGGAAGAAACGGCTGGAATATGGCTAAAGCGATGGGACCCCCGATCACGACACCAAGAGTCCCGGCAAGGAACATCGTAATCGCTTTCGGACCAAGCTTTAATGTTGCTGGAACATTCGCAGAAAGAAGCAGCAATAATAATCCGACTGGTAATATGTAAGCCGATGTAAAGTCATATAAAGATGACTGATCCGGGATGATTCCAAACGTTGTAGATAACATCGGAAGGAAATAAGTCCAGATTAATGGTGGAGCATAGTGAAAGAACTTCTGTAAGAAAGGGTTCTTCGACTCCCCAAGAATGAACACAAGACCTACTAAGGCAGCTAAATATGAAAAGATTGCCATAGGTTCTTGAATTAAGATAGTGTCAAAACGCCACCACATAGTAAAACCTCCTTAAAAAATAGATAACAAGGTTTACTATAACATTGAAAACGTTTACTATTTAGAATTTTAATAAGTGCTAATCTTTGATCAATACTGAATATAAAGAAGGGGGCATCTAAGAACCAGGGAGCATTTCTCTCAACAAAAAAAGCCACAGGAATCCATGGCTACATCTTGATTATTCATATGAAGTAGAGATGTATGAATGATTGTCATGAGGATTTTTAATATAGAAGGATGGGATAAGGTTTAATAATAATTCCAGAATCCTAAAGCGAATAGTAAAATACCCGTAATCATTGAAATTCCAAATAACATAAATAAGAAATCAAAAATGCTGTCGGCGAAGACTCTCCTGCGGTTCTCACGTTTAAAATGACGTACTTCCTTGCGATACGATCGTGCAGCACGACTCATAAAAAACCTCCTCCTCCATAAACATCATTTGTATTATCACATATTCGTCACAATCCAAGAAAATCCTTCCTGAAAGTGAAAAATATGCCGACTTACCTATAACCAAGTCGAATGGAGGGACGGACCTTCTTATCTTCAACACAAAATAAGAGGCTATGCAAAGATAGCCTCTTATTTGTTGGATAAAGAAAGCTTAGAAGTGAGCACCTGTAGCCTCAGTTAGCGGAGGTGATTTTGTGAAATTCCACTAAGGGCGCTTCCGGCACTTTGATCCGATTGCTGTTGTACTGCCAAATCTCCCAGAGCCAGCATTCCGACCAGCTGTCCATTTTCCACGACAGGCAAACGACGGACCTGGTGTTGAGACATCAAAGCTGATGCTTCTTCAACCGAGGCATCCGGAGAGATTGTCACAACCTGTTGTGACATTACTTGAGAGACATTTCCCTGTGCACCTTGAGTCAGTCCACGAGTAGCAATATCACGGTCTGTTACCATACCGACAACTTGTCCGTTTTCAACAACGGGAACGGAACCGACATTCTTGGAACTCATTTTAGAAGCGACGCTCTGAAGTGAGTCCTGATTTGAAGCAGCTTCCACATTTGTCGACATAATATCACGTACTTGCATGTAAATTCCCCCTTAATCAAATTGGCAGTACACCATTATTATTCAACAAATCCACTCAACTATTCTTAATGCGTTCAGCCATTATTTTCAAATGGGAGGGACGGACCTTCATAGAGTGCTTCTTGGTTATCATTTAGTAATGAACATTTGAGTCCAATACGTTCCGTAAGATCCTCCCTTTGCATATCCCACCCCGATATGAGTATAGGATCCGGTGAGAATGTTTTTTCGATGTCCCGGACTATCCATCCATTCACGGACAACTTGCTCAGCAGTTGTTTGACCGGCTGCAATATTCTCAGCGGCCTGACTATATTCGATGTTGAAGCTTTTCATCATATCAAATGGGGATCCGTACGTCGGGCTTCTGTGCGAAAAATATCCAACGTCCCTCATGTTACGTGATTTATACCGGGCAACCCTGGCTAGCTGCCAATCAAGCTGAAGAGGAGAAAGGCCGTTCCTCTGCCGCTCCTGATTGGTTAAATCAATGACTTGACCTTCCATCGATTTAGCTTTTTGAAGCGTCGGGATGTTAAGCTTTTGATTGGGATAAATTAAATCCGGATTCGACAATTGAGGGTTGGCTCCAATTATTTCGGACAGTCCGATCCGCAACTTCTTTGAAATCTTCCAAAGAGTATCTCCTTTCCTGACAGTATAAGCACTTGCAGCAGACGTTTCATTTAGACCCAATAGACTAATGACAATGGATAGTACAACAATGATGAGAGTCAGTTTTGTTTTCATGATATTAAAATGTGTAATCAGGGACAAAATATTCTAAGAAAAAGTGTGGAAATAGGATTATAGTTTCATTTTTAGGGAAAAGGAAAACCATTAACCATAAAGTGAAACTTTTCTTTAGAATAAACGTACAAATAGGTAACGACATTTTATAAAAGAGGTGAATAACGTGGTAAAGGAGAACGATCGCTTAAAAAAAGTGATAACGAAATTGTCGAACGTTGGTGTTAATATTTCAAAGACGAAATCAAGACGTGAAATTCTTCATTCACTGAAGCAGTATCAGCCATTACCTAAGACGTTAACCCAAGACTATTAAACTTACTCCTCGAGAAACGTAGGACAGACATATTCCGCCTTTCTTCACGATATACTAAGTAGTAGTGAAGAGGAGGGTTAGGTATGGAGAGAATGATGTTTGATTTACAGGCATTAAAGGAAATCAGAAAGAAGGCAGATGAAATTTCATACTACTGTATGAGCCGGGAACAGCCAGATCCTCATCGTGTAAGCATGGCGTTAGATCAGGTGTGTCGTGCACTTGCTATGTTTGCAGAAACGGAAATTCATCGAATGGAAAATCACCATATTCCTTATGACCCCGAAAGTTATATTAAAGGTCGTCTTGGGATTGCCTATCGATCTGTTCTCCAAGTCCCTCAAGAAGATTCCAATACAGCATAGTAAAAGAGGTTGACCCAAGAATTCAAGGGCTTCTAAGTCAGGAACATTATAGATATAAATCTGAAACTCTGAAAGTATTAGGACTGGTCCTTTAAGGATGACATCACTCATCGTTTTGGGTCAGCCTCTTTTTATTTACTACTTTAAAAGTTAGGTGACGATATTCATGACGAGGTTTTCGGATATATTGTTGATTTGTAATGGGAAGGCAGGTCAAGGAACGTTAGAAGTTTTGTTAAAAGACTCTGTGCCCCCTTTATTAGATATCTGCACGAACTTAATTATTCATAAAACAAAAGAGAAAGGCGATGCCGAAAGGATTTGTAAGGAAACGGGTAGTCTATATGAACTGGTGGTCATTATGGGTGGTGACGGAACGATTCATGAGGCCATCAACGGATTGGCAGTCTTAGAAAAACGGCCATTGGTGGGCCTCATCCCTGGAGGGACGTGTAATGACTTTGCACGCTCGTTACATATTCCCATGAATATTGGACAAGCTGTCCGACTCATTACCGAGCGTCCTTACGAAAGGGATATCGATATCGTCAAAGCGGACGAGCGGTATTTCAGTAATTTCTGGGGAACGGGGCTGGTCTCACAGACGAGTGATAATATCGACGTAGGATCAAAGAGTGTCCTGGGAAAACTGAGTTATTATATTAGTGCGTTTCAATCGATTCAGGATTCCCCACTCCTAAATGTAAAGATAACAACGGAAACTGAAGTGATCGAAGAGGAAGTGGTGATGCTATTGGCCGCTAACGGACGATCGATAGGCTCTAATCCTCTGCCCGACTGCATTGATATGGAAGATGGGTTAATGGATATCTACGTTGTCAAAAAAAGTGGATTTCCGTTATTAAAGGAGTTTCTCGTTATCAAAAGTACAGGCAATATCAGTGAACAATATGACGATATTATGCACATTCAAGCAAGGGAAGCCCAAATCGAACTTGGACAGAATGAAAAGCTCGATATGGATGGGGAATTATATGAAGGAACCAGGCAATCTCTTCAAGTGTTAAATAAGCATCTGCGATTTGTGGTTGGAATGTCAGAATAAAAAGAGAGCAAGAGGGCTTATTTGTCCCCTTGCTCTCTTTTCCTGTGATTATACAGTTTGTTTTCTCTTCTTTATGACCAAGTATACCAGATAAACGGCGATTAAGACGCCACCAGCCCCAAGCGTAAGAAGTGTGAAGTTCTCTTCAATGAAAGGTTTTGCTTTAGCTCCAAGGGCTAAGATGATTGCACCTTCAAGGAAGAAACGAATTCCTCTTCCGATAATCGACCAGATCACCAGTACTCTGATCTTAACACCGGAAACCCCTGCGAAAATCGTGAAGATCTTATAAGGGACAGGTGTCAGTCCTGCAATTAAAAGAGCCATCGCTCCATATTTAGTAAAGTATTCCTCTACTTTTTGAATCCTTTTTTCAGAGAAGAAATGCACAAGGATCGGTCTTCCAAGTTTTTTTCCGATCAACCAGCCAAAAAGGGCACCGATAACGGAAGCGATCGTTGTATAAAGTGCATAAAGCAATGCGTTCTCCGGATTGGCAATCGCTAATGGAATCAGTAATACATCAGGTGGAATGGGGAAAAAGGATGAATCGGCGAAGGAAACAAGAATCAGACCCCATACACCATAATCCAATAACCAAGCTTCGAAAGCGTGAAGTAGTTCAGACATAAGTTCAGTAATCTCCTTTATTGATCAAGCGTTATTTTCGATTTTAATGGAACATAAGAAAGTATATCACTTTTCACAAGAGGAGTCATGAATTATCCTGTGTGGATGAAACCACTTTTCGGATGATATCACATTAACAGATTCCGGAATAGCTTGAATCGAAATAATCTATTTCTCGGGAAATAGTGACAGAAATCTTATTTATTCTACATTTCTGAAGGAGACTTCATTCCTAATAATCGTAATCCTTCCGCGAGTACAGTCGAAACAGCGTGAACCAAGGCTAAACGGGAGCCAAGCTTGGAATCTTCTGAAATGATTTTAGTTTTTCCGTAGTAACGGTTAAAGCTTTGTGCGGTATCGACTAAATATTTGGCAATGGTTGAAGGCGCATAGTGTTTCCACGCCTTCTCGACCATCTCCGGAAATAAGCGTAACTGTTTAATCACGTCCCAGCTTTCAGCATCGTCAAGCCCCTCAAACGTCAATGGAAGGGATCCACCCGCTTTTCTCAGAATGGATTGAGCTCTGGCGTACGTGTATTGAATGTATGGACCTGTTTCACCTTCAAAGGTCAGCATATGTTCCAGGGAAAATTCAATGTCGTTCACCCGATCATTTTTTAAATCATGAAAGATAATAGCTCCAACCCCAACATCTTTCGACACCTCTGAAGCATTTATTAAATGAGGGTTCTTCTGCTTAATATTTTCTTCTGCCATGTGAATCGCTTCTTGAAGAACCTCTTGGAGTAAAATGACTCTGCCCTTTCGGGTGGACATTTTCTTTCCATCTTTCAGATAAAGTCCGAAGGGGATATGTTTCATATCATCCGCCCAGTTAAACCCGAGTTTCTTCAGGACTTCCATCACTTGTTTGAAGTGAATGGTCTGTTCCTGGCCGACAACATATAAAGCTTCATCAAAGTCATGCTGACGATGGCGATACAGTGCTGCAGCGAGGTCTCTCGTAGCATATAGGGTGGCTCCATCAGACTTCTTGATGAGGCAGGGTGGGAGATTCCCCTCTAAACGAACGACTTTCGCACCTTCAGAAGTTTCGAGAAGGTCATGATTCAGAAGCAATGTCACGACTTCATCCATTTTGTCATTGAAGAATGCTTCGCCATTATAGGAATCAAATTCCACTCCGAGCAACGAGTAAATCGTTTTAAAGGCATGAAGTGATTCATCTTTAAACCATCTCCAAAGCTCCGTTACTTCCTGGTCTCCCTCTTCTAATCGCTTAAAGGCTTTTCTTCCTTCTTCCTCAAGTGAGGGATCCTTTTCTGCTTCCTCATGAAATTTTTTGTATAAAATAAACAATTCAGCGATTGGGTTCTCTTTCACTTTTTGTTGATCTCCCCACTTTTTGAATGCGACGATCAATTTCCCGAATTGTGTACCCCAATCACCGATATAATTGATTTTCTCCGTTGTATAGCCGCATTTTTCGGCAATGGTGGAGATGGAATTCCCGATGACTGTAGAGCGTAAATGTCCCATGGAAAAAGGTTTCGCAATATTAGGGGAGGACATATCCAATACGATGGTCTTTTGATTTCCAAATTCATGACTTCCATAATCCGTGCCTTTCGCCAGGATGGCTGAAACAATTTCTGTCCCTGCTTTCAATCCATCAAATCGGATATTAACATAAGGGCCCACTGCTTCTACTTTACTGAAATAGGGAGAGGAGAGGGAATCGGCAATCTCTCCGGCAATGACATGGGGTGCTTTCTTCCATGATCTCGCCAGCTGAAAGCACGGAAAGGCCAGGTCCCCCAAATGAGAATGTTTGGGCGTTTCAATCAACTCATAAAGATCATTCTTGTTCCAATCAGACAGCACAAGCGTGAGCCTATCGGCTACTATTGATTTCAAATCCATCATCTACACCTCCTGATAAAATCAAACACAAAAAAACCCGTCTCTATCCAACATAGAGACGAGTTTAGCTCGCGGTACCACTCTTATTCCCCAAAAGGGCGCTCATTGTATAACGGGAGATCCCGGTTTTTCTCTACTATCTTCAAGAAAAACTTCTCAGAAGTGCGGTTCATCCCAGGCTTCACACCAGGCTTACACCATCCCCGGTTCGCTTTTGATCCACGTCGGAATTACTCTCTTCATCATAGAATATTCGTATATAATTACTATTATTTTACACATTCTGGAGATGAATGCAACCTGTAATTAAGAATCTTCTGATGAAAACATATACGTTTTATGGTGGAACCTCATACTGAATACAAGTCCAAGGGCCAGCATATTCCCCATAAGAGAGCTTCCCCCATAGCTGATAAAAGGAAGGGGGATCCCGGTGATCGGAAGTAATTGAATCGTCATTCCGATGTTCTGGAACACATGGAATGTAATCATACTGATAATACCTGCGCATACATAGGCGTTGAATGGTTCTTTCGTGTCCAAGGCCGTTTTCGTCAGATGGTAAATTAACAAGAAGTACAAGCTGATCACGACGCTTGCGCCAATAAATCCGTATTCCTCCCCGATCACACTGAAAATAAAGTCGGTATGATTTTCCGGGATATATACTTCTCCATCACTGTAGCCTTTCCCGAAGATCTGCCCGGAGCCAATGGCGTTAAGGGAGTTAATTAAGTGAAATCCTTCTAATTTTGCGTAGTTATAAGGATCTAACCAAGCATAAATACGTCCAAATTGATAAGGCTTAACATTTAAATATTTTTCAAGCAGCTCAGGGGCCCAAATCACAAGTGATAGGATGATTCCCCCAAGCACTCCGATAGAAGCATATATCGGAACGATCAGCTTCCACGTAATACCTGAAACTAAGATGATTCCGGTCATTATGGCTAAAATAACAAGGGAAGTCCCTAAATCCGGCTGCTGCATAATAAAAGCAAGGGGAAGGAGAGTCGTGACCCCGATTTTCACTAACAACTGAAAATCTGTTTGCACTGTTTTACTTGGGTATAGCTCATGATGATTCGTAATGATTCGTGCCAGAGCAAGAATTAGGAACGTCTTCATAAATTCTGAAGGCTGTATCGAACCAAGCGGTCCAAGCATGAACCAGCTTTTGGCTCCGTTTCTGTAAGGGGCGATGCTTTCCGGTGAGATGAGTAATATTAGTAGCAGGAAAATCCCTGCACCGTATATGTACCAGGCAAGTCGCTTATACTGATCGGAATCAAGGAATAAGGCTCCACCAATAATAATTCCACCTACGACATACCAAAAAGCCTGTCTTATCACAAAGTTTGTCCCATATTGACCTGAGGTCTGGGCACTGCTTATTCCCATAGCACTGACGATAAAAAACAACATTAATAAAAAGAGAAGACCCCAATCGATCTTGTCAGCAAATCGCTGGCGAGTTTCCATAATCAATTCACCTGAATTTCTAAAGATTTCACATTCCTAGTCTAATAGAAATGAAGGGAAATTTCTACTCATGACCTGATAAAATACGGAAGTTCTGACGGGATGTGACAGGCATCAAACGACATTTGTCGAAATGAAATCAATGATAAAGCCTATAGGAGTGGGATCAGACAGAGGAAGAGGGAAGAGGAATGCCATTTTTTACATAATTATGATCATTATTTGTCTTCAGAATATGAGAAGAAAGTGCTGTCGTCTAAAAACGTGACCGCGATTCTTCCATTCCGGTGAACCTATATAGAGATAATGAAAGCCAACGGTCCTGCAATATGACTATTTTCGACAATTACCTGCGACTTTTGTCATCATTTTGAAATGAAATAGAAAAGAACAAGTACCATACATATTTGCTAAAATAGAAACTACGAGTTGTGCATCGTGTCAATCAGATGGAGGGAATGTTCTTGAAGGCAAATAATCAGGTTAAAGATATCATCTATGTTCACAAGAATACGGAACGTCAGTATGTCGTTTCCTACGGGATCAATTTCAACGAGTTTGCTTCAAATGCCCGAGAACCATTGAAGAATCTACTTCTCATAAAGCATCAGTACGAGCATGGCGCTTTTAATATACATACGCATATGGAGTATGTGGAACAGGATGAAATGAAGAAGATCATGAATGATGGGGTACAGAGCTATGGTGATTTCTGTTGGATTGACTTTGATGAAGAAGTGGGAGTCAACGAATTGAACGGTCAGGAAATCGCTGAGCTTCTTTATATGGGACACGTCAAGCAACCCCTGAACCCTCCTTTTTATTCAAAATTGAACAATCGTTACGCGTACCTTTCCCATGATGATGGGTGGTTTAATAAGATTTATTATCGGGAATTTGAAGACTTCTATCATATGTTAGGAGCGACGGTTTCTTCGAAATTGAGTACAGTCAAAGGCGGAAAAGGCTTATTTGGTATGAAGAAAGAGAAAGACTATCCTATCATCGGTCAGGAAGTGATTCATTCCTTTAGAGACAAATTAAAAGAAGGCATGGTCATTTCGTTGGAAAAAGCCATCCTAACGAGAGGCAAGATAGAAATCCCTATATGGGTAATCGGTGATTATTACGATATGGACGAGATGGCGGAAGATTATAAGCAAATCCGGAAATCACCAGCAAACGGATTATTATCCTATGATCGTAAAACGAAAAGCTGGAGTGCTTTACTTCGGTAACGAGGAAAGAAGGAGCGTGAAAGCTTGGTTGAAATTCAGTTTCATGACAACTTGGTTCGAGGAGTGTTTCTCGAGCGCCTCAATCGGTTTGTGCTCGAGTGTCAGCTCCCTTCAGGTTCAATAGAGAAAGTCCATTTACCTGATCCAGGCAGATTAAAAGAATTATTGGTGCGTGGAAACCCGATCTGGCTTCAGGCATCAACCGATCCTAAAAGAAAAACAAAATGGTCAGCCGTCATGACGTATGATGCTTCTAACGGTATGTATGTGTCTTTGAATACTCAATATCCGAATCGGTTAGTGCTCGAAGCCTTACAGCTGGAAGTGCTGGAAGAGCTAAAGGACTGGCGGTTAGAAAAAGCCGAATATACAGTAGGAAGCTCACGCTTTGACTTCTTGCTCACCCACAAACAATATGAACAAAAATTACTGCTTGAAGTAAAAAGTGTCACCATGGTAGAAGAAGGAGTAGGGAAATTTCCTGATGCCGTCACGTCAAGAGGTGCAAGGCATGTAGAGGAGCTTACACATCTTCAGGCGAAAGGAAGCTATCAAACAGCCGTCCTGTTTATTGCTCAGCGAACGGATTTGCGGGGGATCACTTCCGCTCCTGAAATTGACCCTCATTTTTCCCGGGTCATGGAAGAAGCCCAAGATCAGGGTGTCCGATTTTTTGGGAGAAGCTGTATGGTGACGCCAGAGCGAATTTCCTTAAATGGCCCTTTACCTGTATATACAAAAAAGGATTAATCTCACTGTCATCTGAGCATGTGAAGATTAATCCTTTTATGTTCTACTGATCCACCTGTACCTCTGTTTTAGCTTGATAGTTCTGGTCTCCTTTAGCCGTTAACCAAACGGTCAATGTATAGGTACCGCTCCCGACATTGGGGAGAACAACCTTCTGGGAAAATTCTTCACCCTGTTTCACGGTGATCTCCTGGATTGCCTGGGTATACATCTTATTTTTTGAGTCCTTATACACTATTTCACCTTTATCGTTTCTAAGTTCAAAGTCAATGGTTTGTCCTGATGAAAAAACGAAGGTTTTCTCTTGCTCTGTTTGGTTTTTAATCGAATATACATAGACAACCTGACCGCTTCCATCTTGTTTCGTTAATGAAGGTTCCATTTCGCCTGCAACAATCCCTTTCTGTACAGAAATATCTTCACCAGCTCCTGAGTTTTGATCCTCTTTGGATTGACTGCTGTTCTCCTCGTCAGCCGTACCGCAGCCAGCTATTCCTGCCACAAGTATTATAAATAACATGATCAATCGCTTCATGCCAAATCCACCTCCTTACCGTATTAGACAGGGTTTATCCCAAAAGGTTACAAGTCTTTCCCGAATATGAGCACCATGACACATGAGGATGTGCTGAACTTGTTTCTTTCTTCCTTTACAAGGGCATAGTTTTACATATGTAAGGCAGATTACTTTTTTCTCTCTGGAGGTTCAGTACAATAGAATTATAGAAAAAGAGCAGAGGAGCAAGGTGTATGAAAAAATGGTTGGCTATTATTGGTTTTATTTCCTTACTATTAGTATCTGCTTGTGGTCCTTCAAATGCAACTGATAGGGGGGAACTTCCCGATGAAGATTGGGAAACCATCACGTCTGATGCAGAATGAACGAAAGTGAATCTCTTCATGTGGGGCGGTGACGATGGGATTAACCGTTATATTGATGACGTAGTTGCTCCTATGCTGAAAGAAAAAAATAATATCGAGTTAAATCGAGTACCTTTGGATACACCGGAAATTCTGCAAAAGCTACAAACGGAGAAGCGGGCGGGCAAAGAGAAAGGAACGATTGATATCGTATGGATTAATGGAGAAAACTTTAAAAATGCAAAAGAAAATGACTTGCTTGCAGGTCCGTTTACAGATAAGTTACCAAACTTCACGAAATATTATGATACAGAAACTCAAGCATTTCAATATGACTTCGGGACGGAAACAGAAGGATATGAGGCACCGTGGGGAAAGGTTCAATTTGTCTTCTTTTATAATAGCGAAAAAGTGAAAAATCCCCCCTCCAGCTTCGATGAATTAATAGCATTCATGAAAGAGCATCCCGGGAAATTCACCTATCCTAATCCGGCCGATTTTACCGGGAATGCATTTCTTCGACATGTTCTTTATGCGAAATCGGACCGGGATTTAGCTCAGTCTTCATTCGACGAGGGAACAGCAGAGAAGATGGGGGAAGAGGTATGGAAAGAGCTGGATGACATGAAGCCGTTCTTGTGGCGAGAAGGAGAAACGTACCCCGCGACATTAACAGACCTTGATAAGCTATATAGCCAGGAAGAGGTTTGGATGACGATGGGATACAACGAAGCGAGAGCAGAACATTTGATCAAAGATGGGGTGTTCCCGGAAAGCACAAAGTCATTCGTATTAAACGATGTGGGATCAATCGGGAACACTCATTTCCTGGCTATTCCATTCAATAGCCCCAACAAAGAAGGAGCGCTGGTGGCCATCAATGAACTACTCTCTCCTGAAGCTCAGTTCGAGAAAGTAAAGCCTGACTACTGGGGGGAAAGTTCACCTATTTCCTATGAAAAGCTGAATGAGGAATGGAGAAATAAATTTAAGAGCGTGAATCGGGGAGGAAGTGTACTGAAGGCATCTATACTTGAAGAGACCTATAGGGGAGAACTGGATGCGGCGTACGTGGAATGGTTAAAGGAGAACTGGATTCGTGAAGTGGCAGAGAGTCAATAACACGTTTCTCCTCATTCCCGCCCTACTCTTTTTTATCTTCATTCCGGGGCTTGGTATCGTGCTTGCTCTACTGGAAAGCGTTAGAAGTGAAGGAACAATCACATTCGGGCACTACGCTGATTTATTCAAAGAGAAGCGTTTTGTGACATCCTTTCTCTTCAGTTGGACTGTGACTTCCATCTCGACCATTCTATCTCTTTGTATTGGATTGGGGATTGTGAAGGCATTCTCACCTTTACTAAAGGAAACTAAACATAAACTTCTTGTATGGATTCCCATGCTGGTTCCCCATTTTGTATGGGCTTATCTCGTCTATTTGCTCTTTAATCAAAGTGGTTTTTTCTCCAATATGTTCGGAATGGCCGGTTGGATCGACGACCGAAGTCAATTCCCGATCCTGGTCCAGGACCGGAAGGGGATCGGAATCATTCTGACGTATGTCTGGAAGGAGGTACCCTTTGTTACCCTGATGCTGTTACCTGTTTACGCGACGCTTTCTAAAAGCTATAAAGAGATCGCTTCTTTACTGGGCGCGGGTCCCTATAAAGCATTTTGGGTGGCAGAATGGCCATTTATCCTTCCTGTTCTCGTGGAAACCGGAGCGATTCTGTTCGCCTTCATTTTTACAGCATTTGAAGTTCCCCGGCTTCTGGGAGTGACGTCACCGCAAATGCTGGCCATCCTTGCTTACGACTGGTTTTACAGTGGCAGCTGGAGTGACCGTCCCTTGGCTTTCGCCTCACTCGTATTAGTCGGGCTTGGCATTGGGTTCGTAATGTGGCTCCTTATTTACTTCACAAACAAGAAACGAATGCACATGACAAAAGGGATTGGAAATTAGAGGTGTTCACATGAGAAAATCGTTATTTTATATCCTATCCTTCCTTCTTTTTGTATTTCCTTTTTTATTTTTATTTTATAAAAGTTTTTTCGGTGTTTGGAGATGGGGGAGTCCCGTTCCTGTTGAACCTGGTTTAAGGGCGTGGCAGGTGCTGATAAATGAGGGGGAATTCGTGGATTCGATTGGTGTCTCCATTTGGATTGCCATTGTGGTACTGGCGATCAATCTTCTGATTGGCGTTACTTCAGGAAGAGTGTTTTCATTATCGTCGTTCAGAGGGAAGTCCGTCGTGGAAGCAGTTCTTATGTTTCCGCTATTCCTCCCCGTTTTGGTGGTGGCGATCGGACTTCATATTACGTTCATACGATATGGACTGGCTGATCACTGGACCGGCGTGGCTCTCGTTCACTTAGTACCCACCATTCCGTATAGTATTAAAATGTTCAAAACAGGCTATGAGAGGATCGGCACGAAATTAATCGAGCAATCAGCTATGCTTGGAGGCAAAGGTTTTCAACGTTTTTACCATATTGAAATGCCCTTGCTTCTTCCAAGCATTCGGAGTGTTTTGTTCCTGACGATTGTCATCAGCCTGAGTCAGTATGTACTTACAGCGATTATTGGGGGAGGGAATGTCGTGACGCTCTCGATGGTCTATTATCCTTTTACCGATACGGCAGATGAAGCGGTGATGGCAACCTTCTCCATCGTGTTCGCCCTCATTCCCATCTTGCTTTACATCATTCTGGAAGGGTGTTTGAAATTCTTACTCCCTTATCAACATCCAAGAGGGAGGAAGAACCTTTGAGTTCATTCATAGAAATTAATCAGTTAACCAAATCGTTTAAAGATAAAAAGATTTTAACCAACGTGACGTTCTCATTGAAAAAAGGGGAGATTCTTACATTGGTTGGAGCATCCGGGTCTGGTAAATCAACATTCCTTCGCATTCTATCCGGGTTAGAGTCTGCGACGGAAGGGAATACGTATATTGATGGGAACGATATCACCTCTTTAAAGCCTCAAAAACGCCCAATTGGGATGGTCTTTCAACAGCCATTATTATTCCCTCATATGAATGTCCTTGAAAATGTCATGTACGGGTTGGAAATGAAGGTAAGAAATAAAAGGGAAAACAAGAAAAAAGCCATGAACTATATTGAAAGAGTCGGCCTGGGAGAAGTGATGCATCATTATCCTTC
Source organism: Rossellomorea aquimaris (assembly GCF_003315075.1). GTDB lineage: Bacteria > Bacillota > Bacilli > Bacillales > Bacillaceae_B > Rossellomorea > Rossellomorea aquimaris_C. The sequence continues at coordinate 82,333 of NZ_QNRJ01000010.1, forward strand.
TGAGCTTTCCGGTGGTCAGCAGCAGCGGGTATCCCTTATTCGTTCTCTGATTTTGAAGCCGAAGCTTTTGCTTTTGGACGAACCTTTCAGCAGTCTGGATTTGCAGCTGAGGAAGGAACTGAGGCAATGGGTCCGGCAGATTTTTAAAGAAGAAGAAACAACCGTCATATTCGTCACCCATGATCGTGATGAAGCATATGAACTTGGAGATCGGGTGGCTGTTTTACAGAGCGGGAGATTCTTGCAGATAGGAACACCGGAGGATATCTATTATCGGCCACACACCCCATTTGTGGCATCTTTCATGAGTGACGGTCTCACCCTGAATCAGAAACAATTCATTCACGCTTCCCGCATAAAGGTAAGCTGCGACGTCTCTGACTCTTCCTTGCCACGATGGAAAGGGACTGTGATCCAAAAGTTATTTGTAGCAGGGACCAATCTCTATGAAGTATGGGTGGATGAACTAAAGCAGAAGCTAAATTTACCCATTGAACTAGAGGCTTCTACTGAAGACATCTGGCTTTATGCAGAGGAAGAGAGCATCCAAACGTTTCAGAAAGAGGAATAGGAGGGAAGAAGAATGAAGAAGAAGGAAATCGGTAAGATCCTGTTGTTCATTGCCATATTACTGCTCCTCATGTGGCTGAGCCGGAATTTTTTTCATGTAAAGCCTCATGACATCAGAGATTGGATCGTGTCTTATGGTATTTGGGCTCCCATTGTTTTTATTATCGTCTATACGATTCGTCCGCTGATTCTTTTTCCCGCTTCCATCCTCTCATTGGCTGCAGGTCTTGCTTTCGGTGCATTTGAGGGCTTTATCTACATTCTGATCGGGGCCTTAGGTGGAGCAACGGTAGCCTATTATACTGCAAGCTTCCTTGGGGAAAAACTATTAAAAAGACCGTCTCCACGTATGATCAAGATCCGCGAGAAGATGGAGGAGAGCGGCTTCGTTTATGTATTACTATTACGGCTCGTGCCGTTTTTGAACTTCGATCTCATCAGTTACCTTGCCGGCATGGGGAAGGTGAGATACACCCCTTTCATCATCGCTACAGCCATCGGGATTTTACCTGGTACGTTTGGGTATGTATTTCTCGGGTCAAGCTTGGTAGGGGAAGATCGAACGAATTTATATATTGCCATCGGCTTTTTCTTGATGATGATCATCGTGCCGTTAATCTTTAAGAAAAAAATGAAGGCATGGCTGGGATTATCGAGTAAAGAGGACAAGTAAAGGATGGGGAACACATGTTAGATACGCATGCCCGTAAGTGGGTGCAGCCAAGTATAGAGGGAACAGCACGTTTATTTTTGAAAAGGGGATTTTCAGCCAATCAGGTGACGTTGATTGCTTTTATAGTAGGTTCAGCTGCAGGTCTGGTCTATTATTTAGGATTCCCGATCTTAGCCGTCCTCTTATTATGGTTATCCGGCTTTTTGGACGCGGTGGATGGTACCATGGCCCGATTAACCAAACCATCTCCCTTCGGAACAGTCATGGATGTCACTTTTGATCGAATCGTCGAGATCAGTGTCATTCTGGGCGTTGCTTTCTTACACCCTGAGATTATGTGGGCGCTCCTTTTACTAAGCGTATCCATCATTATTTCCATGACCATTTTCCTGACAGTCGGAGCCGTATCAGAGAAACAGGGGATGAAATCCTTTTATTATCAAGCAGGACTTGCTGAAAGGACGGAAGGATTCATTCTGTTCAGCGTCATGATGCTATTTCCGTCCATCGTCCTGTGGACCACCCTCCTTTTTTTTGCAGTGGAATTGTACACGGGCTTACAGCGATTTTCAGAAGCGAAACGATTACTTTCATAAGGAGAGATCAAGATGGATCAATACGATTTAATTGTAATAGGCGGAGGGGCAGGTGGACTGACCGTCGCATCGGGAGCCGCATCTCTTGGCGCAAAAGTGGCCCTCATCGAAAAAAGCGGACTTCTGGGTGGAGACTGCCTGCACTTTGGATGCGTTCCATCCAAGGCATTCATCCAATCGGCGAGAGAAGTGGCTATGATCCGGACAAGCCATGATTACGGTTTCGAAACAAAGGGCTCCGTCGATATGAAAATGGTAAAGGACAGAGTCAAAGAAGCCATTGCCCACATTCAACAGCATGACGATCCCAATCGATTCCTGCAATTAGGGGTTGATATTTATTTCGGAGGAGCAGAGTTTCTTGACCCTCACACGATTTTAGTAGAAAAAGAGGACCGGATCTCCGGGAAAAGAATAGTCATTGCAACAGGATCAAGTCCGCTCATTCCTGGAATTGAAGGCTTGGAAGACGTGGAATATCACACGAATGAAACGGTATTTGAAGTGGATGAACTGCCCCGTCGAGTCGTGTTTATCGGGGGAGGTCCGATTGGTTTAGAGCTGGCACAAGCATTCTCTCATTTGGGATCGGAAGCCGTTGTCCTGGAGAAGCACGATGAGATACTGGTGAAGGAAGATAAGGAAATCCGTGAAGCAGCAACAGGTATATTGGAGAAGGATATTCAGTTTGTGTATGGAGCGGACATTAAACGTGTTTCTGAGATGAACGGTGAGAAAGTGGTCCACTATGTGAAGGACGGTGTAGAACACACGGTGGAAGGCGATTTATTGTTCCTCTCTACCGGCAGAAAGCCTGGTACGGAGTCTTTAAATCTATCTGCTGCCGGAGTCGAGGTGGACAGTCGGGGCTTCATCCAAGTGAATGATGAACTCAGAACGAACCATCCTCACATATTCGCCATTGGGGATGTCAACGGTCAATATCCATTCACCCATGGGGCAGGAATGGAAGGGAAGCTTGTCGTCCAAAATGCCGTATTCGGTTTGAAACGTAAAATTTCCTATAACAAACTGCCATGGACCACCTATACCACACCTGAGATCTTTCATATCGGGATAACCGAGGAAGAGGCTGTGGAAAAAGGATTAGAGTACAAAGTCTATAAAAAAACATTAGACGAAGTCGATCGGTTCGTGGCAAATCACAAAACAGATGGCCTCGTCAAAATCATCACAGACGAAAGTGGGAAAATCCTCGGTGCCCACGCAGTCGGTTCCGGCGCAGGAGATTGGATGCAACCCGTCGTGTTCGCCATGGAAAAAGGAAGCAAAATCGGCGCACTGTCCAATATGGTCTATCCTTACCCGAATCACGCTGCAGCCGTCCAGCAGGTAGCGGATCTGTATTGGAGAGAGAAGTTGTTTGATGGTGTGCTGCCTGTGATTAGTAAGAAGTTTGTTGAGATTTTCAGATGATGGATGTAGGAGGCGCGACTGCTGGGAGGCGGTTGCGTTTTTTTGGTGGAAATGTGTACACCCCTTGGCTCAACAAATGTCGAACAACAAAACCTATCATTTCACCCACCATACCGCCTCACAAACCGCACATCAATCCAATTTTTCAACCGCCAGGCCCAGCCGCTGACCAATGAAAACGATCCGTATGTCAAAAAGCCTCGCTTATCTCCCACCGACATAATCGCAAGGTAGCGTTCCTGGGGCTCAAAAGGAATGATTGTTCCGTTTGCCGCAGCTCCGTTCAGGTTTTTCCACAGGACAGGTCCTTGGCGTACAGCTGTCACCCCATTTTTCGGGATATCCGGGAAGTCCTTTAAAGTCGCGCAATCCCCGGTTCCAAATACGTTGGGATATTCCACTGATTGAAGATAGCTGTTCACCAGCAGAAAACCTTTTTCATCTGTCGGTAAAATACTGCTCCCGAATAGGGGAGGTGCTTTAGGTCCTCCTAAAAAAATCACTTCATCGTAGTCGATGCTTGTGCCGTCATCAGCATATACGCGAGTCTCATCTACTTTTTCAACGCGCCCCTGATGTAGCTCAACCCCTTTTGAAAGAGTCAGCCCTGTTATTTTTTTCGAAGAATGGGAACCGGCCTTTTCTAGGAGGGGGGAGGAATGAACAACCGTTACCAAATGATCCTTAAAGCCGTTGTCCACCTTCCATGCCTGCAATGACAATGCCATTTCAATACTCGCCGCCCCGCCTCCGATAAAGACGGTTTTCCTGCTGTTATGCAACTTTTCTATTTGCTCAGGGAAACGATAGTTTGGTTTGATTGGAAGATTGCGTTCGTGTAAGCCCTCGATTTTCAATGAGTCATTGCGGGATCCAATGTCGAAGGAAACAAAGTCGTAAGTGAAGATATCCCCTTTGTCCGTTAGAAGATGCTGCTGATCAGGGTCGATCGATAGAACGGTCCTTTCGACGAATTCACACTCAGCGTTCTCACACAATCTCTCTAAATCGATTCGCGTTTCTTCTAAAGAATAGATCCCTTCCGTATATCCGGAGAACATTCCTGAATAATACTGATAACGTGAAGGGGAAATGAGGACCCACTTCACGTTATCATCCAGGTGTTTTATCCGTTTTTTTAAGCAATGCAGGTGACTGTGTCCGCCACCGACTAAGATGATTGTTTTCATCATGAATCTCCTTTATAGAGGACGTTGTTCCTCCCATTCTTCTCGAATCAAGCCCATACGGATGGAGTCGTAGTATACTCCATTGTAATAACGGCATTTTCGCATTCTTCCTTCGAGTTTCATCCCGATTTTTTCTGCGGCCTTCATCATCCGTTCATTCCCTGACCAGGTGGTGATGCCAACACGGCCGATTTCCTTTGTTTGAAACAAGTGGTCCACCCAGAGGGATAACGCTTCTGTTCCGTAGCCGCCGTTCCAATAGGAAGGGTCATAAATGACGATGCCGGCTTCAAGCCATCTGCTGGGTTCGTACTCCCAATAATATCCGATGGTTCCAATGATGGTTCCGTCCACTTCAATGAGGCGCTGGAATTCATCGCTGCGGCCTTTATTTTTTATGGATGATTCTATGTACTCTTCACGTGTTAAGCGTTTATGTTCAAAATAAGGGGCATCCCATTTTTTCCATTCGGGAGAAGGTTCTCCATAAATATAGTCCCATAGAGTAGAAAGATCTCTTTCTTCTATTTTTCTAAGTGTTACACGCTGACCGGTTAAATTCAATTCATGAGCACTCCTTTAACATGTTAATATTTCCATTATACAGAAAATAGCGTTCTCATGAGGAAAGCTCGTTTAATCGAATAAAAAGAAAGGGTGCCAGATATGAACGAATCACTGTTGTAGGATGTATCTCGATGGATTTGGTGGTCACCTCGTCAAAACGGCCACTTGCGGGGGATGGTCCTGAGGGAATAAGGAAAAGAAGGCCTTCTACAAGAAAACAGAGGTCCGTCCCTACTGGTAGGGACGGACCTCCATATATCAGCTTGCTTTTATTTTAGAAAGGGGTACTTTTTTTTTCTGTGTGAGTTTGTCCACGATCGACGTGATCGCACCATCACCTGTTACGTTACACGCTGTACCAAAGCTGTCTTGTGCAAGGTAAAGGGCAATCATGAGGGATGTCATCGTTGGTCCAAAGCCTAACATCGTTTCAAGTAATCCCAGGGCAGCCATGACAGCTCCACCCGGAACACCAGGTGCCGCAATCATCGTGATTCCAAGCATCAGAATGAATGGGAGTAGCTGAGTGAACTGTAACGCTTCTCCTTGAATGAACATGACCGCCATGGCACAGCTGACAAGGGTAATCGTGCTACCTGATAGATGGATCGTTGCCAAAAGCGGTACAGAGAAATCTGCAATTCGTTCCCTGGAACCGATTTTCTTTGAGCGCTCAAGCGTTACGGGAATCGTAGACGCCGAAGATTGAGTCCCCAGTGCCGTAAAGTAAGCTGGCAGCATGCTTTTCATCATAGAAAGCGGGTTTTGTTTTCTTAACGTTCCAGCCGTTGTATATTGTAAAATTAAAAAGACTACATGTAATAGAATGATCATAACAAATACTTTAGCGAATACAGACATGATGGCACTGACTTGTCCACCTTGAGTCATGTTCGCGAAAATTCCAAGAATATGAACCGGTAAGAGCGGAATAATGATTTTTTCAATCACAAGTTCAATGATGTTTCTGAATTCATTCATGCCCTTTTGAAGAGCGTCTCCCTTAATGGCAGCCATTCCAAGACCAATGGTGAAGGCAATGAGTAAAGCCGTCATAACGCCCATGATAGGTGGCATCTCCACTGTGAAGAACCCTTTGAGAAGTGCTTCTTCGGGATTTTCAAATGATTGAGACGTTTGATTTGCTAACAAAGTTGGGTAAATAGACTTCGCAACCGTAAAGGCGAGTAAGCCGGCCAGCACCGTGGAACCATAGGCGAGAGCTGTGGTTAAACCGAGCAACTTCCCTGCTCCTTTACCCATGGATCCAATTCCTGGAGCAATAAAGCCAATAATGATTAATGGAATGGCGAATCCTAGGAAATTACCGAATAATCCATTAAATGTAGCGAAGATTTTTACGAACCACTCTGGTGCAAACGCTCCAATGACAATACCTAAAGCAATACCTAAGAGGATCTTAGGCAGTAAACCTAGCTTTCTCATCTTGGTGTCCTCCTTGAAAATACAAATGTTTTTGATAGAAAGATTGTACACCTTATAGGAGGAGATTTTAATAGCTTTTAAAATAGGCGAAATTTTAAATGTATTCAGAATAATGTTGTTCACTCCCTGTCGCAGGACTAGTTTTCCTTTGCATACATATATAATGGGCTTTGACTTAAATGTCTTTCGAATCAAGACAAATGTGGTAATTTTTATTTTCCATAGGAATCATTCTTTCCCTTTCCGATGAAAGTGATAAAATAGAAACATCTATTGTGAATATTGGAGGTAACTAAATACATGAAAACGAAGTTATGCTTACTGTACGGCGGTAAATCTGCTGAACATAATGTATCCTTGCAAACAGCCAAGGCCGTAATCGGAGCCCTGGACTTAAATAAATATGAAATTCACCCTATTTTCATCTCGACGGAAGGCAGCTGGATCAAAGGTCCACAACTGAATGCTCCCGTTGAAGATGTGAAAGCATTACAGTTTAAGGATGGGGAAGAATTGGCCCCTAATGCCTTAAGTACATCCATCTCTCCTTCCGGGTCTGAAGGGTACGACATGATCTTCCCGTTGCTTCACGGACCAAATGGGGAAGACGGAACGGTTCAGGGAATGCTTGAACTGTTAAATCTTCCGTATGTAGGAAATGGCGTCCTTGCCTCATCTGCTGGAATGGATAAAGTCATCATGAAGAATTTATTTGCTCAAGCAGGCATTCCGCAAGTTCATTACACATGGTTCATCCGCAGCACATGGAAAGGAAATCCTGAGTCCGCTTACAAACAAGTGGAAGAAGAGATTGGCTATCCTTGTTTTGTGAAACCGGCTAACTTAGGTTCATCAGTAGGAATCAGCAAATGTACGTCGCGTGAAGAATTGCAGGCGGCTTTCGAAGAAGCGTTCCAGTTCGACCGTAAGATCATCATCGAAGAAGGTGTGAAAGCACGTGAAATCGAGCTCGGTGTTTTAGGGAATGACCAGCCGGAATGCTCAGTTGCAGGTGAAATCGTACCTAAAAAAGACTTCTATGATTACAAAGCGAAATATGAAGACGGAGATACTGCCCTCATCATTCCTGCAGAAGTAGAGGGAAGCATCTACAATGAAATGAAAAATATCGCGATTCAATCGTATAAAGCCCTGGATTGTTCAGGACTTGTGCGTGCGGACTTCTTCTTAACCGAAGATGGTCAGATTTATATGAATGAAGTCAACACGATGCCCGGCTTCACACCATTCAGTATGTTCCCGCTTCTATGGAAGCACACAGGAGTAGACTATCCTACCCTGATCGGAAAATTAGTGGAGCTTGGCTTAGAGCGTTATCAAGACAAACAAACGATTAAACATACGATGTAACACGCGATACTTGGGACTGACCAGAGGATTCACCGTCTAAAGGCAGTCCCTGCTCTGTTTTTATCAAAAAGAGTAAAAGGAGAAAGCGAATGTTTGAGAAAAAAATCAAAGAAATAGGCAACATGCTTGATGTAAAAAACGATCTTTCAAAGTTTGAGTCGGTGGTGGTAAAAGGCGTTTCCATCGATACGAGAAAGATTGAAGATGCTAATCTGTTCGTTCCTTTTAAAGGAGAAAACGTGGACGGTCATCGATTTGTTCGAGATGCCATTGAAAATGGTGCGTCTGCCGCTCTTTGGGATATCAATGTTCCTAATCCACCTGAAGATATTCCCGTCATTGTGGTGGAAGATCCGCTGCTTGCCCTTCAGTCATTGGCGAATCAATATCGCCATGAACTGGATTTAAAGGTAGTCGGAATTACAGGCAGTAATGGAAAAACAACAACGAAAGATATTGTGGCAAACCTGTTGTCAGTGAAATATCGAGTTCATAAAACACAAGGAAACTATAACAACCACATCGGTCTTCCTTTAACGATCCTTTCCCTGCCCCAGGATTCAGAAGTGGCTGTACTTGAAATGGGAATGAGTGGATTCGGAGAAATTGAACTTCTATCAGAGATTTCTCAGCCCGACGCTGCCATCATCACCAACATTGGAGAATCACATCTTCAGGATCTGGGGTCACGGGAAGGTATCGCCAAAGCCAAATTGGAGATTGTGAAAGGCCTGAAGTCTGATGGGTTATTTGCATACTACGGAGACGAACCGCTGTTACAGGATGGTGTTCAGACACTCAACCTGAAGCATGTGGAGACTTTCGGAAGAAGCGAATCCAACACGATTTATCCAACAAAAGTCAATATGGATAATAAAGGGAGTCATTTTGAGACTTCTCTCGCTGAAGGAGAATCATTCTTTCTTCCCGTATTAGGGGTTCATAATATCCACAACGCTCTAGCCGGGATTCTCATTGCCCGTAAATTTGGTCTCAGTGTCGATGACATGAAAGAAGGCTTACAGTCGTTAAAGCTGACCCAGATGAGAATGGAAATGGTGGAAGGCAAGAAAGGCGAAAGCATCATTAACGATGCCTATAATGCCAGCCCTACCTCCATGAAAGCTGCGATTCAGCTTGTATCAGAGCTTGAGGGATTCCATACCAAAATCCTGGTGCTTGGTGATATGCTGGAGCTTGGCGACCAGGAAGAAGAATTTCATCAGGAAATTGGACAATTGATCAATCCGGAAAAAGTTCAGCATGTGTTTACATTTGGTCCTTTAGGAGGTTTCATAGGTAAGGGTGCACTTGAGAATTTCTCTCCTGATCGTGTTCACTCATTTACAGATAAAGACAGCCTGACAAAAGAGCTATCCTCCTTCATTACAGGGGAAGAGCTGGTTTTATTCAAGGCATCAAGGGGAATGAAGCTTGAAGAAGTCATCGATGGATTAAAGTCATAAATTTCTACTGACGTCCAAGTTTAAACCTTAGCAGAAATGAACAAAATGAGCTTGTAGATGATGGGAGGTTGGCTCTCTCCCTACCTTTTAAAAGTAAGAGGGGATAACATGATCGGTTGTTTACTAATCCATGGATTCACCGGAAGCCCTTTTGAAGTAGAGCCGTTGGCAGATTTCCTTCAAGAGAGAACCGACTGGGAAATCGTTGTGCCGACTCTGCCTGGTCATGGTGAAACCCTTGAACTAAAAGGGGTTAAACATATTGAATGGATCGAGCATGCTGAGGATGAGCTTCAGGCACTTATTGAGAAATGCGATGAGGTTTACGTTATCGGCTTCTCCATGGGTGGTTTGATCGCTTCGTATCTTTCGGTGAAATATGAAGTCAATAAGCTCGTGCTTTTAAGCGCAGCAGCTTATTATGTAAATGTGAAGCAACTACTGAAAGATATTGGAAATATGATTAAAGAAGGAATTCAAGGAAATCTGATTGAAAACGAGCTCTACAACCGGTACAAATGGAAGGTGACCAAAACCCCAGTTCTGTCCACATACGAATTTAGAAAAGTCGTTCGTATTGCTCGTCCGCTCCTGAAAAAGGTTAACGTTCCAACCTTTATTGCCCAAGGAGAGATTGATGGAATAGTCCCCCCTAAAGCTGCAAAATATATATACGAGACTATTTCTTCCCAAGAAAAAAACCTTTTTTATTCCCCTAAAGCAAAACATTTGATCTGTCATAGTGAAGATAAGCACGAACTTTTCGAAGAGATCTACCAATTCCTGCTAAATGAATAGATTGACTATTTGACATTAGATTGAAATTCATTTCTAGAAGTGGTAACATAGCTACAACATAGTTCTTAATTTGTTGGACGTGCTAGCTCTTCTATTTTGAAGAGTGTATTTTTTTGTACCAAACATAAAAACTAAACATCTCATATAGACGGTTTTAGATTAGATACCGAAGTCTTTCGGTGGGTAAGATTTCGTTCCGACCTAAAAATATAATCAGAAAATGATTAGTTATAAAAGATGTAAATTAAAGGAGAATGTAACATTGACTAAGTTTGCAGATTTAAACTTAAGCGCATCTACGTTGAAATCAATTAAACGTATGGGCTTTGAAGAAGCTACACCAATTCAGGCGAGTACAATTCCAGTCGGTTTAGAAGGTAAGGATATTATCGGTCAAGCACAAACTGGAACAGGTAAAACAACAGCATTTGGAATTCCGATGATCGAGAAGATCGATGTGAAAAATCCAAACGTTCAAGCTCTTATCATTGCACCAACTCGTGAACTTGCCATCCAAGTATCTGAAGAGTTATATCGTATCGGAGCTGACAAGCGTGCACGTGTGTTATCTGTCTACGGAGGACAGGACATCCAACGTCAAATCCGCGCGATGAAAAAGAACCCTCATATCATCGTTGGTACACCAGGTCGTCTTCTTGACCATATCAAACGTAAAACACTCAACCTTGAAAACGTTGAAACACTAGTACTTGACGAAGCAGACGAAATGCTGAACATGGGCTTCATCGAAGACATCGAAAGCATTCTTGAGACGGTTCCAAGCACAAGACAAACACTTCTATTCTCTGCCACAATGCCGGATCCGATCCGACGCATTGCGAATCGCTTTATGACAGAGCCGGAAGTAATCAAAGTGAAGTCTAAAGAAGTAACGGTTTCGAACATCGAACAATTCTTCACTAAAGTAAGTGAAAAAGAAAAATTCGATACTCTTTCCCGTTTAATCGACGTTCAATCACCTGAACTTGCGATTGTATTCGGTCGTACAAAACGCAGAGTAGACGAATTAGCTCGTGCTCTTAGCATTCGCGGCTACCTGGCAGAAGGAATTCACGGAGATCTTTCTCAAGCTCGTCGTATGACGGTTCTTAAGAAGTTCAAAGAGGGACGCATCGACATCTTGATCGCAACAGACGTTGCCGCTCGTGGATTAGATATCTCCGGCGTGACGCATGTTTACAACTTTGATATTCCTCAAGATCCTGAAAGCTATGTTCACCGTATCGGACGTACAGGTCGTGCAGGTAAGAAAGGGATGTCCATCACTTTTGTAACACCAAGAGAAATGGGTTACCTGAAGATCGTTGAACAAACAACGAAGAAGAAAATGACGGCTCTTAAGCCACCTAGCTTAAACGAAGCCCTTGAAGGTCAACAACGCTTAGCTCTTGAAAAATTAGCTGAAGCGGCGAAAGAAAGTGATCTTAAGGATTACTATCCATTAGCAGAAGAATTCCTTGGAGGCCACGATTCTGTTCAAGCAGTTGCAGCAGCAATCCGTGTCCTGACGAAGGAGCCGGATACAACACCAGTTGATATCACTGAAGAGCGTCCATTACCATCAAGAGGTGGTGGAAATCGCGGCGGTGGATACAAAGGTGGAGCACGCAGCGGTAAAGGCGGAAGCCGTGGTGGATCACCACGCAGCGGCGGTGGAAATCGCGGAGGCGGAAGCCGTGGCGGAGATCGCAACCGTACTGGCGGCGGCAGACCACAATCTTCAAGCAAACGTAAATCTTATAACAATTCTTGATTTTGATTGAGAATGGGAACACGATGACCTTTGGGTTGTCGTGTTTTTTTTGGTTTGTGCTGGTTGGATTAGGAGGTATGGGAAAGGGGCAAGGATCACGGATTGCGGTTTGTTTCCAATTTTTACAAAAAGGCGCAATTATTGTGTGAAACGACGCAATAAACAGAAAAAAGACGCAATTAAGGTGAAAAAAGACGCAATTATTCAGATATCGACGCAATTAAACCCCAAAACGACGCAATTAGTGATAAACTGTGGTTTTTTGTAATGGAAAAGAAGGGTTTTTTAAGCCTGTGGCGAACTAGAGTAAGCAGAACCTTAAAGGAGAGTGATCAATTGATCTGTAAAGAATTTAAAATCCCTATCAATATTGAAAATAGCCAAACATTATTATGGCGCCTGGCTCTCAATCATCAAAAGACTCCCATCGTAGATAAAGATTTAAAGAAAAGAAAAGCAGGTTACAAAGGTGAAGCAACCGTCTACTACCACCTCGGCTTCTTGAAAGACAAGAAATATAGAATCTTTTATGATGTAAGGCTTCCTCTATTCTCAAACTTTTTCCAAATGGATTTCCTTATCCTCACTCCATTCTATATTTTAATTATCGAAGTAAAGAACATCTCAGGAATAGTCACCATTGATCCATTCATAAGACAGCTTACCCGTACTTATAAAGGATTAACAGAAGGATTCTCTGACCCGGTTTCTCAGGTTCAAAGACAAAAATTATTACTGCAAAAATGGTTCAGTGTCCACAAGCTGAAACACCCTCCCATCGAACACCTCGTTGTATTCAGCAACCCATCAACTATCTTAAATTTCACCAAAACCCCACCAGCTGACTCACCTTACAGAAACATTATTCATGCCCAAAATATAATAGACAATATCAAAGATTTAAATGAGTTATACGTAAAAGAAGCCATGACTGATAAAGAAATAACCAAAATGAAGAAAACCATGTTAAAAAATCATGAAGAATCCGAGATAGACTTTATGGAGACATATTCTCTTACCCAAAGCGATATTGTGACTGGAGTCCGATGTGAAAAGTGCAATCACATACCAATGATTAGAGTGAGTGGTGCGTGGTCCTGCGTTAAATGTGGTAGTTCATCTAAATATGCCCACATAGAAGCGCTTCGGGATTATTTCTTACTAATGAGTGATCACATAACCAATCGCCAATTGAGGAGATTTTTGCATCTGAAATCACGAAACACCGCTTATAAAATATTGAAATCCCTTCATTTAGAAACACAAGGAGGAACAAAGGCTGTCATTTATTCAAAATCAACAAGATAATTCCCTTCCTTCCGCACATACTAACCCCAAAAAGGAGTCCACCCCACATGACACTCGTAAGGTTAGGCTATGTTGCCATGAGCATGAACCTCCAGAATGCATCACCTTCCCAAACCATGACTTATAAGCAGTTTTCCGGGATCAAGGATCGTGAGGCCGCTATTCATAAACTCGAACGGATCGCAAAATCGAATCTTGAAAACTGCCTGCGGCTTTTAAAGCATAATGTTCTGAATGAGATTCATTTTTTCCGGTTCAGTTCAAAGTTGATCCCTCTTGCGAATCATCCTGAATTGAAAGGATGGGATTTCATATCTCCGTTAAAGGAGGAGCTCAGAGCGATTGAAGAGTACCTGAAGCTTCATCCCATGAGGGTGGATTTTCATCCTGATCATTTTGTCTTGCTCAATTCCAGTGATGTGGATGTGTTGAAAAATACGCTGAAGACGTTAAAAATGCATGAGGCATTATTAAAAGGGATGGGAATCGATCCAACCCACCGCTGTGTTCTCCATGTAGGTGGAGCATATGAAGACAAAGAAAAGGCACTTGAGCAATTCATACACAATTGGGGTCTGACTCCCGTTTCTCTTCAACAAATGATCATTCTCGAAAATGATGATACGGTATTCAGTGCGGCTGATGCCCTTTATCTATGTGAAAAGCTCGGGATTCCCCTTGTATTTGATTACCATCACCATCTTGCTTATAACGAAAGGGACTGGTTGTTGGATTGGGATAGGATCGTAGGAACGTGGAGCCAGTCATCATTACCTGTGAAGATGCATATTTCAAGCCCTCGATCCCAGGAGGATTACAAAGCCCATGCCGATTTCATCGACCCTAGGATGTTTCTTGATTTTCTTCAAGGGATAAAGGGATCGGTGGATGAAATCCATTGTATGATAGAAGCGAAGAAAAAGGATGACGCTTTGTTCCGATTAGTGGAGGACCTGCAGGGGATTGAGGGGATTGAGTGGGTGGATAAAAGTTCGTTTAAGATAAAATAGGCAAATCTCCCAAAGCTTTCTCCTTAATCTGAAACCATCTCTGTTCCAAACCGTAAATATACTGTAAGATTTAGTAAAAGAGAGAAGTGAGGGGATGGGTATGATCGGAGAGCCGCAAAAACGGATTTCACCAAAGGCTTTAAAGGTGTGGAAGATATATGGTGTGTTTGAAACGTTGATCGTTGCAGCTGTAGCCGCAGGAGCGATTACGCTAACTGTTATGTTTGAGTGGCAACAATGGATCATTGCAGCAGCAGTTGCCGTGTTGATTCTATTTACATATTTGTTTGTTTTCTTTATTCCAACGATCAAATGGAAGAGATGGCGTTATGAGGTTAGGGAACAGGAGATTGAGCTTCAAAGAGGAATTTTCATCGTGAAGCGCACATTGGTACCGATGGTGAGAGTTCAACATGTTGATACGGTTCAGGGGCCAATTTTAAAAAAGTATGAGTTGGCAACCATTACGATTTCGACGGCAGCCACGGTTCATGAGATACCGGCATTGGATGTGGAGGAGGCAGATGAATTGAGAAACTCCATTTCACAACTTGCGAGGGTGGCGGAAGATGATGTCTGAGCACAAGAGACTGCATCCTATTTCAGCCGTAGCGAATTTTGTAAAACAGTTAAAGGACTTGATCGTTCCCTTTGTCTTTTTATTTGTATTGAATAACCGGGGAGAGAAGACGGGGGTTTGGGATTATATGCCTCTAATATCCATGGCGGCAGTTCTTGTGTTCGTTCTGGTCACAGGGATTGTGAAGTGGCTTCGGTTTACATATCGAGTGGAAGAAGGGGAGCTGAGGATTGAGTACGGACTATTCGTTAAAAAGAAAAGGTATATCCCCATTGACCGGATTCAGAGTTTGAATTTTTCTGAGGGCATTCTTCATCGCCCTTTTGGATTGGTTAAGGTCAAGGTCGAAACGGCAGGGTCTTCGAATCCCCGGGAATCAGAAGCAGAATTGACAGCTATTTTAAAAGAAGAAGCAATAGAGTTGGAGGAAATGATTTATCGGGAGAAAAAGGGTAACATCGTAACCGACGATCTGTCAGGCGAAAATACGGGTACTTTGAAAGATGAAACCCCCTTTTTCAACCTCTCCTCGAAAGACATTTGGGTTCTTGCTACGACTTCAGGCGGGGTCGGGGTCGTTATTTCCGGGGTGTTTGTTTTCTTGTCCCAATTTAATGAGTTCATTCCGTACGAAGCTGTGTACGATGAGCTGGCTGTTTTTGTGAAAAGCGGAGTGTTTGTCGTTTCGGTGATGGCCTTTTTGGGCTTGCTTGTTGCCTGGCTATTATCGATTGCCTGGACATTTATTATTTATGGTGATTTCAGAATAAAAATTGTGGATGATCACATTGTCATGACAAGAGGGCTCCTGGAGAAGAAGCAGGTGACGGTTCCCTTAAATCGTGTTCAAGGAATCCGGGTAGTGGAAAATCCAATCAGGCAACTATTGGGGTATTGCACCGTCCACATTGAAAATGCAGGTGGATCTGTTTTAGAGAAAGACAGCACCAGTATAAAATTATTCCCGATTGTGAAGAAGAAACGAATTCAGGAATTATTAAACGACTTATTTCCGGATTATGTCATTCATGATGACTTTAAGAGGCTTCCGGGACGTTCCTTAAGAAGATATGTGTTCAGACAGGCAGTCTGGGTGGTGATCCCGATGGCGGCTGTTTGTTTTATGTACTGGCCATATGGTCTTTGGGCCGGCTTGTTGATGATTCCTTTCGGGATTCTCGGATACTACCAATATCGTGCCGGGGGCTGGAAGATTGTTGATGGACAATTATCTTTACAGTATAGGGGCATATTGAAAAATACGATGCATATAAAGAAAAGTCGCATTCAATCTCTGGACACCCATGAAAGCTGGTTTCAAACGAGAAAAGACTTGGGCAGTCTCAGAACCACGATAAAATCTGGAGAGACTGGTTATGCGAGTCCGATCCGGGATCTTGAAAAGAAGGACCTCCGAACCATTGCTTCTTGGTTTTCTCATAGTGTGTAAACGATAAAAGTGGCCCGCGATTCGTTAGCGGGTCACTTTTGTTTCTTATTTTTTACCTGAAATCCACCCGATCACAAAGCCGCCGATTAGTCCGAAGATATGGGCCGTTATGTTGATTCCTGATTGCATGAAGGTCATGACTACACCGATGACGACGATCGGTAGGATGATTTGCCGGCTTTCTCTCGTGATGAAATGATTTTTTAAGATAATCATGGCGATGTAAAAGCCGAATAAACCGAAAATCGCTCCTGATGCTCCCACATGACTATACGTAAGGGGCTTGGTAACATACGTAATGATATTGGCAAACATGCCGCTTGCTAAATATAGACCGATAAACTTCGCTTTTCCCAGATGCTTTTCCAGTGGTGGGCCAAACAGGACAAGGGAAAACGAATTGAATAGCAGATGAGCGAATCCCAAATGTACAAAGATAGGGGTGACGAGTCTCCACCATTCTCCTTCGCTTATAAATAAATTCACACCGGCCAGCTGCTCGTACACCCACAGTTGTGGAAAAATAGGAAGTGCACTGACTAGGTATAGGGCGATATGAATGAATACAATCAGGGAAATAATAGGGTATAACCGTAAAAATTGTGAAAAACTTTCAGTCCGGACAAACATATTGTATCCTCCTAAGTAGGTTGTTTCTTTTTATATCATTACTGAATCATTTATTTAAAAGGCTTTTTTTTCGTAAACTTTGTTGCTTTTGAAAAAGCGAGTAGTGGTTGATTTCCGCTCCAGGTGCTCGCTTTCCGCGGGGCGTGAGTTGAGCCTCCTCGGGCTTTGCCCTGCGGGGTCTCAACTTTCCCGCTATTCCCGCAGGAGTCGAGCACCTTCCGCTCCAATCAACTTTCGAAGCATGAGTTTGTGCAAATAGACAAATATAAAAACATGCACGTTTTATCTTTGACAGGCTGCTTTTTTTGAAGTGTCGAGAGGTTGATATTAGCTATAGTAGATATCCTGTACTGTCGATTGCTTTTTGTCCCTTCTGTGCTCTGTCACTCAAATTTTGTTTAGATGGTGAGGGGAACTGCGCAGAGTCCTGCGGAAGTACGGTCGTGCCGAGACCCCGTTCGGCTAAGCTGAGGAGGCTCGGCCGAACGCTAGCTGCAAGCGGAGCAGTTCCCCTCACCATCCAGCAGACACCCGTTGACAGAGCCATGGCAGACAAATTGTTTAAAGCAACAATCATTACAAAAAGAGCTATTTAAAAAAACGCAGTCAATACTATACTATAAGAAAACGTCGGAAATCACGAGGATAGTTCATTATACAATTATGCAAGACAGGACAAGAGTAGAAGGGGAATCGCATATGATAAAAGGAATAGGATTGGACATCGTTGAAACAGGGCGCATTCAGAGGATGATTGAACGGCAGCCGAAGTTCGTTAAGAGAATTTTAACAGCTAAGGAGGAGGATGCTTTCTATACATTAAACGAGCAGCGCAAGATTGAGTTCGCAGCAGGACGATTTGCAGCCAAAGAAGCTTTTGCCAAGGCGAATGGAACGGGCATCGGAACAGCGCTCTCCTTTCAGGATATTGAAATCAGTAAGGATCTGAACGGAAAGCCTTATTTTTCAAAGCCGGAGGGGGCGAATGCTCATCTATCCATCACTCACAGCCGGGAATTTGCGGCTGCACAGGTGATCATCGAAGAGTAAAATTATTTCAAGCTTGTCATCTTCACTAGCATAATCCTTCAGGTTGTCTCATATATTCAGTAGTGCAATAAGAGAGACAAGGCCAGGTGTTTAACAATCGCGGTTCTTTGGCGAATGGCAATTGGACTAAGGAACGGGACATTCTATAAGGATCGTCCATTCTTAGACGGCTGGCTTTCCCCTCTCTCAATTACGTTTATCCTGGGACAAAAGGGGTTGAAAAAATGAAGAAAAAGCTAGTGATACTAGTGATGGCCATGTTAGCGGTGCTTATGCTGGCTGCTTGTGGAGAGCAATCGAAAGAAGATGTAACCAAGGATCTTAAGGCTAAAGTAGAGGATATGAAGGGGTACAAAGCAGATGCAAAAATGACCCTGCAGGTGGGCGACGAGCCTCAAACCTATGATGTGGAAGTGTGGCATAATGACCCTAATTATTATCGAGTGGCATTAAAGAACGCTGCGAAAGATCAGAGTCAAATGATCTTACGTAATGATGAGGGTGTATTTGTCCTTACGCCGGCTCTGAACAAAAGCTTCCGATTCCAAAGCAACTGGCCTGAAAATAGCAGTCAGGCGTACTTGTATGAATCGCTTGTTCAAGATGTGTTAGAGGATAAAGAGGCTACTTTCAAAGAAACAAAGGATCATTACATCTTTAACACGAAGACTCGTTATCAAAACAGTCAGATGCTTCCGACTCAAGAGATTGCCTTTAACAAGAAAGACCTGACGCCGGCATCGGTCAATGTATTGGATTCTGATAAAAATCCACTTGTAAAAGTAGAGTTCTCCAAGATGGATATGAAAGCCGGATTCGATAAAAAGGACTTCGACATGAAGAAAAACATGACAGGTGCCCAGCTTGAAGTACCGGTTACGGCAAATGTAGAGGACACAGAATTCACTGTTCTTTACCCAATGTCTGAAATCACCGGCACCGAATTAATTGAAGAAAAAGAAGTCGCCACCGATACGGGTAAACGTGTGATCTTAACGTACGATGGTGAAAAATCCTTCACAATCGTACAAGAAAAAACAACGGTCGTTCCAACAATGACGGTTTCTACTTCTCTTAAAGGTGAATTAGTGGACTTAGGATTCACAGTAGCGGCCATGACAGAGCAATCAATCAGATGGACCAATAACGGAGTGGACTATATGCTTGCCTCCAATGACCTGACTCCTTCTGAGATGGTGATGGTAGCTCAATCCGTACAAGGTTCGATGGTGAAATAAAATAACTGAACGGGGCGGGCCTATCAGGTTCGCCTCTTTTCTTGGTGTGCGTGAGGGAGATGTGATAGAAGAATAGAAGTAAAAGCATCATCTACCCTACGCTAGTAAAAGAAATTAATATCGATCTAAAAACCCAAAGGTCTTCCTCGAACGGCCTCATAAACACTTATCCAACCCCCCTCTTCCAAAATTCTATTTGACACAATGAATGATAATATGAATAATCAATGGTATTCTTGAATAGAATGACAATGTTTTGTGTAAAGATATGAGGAAGTGAAGAGAGTGGAAACCCAGACCCAATTTTTTCGTGATACATGGGCAGAAATCAACCTAGATCATTTATATGAAAACGTAAAGAATATTAGAGACCATATCCCTGGAGATGTGAAAGTGTTTGCGGTTGTGAAGGCGAATGCTTATGGGCATGGGGATGTGCAAACCGCTTTTACTGCACTTTCTGCCGGGGCACACGGCTTAGCTGTTGCATTCTTAGACGAAGCGATTTCGTTAAGAAGAGCCGGCGTAACCGCTCCGATTCTCGTATTAGGTGCTACGAGACCGAAAGATGTCAAGATTGCGGCCGATTTGGATATTTCGTTAACCACATTCCACCAAGAGTGGCTTGTGGAAGCTGAAAATCAGCTGAAAGAAGGAGATCGATTAAACCTTCATATCAAGTGTGATACCGGGATGGGTCGGATAGGTGTTCGTTCCACTGAGGAATTAAAGGCTATCGAACAGTATGTTCAAGCTCATTCCCAATTTAAGCTTGAGGGGATCTTTACCCATTTTGCCACAGCCGATGAGTTGAACGATGACTATCTTGACCGGCAGTTAGCTCGATTTGAACACATGCTGAATCAATTGGAGTCATTACCGGCTTATATCCATTCTTCAAATAGTGCCGCTACATTAAGGAAAACCAACACCCTCTTTAATGCTGTGCGGGTGGGAATTGCCATGTATGGACTGACCCCCTCTCAAGAGATGAAGCCTGTGCTGCCTTTTCCTTTAAAAGAAGTGTTTTCTCTTCATTCAAGGCTTATTCATACAAAAGAACTTTCAGCTGGAGAGAAAGTGAGCTATGGGGCTACTTATGAAACGGGTGAGGCAGAGTGGATTGGGACGATCCCGATTGGATACGCTGATGGCTGGCTGCGTAAATTACAAGGTCAGGACGTCATTGTGAACGGTGAGAGAGTTCCAATTGTTGGAAGGGTCTGTATGGATCAATGTATGATTCGACTGCCTGAATTTCTTGATATGGGTACCCGCGTGACGTTAATAGGCAATCAGGGTGAAGAAGCGATTACAATGGATGAAATCGCTGGAAAGCTTGATACCATTAACTATGAGATCCCTTGTATGATCACAACGAGGGTGCCGCGTATCTATATGCGAAACGGGGAGCCGACGGAAGTATCGAATAAACTCTTATCGACTGGTATTCACAGTCAACAGGAAAATAACCGCAACTTTGATGAATAATTAGTATTTTATATGGTGGATAATAGAAGAGATTGATAAATTAACTTTTCATTCCCCTTAATTGATGGTATGATAAATATGTTAATGAACAGAAACGGTATGTAGTGATTGGTGGAGGTGTAGTTTGTGTCTGAATCCAGCGCAACAACAGAAATCTTAATTCGTCTACCGCAACAGCTCGTTACAGAATTAGACGGCTTTGCAGATCAAGAAAATGTGAATCGCAATGAGTTTATTTATCGTGCAACCAAAATGTATTTAAGAGAACGTAAGAAGAGACAATTACGTGAATCTATGAGACGCGGCTATATGGAAATGGCTAAGATTAATCTCGCGATCGCTTCAGAAGCGATTCAAGCAGAATATGAGGCAGAACATACAGTCGAACGCTTAGTAAGCGGGGGTTAATCCTTTGATTGTAAAGCGTGGTGACGTATATTTTGCAGACCTTTCTCCTGTTGTAGGATCAGAACAAGGCGGAGTTCGGCCGGTACTTGTTATTCAAAATGATATAGGGAACAGGTTTAGTCCCACAATTATTGTAGCTGCCATTACCGCTCAAATTCAAAAAGCGAAACTGCCTACTCATGTTGAAATTGATGCAAAACGTTATGGCTTTGAACGTGATTCCGTTATCTTGCTTGAACAGATTCGAACGATTGATAAACAACGTCTTACCGATAAGATTACGCACTTGGATGATGAGATGATGGAAAAAGTGGATGACGCCCTGCAAATCAGCGTGGGTCTAATCCAGTTCTAACCATGAGCTTTTCATCGTGCAGATACTTTATCATGCTATACAATAGGAACAATATAACTTCAAACCAGAAGGCTTGCTGATCAACAACATTCTTGATCATTAAGCCTTTTTGTTTTGTCTTTTTTTCTTTTTAGAAGAGAAGTCTAGTTCCAATTAACCCCAAAAGAAGAATATGGATAATGGAAATATAGTCAATTTTATGACAAAACACCGTAAACAATTTATAATGGGAAAAGTAAGCACTAAAAATACCCGAAAAGGCATAGGTTTTTTCTTTTTTGTATTTATTTGTTACTATTAAAGTAATTGCGTCATTTTTTTCGTTCACTGTTGTAAACTACTTTAAAATTAAGTTACATCATTCGGCATAAATACGAACTACAAATTTCATATGATAGAATGGAGAGAACTAAATGTTTAGTGAAGTCACGGATTATATTGAGAATAATAAATCAGATATCACTAGTATTTGGATGGAACGAATGAGGAACGAAGCGGATGAGAAGTTTCTTCAAGTTGTTTCAGATCAAGTTTTTACTAAGACAAGCCATGAGTTTGTAGAAATGATTGCTTCTAACTTAAGGGATTCCAAGGAGTTCAATAGCCGGTTGGAGGATTTCGCTGAAAAGGTTGTCAGGTTAGGTTGGCCTCTGACATTTGTGACAACTGCTTTAGGTACATTTGGTAAAGTGGTTTACGAAGGTATGACTAAGGATCAGCTGATCACAGATGAAAATCACGCTTCACAGGTTGAGAAGTTTGACCAATGGCTGACACCGATGTATAACAAAGTGGTTAAAGCTTATACAGAATCGTGGGAAAGAACGGTTTCTCTTCAAAAGATAGCATTGCAGGAATTATCTGCACCACTTATACCGGTATTTGAAAAGATTTCCATAATGCCTCTTGTCGGCACCATCGATACTGAACGTGCCCGTTTGATCATGGAAAACCTGTTAAATGGTGTGGTGAAGCATAGAGCGGAAGTTGTGCTGATTGATATTACAGGTGTACCGGTAGTGGATACCATGGTCGCTCACCATATCATTCAGGCGGCAGAAGCCGTGCGTTTAGTCGGGGCAAAGTGTATGCTGGTGGGAATCAGACCTGAGATTGCCCAGACGATCGTTAATTTAGGAATTGATCTTAATCAATTCAGTACAAATAGTACGTTAAGAAAAGGAATAGAAAAGGCTCTGGAAATGACAAATCGAAAAATAGTTTCGGCGGAGGGATTAGAGTGAGAATACCAATTTTAAAGCTGCATGATTGTTTGTTGATTTCCATTCAGTGGGAGCTTGATGATCAAACAGCCCTTCAATTTCAAGAAGATCTTCTGCAGAAGATTCACGAAACCAGCGCCAGAGGGGTAGTAATCGATATTACTTCCATAGATTTTATAGATTCATTCATTGCTAAAGTACTTGGTGATGTTATAAACATGTCAAGATTAATGGGTGCTAAAGTAGTCATCACGGGCATCCAGCCTGCTGTAGCGATAACGTTGATCGAGCTTGGTATCAGGTTAGAGGACGTCCTGACCGCTCTGGATCTGGAAAAAGGTCTGGAGAAATTACAATTGGAACTGGGGGACTAGGTATGGATAGCCAATCCTGCGTGAAGATCACGAATGAATGGGACATCGTTGCTGCCCGCCAGTTAGGGAGGAATGTAGCGAAAGAGCTCGGATTCGGGACCGTTGACCAAGCTCGTATCACTACGGCTATCAGCGAATTAGCACGGAACATATATTTATATGCTGGCTATGGTCAGATTTGTATTGAAAAGTTATTCGATTCCGGGAAAAAAGGTGTGCGAATTATCGCATTGGATGAAGGTCCCGGTATTGCAGATATTAGAAAAGTAATGGAAGATGGATATTCCACATCAGGCGGCTTAGGAGCAGGTTTGCCTGGAGTAAAGCGTTTAATGGACGAGTTTAACGTCGAGTCTGTGCCTGGAGAAGGGACGGATATCAGAGCGACTAAGTGGCTCCGCTAGGGGGAGTTAAATGAATTTCAGAGATTTAATGGATTCTAAATATAGAGAAATTATAGAGCACTATCTAAACGAACAAGATGAAAAAGCCCTTTATTTAGGACAGAAATTTAGTCGTAAATCAATTGAGCACCATGTTTCGCCAGAGGAAATCATTAGTCTCCATAAGAGTGTGATATTAGAAATGGAGCCTAATATACCACATCAAGTGCTTCACTCATTCGATATTTTACTTGAAGTCATGATTGGCTATGGTTTTGCTTATCGCGAGCATCAGAGTCTACGAACCAAACAACAAGAATTAAATAACGAAATAGATGTAGCATCCAATATGCAACAAACCCTGTTAGGGACGGTCATCCCTACCGTGGAAGCCTTGGACATTGGAGCTGTAAGTGTACCTGCCAAAAAGATGAACGGAGATTACTATCACTTTGTTCAGGATGAGAATGACAGCGTCAGTGTTGCCATTGCCGATGTAATTGGTAAGGGTATACCTGCAGCTCTTTGCATGTCCATGATCAAGTATGCCATGGATAGTTTACCTGAATACCGGAATGAACCTAATGCTGTTTTGGAAAGCTTAAACAGAGTAGTGGAACAAAATGTGGATGCAAGTATGTTCATAACAATGTTTTACGGTGTATACAATTCGAAGGAACATCTATTTTCATACTCATCAGCTGGGCATGAACCCGGCTTTTTTTATAGAGCGTCAACCAATGAATTTGAAGATCTTGATGCAAAGGGTCTTCTATTAGGTGTAGATAAAAAAGCGAAGTACCGACAATACGAAAGACAAGTTGAGACAGGTGATATGATCATCCTTCTCTCCGATGGAGTAACAGAGTGCCGTTCCGAAGATGGCTTCATCGAAAGGGAAGATTTGGTTCAATTAATAAGCAAGTACCATCACCTCCCCCCTCAAGAGATTGTCAATAATGTATACAAACAACTCGAGAAGATGCAGCACTTTGAGCTTAGAGACGATTTCACTCTAATCATCATAAAAAGAAATTCATAAATAAAGTTTATTCTTGTTATAAATAGGGTAAATGTATAAAGACTTATTATAAATGTTGCCAAAAAAAAGGTGGTCTTTTTATGAACTTATCAATAGATATGAAAGAAAAAGAGAACGAGCTACTCGTCAAAGTAGCCGGTGAAATTGATGCATATACAGCTCCAAAGCTTAAAGAAACGCTTCTACCCTCTGCTGAGGCTGATGATAAAGATATAACGGTGGATCTTTCAGACGTATCATATATGGATAGTACTGGATTAGGTGTATTTGTTGGTCTTTTCAAAACGGTTAAAGCTCGCGGTGGGCAATTAAATCTAATCGGTTTATCCGATCGTCTGCAGAGACTGTTTGATATTACAGGTTTAGGGGATATTATGAATATTAATTCCAAGGTAGAAGGTGGCGTGGAATGATGAAAGCTTTTGATTACATCGAGATGAAGATCCCCGCAAAGCCGGAATATGTCGGGGTCATTCGTTTGACGCTTTCAGGAATTGCAAGTCGTATGGGATTTGACTACGATGCAATTGAGGATTTGAAGATTGCTACTAGTGAAGCTATCACAAATGCGGTTCAGCATGCGTATAAAGACAACGACGGAGAAGTGGTTGTTGGATTCGCGCTATATGAGGATCGTCTTGAGGTTATGGTAGCGGATCACGGTGAAAGTTTTGATTTTAAAGAAATTCGCAGTGCTGTTGGTCCTTATCATGCCGATCATTCAGTGGAGTTCTTAAGAGAAGGTGGGTTAGGTCTTTACCTTATCGAGAGCTTGATGGATGATGTAAAAGTGCATCACAAGGAGGGAGTGACAGTCTTTATGACTAAATTCCTATCAGGGGAGCAGGTGGAGAGGGATGAAAAAACTATCTCAACCTAACCAGCAGGCTCAAAAAGAAAAAGTACTTCAATGGATCAAAGACTATCAGGAAAGACAAGATGATGATGCACAAAGTCAACTGATCTTACATTACCAGAATCTTGTTGAGTCCATTGCGAGGAAATATTCAAAGGGAAGATCTTTCCACGAAGACATTATCCAGGTAGGGATGATTGGATTGCTTGGTGCAATCAGAAGGTACGATGAATCTTTCGGTAGATCATTCGAGGCATTTGCGATTCCGACAATCATTGGAGAGATAAAAAGGTTCCTGCGAGATAAAACGTGGAGCGTACATGTTCCACGAAGAATAAAAGAGCTTGGTCCGAAAATAAAATCTACGGTTGAAGAGTTAACAAACCAATTAGAACGTTCTCCTCAAGTCCATGAAATTGCTGAATATCTGGAAGTTAGTGAAGAGGAAGTTCTGGAAGCAATGGAAATGGGCAGGAGTTATCAAGCGTTATCAGTGGATCACTCGATTGAAGCGGATTCAGAGGGAAGCACTGTTACAATATTGGATATTGTGGGAGACCAGGATGAGGGCTACGAGAAAGTCAATCAGCGACTCGTTCTTGAGAAAGTGCTTCATGTTCTTTCCGACAGAGAAAAGGCTATTATACAACACACCTATTTAGAAAATTTAAGCCAAAAAGAAGCTGGCGAGAAGCTCGGCATTTCCCAAATGCATGTTTCCCGTTTACAAAGAAGAGCGATCAAAAAGCTTAGGGAAGCCATTCAGGAAGAGATGAACGATTCGGAGAGTCATTATTAATGGCTTATCTTCAACAAAATGAAATAGAGCTTTATGCAGAGCAAGTATCGAAAAACGGAAATCCTTATTGTGGAGACAGTTATTTCTATACCTCTACAAGCGAATACTTTATCTGTGTTTTGGCCGATGGTTTAGGAAGTGGGAAGTTTGCTTATGAATCGTCTCATGTGGTCGTCGATATAGTGGAAGAGCATCACCATGAGGATGTTGAAACCCTCATGAGTCGTTGTAACGAAGCTCTTCAGAAAAAACGAGGCGCTGCAGTAGCGATCATTAAAGCGTATTACCATTCCAAAGAGTTTGTGTATAGCTGTGTAGGAAATATACGTTTTTATATGTATGCACCTGAAGGAAAGATGACTTATCCATTACCGGTTACAGGGTATTTATCCGGAAGACCGCAAACATATAAGACCCAACGTTTTCATTACGATTCCAACTCAAGATTTCTCATTCACTCAGATGGACTGAGTATATCAGGAGTAAAGAATATCCTTCAAAGATATCCAACGCTTCATGGCGCTTTAGGTGATATTCAATCTCTAGTCGACGGTACATCAGACGATACAACATACATTATAGGAAACTTACTCTAACGGTCTTAGGGTAAGTTTTTTTGTTTAGGATCTTTTCACAGAAACAGTTGGATTTTAACTCACCCCAGTAATCCAGTGCGCGATGGATGGGGGATCGGTTCAATATATCTTATAACTGATTTTTGAAAATCATAATTTTGTTAATTTTATTCTTCCTTTAAATTAGTTTGGATATTTATGCTGATGTAGTAGAGAAGAGTGGATTGTAGCGGAAGGCACTTAACTCCTGCGGGAAATAGAGGAAAGGTCGAGACCCCACAGACGGAACGTCGAGGAGGCTCGACTTCCTCCCCGCGGAAAGGAAGTGCCTGGAGCGGAAAGGAACGGTCACAGTGTGGATTGGGGAGACGGAGTTTTCATTTCAATTCATCAGATATATGCTTTATGTTAAGCCCCCCTTTTCAATCCTCAAAGACAGTTATGGTAAAATAAATAAGAATCCTTTTAATGGAGGTAATACAATTGGCAACAACATTAACAAATCAAGAACCATTACTTATCAGAGTATCCAAAGAATTGAACCTATCAATAAAAAACGTGAAAAACGTCATCTCACTACTGGAGGAAGGAAACACAGTTCCTTTCATCGCACGGTACCGGAAAGAACAAACCGGAGCACTAGACGAAGTTCAAATCCGTAATATTATGGATAAATGGAATTACCTGCAAAATTTAGAGCAGAGAAAAGAAGAAGTTATTCGATTGATCGAAGAACAGGGGAAGTTGACGGAAGAGTTAACCCATGCCATTAAAAAGGCGGATAAGCTGCAAACGGTAGAAGATTTGTACCGTCCATATAAGCAAAAGAGAAGAACAAAAGCGACCGTAGCGAAAGAAAAAGGACTGGAACCCCTGGCGGAATGGCTCCTTACATTCCCGGCATCAGGAGAGCTTGAAGAAAAGGCTTCTCTCTACGTGTCTGAAGAAAAGGAAGTAATGACAACCGAGGAAGCTTTAAATGGAGCAAAAGACATTATTGCTGAGTACATTTCCGATGAAGCTTCATACCGAGAATACATAAGAAGTTATACGTTCCGTAAAGGGTTAATTGAATCAAAGGTAAAAAAGGAAGAACAGGACGAAAAAAAGGTCTTCGAAATGTACTACTCTTATCAAGAACCCATTCATAAAGTAGTTCCTCACCGCATTTTAGCAATGAACAGAGGGGAAAAGGAAGATATATTAAAGGTGAATATCCAGCCTGATGCAGAAGGTATCCTTAGCTATTTGCAAAGACAGGTCATTAAAAATATTCATTCCATCTCCGTCCCTCTTGTGAAAGAAGCGGTGGAAGATAGCTATAAAAGACTGATCCAACCATCGGTAGAAAGAGAAATTCGTAATGAATTAACAGAGAAAGCAGAGGATCAAGCCATTCATATCTTCTCAGAAAACTTGAGAAAGTTATTGCTTCAGCCACCGATGAAAGGAAAGATGGTCTTGGGTGTCGATCCCGCTTTCCGAACAGGCTGCAAATTAGCGGTCATTGATGAAACAGGAAAAACTCTTGATATAAATGTGATTTATCCACATTCATCCCAATCTCAACTCGCAAAAGCGGAAGAAGCAATCAAATCGATAATGACAAAATATTCGATTGAGGTTGTGGCTATTGGGAATGGGACGGCATCCAGGGAAACCGAGCAATTTGTCGTGAATGTGTTAAAAGATATGGATCAATCGATCTTCTATTTAATAGTCAACGAAGCGGGAGCGAGTGTTTATTCAGCATCAGATGTGGCAAGGGAAGAGTTTCCGGACCTTCAGGTTGAAGAAAGAAGTGCCGTCTCCATCGCAAGAAGATTACAGGATCCGTTAGCTGAATTAGTGAAAATCGATCCTAAATCAGTTGGAGTTGGGCAATATCAACATGATGTTTCACAAAAGAAGCTAAATGAATCATTAACTTTCGTAGTGGAAACGGCTGTAAACCAAGTGGGCGTAAATGTGAATACTGCCTCCTCATCACTATTGCAATATGTTGCGGGACTCTCCAAGACGGTGGCTACTAATATTGTGAAAAAGAGAGAAGAAGAAGGCAAGTTTGTTTCCAGATCCCAATTAAAGAAAATTCCAAGACTGGGTGCAAAAACGTACGAGCAATGTATTGGATTCCTGAGAATAATGGATGGGAAAGAGATACTTGATCGAACATCTATTCATCCGGACAATTATAACGATGTGAAGAAGCTTCTTATGAAAGTCGGGTTGAGTGTAGCTGACATCGGGTCAGAAGAATTGAAACAGTCTTTGAACCAATTGAATTTGGAAGAGGTTTCTCTTGAGTTGGAAATAGGAAGATTAACGCTGAAAGATATTGTAGATTCGTTAATTCGACCAGGGCGTGATCCGCGGGATGAATTTCCTAAACCTCTTCTCAAGAAGGATGTCTTGAAACTAGAAGATTTAACACAAGGTATGGAGTTGCAAGGGACCGTAAGAAATGTAGTGGATTTCGGTGCGTTTATCGATGTTGGTGTGAAACAAGATGGACTTGTCCATATTTCAAAACTGAAAAATGGTTTCGTTAAGCATCCATTAGATGTGGTGTCTGTTGGGGATGTTGTAACCGTTTGGGTTGATAGCGTGGATGTTCAAAAAGGCAGAGTCGCATTGACGATGATTCAATAATCAGGTAAGAGCTGACTGCGTGGTAGTGAATGCTATCTCAGGTCAGCTCTTTTTGCCATTTAGGATGGGGCATGATTAATGTCCATACTTAAGAGCTGTTCTTCTTACGGTAAAAATACCAGCATTGATTAAGGAGCTTGATTTGATATCGATCCTTCTCAAAATAGGCTCTCCTCAATTGATTCACAAGCCAGTTAGGCATGGGGTAACCTCCTTATCTCTAAGAAAGTGCCAGCTGAATCCGTGTGATGACATTCCTTGGAGTATTTTGTCATGCTGAAACAGTAAGGGTGATATCTAGTTTATGCTATAATAGGTTGTCATGTTCTAATTAAGAAAGAAGGATTTCATATGACGGACGCTGAGCTTCAATTTCTTGTTGAAAAAATATCTATTCAATCTTTTCGTAAGCCTTTCCTTCATAAAGCATATTTCAACCCAAGACTAAGAACCACTGGGGGAAGGTATATGTTAGGTAGTCATAATATCGATATTAATCGTAAATATTTGGACGAGCATGGTATGGATGAATTAATAGGAATCATTAAACATGAGTTGTGTCATTATCATTTGCATATTGAAGGTAAAGGATATAAGCATGGAGATGAAGATTTTAAGAGGCTTCTAAATGAAGTTGGGGGTCCAAGACATTGTTCGATATTAACGAGTGTGAATAAGAGAAAAAGGTATTTGATTTATGTGTGCTCGAAGTGCGGGTTGGAGTTTAAAAGAAGAAGGAAGATCAATTTAAGAAAATACGTGTGTGGACGTTGTAAAGGGAAGCTTAAATTAGTGAAGGAAGTCATTATGAAGGAAGGAAAATCCTGAGTGGTTAATCCCCTGATGATGAGCATTTTTTTCTGATGAAAAGTGTTTGAAAGTAGTTGACAATAAATAGAGGAGTCATTATAATCTAAAGAGTCGATAAGACGAGTTAAGCGAAAGAATACTTTACGTTCCGCAGTAGCTCAGTGGTAGAGCTATCGGCTGTTAACCGATCGGTCGCAAGTTCGAATCTTGCCTGCGGAGCCATTTTTATGGGGAAGTACTCAAGTGGCTGAAGAGGCGCCCCTGCTAAGGGTGTAGGTCGGGCAACTGGCGCGAGGGTTCAAATCCCTCCTTCTCCGCCATTACT
This sequence comes from Rossellomorea aquimaris, assembly GCF_003315075.1. Lineage (GTDB taxonomy): Bacteria > Bacillota > Bacilli > Bacillales > Bacillaceae_B > Rossellomorea > Rossellomorea aquimaris_C. Next base: position 112,780 of record NZ_QNRJ01000010.1, read on the forward strand.
TTCAGAACATGGCCCATTGGTCAAGCGGTTAAGACACCGCCCTTTCACGGCGGTAACACGGGTTCGAATCCCGTATGGGTCATTTTTATTTTTGTTATTGCAACTTAAAAAATTCATTTTGCTAGCGTGAATAATGAAAGTTATTTTGCTTTCGCAAGGTAAGGATAGTTATTTTCGCTAACGCGAAAAAACTTTGGTCCGGTAGTTCAGTTGGTTAGAATGCCTGCCTGTCACGCAGGAGGTCGCGGGTTCGAGTCCCGTCCGGACCGCCAGATTATTTATTTAAAAAGTTATTGACTTTAATGTTTTGGACATGTTATTATATAAACCTCGTCACTTTTTGACGAAACATTGGGCTATAGCCAAGCGGTAAGGCATCGCACTTTGACTGCGACATGCGTTGGTTCGAATCCAGCTAGCCCAGCCATTTAAGAGCCATTAGCTCAGTTGGTAGAGCATCTGACTTTTAATCAGAGGGTCGAAGGTTCGAATCCTTCATGGCTCACCAAAGATTTTTGCGGTAGCAAAAATATCTAACCATTTATGCGGGTGTGGCGGAATTGGCAGACGCACCAGACTTAGGATCTGGCGCCGCAAGGCGTGGGGGTTCAAGTCCCTTCACCCGCACTTTGAAAGTTGTTGAAATGACTTTTCGAAAAGCTATTGACACAACATAGTATCCTCGTTATAATAGTGTTTGTCGCTTTAAACGCGGTCGTGGCGGAATGGCAGACGCGCTAGGTTGAGGGCCTAGTGGGGGCGACCCCGTGGAGGTTCAAGTCCTCTCGGCCGCACCAAAAGGATTTAAAACATATTGCGCCCGTAGCTCAATTGGATAGAGCGTTTGACTACGGATCAAAAGGTTAGGGGTTCGACTCCTCTCGGGCGCGCCATCTTATTTCTACAAGCGAGTGTTTCATACTCATAGTAATACATATGCTTTTCTAGCGGGAAGTAGCTCAGCTTGGTAGAGCACTTGGTTTGGGACCAAGGGGTCGCAGGTTCGAATCCTGTCTTCCCGACCATCACAATATTATATGCGGGTGTAGTTTAGTGGTAAAACCTCAGCCTTCCAAGCTGATGATGAGGGTTCGATTCCCTTCACCCGCTCCAATTTATTGCTTTTATTGAACCTTGAAAACTGAACAAAACAAGACAATACGTCAACGTTAATTCTAGATTTATTTTTAAAGAGCTATTCAAACTTTTATCGGAGAGTTTG
>NZ_QNRJ01000011.1 GCF_003315075.1 Rossellomorea aquimaris
CTTGTCACTTCCTATCTGGGAATTGGGTGTGTGGTAACCTCAATTATCTCCAGATTTCAGGGGGTGGCAATTTTTTTGCTCAAAAAGCCCTCTATCATAGGAATTAGTAACCTATTTCTTATAAAAGTTTTGACAATACGTTACTACTTAAAGGGGGAAGAAAATGAAGAAAATCGGTTTGATTTTTGCCTCCATATTCTTCTGTATAGTAAGTGGCTGTCAGGGCATCGAGTCAGTGGTTACAGAGGAACAAGCGAAATCCATCGTGATGGAATACCATACGAAACACAAAGGTGAAGTTGAAATTCTCTCTGTGAAGACTGAATTCAATAAGTACATCATCACATGGGAAAACAAAGATAATTGTGAGAGCGGGACAGACAGTGTAAACAAAAAGGGCGAAATCAAAAACCTCGTGACGTCTATATGTTGAAAAAATGTGTGATCTTTTTATATGTTCTGATTCCATTCGTATTATTAATGGTGACAGGTTGTTCAAGTGAAGTAGAAAATGAAGAGCAGAAAATTATCGTTCAAAAGCGGACTGACGATGAAAATCAATATGAAGATTTTAAAGAAATCACAGACAATGAACAAGTTCGTAATGTGAAAAGGATATTGGATGAAGCGAATTGGAAAGACGCACACGTAACGTTCGTTCGTCCGGCAGATTATCAATTTGTCTTTCAGTTTAAAAATCCACAAATAGAAGCAAAAGCTGTGTTATTCAGTGTTTGGGTTAGTCCGAAAAAAGATTTATTGGAGATGACCAGAGGAGAGCACGAATTTACGCAGCTCACAAAAGAAGAATCGGCACGTTTGTTTGAAATGATTCGTGAATAGAGGAGTATTCCTATCAAGAAAAAGAATGGCTGCTTCCAGTATTCGTTTTCCATTGATATTTTTTTATGTACATTGGAACTTGGGTCGGTTATGAAGATGTAGCCATTAAAGAGGCGCCTAAAACAATCCGGGAAGCGTTATACGATGATTCTGAGAGTTTGGGTTATCGTATCTTTCAAGACAACACTCACACTTACATTTAGAGGTCATCCCGGTACGTCTTCCCGGGACAACCTGTTTAACCTTATTCTAAAAAAGCTTTCGAATAATGGGGCTTATATTGTCGAGACCTATCATCCATTGGAAAATGGCGAGGAAGAAGTAGCGATATACTTACCTATTCAATGAGAGGGTCTTCCATACGTTACACAAACGGATCATAAAAAGAAAGAGTGAATCATATATCAAAATTCCGGGTCATAAACGGCTGAAACCGGATCATATATCTGAAAAGCGGATCATAAGTCGAGAAAACCGGTTCATATATTGGATGATAGGAACCTCATGAACGGTTTCAATCTCAAAGAAGCCCATTGATGGTCATAAAACGGGATATTTTCATAGATTTTGATCAAAAACAAGCTTGAACTCAGGGGCAAAACCTATTTTTTAAAAAAAATGTGATGATAGGTGGAGAAGTGTATCTATCATTCAATTTGATCATACACGATATCCGCTAGATTAGTATTGGAGGCTGTCTTGAATAGGGATTTTGCTACTATACTCAAACAAGGTGGTCTGAAAAGGAAAGAGGGGGTATTCAACATGAAATTTCTCTGGGCGGCTGCCAACATTCTGATTCCGGTTCTGGTGTTATTTCTGGCTTTTGCTACATGGATCGGGTACATTGCTGAAGATATTCGGGAGTATTATCACTTTAAATGGGCAGCCCTACTTCTTTTGTTAGTGGGGTACGGTGTACAGTTTTACAAAAAAACAATCGGACTGATCATCGTAATGTTAAGCCTTGTTATTTGGTTTTTATTATAGTTGGCTCGCCCTTAATGAAATGGAAGGTTAGTAGAAAAAAATGAAGAGGTGTTAAGTTGAAAGATTTTACGATTAGTACAGAAACTGAAAGATTGATCATACGACCTTTGAAGGTTGCTGATTATCCAAACTGGCTTGGGGAATTCGAAAGCAGATTTGCTTCCTCCAGCAGGCACGATCTGGGGAAAATGGATATGAGTGAATGCACGGAAGAATGGTTCGGTCAGTTGGTGAAGAATCATCAGGAACTGGCTGGTAATGATGTAGCCCACGTATTTGGTGTGTTTAGAAAAGAGGATCACAAGCACGTGGGTATGGTTGATTTCTCTACGTTATCAAGGAATGATTTTCAATGGGGAAGGATCGGTTACACCATACATAACCAGCATTGGAAGAACGGGTACGGCAAAGAAGCAGTGAAATCTGCATTGAATTTAGCTTTTCATGACTTGAATTTCCACCGCATTGAAGCTCATATCAACCTCGATAATACTCCTTCCATAAAGCTTGCTGAAAGCGTCGGGATGGAATTTGAATGCATCAGGAAAGGTTTTATCTATGAGTTCGGTGAATGGACGGATAATATGATTTACTATTTAAATGCAGGGTAAGGTATTTTCTTCAATACAATTAGTATAGGGAGGTGAATATTCATGGGACAAGGAAAACTCGTAACGAAAAATCAGATGGTTCATGACTTAGGGGAATTAGGTGTACACCAAGGCATGACCATCATCGTCCATTCTTCCTTAAAATCATTGGGAAGAGTCATTGGTGGCCCGGTTTCTGTTATCCTGGCTCTGGAAGAAACCGTCGGGGGAGAAGGAAACATCGTGATGCCGACACAGACCGAGCAGTTATGTGACCCGGCAGAATACGGAAGCGGCTATACAGATGAAGAGATGAAGATCATCAGAGATAACATGCCGACTTATCACCCCGATTTAACCCCTACATGCTATATGGGCTTCATTCCTGAGACGTTCAGGAAGCAAAAGAGAGTGGTTCGAAGTGCCCATCCCCACACGTCCTTTGCCGCCTGGGGTAAGCATGCTAAATACATAACAGAAGATCATGGCCTTCACTTTTCTTTAAATCAAAACTCACCATTAGGAAAAATCTACGAATTAAATGGCTATATTTTATTACTCGGAGCACCGACAGATTCGAATACCTCACTACATCTGGCTGAATACAGACAAGAAAACACTTTTGTTAAAGAAAAGATCTGGGATGTGAAGGTTGAAAAGAATCATATAGGAGTATGGACGACGTATCAGGATATTAACAATGACTCGGATGATTTTGATAAGATATTTGATGCTTTTCGTAAAGATACAGACAATGTAAAAGAAGGCTTGGTCGGTGAAGCGAGGAGTTATTTAATCCCCATGAGAGAAATGGTTGAGTATGCTGTCGGGTGGATGAATGAAAACAGGGAGGAGACATGAGATGCAATTATTTCATTATCACTGGTGGACGGACAAAGTGGAGGAAATGGAAAGGTTTTATCTGGAGTCAGGATTTAAAACCACGTTAAGAGTCGGTCGATACAATGGGGAAATGCATACATTCAATCCTCCTTTGAACTGGGAAGATTTCCGGGATAAAAACATTCGATTTAGAATCATCGAGATGGTCAAAGGTCAAACCAACCTGACATTTGGACACGGAAAAAGGGATATGTTCGACCATATCGGCTTCTTGGTTACGGAGGTTGAGTATTCAAAGGTCATAGAAAGAGCGGAAGAACTAAAGTGGAAGGTCAATGAAGGCGAACGAAGAACGTTCATATCAACTCCCTGGAAGTTTCGGATCGAACTTCAAAAAAGGCGGGAAGTGGTGACACAAGAAAAACAACCATCTATACAAGCGATGGAGATTCAAATGCCCTTCCGTGAGGATCCTGCCTTGGTAAGCAGTCTATTAAACTTTGAACTGATCGAACAAACTGGTGGAAACGTGACAATAGGGAACGACGAGTGCACCCTTATTTTTTGCAACAGTGAGGAGAAGGAAGCGAGTCTGCATACCGTTGCGTACCTTGCTGATGATGATTTCAGCAACGTAGATCCTGTTCATACGAAATTAATTGGTAGAACACAAAGGTGGAATCAGTGAAACGACACCTTTTCATCATGGGGATTTTGATCCTGTTCTTGGCAGCATGCGGCAACCAGGACGAAATCATCGACCCTCACTTTATGTGGAGAGGTAATAAATATATCACTACCTATGAACCCGTAGAGGAAGAGCGACTAGAAGAACAGGTAGGTGTTATAAAATCGGAGGTGAAAGCCCCAATCGATGAGAATGGGGAAGCCACGGATCTTCCGGAAGGCACGCTCCTTTTTAAAATTGACGATCAAAATGAAAATCCTGCAGATATGCTGGCTTATCAAATCGGGAATCGATTCTATATAGCAAGGAAACTGATGATCCATCATTAAGTAGCATATGAAACTCTTTTGTTTTGGTATGGTCACTTGGGGACTTCCTAATGAAAATCCAGGAATAATATGGAACCTTTTTCCCGTGAATACGTACATGTAGGAAAGGCCTTTTTATTCGCATGAAGGAGGAGTCATGATGGATTATGGATTACTTACCATTGGAGTCGCTCTATTACTGATTTCGTATCTCGTCGGAGTGAAAAAACAAACGTGGCTGCTGGCAGGCTTTAATGAAAAAATGATCAAGGATAAGTCTATGTTAGGGACGATTACGGGGCTTCTATTCTTTCTTCCGTTAGGGGTGCTTGGGATTGTTAACAGTCTGTTCGATTATGCCCATGAGGGAACCGTTTTTGTAGCAGTCATGTTGATCTTACTTACCGTGGTGTATCTACTTATTAATCGTAAACTACTGAAATGAAGGGTGCGCTTGTATGGAAGGAAAGCATATAACAATCAATGGCAAATCGATCTATGTTTGTGTCCAAGGGCAAGGGAAGCCGATCCTCTTTCTCCACGGCGGGCCGGGCGGGAGCCTTGAATATTTCCTGCCACATATGGAGCCTCTGGCTGAAGACTATCAGATAATTTTATATGATCAATCGGGTTGCGGGAAGTCAGGAGGCGATACCTATTCCATAGAAGAGGAAATTCACACTCTTGAAGGCATAAGAAAGGCACTGAGCCTGGAGAAAGTGACGCTGTTCGGCGAGTCGTGGGGGAGTATCTTAGCATTGTCTTATGCAGCAAGGTATCCATCCCATATCCACAAAATCATTCTAACGGCCGCCATCGGTCTATCCTCCAAAGACTATGTAACGTTCAAAAAAGTCTTACTTCAAAAGCTGGGTCCCTATAAAAAAATCCTGCTCGGTTACTATTCGCTATCTTCTATTTTCCGCGTAGATGCATCCCGAAAGCTAAACAATCTGATGGACCCTTATTATGTGCATTCAGTCCATACTTTGAAAAAGAAAAAAGAGATTTGCTACAACAAAGAGGCCCTGGAAAGCATAGGCAAAGACATTGAACAGAACTACAACCTATTCCCCTCCCTGTCTCAAATTGAAGCTCTGCCTATTTTGATCGCTCAAGGATCGCATGATATTCTACCCCCTGCTTATATAAGGGTAAATGTACTCCCATACTTAAGAAACGCAGAACTAGTGGAAGTAAAAGAAAGCGGACATTGGACGATCCTGGAACAACCTGAAGAAATGCTGAGATTGATCCGATCGTATATAGGAGGTCACGGGGACAGGTACCTTGGCTCTTTTTGAAGAAATCAAGGGGATGTTCTCGGTGGTCTTTTTTAGAATAGGCTAAATATAAATGACGTATCAAATCGTTTAAGAAGGGGGAATTTCGTGTTTTTATTTATCGCATTGGCGCTACTCTCTCTAAATGTGGCCTTCTTTATATTAAAGCTAGTGGCTCCTTATTCGGAAATGATGAACTCATTTAAAACAGTGAATGGATTTTGGAAAGCTCAAGCGGCTTGTTTGGCTTGTGTCTTCCTCTTCGTATTTCTGCATTATTCAGGGGAAGAGAGAGCCAAATGGCATACTAGCCCTGACTATGTTTCAGAAGGGAATTTGTATTTGGGTGATGAGAAGGGGAGCATCGAGTACAATTCATTTGTCGTGGAGGAAAAAAACTTTGAGACGAATCTTATTCTACCTGAAAAGGCCATAGGTGCAGATAAAGTGCGCCTTCTATTCACACACGATGGTCAAGGAAAAAAAGAACCGATAGCGTTACCCGATTCCCGGGAGAAGAAACAGCCAGTGACGCTGTGGTTTCCTGATAGTGGGCAATGGAGAATGGATATTGAAATAAACGGTTCCGTATATTCTTCAGTTGTGTTGCCTGTCAAAGAGAAATAGCCGATACACGGGGACAGGTACCCTGGCTTTTTTACGGAATAAGAGCCAAGGTACCTGTCCCTATGGTCTTAATTGGTACGAAGCGAAAGGGCAGGATTGCCGAAAAAAAGTTGAGTAAAGGGGCGAGAGTACGATGAAACGAATGCCGTTTGAACCACCAACAGAACATTATGAAGAACGAATTAAAGACATTGATGAACAGATCTGTCACTTCATTAAACAACGAAAGGACCTTTCTGATAATGATCCTGGTTTTCCAACTAAACAACTGATCTCCACTTGGGCAGAGAAGTATGATTTCCATGAGGAATTTTTAAATAGCGTGTTTTCTCATTTCTTACAAGAAGAAATGTTCAGACCGGTTGTTGAGCCTAAAGGGTTTATGAGGAACATACCAATCTTAAAATCATTTGAAAAAGATGATATGTTTTTCTCGGTAACATTCGTACGTCAATTTGAAAATGCCAGTGTCATTCACTTTACCATTGATACGGACGCATCCGATGAGTATCCCCGGGAATTTCGGGAGCATACATTTTTTGACCTATCAATAGAAGGAGCAGAGGATTACGAGTGTCGTAACGAAGGAGGAGGAGGCTCCAGGGGGCATACATCCTATACATACATTGTATCACCAGCATTACCCGACGATTTTTCAAACATTCATTTCGTTTTTAGAGAATGTAAAATGCCATTTCAGAAGCCAACGGGTTTTGAAATTATTATATGAATGGGGGATTAGGGTCTGATATCCGCAAGTTAAAGTCAGTGTGCAGAGGTCAGACCCTAGTTGGGATTAAGAATGGTGCCTCTTATGGTGAAGGCACCATTTCTATTTCCTCTTATTTCGAATACCTTGACACGTAAACGTATCGCTTAATAAATAAGAGAACTTGATATAAGCATTGATACTCATCATCCCGTTCACGTTTCCTTGCTTCTCTATCAAATTCATCTTCTTTAATGTGTAAGTGGAAAGGATCGAATTCCTTTATTTCATCAGGAGCTTCTTCTGGATGGTAATGGCCATGGAACTTCATCAACGTACCTGAAGCATCTTCCCAGTCATAGAAGTATTCTATGATCTCATTCGTCTGATTATCGATATACTCTACACATTTAAGGGAGGGAATGGGTAAGAAAAGTTTGAAACGAATACGTTTAGCTTGAACGGATAGATTTGGACCGTGGTGGCCAGGAACTTCCACACCGAAGATATTATTTACTTCTTCTATGATGTCCCTAAAGTCCAGTCGCTCGAGTCGAGGGAAGTTCGTCCGTTTAATCCCGAGTGTCTTCCGCATCAGTTATCCTCTGTAAGAAGAAAGACCACATCGCTGCGTCTGTTTCTTCTTCGGCCGACAGTTGATTCCAATTCCGATTTCCGAAGACAGACTTAAAGTCCTGTCCGTCGTATTTCTTCCTGAAGTGCTCCAAATAGGAATGAACCTGTTTTTGTTCACTGACCGAATGGTTTCGTTTTGATTCCTCCCAGTCCCCTGCATCATCTTGGTAAGCTTCTACAGCTTCTTTCACTTGATAACGAACCCCAGAGGGAGCATCGTACCAAAAGTCAGGATGGATTCTAAGTTTCTCGTTTGTTGTTTTTCGTTTAACGGTATCCATACGCCCGTCTTCCGATTCTCGCAAGAACCGACCTTCATTGATCCAGTTATTGATCGTCGTTGTACTTACGCTAAAAAATGTAGCAAGTTGGCCGGTGCTATACCCTTTGAAGTTCTTTGATTCGGTGGTTTTGCGTTTGACGGTTCTCACTTTCCGTTTTCCACTTGCCACTTTGACCATATCGAGAAGTATACGTTCCAGTGCGTCCTTGGCGGCTTCTAGATCATCGAGAAGAATGGATTCGGTCCACTTTGGCTTGGAGGAAAGGTTGGACTCTTCAATAAGATTGTTCATCGCTTTAATAAAGACAAGTCGAAAATGCTTGTCATTAAAAGCAAAGGACGCCCATTCCTCAAATTCCATTTCATGAAGTAAGTGGATTTTTTCTTCATATACTCTTTTCTCAATCTCCGAAATAGGCATGTTCATCACCTCTTACCTCCTAATGTAGCAAATACTGAAAGCAACTGCAAGTTATACACAATAATAACAACTTACTACAAGTATTATTCCATTTTGGATAAAGTATACCTTTTTTCGTATTGCCAAGAGCCTGGCATTTAGAAGATGGGAGGGCTGTCAAAACCGAGCACAAAATGACAGGTGTAAAGTTTTCACTGCGACTATGATGAAAACGTAGTCCTGTGAGAAGGGAACTACACACTAAAAAGGGGGAATGAATGTGTCTAGTTTCAAGGTAAGTATCTTTCAAATCAGGGGCAACTCTTTTCAGATTGGCTTGAAAACAGCTGAAAAGGTCCGGAATACTCCCATTCTTAAAACCTTTGAATCCATCACCAAGCAGGAGATTGATCTTCATAACATGAAGTCTATCTATTCTACGTTTGCCCCGCATTTGCTTGAAGAGTTAGAGGGTCTGGCACAAGGGTTGGGGATCTCGCCGGGAAGGGCAGCTGCATTGTTTAGTGGGTATGATGTTCCGAAGACTGAAGCAATGGGATGCTCGGCACTTCTGACAAACGATTATTATGTGAGGAATTACGATTTTTCTCCTGCTTTATATGATGGGATATTTAGTCTGGTTCAAGCGGATAAAGCTTTTGCTACAGCAGGGTACAATCTTCAAATGCTGGGGAGACACGATGGTGTGAACGAGAAAGGGCTTGTTGCAGGCTTGCACTTCGTCAGTCATGACGGCTACACAAAAGGAGTTTCTCCCTGGACTGCCATCCGGATGGTGTTGGACCGCTGCTCTTCTGTCGATGAGGCCGTCGCGATGCTGAAGGAAATCCCTCACTCGGCCTGTTATAATTTTTCACTGGGAGACCGGAAAGGGAATATGGCAGAAGTCGAAGCAAGCTCAGATAAGGTGATTGTCAGGTATGGAGACTCGGGCTTATCCTGCGTAAATCATTTTCAGGATGGTCGGCTTACTGATAAAAATCGGGAATCCATCGAAGGCTCGATCCAGCGTAATAAGCATCTTCTTGATTTAATGGATAAGAGACTTTCCCATCGTGATATGTTCCAACATTTTAAAAACGCAGAGTCACCCATCTTTTTCACAGATTACGGGAATTTATTCGGGACCCTTCACACCTTTTCATATTCCCATCAACATTCAAGGATCCTCACAACCATTGCCCGGAGCAGTCAGGTTCTGGATATAAACTTCCAGGATTGGGTGAAGGGAGAAGACATTCTTGAAGGGAGTCTAAGTGGTTTTATTCAAGAAGGGTAGCTTCTCAGCAAAGTGGTTAAGGCCCATTTCTCTGCAGAATTAATCATGCAAAAAACAATGCCCCTGCCATCATCAGCAAGAGCATTGTCCTTCATATCAAAAGAAACCAATGGCTTAATCTATATCCAATCAATCATTTAGACCGTTACATCCTTTTCCTCGTAATCTTTACGGATCTGATTTAACTCCTCCGTCAACCGCAGGAATTCTTCTTTATTTCGATCACGTAATGATTGGTCGATTTTCTGTTCGAGTTGTTCTTTCCGGAATGTTAGCAGGGCCTTGTCCAAAATCATTTCTGCAAAAAGAGAGTCTATGCCGGGTACTTCGGACTGTGGTGAATTTAGCAAATACTTCTTCATGAAAAATCAACTCCTTGACCTTTTTTCTATTATACTAACCATTGTCTCAATATTCAAACATTTTAAACAAAAAAATTAAATTTATTTAAAAAATGTAAAAACACTGACATTCTTTTTCCGTTTCTTATACCATGATAGATAGAACGTGAAAGGGGGATCTTATTTGTTCGCCCCTTTAGCTATAGGTGGAACAAGCACTCCATCCCTCTTCGATTCACCGGATTTAACTGATTTGGGAGGTGCCGCCAGGCTGGAATTGAAAAAGATGAAGCCTGTCGGTGAGGGTTCGGTGTGGCTTCATTATAAGGTGAAAAAGTAGCGAAAATAGTCAGGAGCCTGCCCTTCCCCGTGAAACGAGGTGTGGGGGCAGGCTCCCATTTTTATTTAAAGTACCTCATCAATAATCTCTTCAAACGTATCACTCACACGGCTTCTCTTAAGCAGGATTTCCTGATTGTCGAGTGTCACGCTTCCTCTGTGTTCATCCAGGTTGAACTTTTCTTTCAAGACCGCCATCGATCCTTTGCTGCGTTTGTCAATTTCGAAGTAGACGGTGGTTTTATGGTCGCCCTGAAGGATATAGACTTCGAGTTCGTCGAGCTTCCGGCTGTATTTGCCGAAGGATGGAGTGAATTCATATTGCTGCACGAAAGGACGGCTCGTTTTCACCCATGCCGGGGTGTTCTGACTCTCCATCTGCTTGAATTTAAACCCGATGACCTTGATGGCATCCACGATGTTTTCATGAACGGTTGATGGGTCGACGGATACATAATCCCTGTCCTTCGGGTCAACAGCATTCTTGATATCGACGCCAGTCTCGATCCAGATCGGTGGAACATTCTTCTGCGTTTCAGGGTGTATCATCGTGATCGGCGTATGCAGGGGAACCTTGAATGAGAACGGGATGTGCTTCTTTTCTCCCTTAGAAATGGTAAAGGGCTCATTTAGCTGATGGACTTCCACAACGGCAGGAGACAATCGATCGCCGCCTTCATGGCCGTACATCGTCATCAGCTTCAGATCGATCGACTCGATTCGCTGATCCGTATTTCCACCTTTCACCTCTACGACTCCCTCGAGCATCTCACCCTGTTGAATATAGGCCCGCTTCACCTTCGTATCAACGGTCGCGGAACCAATCCCGATACTCGCAATCACTTTATTGAACATGGACATGTGCATTCAACCCCCTTCTTGATATCTCTATCGTAGCATAGATTGTCAGGTTAAGAGGAAGGGGAAGTGTTCAAAATAGATGAACACTTCGGATAAGAAGGATATGATTGTCACGCCGCCGGGATGGCGTTACGCCAATCATATTCTTCTTTTTAGCTTAAAGTATGAAACGCGTTTCATAGCAAGGGGAAAATAAAAAAAGAATAGAGCAGTTGAGCTTGTCATGTAAACTCCTATCCTCTCATATTCATAAGAAAGGCAACGTAAGGAGGTGTGACCATTTTGAATAACATGATGCTACCGGCATTTATTGTGCTTCTAATCCTTATTATTATCATCTGTTTCTACTTTGTGACCAAGTACAAGCAACAGGCTGTTCAAGTCTTTACATTAGAAAGTTTCCTTCATCCGTCTAAACTGGGGGAAGACGAGGGGAAAGACAATAGCTTAATAGAAAAGGTGAATGACTTTTTTGATGATGGGGATAGCGATGGGGACGGAGATGGTGGGGATGACGGGGACTGAAGATCCCCGTTTGTCCCTCATTCACGGTTATAGGTGACAGGTGCCGCATAGATCCCAGGATAGGGCTAAAAAGCAAGAACTCTTCTTCTAAATAATAGAGATAACAAATAGCAGGAAGTTTCACATAAATGTAAACAAAGGCTTTTCTTAGGTATAAAGAGAAAGAAATCATTCTTAAGGCAATGAATGATAAAAAGCATTCCTTTCTCATAAGGAATGCTTTTTATCTTGGTCTAATACAATAATATTATAATTATATTCAATATTTTTTTATTGTAAAACAATAAAAATTAGATTAAAATAAAATGGAATTTAACTAAGCGAGGTGCTTTTGATGAAACGAGAAACACTCTTTTTGAAAATAGCTGTATTTCTTATAGGAACCCCGGTTCTTGCACTGTGTGTATTCGGGTTGCCTTGGTTAGCGAAGGATGTGGCTGGTTGGGAGCTTGCCTACTTGATATATGGCATCTTGATCGTGATGTATGTGTCGGCGATTCCGTTTTTCGGTGCCTTGTATCAGGCGATCAGACTATTAAGCTATATTGACAAGAACGATGCGTTCTCGGAATTATCAGTGAAGGCTTTAAAGAATATTAAATATTGTGCAACCACCATCACGATTTTGTATGTAGCCGGGATGCCGCTCTTCTATCTCATGGGGGAGAGAGACGACGCCCCAGGGGTCATCGTGATCGGCATGATGTTTGTTTTTGCTCCGCTGGTGATTGCGGTATTTGCGGCAGTTCTTCAAAAGCTATTAAAAAATGCCATCGATATAAAATCAGAAAATGACTTAACGGTCTGAGGTGAAAACATGGCGATTATAATCAATATTGATGTGATGCTGGCAAAAAGGAAAATGAGCGTGACAGAGTTGTCGGAGAGGGTTGGAATCACGATGGCGAACCTTTCTATATTGAAAAATGGAAAGGCAAAAGCGGTTCGATTATCCACTTTAGAGGCGATCTGTAAGGCATTGGAGTGTCAGCCTGGAGATCTATTAGAATACAAAAGTGAGGAAGACATTTAGTAAACAGGGTATGGGGGCGAAATCATGAGAGCAGTAAAGCAACTCGTTCGTTTTGGTTGGGAGCAGGCCCTGTCCTGTTTGTTCCCTGTCGTTATCTTTGCCTCTTTGGCTTTGACACAAATCATCCCGCTTCCACTACTACCCCGGTATGACTGGCTACTCATCATCTGCCTCCTGATGCAGTGGGGAATGCTGCGTTCCGGGCTTGAAACACGGGACGAACTTAAGGTGATCACCTTGTTTCACCTGATTGGGCTTGTCCTTGAACTATTCAAGGTCCATATGGGCTCTTGGTCTTATCCCGGGGAAGGGTATTCCAAAGTGTTCGGGGTGCCATTGTACAGCGGTTTCATGTACGCAAGTGTGGCGAGTTATCTTTGCCAAGCGTGGAGGAGGATTCGGGTGGAACTGGTGAAGTGGCCACCGTTTTTGGTCGTTTTTCCCCTTGCTGCTGCGATTTATTTAAACTTTTTCACCCACCATTACTGGATTGACGTTCGCTGGTGGTTATCGGGACTCGTTTTGATCGTCTTTTGGCAGACATGGGTCCTGTACGAGGTGGGCGGAATTACGTACCGCATGCCCCTTGCCCTTTCATTTGTGCTCATCGGATTTTTCATATGGATAGCCGAAAATATCGCCACGTTCTTTGGTGCCTGGGAATATCCAAACCAGACCGATGCCTGGAGTCTCGTTCATCTGGGGAAGGTGAGTTCATGGCTCTTATTGGTGATTGTCAGCTTTCTGATCGTGGCGATGTTAAAACGGGTGAAGGGGAACGGTTCGGTTCAGAGGGAAAAGAGTTTAGGGCCCTGTCCTTTCTAAAGGCGAGGGGTTCTTTTTTTTATAAAAAAGGGTTGACATACCTAACTGTAAATATTAATATTACAGTGTACCTTGATACAAAGGGTGATTTATTTTTTGTATAAACTGTTACTTTTTTTATTACATTTATAAAGGAGTGTATGAACAAATGGTCAATCTATATCTGACACCAAGCTGCACATCCTGCCGTAAAGCAAGAGCATGGCTGGATGAACATTCAATTGAGTATGTGGAACGTAATATGCTGACAGAACCGTTGACACCTGACGAGATCAAATCGATCCTTCGCCTGACAGAAAACGGAACAGAAGACATTATTTCCACTCAGTCAAAAGCATATCAGGAATTAGACGTAGACATTGATTCTTTGCCGCTCCAGGATTTATATACATTAATCAGGGAGAATCCGCAAATGCTGAAAAGACCGATCATCCAGGATGAAAAGAGATTGCAGGTCGGCTATAACGATGAAGAAATCCGCAGCTTCCTGCCGAGAAAAGTTCGTACCTTCTCCTACAAAGAGCTGCAAAAACTGGCCTATTAACAGAGTGATCGGGATGGTTGACAGTATAAACTGTAAAAGATACCATTACAGTAACATCCGTAAAGGAGGCAGGCCATGAATAGCGACTTTACATTAGCCATTCACAGTTTAACGTATCTTGCCCTGAAGACCGATCGCATGTCCACAAGCGATGCGATCTCAGAAAGTGCCGGCGTTCATCCCGTCCGCATCCGAAAAGTCCTGAGTTTGTTGAAAAAGCAGGGATTCATCGCCTCAAAAGAAGGCACGGGCGGCGGATTCATTTTTGCAAGGGACTTGAGCGAGATCAATCTGTGGGACATCTATAAAATCACGTCAGAAGGCGCCCTGCAGCCCAAATGCACGGCCTCTAACGAACAGTGTGTCGTAGGGGCGAATATGAAAAAGGTTCTCTTTCACATTTTTCTGGGAGCAGAAGAACAGCTGGGGGATTACTTAAAAGACTACACCATTAGAGATATCGTCGACTTAATCAATAAAGAGGAAGCATAGAAGCTTTCTTTTCCTATAAATGTAACAAATAATATTACAGTTGGGAAGGTGAAAGGTATGTCAAACCAGCATTCCATTTTAAAAACCGGGGATTGGATCAAAGGGAAATTACTTTCAGGTGAATTGGTCATCGGTTATATTGAAAACCTTGATATCCAAAGTCAAACACTAAAAGCAAAAGTCGTGACAAGTGATAATAAAACCATTGAAGGCAAAAGCCTTCCCTTATTAAACAGACAGGTGACCAAAATACCATCCACCCCTGTAAAAAATAAGGAACAAATCCAGTTCCTGATTGACCTTGCGCTTGCAACGGGTGACCAAGAGTGGTTCTTGGAACTGACTGCGAAGTTGAATTCCATGCGGGAGCTTGCAGAGGGGATAAAGTGAACATCATGAAAGAGCTGAAGAGAGTGATTCTTCAGCTTTTTTTTTGTTGATTTACCATTCTAGGGATTAACCCTCTCCTCCTAAAGTCGTAGAATACATTTGACCATTTGGTGGAAGAAGACTACTAGAAAATGGAATAGAATGAAATCAGATAAAGAGACGGGAAGAGGAGGAGCTCTACGATGAACAAATATGTGTGTACGACATGTGGAATTCAATATCCGGGGAGTCAGGAGGAACCTGAAAGATGTCCCATATGCGAGGAAGAACGTCAGTATGTCAATCCGGATGGTCAAAGCTTTACGACACTGGATGAAATGATCCGAAGCGGAGTCTATCAAAATACCATTCTACAAGAAGAACCGGGACTGTACAGCATCACCACCACACCGAAATTCGGCATCGGACAGACGGCTTATCTGATTACAAATGGCAGATACAATGTGTTATGGGACTGCGTCACGTATCTGGATGAGAAGACGATCCGGACCATTGAGGAGTTGGGCGGGATCGATGCGATCGCGGTTTCCCATCCGCATTATTACTCTGCGCAGCTGGAGTGGGCCGAACGGTTTAATGCGCCCCTTTACCTCCATCGGGATGATCGGAATTGGGTCATGGAACAGAGCGAGGGGATCCAGTTCTGGGACGGGGAAGAGTTGACGTTGAAAGAAGGGATTTCACTGCACCGCCTTGGTGGGCATTTCAAAGGGGGAGCGGTTCTTCACTGGAGTCAGGGCGGGATTCTGTTGACAGGGGATATCATTCAGGTGGTGGCGGATACGGACTGGGTCAGCTTCATGTACAGCTATCCGAATCTCATTCCCCTGCCGGCAGGTAAAGTGAAGGAGATGGCTGAAAAAGTAGAGCCTTTATCTTTCCATAAGCTGTATAATGCCTTTCATCGGGTGATAGCAAAAGATGCCGATCAAGCGGTCCAACGATCTGCAGCGAGATATATCATGGCTTTGGAAGGTAAACTGTTTTCTACATAATCCAAGAACACGCGGAAAATGAGGGACGGACCTCTAAAAGGTCCGTCCCTCATTTTCCTTCCTTCAGATACTCTTCATTGCTCCAGTCTGTTACGAACATATGACCAGGGGCATGGGTCATCATGAAGGGGATCTTTGCGTGGAGGGCAACTGCTTGTGGCGTCACGCCGCAGGCCCAGAACATCGGTGTTTCGCCTTCCTTGATGCCGACAAAGTCACCATAATCGGGTCGTGTGATGTCCCCGATGCCGATTTCTGTGGGGTCACCGATATGGACAGGAGCCCCGTGCATCTTAGGGAATAAAGAGGTGATGTCCGCTGCTTTTTGTACCAGGTGATTCGGGACCGGTCTCATGGAAACGACCATTGGACCTTGAAACACACCGGCTTTTTCCGTCTGGATATTCGTCTTATACATGGCAACATTCTTATTCTCCTCGATATGCCGCAAAGGGATCTCTCCCTTGATCAGCTGGCTTTCAAATGTAAAGCTGCACCCGATGAGAAAAGTGACGAAATCATCTCGCCAACCATCATCGATCCGCGTCTTCTTTTCCACCAATTGACCATGCTCATACACGTGATAGAGGGGGATATCGGTTCGAATGTCGGAGCCTTTCCCATACCCTGATTCGAATTCACCGGCTTCCAGCACTTCGACAATCGGGCAGGATTTGGGATTCCGGGTGGTATATAGTAAAAAGTCAAAGGCGTACTCCTTAGGCAGGACGACTAAATTGGTCTGTACATAATCCTGGCAAACACCGGATGTGTGGGATTGGTGCTCCCCGTTTCGAATGCGGTTTCTTAATTCTGAAGGTAACATGGGTTCAGCTTCCTTTCTTTGTTGATCGAATTTTCTCTATTTTAACACAGGAGGTCCATCCATATTGAATCGGCTTCCTGCAAAGGGCTAATGCTTCCGATTTCTCTTAATCAAATAAATCACAAAAAAACCAAGGAATATCCCAGCACTATAGGTAAGGATAAACGATAAATCCTGCATTCCGATCAGGAACAGTCCGAGAAAGACGACGATCCCGACCAGTAAAGAAAAATACCAGTGGTGCATGATGATCACCTCATTCACTAAAAAGATTTCCAAATACATCCATAAATGTACTATACCCGGATGATCGATTCCTAATCATTTGTATCTCCTTCCCTGAGCTCAATTGGGTAAGAGCACAATTCCCCGACACTTGCATAGGATATCTTGGTAAAAATCTGAAGGGAATGAGCAGCATGTACAATGTTCCGATGACGTATTCAAATCAGCCTTATGCGAATCTAAACCCCATGACAAGAACCGGGGAGGAAGGGAATCATCCGATTGCTGAAATCCTTTTCGACGGAATCAGGGGAAAGGCGGCAACAGCCGATCTGTACAGCCGATTAGCCCATGTAGCCCCGAATCAATACCACCAGCATGAACTTCTTCAACTGATGGAAGACGAACAGCGTCACTGGTGGCAACTGACCAATCTATATACTTCGCTTACGGGAAGTCAGCCCGTTTATCAGGTGGAGAGTGTTCCATTCCATTCTTACCGGGATGGATTGCAGAGAGGATATGAGGCGGAATTGGCAGATTACGAACAGTTCCGGATCGGATGCCTGCAGGCCCAGCATCAAACCCTGTATGAGGTGTTCGCCAATGCGTGTAAGGATGAATGGGAGCATGCGAGGCGATTGAGTGTATTGGGAGCGGATGAGGACAGACGGATGCCATCGATGGATTATGGTCCAGCACCGTTTGTCGTGAATATCGACGAGGCAACGATACAAAATGACACGTTCCGAACCGCCATCTGGACGGGAGAGCATCTGCAGGTGACCTTGATGAGCATTAATCCGGGAGAGGATATCGGGTTGGAGATTCATCCGCACCTGGATCAATTCCTGCGCCTGGAGCTAGGACAGGGAATCGTACGGATGGGAGACCGGCAGGATAACTTAACCTTTGAGAGAGAAGTGAAGGAAGACTTTGCGATCGTGATCCCGGCCGGTACGTGGCATAATGTGATCAATACGGGTGATACGCCGATTAAGCTTTATTCGATTTATGCTCCGCCTCAGCATCCCCGGGGGACGGTTCATGTGACGAAGGCGGATGCGGAGGCTGCGGAGGCAGGTCGCGGGTATTATTTTACGGAATAGGGATTCATGTGATTTCGAATATGAAACCATGTGTAAATAATATTGTCCCATTCCTGTTGCCACTACCTTACCATTTTCAATTGACAGTCTAAAGACGGGGGCATTTTGAACAAAAAAACGCATTGAACTCAACTTGAGCCCAATGCGTTTTAGTTTAGCTAGATTTTTTCCCCGTCCGGATAATCACAATACTCGATGATTGTGCCTTCAGTATCAGCGGGATTCAAATAAATCAATCTTCTCCCATGCTTGTTGACACGGAGACTGTCCTCCAATATGCGGATCCCCTTTGGCTTCAGTTCCTCAATAGCGGCATCGAGATCATCCACTCGATAGGCGATGTGGTGGACGCCCTTGCCTTTTTGCTTGATGAACCGTGCGATCGGCGACGTATCATTATTCGTCGGCGCAAGTAATTCGGTTCTGGCGCCGTCCACTTCCATGATGGCAATCTCGCTTTCGACACCCTTGGCATCACTTCTGTAGCGGTCGATCAGCTTCGCCCCGAGGACATTTTCGTAGAAGCGGATGGTATCTTCTATGTTTCTGACAGCCACTCCGATATGGTCGATTGTCTTTTTCATGATCATTCTCCTAAAGTCTGAATCAGTTTAGGTGCTATCTTATCATATCTTTTAGGTGACGTGAAAGAATCGGTTCGTCCCTGTGCTTGTTTTTCAAAGGCTATTTTCGCAAAGTTTGTTGCTATTGTAGAGAAGAAAGTAATAGTTGATTTCCGCTACAGGATGCTTGCTTTCAGCGGGGCTGGCGGGGAGCCTCCTCGTCTGTGCCTCCGGGGTCTCACCTGTCAAGCTCCAGTTTAAGAAGAATTATGTTTACTAGTTAGATTGTTTTTGGACACCTTGTAGCTCTGTCACGAAAATTCTCGTGAAGATGGTAAGGGGAACTGCGCAGACTCCTGCGGAAGTACGGTCGTGCCGAGTCCCCGTTCGGCTAAGCTGAGGAGGCTCGGCCGAACGCTAGCTGCAAGCGAAGCAGTTCCCCTTACCATCTAGCACACACTAATTGACAGAGCCTTGCAGAACTTATGTTAAAAACAATAATCTTTGCGAAAAGAGCCTTTTTAAAAGAAGGGACGGACCTTGTGCTTCCATAAGAAAGCTTGAGGTCCGTCCCTGTTTACAAGGGGGTGCTTTTCCAAGATGAGCCTGTTTACCCTCTATTTTTGCAGAAGATATGCAAATGAAAATAAACCTCTTTGTTTATAAAAAAATGTACCTTATCCGTTTATTACAAAATGAACGGGATATAGTAAACGTGTAGGGAATATTCAATCTTAAAGGAGGAGTTCACATTGTCACACGAAAAATATCAATCGGCCATTAACGCATTACATGAATGTATGGTAGCTTGTAATCATTGTTACGACTCTTGTTTAAAGGAAGACGATCTCAACATGATGAAAGAATGTATCCGGTACGATCGGGAATGTGCGGATATGTGTGCATACTTAGAACAATCCTTAGTAAGAGGAACACCATTTGCGTCTGAACTCGCTGGAGTGTGCGCGGCGATTTGTGAAGCATGTGGGGAAGAATGCAAGAAGCATGATCATGATCATTGTCAGGCATGTGCCGATGCTTGCTTCAAATGTGCAGAAGAATGTAAGAAAATCGCCTAAAGGAAATGACATAAGAAAAGATCAAAGGACAAGGAGCCTTTGATCTTTTTTTTATGTTTTCCACTGGTAGCCGATGCCCCATATTGTCTTCAAATGATGTTCAATAGGGAAGCCTGCTTTCTTCAGCTTATCCCTTAAATTCCTGATATGGGAATCGACGGTTCGGATATCGGTCATAGAATGGATATCCCATACCATGAGAAGGAGCTGTTCCCGGGTGTATACCCTTTCTGTGTTCTTCATCAAGGAGTGCAGGATTTTATATTCCTTTAACGTCAGAGGGGTGATTTCATTTTCATATTTTAACGTGTAGGAGTCTCCGTCCAACGTAAAAGCCCCTCTGGTCAAGCGTTGATCATCTACTTGGTCATACTGTTTGATCCTTCTGAACTGAGCGTTCACACGTGCGACCAGTTCCCCTTCATCAAAGGGCTTCGTGATATAGTCATCAGCCCCGGCGTTTAAGCCTTTAATGACGTCATCCTTATCACCCCTGGCCGTTAACATGATGATGGGGACGTTTGAAAATTCCCTGATTTTTTCACAGGTCTGGAAGCCACTGAGCTCAGGCATCATGATATCTAATAGAATCAGGTCTACGGAATGTTTTTTAACAGACTGAATGGCGTCATAGCCGTTATTTTTCTTTGTGCATACATACCCGTGAGGCTTCAGATAAAGCTCCAACAGGTTCAGCATCCTTCTTTCGTCATCGATTAATAAGATGGTATTCACCAGACTGACCTCCAAACTTCACAGTATTATGTTGATCGATGTTCCCTTATTTCGTTCACTTTGAATGGAAATTTGACCGCCATGTGCTTCCACCAATTCTTTCACAATGGATAGCCCGAGACCGGATCCGCCAAATTCCCTGGAACGTGATTTCTCCACCCGGTACATCCTGTTGAATACCTGTGGAAGTTCCTCCGGCGGGATGCCCATTCCCTGATCGTGAATCAAAAGGCTCATATTCCCTGAGTCGTTTCGCTCAACCGTCACCTCTGTCGTTGAATGAGGGGGCGAATGTTTTAGCGCGTTATCCAATAGGTTCATGACGATTTGTTCGAGACGTATGGGATCGGCAAGGAACGGGAAATCCTCCTTCACAGTCAAAATGAGATCGATTCCCTTTCTTTTAAAAACAGGAGCTACCTTGTTGATGACTTTATGATAAAAAGAGCCTGAATCGATGGTTTCAGTTTGAATGGAGAAATTATTTTCATCAATCTTTGCCAGCTCAAATAAATTTTCGATCAACGTCAGGATGGTTTTGGATTCTTCCTGGATGATGTTCAGATATTCTTTTCGTTCAGATTCCGGGATGTCCTCTCGTAAGGCTACATTGGCATACCCTTGAATATAGGTCAGGGGGGTCCTGAGCTCATGAGAAATATTCGCCAAGAATTCAGTGCGCTCCTGTTGAATGGTTTCTAAATCTGTTGCCAGCCTCTGAATGGAATCCGATAGATCCCCAAGTTCATCCTGACCGAGTTCCGGAAGTTTCACCTCGAAATTCCCTTTGCTCAATTTTTCCGTCGCCTGCTTCATTTTTAACAAGGGACGGGTCAGAAGTTTTGATAGGAGAAAATGGATACCCGTTAAGATGATGAGACTCAGTATTCCTGCGAGAAGGAAATGGCGGTTCAACTGGCTGATCAGGTTCCGTAACGGTGCGGCGCTCTTGAACATATAGACGTATCCTTCGTTTCGTTCACTTTCGAAGGATGTGACGGTGGCTAAATAATTCATGTCCTTCCAATTCGATTCGATGACCCTTCCTTCACGGGTCAAGGATTCAGGGGGGACTTGGATTAGTTCACGCATTCCATCCGTTAATTCCCTTGACCCTGTGATGACGTTATGGTTCTGATCCGTGATCACGACTTCCGTTTCCGTTTTGGATTCCATGAGGGCTATGTGATGCAGCGTCGTTTCCGAATAACGGTCCTCTAACACATCGCGATGACTATTCCCCCGGGATAAAATCGATTGAAACTCCTCCTCGATCCGTGTATCGATGATATTGTCATATAGATAGAGCATCAATAACCCTTCCATCACAAGAACCGCGATCGTAAAGTAGAGGGCTAACTTGGTTGAAATTTTATTCATGGTATAACCTCATTTTGTCATTTCCTTTATTTTACCGAAAAAATATGAAAAAACTATGCACAATGCCTGAAAGCCGGATCCATTTGTCATAAATTCTTCATGGTTCTTTTCCCTTTCTCCATATTAATTGCAATTTTACGGGGTAAACTTTAGTGGGAAGATGATAAGGAGGATGACCATGACTACAAATAGTAAAAAACCGATCCTATTACTCATTACCGCAATGTTACTTCTACTGGGAGCCTGCTCCAACAATGGAGGGGATATGGGACATGAAGGCGGAAGTGACCAGGAGATGAAAGAAGACATGGACGGGATGGACCATGGTGACATGAATCACTCCAGTTCAGGAGAAGTACCGGAAGGCTTGAAGGAAGCCGCCGATCCGACATATATAGTAGGAAGTAAAGCCATCATCCAAGATGACCATATGGAAGGGATGAAGGGAGCGGAAGCGACGGTCACTGGTGCTTACGATACCTTCGTCTATACCGTTACCTACACACCGACCACTGGCGGAGAAAAAGTGAAAGATCATAAATGGGTCATTCATGAAGAGATTGAAGATCATGGAGAGGAACCTTATGAATCGGGGGATGAGGTCGTCCTGAACGCCGAACACATGAAAGGGATGGAAGGTGCGGCCGCAACCATAGATTCCGTTGAAAAGACGACGGTGTATATGGTGGATTTCACACCAGTGACAGGTGGAGAAGAGGTGAAGGATCATAAATGGGTGACCGAGAGCGAGTTGTCACCTGAATAAAGGGTGGTTTGGTAAACCATAAAGCAAGAGCTTATTCTTTTAAGGATAGGCTCTTTTTTTGAGGATAAAAAGAGAGCAACACTGAGAAAGGGGTGGAACCGTATCGTGTGGGATGCTTGAAGAATGTACATATAGATGGGCGTGATCATTTGTAGAGAAACCATTAAATTTTTTGGTAATTTATGCTATTGTAGAAGATGTAAATTATGAATTCATGACTCCAGTGTGAGTAGATTCGGTGAAAAGGAGAGTGGAAGAATGGAACCTTACGAATTGAATAAACCTCTAAAGATTTCCATCAATGTCTTCCTGCTTTCTTTCATTATAGCGGCATGGATCATGATGTTTGATGACCAGCCTGGAAATGATTCCATCGGATGGATGTGTCTCATGGCTTTTTGGGTGTTTAAGAGCCTATATGACGGAGTGATAAGTCTGAAGAATGGAAGGAAGAAGTCGGCTATTCTAGACTTCCTTTTAACCTTTGTTGCGCTGGGTGTTTTAATATGGGGAGGTATGAGGTATTTTACTTGAAGCTGTTGGAAGAAAAGAGGCTCCATCGTTCTTTGTTACTGGAAAGCCGGAACGATGGACCCTTATTTTTCATGCACTCAGATTTCAAAATAACTCTCAATCGATTTCGTCACTTCAAATGGGCCTGATTCTCTATTGGACGGAATCGACAGCTTTAAGTCAAGCTGAGGATAATAAGAGGAACGAAAGCTCACTCCGGGATCATACCCCATCACATGATACTTGTAGATTTCCTCATTCCTTTGATTCATCCAGATTCCATACCCGTAGTGCACCTCTCCATTCACATGGACATGAGGGGTCAGCAGCTTTCTGGTTGTTTCTTCATTTACTAGTTTATAAGAATATAAAGCTTCCCAAAGGTTCATCATATCTGAAGCGGTGATAAACGCCCCGCCGTCCGCCCCGCCTTTTACAGGGATGGAGTAGAGGTTGGTTCTCCACGAGTTCTCTTTCTCTATATAGCCCACTGCTGTATTGGAAGGAAGGCAGTCCAATGAAAAATACCCTGAATTTCCCATACCTGCTTTCTGGAAAATCTCAGATTCTATGTAATCGGTAAAAGCCTGCCGGGTTTGTTGCTCGATGATCAATCCCAATAGGATGAACCCCGCATTATTGTAATGAAATCGATCGCCGGGAGTGAATTTCATCTGATTGGACTGAAAGAATGGGAGAAAGTCCTTGAGGGATCTCATATGGTAAACCGGTCTTTCCTTCCACAGCTCTTCAAAATCAGACATTACTTCTTCATCGAAATAATCAGGGATACCTGACGTATGGGTCAAAAGATGATGGATGGTCACTCCCTCATCAAAATGAGGAAAGTCGATATCCAAACGATCCTTTAACCGGGTGTCAAAAGACAGTACCCCCTTTTCCACCATTTGACCTATCCCTATGCTTGTAAATAACTTACTCCCTGATGCAATCCCGAATCGTGTACCGGTGGTGTTCGGAAGGCGATCCGATCGATTGGCATAGTCATGGGCACTTTCTGATACAACTTCTGTCCCTTGTTTGACAAGGACGACCCCAGAGAAGCCGAGTTCTTTACAGCTTTCATGTATTAAATTATGCAGCTCGGTATGTTTGCTCATTGAATTTCCCTCCGTTATAGGCTATGACTCTATTCATTATATTAACATATATTTCCTGTTAAAGGTGTGATCTATGGGGATCAGCATAGACCACTTAGGAAAAAACCTTCCCCATGAATTTCTGCTATACTACATACGATGACATTTTTTACCTGTCAAAAAACACCGAACGAATTGGAGGAATCATTCATGGACAGCATCATCTTCGACCTGGACGGAACACTTTGGGATCCCATTGAATCCGTTCTGGAAGCATGGAACAACGTTATCAACGAACATAACCAGTTAAAAGATGGAATAACAAGGAAGCATCTTGAGGGAACGATGGGGCTTCAAATGAAAGAAATCGGGAAGAGATTGTTCCCTGAATTGAACGAAGAGGAGCGGGAGCGACTTCTGAAAGATCTTTCCCGCTATGAAATCCCCCACTTAAGTAAGTATGGAGGGAGTCTCTATAACCATGTGGAAGAAGTGCTTGTAGAGCTGTCGAAGAAGTACAAGCTGTTTATCGTCAGCAACTGCCAGGACGGATACATAGAGGCATTCTATGACTATCACAAACTGGATAAGCATTTCATCGATTATGAGAACCCTGGTAGGACAGGACTTTCAAAAGGCGAAAATATTAAACTGATCATTGAACGTAACCATTTAAATGCCCCTGTATACGTTGGAGATACAGAAGGGGACCAAAAGGCGGCAAAGGAAGCGGGGATTCCATTTATCTATGCCCGCTACGGATTTGGGGAAGTGGACGAGTATACGCAAGCCGTTGATTCTTTTGATGAGTTGCTGAAACTTTTTTGATAAAAAAAAGAAGGCGCCGATGGGTCCGTGGGCGTCTTCTTTTCATGTGTTAATTCTTAAGTGTAAACAAATCCGTTGAAACAGTGGTGGTGGATTTTTCCTTGATTTCTTTTTCCTTCTTCACCTTCACCAATGCATAGTCACTCTCGATGAACACTTTCCTAAGTGTCGAGCTTATGCTATTCACGCACAGAATGATGAGGGCGAAAAAGGCCAGTGGGACAAGGACCAGGAACGGGTTCGAGAAAATGAGCCGGATATTCATACTGATGGTGGCGGCCCATTCATTTGTTTCCGAGAAGTACACCGGGTTACTTGGGTCAAGGTCTGTGAAGGCAAACTCAGCTATCTTCAATCCGCCGAGTGCCATGAGCATGATACCAAGCTGGATCAGTAAGGAAAGGGCTTGTGCCACCTGCTCCGAAAACAATACGATGGAATGCCTCATAAATTGAGGGATAAGATGTCTCCTCATGATACTGAATCGACCGGCTCCCATCGTCCTGGATACGTCGATAAATTCCTGGTTCATGTAAAGCTTCATCTCTTCCCCCAGGTAGGTTCCGAGGGAGGGAGTTGTGATGATGGCAATCACACATAATTGAATGACAAAGTACTCACCCGAAGGCAGGAACCCAGGCTGAAACGAGTTTTCCAAGGGAATCAGCATGGCGAATACGACGATGGCAAGGGGAACATATTGAAAGGACTCCCCCAAGCCTTTAACGTACCTCCTGACGATTGATGGGACAAATATGTAAACGATGGCAAAGATGAACCCGAA
This sequence comes from Rossellomorea aquimaris, assembly GCF_003315075.1. Taxonomy (GTDB): domain Bacteria; phylum Bacillota; class Bacilli; order Bacillales; family Bacillaceae_B; genus Rossellomorea; species Rossellomorea aquimaris_C. The sequence continues at coordinate 25,754 of NZ_QNRJ01000011.1, forward strand.
TACAATTCGTAGAAAAGCAATGAACAAGGCAGCAAAAATCGTATATTTCGCACCGGCCAATAATAATAGAAAGAAATTCCTGCCGAGACGGTCGCTGCCTAAAGGAGCCATCTCACTTGGTGAAAAAGGAGGAGCGGCAATGAGTCTTCCTTCTTCATCCTTTAAATAATTCACCACCACATCATAATCCGGAAACCATACAGGAGTCAGAAAGCTGATGAAGATGAGGGCCACAATAACGAAAACAGGAACCGATAGCCCTTTTACAAGTTTCCTAGACACGATATTCTCCTCCGTTTAACCATTTCTTCAAGATGTACGACCCCGCTTGAAAAACGATGAAAAAAGGTACGAAAATCAGGAGCATCCCTACAAAGAAGGCAGCAGCTGAACTGGTGGATGCCCGGAATAATACCATCATGAAGCCATTCATATTAAACAGGATTTCAATGACAAGTAAATTGGAAAGCATCAAAAGAAAGATCGGCTTTAAGTGAAGGAAGAAGTGGATCCATACATTACGGAACAGATGAAACCACACCGTATATGATTTCCTGAACCCTTTCGCCAGGGAAAACTCTACATAGGGCTTGCTCTCCTCTTCTTTCAGCTGGAACAAAAACTGCTTCACAAGGAATACAACTGGCAGGATGGAAAGGCAGACGATCGGTAGAAAGTAGGTCCGTTCATCGTGGATGGCATAAATATTGAAAAACAGGATGTCCGTCCTTTTATATAACCAGATGGTGATGATCTGGAATGATACGACGATGAAAACGTCCGGTAGCGCATCGAGTACATTCAACAGTTTCATGGACCATCGGTACCCCCGGCGTGATGATAGCATGATGAAGTAGCTCACCAACACAGAAAAGCAAATGGCCAAGAAAAACGAACTGATCAGGATGGTGAATGAATAACCATAAGTATCCAGTGCTATCTTGACCAAGGAATATGGTCGATTCTGTTCTCCTAAGTAAACCGTGATGGCAGACGGGTCCATCAGTTCAAAAATGGAATCATACAACTCATGGAAATAGTAACCAACCGTAACAACAAGCTGCGTATCATAGGCTAGAAGCGACCCGACCCCGCTCAGTAAAAATAGCCCCGCAACCACAATCAAAAAATGAAAGGACGTATCCACGACTCTTTTCATGAAATCCCTCCACATTATTTTACAAATTCATACAATTTTTTCATGTCTCATGTTACAATAAGCAAATAAATTTGTAAACAAGATTCTGACTAATGAGCTGAAGGCAGGTGTTCGATATGAACGTGAAAAGACGAATGCTTTACCTATTCATCCTGCTGGCCCTTACATTATTAACAGCTTGTCGACTGGACTTTTCAAAGGATAAAAGCAGTGTGCAGCAGATGATGAAAAAAGAAGGCAGTGTTGAAAAGGTAGAAAAAAAGGATACTGAAAGCAAGCCCACTTCTAACGAAAAAGAAGAACCAGCCTATACGTTCAATGCATCTGTCACATTGGATTCAACCAGTATTCAAGTAGAGGGAGATTCAACCCTTCCACCCGATGTAATTCTCTATGTCAGACTGAGAGCATATCCCGAAGACGCTTCAATTCCCGACATTAAGGACTATCGTGCAGAACCTTATACGAAAGTTATCTCTGAAGAACATATGAGCGTCCAGGAAGACGGGACATTCAAGTCACGTGGAGTGGAGAGACCGGAATTTCAACAAAGATATCTGCTGGAATTAATTTTTGCACCAACGAGATTTGAAGAATCGATGCAACAGAAACTTGTGACCGAAGGTGAAAGTGTAGAGGACCTTCCTGGGATGATTCCGATTGACATGCCTACCCGAAATGAATTCTTTGATGATGTGGTCCCTGGATATATCAAACACGTCAATATCATGCAATTTGATGAACCGGATGGGAATGACGTAACGTTGGAATTAGTGTCAGTTGAATCGTAGACACTCCCTATAGAAAATGGACAATAGGAAGGTGTTTTTTTATGTAGTTTGATGCTGGCCATACGTTTCTTCGGTGATTGACTTTTCCCGAAATTTGTCAGATAGTTAGATTGTCCTGTCATAGAATGACAGAAATAGAGTTTATTAGTGGGAGCATTATTAATGAAGGAATTTCATGGTCGATTACATAAAAAATACTATTATATGATTGTTTCGTTCATTATCGCCCTGATGATCGCGGGGTTGTTGGTGGATAATCAGGTGAATTCACGATTTGTGGTGCATGGAGTGATGATTTTCATCATCTCTATCTGTCTTTTGATTTATCCATGGTTTGAGAATGCGTGGGTGAGATATATGACGATCATCTCCTCCACCGGTTATTTTTACACCCTCTTTTACTTGTATCCGGAAACGTGGTCGGGGTTTGTTTTGCTTTGTTTTATTCCTGCCCTATCCATTCTCTTTTTTGATAAGTGGCTGTTTTATTTTTCGCTTGTGATCAATCTTGCGTTCATTGCGGTTACATTCGGTTATATCGGATTTGTCGATAAGGGGAAAGACTATCCTTACATATACACAGATATAGTAGGGAATGTGGTGAACTTCTTGGCCAGTCAGGTCCTGCTCTATTTTATCTTTCATTTAACGAACCTGCGAATTCAGAAGCAGCGGGTTTATTATGAGCAGGTGCAGCAGGCGGAGCGGATGAGGACAACGGGGCAGCTGGCGGCGGCTGTTGCCCATGAAATCCGGAATCCCCTGACCGTCGTGAAAGGATTTCTTCAATATTATGTAGAAGACCCGGCATTCAGTCAGAGCCAGAAGCAGAATTTTGCCCTGATGATGAATGAACTCGATACGGCGGAGCATGTCATTTCCCAGTTCCTCTCCGTTTCAAAGCCGGACAATGTGGAGAAGGTGGACAATGTCGACGTTGAGATGGTTCTCAAGGATGTGACGGAACTCCTCAACATGTACGGTCTGCTGAACGACAATGGCATTGATCTTTACGTAGAAAAGGACTGTCATGTGGCGGCCAATTCCATTGAATTGAAGCAACTATTTATCAATCTAATCAAAAATGCCATCGAAGCCTCCCCACATAGTGGGTCCGTTGAGGTAAAGGCTGCGAAAGTAAAAGGCCATGTCTGCATTCAGATCATAGACAACGGCCGTGGAATGAGTCAGGAGGAAGTGAAGAACCTCGGGACTCCTTTCTACTCCTTAAAAAGCAAAGGAACCGGCCTGGGCCTCATGATTTGCTTCAACATTGTGGAGAAATACAACGGGGGCATACAGTTTGACAGCGAGCCGGGACATGGCACAACAGTCACACTGAAATTTCCCCTTGTTCCTAATTAAAAGAAGGTCCGTCCCTCAACGCACTAAAGCATTGAGGGACGGACCTTTCTTGATAAGCATGAAGAAACAGCAAATGATCATTTGCTGTTTTGTGTCTTGTATTTAAGAATGGCTTTGAACTAACTTTTCGATAGCTGTTACCAATTCGTCTGTATCCCCTTGGAACATATGGAAATTAAGTGAGGATTGAAGTTTTGTACTTTGAATGCTGATGTCATCCTTTTGATTGAATTCTGCAGACCAATGGATGGCAGGTATCGATACGATAAATCGTTTGTCGGGAGTTTTATGGAGATATACTTCAGCCAGTTTGTTTCCGGACAGATTTATTTTCTCATATGAGGTTATCATTACATCACTCATTTCAGTTTTATGGTAGGTAATGTAAGTATAACAGGCTTAAACGGTTAAGGCGAAGAATTACATAATGGGGTAATAGTAAAGAAATACTTGAAATGAGGTTGGCTTATAAAAAAGAATAGGAAAGATGGAGAAAAATTAGGCTGGTTCATGTTGACAGGTGAAGAAGTGTAAGCATGATGGATATATTATTTCAATCATCATCACTTCCATATCGGGGTGCTAGATAGGTCATCAGACATCTTTTTCACATCGGACTGAGTCTCTTTCAAGTCATTACTGATGCTCCGAACGTCTTTATATCGTGGTTTATTAGTTTTGTCCCTGCTTCTTTTTCATTGAGGTCATACTACAAAACAAGTCCTTATAGTGGTAAGCTATTGTTTTAGTGATAGGAAAATCTCAGGAGGTAGACACATGAATTTAAATAATAACGATATATTAATTCGATTACGATATGCACTCGATATCAAAAATACAGAAATGGTTGAGATCTTCAAGCTTGGAGGCATTGAGCTCTCAAAAGAAGAAGTGCTGAAGGTGCTCACAAAAACACAGTACAGTGATGATTTCGAGGAAGAGATCATTGAGGATGAAGACCATATACCATGTGATGATGAAATGTACGAGTCCTTCTTAAACGGCTTCATTACGTTTAAAAGAGGACCAAAACCGGGACAGACGGATCGACCGGAATTGACGTATGAGCATGTGAATAACCTTCTATTAAAAAAGGTAAAGATCGCCCTCTCATTAACAAGTGAGGATATGATCGAGATCCTGGATCTGGCTGGAGTGGCAATTACAAAAGGCGAATTAGGAGCGATTCTGCGAAGAGAAGGACATAACAATTACCGAGTGTGCGGTGACCGGTATGCACGGAATTTCTTAAAAGGGTTAGCCATCCGATACAGGGGATAAATGATGAACCATACTTATTCTGGTGAGACCATACAGTTTGAGATTAAATATAAGAACCGGACATCGATCGGTATTTACTTGGACAAATTCGGAAGCATTGAAATTCACGCACCTAAAGGGACCACGGATGAATCGGTGATTCGGCTGCTGGAGGATAAATGGGATGTGATCCTGGAGAAATCGAAGGAGATGAAGGATCGTCTGAATGGACCGCAGGATAAGGTCTATGAACATGGGGAACCCTTTTTGTATTTAGGGAACTCATTTCCCATACAGGTTCTTCAAAATCAGGAGATTACACAGGATCATGTCACATTTGACGGACAGACGTTGCATATCAAGGTAAAAGAGCACGAGGATAAACGAATCCAGCAGGCGTTAAAACGGTTTTACTACAAGCAGTGCAAAGCATTGGTGGAGAAAAGCATTGCCGTCCATCAACGTCACTTTAAATCCAAGCCCCGTTCCATCCGCATCACAGACAGTCAAACGACCTGGGGAACTTGTGATGGGAGAAGGCAGCTGACCTTCAACTGGAAGCTTGCCATGGCCCCGCAGGATGTTATCGACTACGTCGTCGTCCATGAAATGTGCCACATGGTCCACCTCAATCACGACCGTTCCTTCTGGCGGCTTGTCGGAAAAATCGTACCGGATTATAAGGAAAAAGAGCAGTGGCTCGCGTTGTCCAGTTGGAAGATGACGGTGTAAGTCGGCAATTCATGTGGGACGAGGAGACAGGTGAACTGTAACCCATCAATCAAATAGTTGAATAGAAAGAAGTGAAGGCCTTGATAAAGTATAAATGTCTCCATCATGTAAGTCTTACGGTGACAAATTTGGAAAAAGCGAAAGATTTCTATGGGAAAACGTTATGTTTAAACGAAATTCCGCGTCCCGATTTTGGTTTTCCGGGTGCCTGGTATGAAATCGAGGGTCAGCAGCTCCACTTGATCGTCGATCCTTCTTCGCAAACCATACGTAAGGATAAACGTCTATCCAGCAGGGAAGGGCATTTTGCCCTTAGAGTGGAGAGCTATTATGATACTCTCCAATGGTTAAAAGAAAACGAAGTCGAAATTCTCGAAAAACCACAATCGAAAAGTGGATTCGCCCAAATTTTCTGCGCCGATCCAGATGGTAATCTGATTGAACTTAATGTGGAACAAAAAGATCTATAATTTTCTATGAAACCAACAGGCGCGATGAACTCAGGGAATGAGTCATTATCCTGTTGGTTTTGTTTTTATGGGAAGCTGCATGTTATATATATCAGTGGATAGAATAAGGGTGTAAAGTGTTTTATGATAATACTTATTAATTGATAATTATTATAAATAAGGATATAATACATTTATAACAAAGACAAAAGGAGAGAACATACATGAATCAACAATTAGTCGTGGCCCTTAACAAACAACTTGCAAACTGGAACGTCCTTTATACAAAATTACACAATTATCATTGGTATGTAACGGGTCCGGAATTCTTCACCCTGCATGAGAAATTTGAAGAATACTACAACGAAGCGGGAAATTATATTGATGAAGTGGCAGAAAGAATTCTGACGATCAAAGGGAAGCCGATTGCTACCCTAAAAGAGTACCTTGAAACGGCTACCATCGAAGAATCCAATGGAAAAGAAACGGCCACAGAAATGGTGGACGCATTAATAAACGATTTTAAACAAATTGTGAATGATTCCAAGAAGATCATCGAAGCAGCAGAGGATTCTCAGGATCAGCCTACAGCTGACTTATTCATCGGAATTAAAACATCACTCGAACAACATATTTGGATGTTGAATGCATTTAATACACGATAAGACAAAAAAGCATTGACCTGCATGGGCCAATGCTTTTTTACATCATCTACATTCATTCGCCTATTCATTCCATATCCTATAAAATGAAAGTATCTCGGTTGAAATGAAAGGATGATTGAAATGAATGGTTCACTCACCATTAAAGAAAGAGCAGTCTCATTTCTGGAACTTGTCGCATCAGGAAACGTCCGTGAAGCATACGAGAGTCACGTAAGTCCTGACTTTCGCCACCACAATCCGTATTTTCCAGGAGATGCCGATTCACTAATGTCTGCTATGGAAGAGAATGCATCCGGGAACCCGGAGAAGATACTCGAAGTCAAGCGTGCCATCCAGGAAGGGGACACAGTTTCGGTTCATTCACATGTGAGACAGAATCCAGACGACCTGGGAGGGGCTGTCGTTCATATCTTCCGTTTCGAGGATGATCGGATCGTGGAATTGTGGGATGTAGGGCAAGCCATTCCGGAGGATTCACCTAATGAGAATGGGGTCTTTTAATTTTCATTCAATATAAAAAGTCGATTCCTATGGGAGTCGACTTTTTTACGTTCACCAGCAGGCTGGGGAAATTTCGAGCGGCTTCATATTTTTTGCCATCCTTGTGCACTATATAAATAAAACAAAAAGGGTGGTGAAAGAATGTCTAAACAGAAGAATAAGGACCTTAAGAATAATAAAGCAATGCCGAAGTCAGATGTGGAATTTGCACAAGATGGACTTGAAAAAGTGGCCATTAAAGCGCAGGAACGAAAGAATAAGTAAATAGAAATAAAAAATGAGAAGTTAGGCAACTTCTCATTTTTGGTCTTACTGAATCGTTTAGTTAATAGATATTATTGAATGCTAACATCATTGATTTCCAAATAACCGGCAGGACTGATAGAAAAATCTTTTACGTTGTTTCGAATCGCCGCCATATTTTCAATCACTCGTACCGGGATATAGACCGCGTCTTTCATTTCCAGCTCCTGAGATTTTGCATAAAGCTCCAATCGTTTCTCTTGATCCATTTCAGAACGTGCCTGTTCGATCAATTGATCTACCTCATCATTACTATAGAAAAATGTATTTCCGGCAGGTCCATGGGAGTTGCTGTGGAAAAGATTGTATTGATTATAGTCTGCATCACCTGTAGCATTTCTCCAACTGATGATGAACATTTCCGAATTTCCACTTGTGGCTTGCTCTACAAAGGTTCCATACTCCTGGATCTGGATCTCCAGGTCGATTCCAATTCCTTTGAGCTGGGATTGCATGACTTCAGCCAGGCTGATCCTTTCCTTACTGTCCATTGTAAGCAATGTGGTTTTGAATCCATCAGGATACCCAGCTTCGGTCAGTAACCGCTTGGCTTCATTTACATTATACTCATATGCCTTCATATCCTGATGATAGCCAAACACTTTAGACCCTAATAAGGAGTTTGCCTTTTTTCCTATATTATTAAATACACCTTTCATGATGGAATCCATTTCAACTGCATGGGATATGGCTTTCCGGACACGGACATCATTGAAAGGTTCCTTTTGTACATTGAATCCTACATACTCGGTACCAAAGCCTTCACTTCGGTATACCTCAACATTATCGGAAGCCTTCACCGAATCCATCATCGTGACAGAAAGAGGTTCTGCAATATGGGCTTCGCCTGTTTCAAGCATGGAAATCCTCGTTGTCTCTTCTGGTACGACTTTGAATACGACTTCGCTTATAGTTGGTTGATCTCCCCAATACTCGTCGTTTTTATGAAACACAATCTCTTTTCCTGTTTCCCAGGACTTGAACTCAAATGGACCTGTGCCGACCGGCTCTTGGATAATGTCCTTTCCATATTTATCGATCGTCTTGGGACTGATGATTCCGCCTTCATGACTCGCCAGGATGGATAATAAGGGTGAAAAAGGTTCAGTTAAAAGAAATCGAACGGTACGATCATCGACTATTTTTATTTCCTTGACCATTTTGAATACAACTGCTCGAGGCGAAGCCACCTTTGGGTCTGTTAAACGATCAAACGTTTTCTTCACAGCCTCGGCATTAAATGGTGTCCCATCATGAAATGAAACATCATCTCTTAGCTTGAATTCCCACGTTGTATCATCCAACTGCGCCCATTCCTCAGCAAGTAAAGGCTTGATTTTGGCATTTTTGTCTCTGCCGACAAGCCCCTCGTAAATTTTACCGTGTGTCACGCTTGCAGCGTTAATGGTGGACATAAAATGATGATCAAGGTTCTCCACATCGGATAGACGGGCGATGACCAACTTATTTTCTTTGTTGGAAGCCTGTCCATCAGCCTGGTCACCCGAATTAGCCCCCATATTGGTGGAGCAACCGCTAATCGCTAACATCAGTACCATTATTCCAATCATTAAAATCCTGCTCCTGAAACTATTTACCTTCGTCTTCATCTATTCATCCTCCCCTCCGTATTTATTTAATTATAAGAATTTTCAGACATATAAAATTAAGATATCTTTACTGTTTTTTTTGTTTTGTTGACCTTTTAATTAGGCAGGATGAGTTTATTCTAAGGTTCATAGCAAATCAAATGTAGTCCCAAGTATCCGGCCCACTTTTCTTACAGGTGTCGATAGGTGATTAAAAGTGAATGGGTAAATTGATTAATGACTTTCTTCCCAACAAACCTGACGATTAAATTGGTGTGAAATATTAAATAAATATTTGAAATACTTGTTTTAGAAGGGTTTTTATTCATAGTAACGAATAGGGAATATATCAGGATAAAAAGGAGCGTGTTATGATGAAGGGATTATTCCATAATAAGGAAGAGGTAACGGGTTTTCTTACGGCTAACAGAGAGAAATTCCAGCAAATGCTCTTATCTGAAGCTGTAAATGTTGGGAGCAAAATCAATGATATTCTAGAAAAAGGAAACATCGATCTATTAAAGAATGCAGAAATGTTAGCTCACTATATCGTTGAAAACAGAGAAGAAGAGCTGGTGGAATTTGCAAAAGTAGAGGGTATTGCATGGGCACAACATTCTCTCACACTTGCATTCAAACTGGAATGGGTACATGCCATTAGAAGGACTCTATGGCATTTCCTTTATCAATATGATAATCAGAATGCGGAAAATGAATCACCAAGAAAGAAATTCTTTGATTTGGAAAAAAGAATTAATGACAGCGTTGATCAGTTCCTGAATACTTTCTTTATCAGTTATTCTGATTACAAAGATGAACTTTTATTATCGCAAAAAAAACTGGTGGAAAATCTATCGGTACCTATCATCCCGATCAATAGCTCGATTGCGGTATTGCCTTTAATTGGAATGATCGATACCTATCGTGTCCAAACATTGGAAGAAAAAGTGTTGATGGGAATCAGTTCGATGAAAATTCAAACCCTGATTATAGATTTATCGGGTATTGCCGAAATGGAATTGGATGTCATTTTTCAATTTGAGAAGATCTTAAACGGAATTAGTATGATGGGATGCAAAGCAATCCTTACAGGGCTGCGGGTAGAGCTTGTTAGAAAAATAGTTGATTCGGGAGTGGCATTTGACAGTCCAGTAGAGACACAGGGTACATTGCAACAAACACTCAAAGAACTCCTGGTATTGGAATCAGGAGTGCAATATTAATTTAATCATTTTATTTATAGGGGCAAAAAAGCTGAAGATCAAACATCTGATCTCCAGCTTTTTCTTCATTCAATCATTATTCAGGTCACTTTCTAACATGACGTTCCGACATCTTATCCAGTTCCAACGGCAAAAACGCATATTCTCCGTCTTTCAAAATCTCACGCTTTAAAACGGGAACAGGATGTTTGAAAAGCGGGCCATCCACTACTGTGGTATGGAATTCTCCACCTTCTCCGCATGGGTCGATTCCCCGTGCTTCAAGTTCCTTTATGTATTCATGGGTCAACGTCCGCCCTAAATCGTCAGAGCGCATGCCCAGGGATAAATTAACCGTCACAACGATTGATACAAATCCCAGATTGATGAACTCTTCTACAGCTTCACGATGGTTCATTCCCCATAAAGGCATCCCGAGCTTCAGCCTTGCGTTCTGCGCCACTTTTTCATGCCAGCAGCCGTGTTCAGGCATATCCAGGTCTCCCGTCACTAACGCTTCTGCTCCTTGATTCTTTGCTTTTTCTAAAAGGGTCATGTAGGCTTCTTCATAATCTGTCCAACTGGCAGCTGCTGTGAATACGGGCAAGCCGATCGATTCTGCTTGTGCACGGATAAGCTCTGGAGGCATCCCGTGGGATCTGGAACGTTTTCCTTCTTCCTCCAACATCACGATCAGACCGATGGCATTTCCATCCATCGATGCTTTGTATAGAGCCAAAACACTATCCTTTCCTCCGCTAAATGAAGTGATGAATGAATGCCCGCGAGCACCATGTTTCCATTCCTTTGATTCTGCCATTCTTATCTTTCCTCCTTAAGGTTTTTTCCTGTTTTTATAAATCGTTTCATCGTTTCTCTCATTCTATCACGATGAGGCTTTATAGATCACATCCTACTAGTCTGTGATTAGTAGATGTCTGAGTCCATAAAGACAAAAGAGTCGCCTATTTGTCGCCTTTCTTACTCGTATCGTTACGGGTAGGGTTTCATTTTTTTATGAATTCGTATCTCATTAACCACCAGCGAAATCATCACTAACCCACTCGACACGAAAAAGCTGATCCAGGTCGATTGAATTGAATTATAGCTTAGGAGAGACAGCAACCCGGTTCCTAAACCAATCAACGAACAATAAGGGAGGAGCACCGGGATCGTTCTTTTATAAAAGATGATCGCCAACATCGTCGGAATGATGGCTGCATACACCTGGGCGAAAAAGAAGATAAGCTCCATCAGACTGGGTGACAGGATCGAACTGATGAGAAAGAGTGAAAGGGAAAGCACACCGGAGACCAAATAGGTCTTTTTCAATTGCTGTTCTTCACTCCAATCGAACTTGTGGTTCAGCATATTCCGGATGACCATGATCGATGTGGCATGGAGCTCAGCCCCCACGGTGGAGGCAATGGCACTGAAGCAGCAGCCGATAAATAATAAAAGCAGAAACAATGAGTCGATTTTCTCCACCAGCTGACTCAATATGGAGTAAATGTTTTCAAAGCCCTGCCCATAAACCGCAATCAATACAATCGCGGTGAAGGCGAGGGGGATGGTCGCCCATATGATCCCGGCCATCATAAAGGATGTTCGGACCTTGGATTTTTCAATGATATAGATCCGCTGCCAGGTCGCCCGGTCGATCAATACTTGTCCGAATCCAATCAGAAATGCTGTAAGAATGAACAAGGTGATTTCATTATGTTTCAGAAATAATAAGTAGGGATGATAAAGCAGCAAACCATCGTAAACGGGAAAAATACCTTTTTGAATAAAAAAATAAACGGGAATCAGAATGATGGCTGCGAAAATAAACGAGATATGAATCCCTTCAAAGCGATGGATTTGCTTCATGCCCCCTATGGACAATAGGAAGCAGTATAGAAAGAATACGAGTAACCCTACATAGATCGGTGTTTTTAATAGAAAATGAAATAACACACCTGCCCCCAGTGCTTGTATGAACAGGGAGTCCAGGCTTGTCAGGAGCAATACCCACATGACGAACCAGTATGACCTGCCACGGAGCCTTTCTTTCAAAACATCCCCTAGAGTCATGGAGTTTGGGAATCGTTCCCTGATATAGGGGGTGATCCACCCGAATAGAAAGAGAGCGGTGGCACCCATCATGGCATAGCCGATTCCACCAAGCAGTCCATATTTCACGAGTGTTTCAGGAGAGGACAAAATCGTATTGCCGGTCACCCATCTCGCCAGGAGCGAAACGACTCCATACGCCACTCCAAACGTGATGGTTCCTTGTATATACTCACGATACGTTCGTGGCTTCATTAATTTATACCTTCTCTCTAATCCGATATTCCCTTGGAGTGTATCCTGTTTGCTTCTTGAATAATGAACTGAAATAGTGCTGACTGCTAAATCCGCACGCTTCAGAAATAGAAGAGATGGACTTTTCGGTATCCTGTCGCAGTAATCGCTGTGCGGCCTGGACTCTAAAATCATTCAGGTATTCAGAGAAGCTGATCCCCATCTCTTCATGAAATTTTCTGCTCAGGTACGTACCGTTGATATGGATCTGGCTCGCCAATGAAGAAAGGGAAAGCTTATCGCTGTATTGTTCATGGATGATCGTTAACGCTTCCTGCACGATATGGGATTGGATTGTTGCGTATTTATAGTGGCCGAGAACTTGGAATAATTCTTCTTCAATTATCGGTTTTGTCAAATAATCCTTTGCCCCGAGTCGCAGGGAGGCCTGTGCATAATCGAATGATTGGTAGGCCGTGACCATAATGATATCAATCTGGTCATATTTCTTCATTTCAATCCCGAGTTCGATCCCTGATTTACCAGGCAGCTGAATGTCGAGGAGCGTAAGGCGAATCGGGTGTTCCGTCAGGATCTTTAATGCCTGTGACGCATCCGCGGCTGTATGGATCGTCCAGTAAGGATATTTTTCGTGAATCATGTAGTTGAGCTGCTCTAGTTCAAGGGGCTCATCGTCAACGAGCAAAATATGCATGGCGCTTCCTCCTTCATCAAGTAATGGTGTCTTCTCTGGTCATATGTGGCCAGAAGATCTGGACACTCGTTCCTTTGGCTTCTTCATTCAGCTGAATGAGGATTTCTTCCTTCGGAAAGAGCATCTGCAATCGCTTCTGAATATTGTGTAATCCAATTCCACGGTCTTCCTTTTGAACATCTAGCGCTTCCAAAGCAGTTGATGAGCTGTTCCATACTTCTAAGTACACTTTGTTCCTTTGCTCATTCAGGATGATGATCAGCTTGCCTTGTCCGGGATGCTTCTCAAGTCCATGCTTAAAGGCGTTTTCTACAAGGGTCTGTAGGAGGTAAGGAGGGACTAGGGAAAGCTTGCAGCTTTCTTCAACGCTCCACACTACCTCGAGCCGATCTCTGAATCTCAGCCTTTGAATGTCGAGATAATATCGGGTGTATTGGATTTCCTCCTCCATGGTGATCAAGGGGTCAGTCTGTTTGTATTTGAACTTAAAGTATTTGGAAAGCACCTCGATGGCAGAAATCAGTTCTTCCTTGCGATTCAGACGTGCCAGGCTCAGGATTACATTAAGTGTATTGAAAAAGAAGTGGGGCTGGATCTGTTGGTTCAGTTGGTTGTATCTAGCTTCTTGAAGTTCCTGTTTCAGAAGCAGTTCGTTCTTTTCTTTCTCCAGTTGATCCAGACGTTTTTCAAATAGAAAGAGAAATAATAAGCTAAAAGCCCCAATGATTGGGGCTAATACGGACAGCATGATATAAAATGAAAAGGATTCTTGTGTAATCATGTGAAGAACTCCTAAAGTGATGAGTCATACTTTCTATTTTATAAGAAAACGAAGGTTCTGAAAATATGTTTAGACATAATGGCACCTTGTAAAATGTTCCCCATGACCGGTCATAGGAGGCAGTTCTGCTTTACACAAATCTGTTGCCAGAGGGCAGCGGGTATGAAACTTGCACCCGGATGGTGGATTCAATGGCGAAGGGACATCCCCTTTTAAAAGAATTCTTTCTCTTTTCTTAGAAAAATCAGGTACTGGTATGGCCGAAAGCAAAGCCTTGGTATAAGGATGGGTAGGGTTGTCGAACAACTCATGCTTTGTACCGATCTCGACCACCTTCCCGAGATACATCACAATCACCCGATCTGATATATGACGTACAACACTTAAATCATGGGAAATGAAGAGGTACGTTAATTTCAATTCCTTCTGAAGTTTCTTTAACAGGTTCAAGATTTGTGCCTGAATGGATACATCCAGTGCCGATACGGCTTCATCACAGATGATCACTTTCGGATTCACCGCCAATGCCCGTGCGATTCCGATCCTTTGTCGCTGACCGCCGCTGAATTCGTGGGGGAGACGGTCGAGTGAGGTAATGGGGAGGCCCACATAGTCCAATAATTCCTTCATACGATCTTCGTGTTTGAAAGGGGGCAGTACTTTTTGTATGGTCATGGCTTCCTTCAGGATCTTTCTGACGGTTTGTCTCGGATTCAAGGAGGCAAACGGATCCTGGAAAATGACCTGGATATCTCCCCTCATATTTCTTAATTCCTTTTTGGATAGACTGTTCAATTCCATTCCTTTGTATTGAATGCTGCCTTCCGTCGGCTTATCCAGCTGTAGGATGGCACGGCCGGTTGTCGATTTGCCGCAGCCGGACTCACCTACGATACTGAGGGTTTCCCCTTCATACAGGGTGAAGGTGATATCATCCACGGCTTTTACGACTTGTTTCGGCTGGAACAACGACTCCCTTTTGATAGGAAAGTACTGTTTCAGGCCCTTTACTTCTAAAATAGGTTTTTTCTCTGTCATCACAGCGGTCATGTCATCTGCACCTCTTTCTCGACGTTATATAGAAAACATCTGATTTGACTACCATCCTTTAAGGAATTGAGCTGTGGCTCTTCCTCGTGACATCGTGCAGTCGCCAATGTGCAACGGGGAGAAAAACGGCAGCCTTTTGGCATGTTATAGGGGGAAGGGACACTGCCCGGCATCGTTTCCAGTTCTGCCTGGTCTTCATGCAACTTCGGTAATGAAGACAACAGCCCATTTGTGTAGGGATGTTTCGGGTTTGAGAATAATTGTTCCGTCGAACTATATTCCACCACCTGTCCGGCGTACATAACCGCTACTTTGTCACACAGCTCTGCTACCACTCCTAAATCGTGCGTGATGAAGATGATTCCCATATTCAGCTTTTTCTGAAGGTCCTTCATCAGCTCCAGAATTTGGGCCTGGATCGTCACATCCAGTGCCGTAGTCGGTTCATCCGCAATGAGGACCTCCGGGTTACAGGCAAGGGCCATGGCGATCATGACACGTTGCCTCATTCCGCCGCTCAGCTGGAAAGGCTCTTGTTTCGCCCTTTGTTCAGGAGAAGGGATGCCTACTAATTCGAGCATTTCGACCGCTTTCTTCCATGCTTCCTTTTTCCCGAGCTTTTGATGGATGCGTACAGCTTCTGCAATCTGCTCCCCGACCGGTATGACAGGATTCAATGACGTCATTGGCTCTTGAAAGATCATGGAAATTTGATTTCCGCGCACTCTTCTAAGCTCGGATTCGGACATTTTAAGGATGTCCTTTCCTTTCAATTCAATGGTCCCGTCCACTATCTTTCCTGGAGGGGAGGGGACAAGGCGAAGTATCGAAAGGGAGGTCATGCTTTTTCCACAGCCCGATTCTCCGACAATCCCCAATGTCTCGCCTTCGTGAAGAGCAAAATCGATTCC
Source organism: Rossellomorea aquimaris (assembly GCF_003315075.1). Lineage (GTDB taxonomy): Bacteria > Bacillota > Bacilli > Bacillales > Bacillaceae_B > Rossellomorea > Rossellomorea aquimaris_C. Next base: position 41,516 of record NZ_QNRJ01000011.1, read on the forward strand.
ATCAACGGCTTTCGTCACTCCTTTTTTCGAAGTGAAATGGGTTTTTAAGTTTTTTACTTCCAAGACCACATTTTTACTCATTGCAACCACTCCTAGTTAAGTTCAATTCGTTTGTTAAAGAATCGGTATAAAACATCTACGAATAAATTGACGATTACGAAGACAAGGGATGCGACCAGTACTCCGCCCTGAACCATCGGAAGGTCACGTGTACGGATCGAGTCAACGATCATACGGCCGAGCCCATTGATGGCAAAGACCGATTCAATTAATACCGTCCCTCCGAGAAGTGCCCCAAACTGAAGGCCGACCACCGTGATGACAGGAATCAAGGCATTGCGCAGGGCATGCTTATAGATAATGGCAAAGCTTTTTAAACCTTTTGCCTGAGCAGTACGGATATAGTCCTGCCTTACGACCTCAAGCATGCTGGATCGGGTCATTCTGGCTACGATGGCAGCTCCTCCGACCCCGAGCGTAAAGGCCGGTAAAATGATGTGCAGCATGCTGTCCCATCCCGCAACAGGTAAAAGCTGAAGTTTTACAGAGAATAAATAAATGGATAGAAGACCTAGAAAGAAGCTTGGAAGGGAGATCCCTAATAAAGCGACGATCATCACGGAAATATCGGTAGCAGAGTATGGTCTGACTGCCGAAATGATCCCTGCTGTCATTCCAAGGACAATCGTAATGAGAATACTGTAGAAGGCCAGTTCAATCGTGATCGGTAAGCGGGTCATGATTTCCTGGATGACAGGCTGCTGGCTCTTCAGAGATTGTCCAAGGTCACCCTGGAAAACATTCATGATGTATTCTCCATATTGAACATACAGTGGTCGGTTCAAGCCGAGCTCTGTCCGTAGTTGATTGATCGCTTCTTTCGAGGCACCTTCCCCTGCAAGTATGATAGCCGGGTCTCCGGGAACCATCTGCATGATGAGAAAGACAACCAGGGTCACACCGAATATGACGGGGATGATTTCTATTAATCTTCTGAAAATGTACAATATCATTTCCTATTCCTCCTTATTATGATTTCAGTCTCGGATCAAGCGCGTCCCGAAGTCCGTCCCCGAAAAGATTAAAGCCGAGTACGAGAATGGAAATCGCCAACCCCGGGAAGAGGGCGATGTAGGGAGCCGTGAATAAAAAGTCCCTTCCGCTGGACAGCATTGTACCCCATTCAGGTGAAGGAGGCTGTGCTCCTAATCCAAGGAAGGATAATCCCGCTGCTGAAAGGATGGCGGTGGCGAGACGCAAGGATCCTTGAATGATGATGGGAGATAAAATGTTCGGCAGGATGTGCCTGAAGATGATGATGAAATCATTGGCTCCAAGCGAACGAATGGCATCGATATATTCAAGCTTCTTCGTTTCAAGCGTTGATCCCCGTACAACCCTTGCAAATAAAGGGATGGAGAACACCCCGACGGCAATCATGACATTTACAAGGCTCGGTCCCAGTGCAGAGATGATGGCAAGAGCCAATAGGATCCCAGGGAAAGCAAGCATGACATCCAGGATTCTGCTGATGAAGGTATCGATCCATCCTCCATAAAACCCTGAAATCAACCCCATGATGATGCCAAAGAAAGCACCGAAGCCGACTGCGGCAAAACCGACCCCCATTGAAAGACGGGAGCCGTAGAGGATCCTGGCTAGGATATCCCGTCCTTTATCATCCGTCCCCATCCAATGCTCTGTACTCGGGGGCTGGAGTTTATTGTCCAGTTGAATGTCATAAGGATCATGTACAGCGAGTAAAGGAGCAAACAGGGCAATGAGAATATAGAAGAGAATGATCCCTCCACCGACTACTGCTGCCTTGTTCCTTGAAAAGGTTTCCCAAAATGGTTTGATTCTTGTTTCAAACAGGCCGGGCTTTGACTCAAGTATGGGTGATTGAATTTCTTGAACTTTAAGTTCTGTCGACATGACGTTTCCTCCTCATTGAAATGGTTTGTGTAATTCAAAGATAGAGGAAGAGGCGTGGAAAGGGAAGGTGATAAGTTTGAATTGTCAAAATAATTAAAAAGTTGGTAAAGATATTGAAAATCATTCGCTGTTTTCTTTTTTATAATGCAGATAGGCACCAACAATACGGAAAAGGGAGAGTGGAGGAATTGAAAGAAAAGAAGAAGTATTTCAGGGGGATCGCAGGATTATTGATCGTGATGGTCATGCTCATCACCCAGGCGTGTTCAACAAGTAATGTAGAAAGTGAAACCGCAAGCAAACAAGGCGGTGAATCAGAAGGCGGGATACTGAAGGTCGTCCGATTATCCGATGCAACCAATTTGGACCCCCACTTCATCACAGATATTCCGTCCGCCAATGTACTTTATCAAAAGGTGTACGAGAGCCTTGTAACGTTTGATAAAGAAATGAACATTGTTCCGTCATTGGCGAAAAGCTGGGAGCAGCCGGACGAAACGACGTGGGAATTCACATTAAATGAGGGAATCATGTTCCATGACGGATCTGAATTTAACGCAGAGGCAGTCAAAGTAACGTTCGACCGCTTATTGGATCCTAACACCGGGTCTCCTCAAAAGGATAAACTCGGGATGATCAAAGAAATCAACGTACTGGATGAATATAAAGTGCAGTTCAAGCTCGATGCTCCTTATGCACCTCTCTTATCGATCCTTGCAAGTAACGAAGGAAGCATCATGAGCCCGAAAGCCGTGAAAGACAATCCTGAAAGTCTTGCTAAGCACCCGATTGGAACCGGGCCATTTGCCTTCAATTCATGGAAGTCAGGTCAGTCCATCACCCTCGAGAAAAACGAAGAGTATTGGGGAGAACAGCCGAATATTGATGGAATCGAGTTTCAGGTAGTACCAGAGGACGCCACCCGCTTAGCGATGATTGAAACGGGTGAAGCTCATATCAGTGATCAAGTGCCCGTAACTGAAATCGAGCGCATCGAAAGCTCCGATACATTGAATCTGTACCGAACAGAAGGGTTAGCCGTCGAATATGTCGGATTCAATACGCAAAAAGAGCCCTTTGATAATGTAAAGGTAAGACAGGCTATTTCCATGGCCATTGAAAGAGAAGCAATCATAAAAGGTGTCTATAACGGAGTGGGTACGTTAGCGAATGCTGCCATGAGTCCGCAAGTATTCGGTCATAGTGAAAACGTGAAACCGTATGAGTATGACCCGAATTCTGCCAAGGAGCTTTTGAAAGAAGCAGGATTTGAAAAAGGTCTTGAGCTGACACTGATTACAAGTGACCGTAAAGAACGGATCAATATGGCGGAAGTCATTCAGTCCCAGCTGAAGGGAATCGGGATCAAAGTGAATATTCAAGTGCTTGAATATGGTGCGTATATTGAAGCCGTAGACACAGGAGAACAAGATATGTTCATCGGTGGTTGGGGGAATGCAACAGGCGATGGAGACTACAACCAATACAACTTGTTCCACTCTTCTTCCCACGGTTCACCAGGAAACCATTTCTATTACACCAATGAAAAAGTCGATGATCTCATCGAGCAGGCAAGAAAAGAAGTGGACCCTGAAGTCAGAAAGACATTATATGAAGAAGCGATGACCATTGAAATGGAAGAAGCGGTATACATTCCGATTCGGAACTACGAGCATTTAGCAGTGTACAACAATGAAGTGAAGAATTTCTGGTTGAGTGCCGCCAACTACTTAATGGTGAATGACGCAACGATCGAATAGGGGATGGTTCGGGTGGTGATAAGCACCATCCGTAATCTTGTAAACACTAAATCTTGGAGGTTGATTCTATGAAAACGATTTGGATGAAAAATGTAAGAATGGAAACCGGTTTTGAGAAAGAGAATGAAGTCGTGACAGGGACACTTACCGAATATGCCCATGTCAAAATAGAAGGTGGAAAGATTACGGCCATCTCACGTGACGAGTCAGAGATTGAAGCTGGAGCGGACGTGTTGGATGCAAAAGGAAAGTTGATCCTGCCTTCCTTACGTGAAATGCACATCCATATCGATAAAACCTACTTCAGTGGTCCATGGAAGGCTTGCCGTCCGATCACAAAAGGAATTTTTACAAGAATAGAAGAAGAACAGGAGCTGCTTCCCAAGCAATTGCCATACGCACAGGAGAGAGCTGAAAAGATGATTGAGCTGCTGCTTCAAAATGGCCACACTCACATCCGGACGCACTGCAACATCGAACCGACTTCCGGCTTAAAGCACCTGGAAGTCACCGTTAAAGCATTAGAGAAATATAAACATCACCTCACTTATGACATTGTGGCGTTTCCTCAGCACGGGCTTCTGCGCAGCAATTCAGTGGAACTGATGCGGGAAGCCATGAAAAATGGTGCCACCCTTGTCGGGGGAGTCGATCCGGCGACAGTTGACCGACATATCGATCAATCGCTCTATACGACTTTTGACATTGCCACAGAGCATAATGCCGGTGTCGACATTCACCTTCATGACCCGGACACACTTGGCGCTTTCACCTTTGAACGTCTTGCTGATTTTACAAGAGAGGCGAACTTGAAGGGGCGTGTCACGATCAGTCATGCCATTGCACTTGGTGATCTTGAGGGGCAATCTCTTACCGACATGATGTCCACTCTGAAAGATCAAGAGATTGATATTACCACGACGATCCCGATTAACCGTCCAACCATTCCGGTTCCGACTCTGGATCAGTACGGTTTACAGGTATCCGTCGGTCATGACAGCTTAACAGATCACTGGTCACCTTTTGGAACCGGGGATACGATCGAGAAGCTGAATATCCTTGCTGAACGATTCCGACTGATCGATGAGTACTCCATCAACCGTACATGGAAATATGCATCCGGAGGGATCACGCCGTTGGATGATGCGGGGAAACAGGTGTGGCCTCAAGTAGGGGACGCAGCAGACTTCCTCCTGGTGGAAGCAAGCTGTTCAGCGGAAGCAGTGGCAAGGAGAGCAAAAATTGATTCTGTTTATAAGAACGGGGAAAAGGTGTTGCTGCCTCACTCTGAATCTGTACTGATCAATAAATAATAGAAGGGAGACGTTTCGATGATCTGGTTGAAAAATGTGAAGCTTGAAGTAGGAAACATAGAAAATGGAGGCATGACCGAAACGAAAACAGAGCTTTTTCACCTCGGGGTCAAGGAAGGGAAAATCGTTCAACAGCTGCCTCATACACAGCCCATACCCGAGACTGCTGATGTGATCTATGATATAAAAGGTCACTTGGCCATTCCGACCTTTAACGAAATGCATAACCATTTGGACAAAACGTATCTAACGCTTGGATGGAAAGCGACGAAGCCCGTTAAAAACCTGAAAGAAAGATTGCAGTTTGAAGCAGAGGAGCTGACAGAACTCGCACCAACGACCAAAGAAAGAGCGAAACGGATGATCGACGAAATCCTTTCAAACGGTTCAACGCATATCCGCACTCACGTAAACATTGATCCATACATTGGATTGAAGAACCTCGAGGGTGTCATCGAGGCATTGGAAGAGTATAAGCATGCGGTGACTGCGGATATCATTGCCTTCCCGCAGCACGGATTATTAAGAGATTCCGTGCCGGCATTGATGAGGGAAGCGATGAGAAATGGAGCCACCATGGTTGGTGGCCTCGACCCTGCAGGAATCGATCGCTCAATTGAAAAATCACTCTATGAAACCATGAATATCGCAACAGAGTTTAATGCGGATGTAGACATCCATCTGCACGACAGCGGGCATGTGGGGACCTACACGATCGATAAGTGGATCGATATGGTGGAAGAGTCGAATTGGCAGAACCGGACAGCCATCAGTCATGCCTTCTGTATCGGGGAGGTGCCGGAAGTGAAACAGGTTGAACTGGCAGAGAGGTTAAGAGATAACGGAGTGGCAATCATGTCGACCATTCCTTTGACAAAGTCCCTTCCGCCAATCAAGCTCCTGGATGATCATGGAGTGAAGGTCCATCTTGGGTGTGATGGATTCTATGACTCCTGGAGTCCGCTTGGTCACGGGGACGTGTTAGAGAAAGTGTATAAATACGGCCAGGTGACAAGAAGAAGTGATGAAGTATCCTTAAGGGACAGTCTGAAGTGGATAACTGGCGGAACAACGGCATTGACGAAAACAGGTGAATACAAGTGGCCGAAAGTGGAAGATGATGCAAGCTTTATTTTCGTTGACGCTGCTTCATCAGCGGAAGTCGTTGCCAGAAGACCGAAACGACTGGCCGTGATGAACAAAGGGAAAGTGGTATATGGGTCTCTCTGGAGTACCCATGAGCTGGTGAAATGAAAGAAAAGGTAAATGGAAAGCCCGTGTATCTCTACATGGGCCTCCTTTTTTGTGTCATATGCTGGGGAAGTAATTTTATTTTCGGTGCGATTTTAGTGCACTATTTCAAGCCGATGGAAATCGCATTTTTACGGCTTATTTTTATTACTCTGTTCCTGCTTATCGTATTCTACAAGTCAATTAGACAATTTTCTTCGTTGAAATCCATGGTCATCCCACTGCTCTTCATCGGTTTCATTGGCGTGACCTTGAATCATTGGAGCTTCTATGCCAGCTTGACCACGGCATCGCCCGTAACGGCGGCCTTGATCCTGGCTACGGCACCCATTTGTACATCCCTTATCAATTCGGTTGTATTTAAGGAACGCAAAAGTCCGTTTTTCTGGATGTGGAGCCTTTTCAGCTTTTTCGGCGTGCTCCTGGTCATCATGAAGAAAGGGGCCATAGTGATCGGTATGGGAGAAGGGTATATCTTCCTCACGATGCTTACATTTTCCGTGTTCATGATTCTTGTAGAACGATATGCAAGGCACCTTTCTTCTATTCTATTGACCTTTTATTCGACCATGGTGGGGTTGATCTTGATGACCGTGTTTTTGCCATTCTCCGACGTTACTTTTCTGAGGTCCGTCCCCTTCAGCATTTGGATGCTGCTTTTTTTTACAGCGATCATCATGCATGGGATATGCCCGCTTATTTGGAACCATTGCATATCAGAAATCGGTTCTACGAATACATCCCTGCTCCTGAACATTGAACCGTTTGTGGCAATGGTGGTTGGATACATTGTGTTGAAAGAGTCGGTAAGCACTATGCAAATGATCGGGGCAATCACTATACTAATAAGCGTCACAATGGCTCTCCATTCCAATCGAATGGGACAGAGGGACAGGCACCTTGTCCCGACAAACTCAAATACACTATGATGATTGTTACGGGACGAGGGAGCGGTCGCCTTGTCCTCCAAATTTCTACAACTATTTCCCCGGAAATTGATAAAAAATAATAGAATTCTACAAAGTGTGTCATGCTGACTATTTTTCACCTTCAAGAAATCGTCAGCATTAAACTTCTAAAGGCACTAAAACTTCTGTAAAATGAAACGTAAATTGAGGGGGAGATAATGATGGAACCTACATACGGCTTGAAACCTGCTTTACTTTCCGATCTAAAAGCAATGAAAGAAACCTTCTGGTCAAACTCATCACTGAAATCCTGGGTCAATTCTGATACAAACCCTGTAGAGGGGAGTGATATCTATGAAGCTGAAAAGAGGCTTCTTCGGTTTGCCCCGTACATAAGACACGTATATCCCGAAACAGAAGAGAAGAATGGAATCATTGAGTCACCTATCCAATGGCTTCCGGATATGCAGAGAGAACTGGAAAAATATTATCAAACTACCATATCGGGAAAGCTACTGTTGAAATGTGACAATGAGCTGCCCATTGCCGGTTCCATTAAAGCCAGAGGGGGAATCTACGAAGTACTGAAGCTGGCAGAAACTCTGCTGATTCAACACGATATGATTCAATTGACGGACGACTACTCCGTGTTAGCCAATCCCTCGTTTAAGGAGTTCTTTTCACAGTACTCCATTGCGGTAGGCTCGACGGGGAACTTAGCCTTAAGTATTGGAACCATCGGTGCAGCTCTTGGTTTCAATGTGACGGTTCATATGTCACGTGAAGCGAAAGAGTGGAAAAAGGAGCTTCTCAGAGAAAAAGGAGTAACGGTGATCGAGCATCAGAACGATTTCTCCTATGCCGTTGAAGAAGGGCGAAAGCAATGTATGAAGGACCCGAATGGTTTTTTCATAGATGATGAAAACTCGAAGGATCTTTTCATGGGCTATGCAGTCGCTGCACTGCGGTTGCGAAAGCAGTTAGAAGAAAAGGGGATTGTTGTTGACCGGGATCATCCATTGATTGTGTATTTGCCATGCGGTGTCGGGGGTGGACCTGGAGGGGTGACGTACGGATTGAAGCATGTATTTGGTGATCATGTTCATTGTTATTTTGCCGAACCAACCAATTCTCCATGTATGCTTCTTGGGCTTTCGACCGGAAAGCATGAAAAGATTTCTGTCCAGGATATAGGATTAAGCAATCGGACAGAAGCCGATGGACTGGCCGTCGGGCGCCCCTCAGCATTAGCAGGAAGGATGGTGCAGGAACTGGTGAACGGCGTGTATACAGTCAATGATGAGAACTTATTTAAAATGCTGGCTCTTTTACACCAATCAGAATCCATTTCCTTAGAGCCTTCCGCGCTTGCCGGGATGCTTGGCCCAACCTCTATACAGATACGAGAGCATCTTGAATCCCTTTCGTTAACTAGAACTCAATTAACTCAAGCGACTCATCTAGTGTGGGCGACAGGTGGGAACTTAGTGCCTGCACAGATTATGGAAAGTTATGTTGCTATGGGGAAAGGATTTTTATAGTGCTTAGGGACGGACCTTGTGCTTTCAAATGAAGGCATGAGGTCCGTCCCTCTTTTTCTCACAAAAAAGACTGCCAAACGAAAATCGATCGTCCAACAGTCTTTAAATTTATATTGATTAGAATGGGAATTTGTGATAAATTAGAACAGAAACGCTTAAGCTGAGTAAATTAAAACATATTACCTCAATAATAATTATATAACATAATTTACTCTTTCGTCAACCCTCAATTTTTTTAGGAAAAGGAGTGCTTGGATGAATCTTGAAATTCGGCAGGAGCAGGAACGTGTGGACCGTGTCATTGAGACAATTGTGGAGCAAATCGGACGCCTGGAGGATGAAACCGGACGACGACAAGAGGAAGTGGTGGAGATCCGTAAACACTTCTGGGATGAGGTCAAGGTGAATACGGATACCTTCGATGATTTTCTGGAAACCGTCCTCAGTTTGAGGCAGCAGGCACAAGTGTTGACCGTCAGTCAAAGCACTCACAGACAGGCAGTAAAAAAGCTATCTGCTCTACAACGCATGAAGGGCAAGCCTTATTTCGGACGCATTGATATTACCGAAGAAGGAGAATCGGAGTCGGAAAAGATCTATATCGGCATTGCCACCCTCACGGATCATAGTGGGGATGATTTCCTGGTCTATGATTGGCGCGCTCCGATTTCGAGCGTTTATTATGATTATCCGCCAGGTCCCGCAGAATACGCCACACCCGGTGGCATAGTCAGAGGGACGCTTGAGAAAAAATGGCAGTATCTCATCCGGGACGGCGTCATCGACTCCATGTTCGATACCAGCCTGACGATTGGGGATGAAGTTTTGCAGGAGGTGCTTGGGAAGCGGACGGATACCCATATGAACAGCATCGTGGCGACCATCCAGCAGAAGCAGAATCAGATCATCAGGCACGATCACGGCCGGCTCCTCATCGTACAAGGTGCAGCGGGCAGCGGGAAAACATCGGCCGCCCTTCAGCGGATTGCGTATTTATTATATAAATATCGAGGCACCCTCAAGGCGGATCAAATCATTCTGTTCTCTCCGAACGCCATGTTCAACAGCTATGTATCGAACGTACTGCCTGAGCTTGGTGAAGAGAATATGGAGCAGGTGACCTTTCAGGAATATTTGGATCATCGATTGAGTAAGGAGTTCGAATTGGAGGGACCATACAGTCAATTGGAATACGTCCTGACCGAAATGGATGACCCCTCGTACCGGACCCGGACGGCAAGTATTTCTTTCAAGGCATCGACGGACTTCTTTGACATCATTAAATTATACAGAACGTCACTGGAGCAATCCGGGATGCGATTCAAAGGAATTAAGTTTCGGGGAAAACCAATCGTCACAGCAAGGCAAATCGAGGAACATTTTTACACCAACGATACGTCCTTTCGTTTTCATAACAGGCTGGAGAAATTGACAGACTGGATCAACCAACAGATCGATGAAGCAGAGAAGATTGAACGGAGCAAGCCTTGGGTCGAAGAAGAAATCGAACTGATGAACAATGAGGACTATCACAAAGCGCATCAGCACCTGCAGAAGAAAAATCCTTCGAATGATTATGAAATCGAGTATGAGGCGTTGGCCCGATTGACTGTTCGCAGGAAATTCAAGGGACTGCGCAAAGCGATCGAGAGATTTCAATATGTGGACGTGAAAGGAATGTATCTTCAGCTTTTTGTGGATCCTGTGAACATCTCCACCTTATGGAACGGGGAGATTCCTGAAGAGTGGGAGGATATTTGCCGTTCGACTGTGAACATGCTCGAGGAAGGGGAATTGTCCTACGAGGATGCGACGCCTTTTTTATTGTTAAAAGAGCTGATACTCGGCTTTCAGTCCAATACGTCGATTAAGCATGTGCTCATCGACGAAGCTCAGGACTATTCACCTTTTCAATTCGAATTCATTAAGCGTCTATTTCCTTCAGCCAAAATGACCGTGCTCGGCGACTTTAATCAGGCCATCTTTGCCCATGCACGTGAGCATGTGGATTTCAGCACACTGACCGGACTCTACGGACAAGATGAAACCAACGTGATCAACTTGAATCAGAGTTACCGGTCGACCAAGCCGATCATCGAGTTCACACGCCGGCTTGTGCCTGGCGGTGACCAGATAGCTCCATTTGACCGAAACGGGGAAAAACCGGTGCTCACCCAGGTCGCTGATCACGATGAACTTCACGAACGAATTGCAGCGAAAATACAAGAATGGCAGGACCGGGACTACCATTCCATAGCCGTCATTTGTAAATCTGCGAAAGAAAGTGGAGCCGCATACGCCTCCTTAAGCGGTGTAGAAGACATCAAGCTCATGAAAAGCGCTTCCCTTGAATACGAACAGGGCGTGATCGTCATCCCGGCCTACCTGGCAAAAGGAATCGAATTTGACGCCGTCATCCTTTATGACGCATCCGCCCAATCCTATGGTGACGAAAGCCTCAGCCGCTTGTTCTACACAGCCTGCACAAGGGCCATGCACGAGCTGCAGCTATTCAGCGTAGGCGATCCGAGTCCATTCTTTGAACATATAGAAGCGGACCTCTATAGTAGCGAACCGTCTTAAATTGATCATACAAAGGGACGGACCTTGTACTTCAAATCAGAAGTGCAAGGTCCGTCCCTCTTTTTTATTTTATAAAAGTGATTGAGTTAGGGGAAATGTTTTGAAATAATTGGAAGAGAAGGGTCATATAGTTTAATTTTAAGTGGAAAGGAGGAGTCTGAGTGAAGGGAAATATGAAATTTGCATGGATTGCTTCCTGGTTTGCGCTTGTTGGTCAACTGGCATTTTTCATCGGTGTGTCGCTGTTCACAGGGGATTGGCGCTATGTCATGTGGAGTTTTATGGTCAGTATGGCAGCGGGCGTTCCAAGCATGATCCGTACGTGGCTGGCGCAGAAAAGAATAAACGATCAAAAAGGGAGTCCCGCCCAATAACTACGGCTTCCTCATTCTTCACATAAATCCAATGAGGCAATTCATCATTCAAGGTTGGAGAGACCGTGGTCACAAAGTGTTTGCATTAGATAAGACTGATGATCGACCTTGTCATTTTGGGAGGTGTTTTATCATGAACAATCGTTGGAATGAATGGGTATATAAACTCTGGTCTCCCATATACGATACGTTTTTTAACTCAGGTGTATTCCGTAAAGCCCGGCAACAGGTATTTCAAGGAGAGGCATTTCAAGAAAATCAACGAATCTTATTTGTTGGTGTAGGCACAGGAGCTGACCTGGAATGGATCCATCATCAGTCATTGAATATTACCGCGATTGACTATTCAAATGAAATGCTTGAAAAAGCCAGAAAGAAATTCCCGGACTCCCGGGTACAATTTCTGAAAATGGATGCACAGAAGATGAGCTTTCGCGATCATCAATTCGATGTGGTAATCGGGAGTCTTATTCTATCCGTCGTACCTGATGCAGATCAGTGCCTCAAGGAAATGATCAGGGTGTTGAAGAAGGATGGTGAGTTGATCCTCTTCGATAAGTTTGCGCCTGAAGGAAGAGGACTTTCTCCTATTAAAAAGGTTCTCAGGCCGCTGATCAAATTAGCCGGTACCGATATTGGTCTGAGCTTCGAGGCGCTAGTTGAAAAATATAAAGGAACGTTATCTGTGAAAGAGGACATCCCAGTAATGTTCCATGGGATGTACAGAAAGATTGTGATCATAAAACAACATCCATGAATGATGTTTTAACTTTCTTTCTATCTATGATGGATTTCCAGAGTGAATTAATGCTAAAAAGGGCTGGCCAGAAAGTCGCATTCATGACTCTTCGGCCAACCCTTTATTTATGAATTCCCAATGACCCCGTCCTGACCTCAGAAACCTTAAAAATTCTTATCCTTCACTGATTTCCTTTTAAAAAAGAGGATCGTAGCTACAATAAGGACCAGGATAACGGCCATCGGTATGATGATAAATAACGCAACTCCCGAATCTCCAAAGATGGGAATTCCTCCTCTCAAGTGATTGATCATAGCTTCTCTTTTCCCTTTATTATTTCGATAAAACTTTATGGAGCACACTGGAAAACATCCGAGGGACGGACCTTTACATGAAATACAATAAAACTTCTAATGTATGGCCGGAAATTTAATCTTCACCGTGAATTCTTCATCTCGATATACGAAGTCCAGTAACCCTTGGTGATCGGTCACCGTGTCCTGAATGACCCTGGTACCGAGCCCTTCGTGTTTCTCCCCCTTTGTGGTGTGGCCGTAGCTCTGATAAAGCTTATCCAGAATGTGGATCGGAATCGGAAGGCTCGGATTTTGACAGATCAGCACGTACAGCCCGCTTCGTTTGTAGAACTGAAGAGTGACGTTTGATGATTTGCCGTAGTGATTCTGCCATTCAATGGAAGCATCGATGCTGTTGGATAACAGGTTTCCAAGTAGTGTCACCAACTTTTTATCCGGAATGGGCAGGGTGGATAGGGGCATGTCCACATCGTAAATCATCGTCACCCCCGAAGCCTTTCCCTGGCTGTACATTTGATGTAGGATGCCTGCTATACTTCCACGTTCACCCTTAATGGAAAGATTCGTCTCCTCATACCCGTCCACCAAATCATCAAGGTAGGCTGTGGCCTCTTCATGGTGCCGGTTTTCGAGCATGTAGTGGATGGAGGAAACATGCTTGAGAAAATCATGCCGCTCACTGCGAACGATACGGAAGGTTTCCATGAGTTGAGCGCGCTCTTCTTCAAATTGGCCATTTTCTTTATAGAGCTGTTCGATTCGATTTGACACTTCCCACCTTACACATTCCATACCCATGAACACCACCAGAAATACTCCGTAAAACCAGGAAGTCTTCATCACAAGGTAAGGGAGCAACAGGAGGAGCTGTATGAGAAAAAGGGCAACGTTCCACTTCAGATCTGGTTTAAAGAAAGAGATCCGTATTTTTCTAAAAAGTATATACAGAGTGAGTGAGACTACTAGAAATGTTATATAGAAAGGGACATCCCAAGGCAGATTCAAAAGAAGTGCATGCAGATGCACGAATCCGAGCAGGATGAGTGTAACCCAATAAAAATTCACAGCGTTTCCACCTTTTAAAAGTAATATTTTTGCAGGAAATCGACCTTTTCCTTTGTAATCATGGCCTGCTTGTCGAGTCCTTCAAATGTGATCACATATGAGTTTTTCGCATAAAGAGAGAAGTTCTTGACGTAGTGAATGTTGATGATGAAGGAACGGTGGGATCGGATGAAGTCCCGCTCGCGTAATTCACCCTCGAGTTCATTCAAGGTGAGATAGGTTTTGATTTCTTCATCCTTGGTGTAGATCGTAGTCGATCGACCGGAACGTTCAATAAAGACAATGTCCTTCTTCTGCACAATATGGATATCATTCTTTTGCTTTAAATAGAGTCTTCCTGTCAATTCAGCGGACCTTGACTTTTCCATCAGCCGCTCGATGGATTTCATCAATCGATCATTGGTATAGGGCTTCATGATGTAGTCATGTACATTCAATTCAAAGGCATGGACGGCATAGCCGCTGTTTCCCGTAACGAATATCACGGAAATATTCAGGGCATGGGAATGAATGATATCCGCCAGCTCATAACCTGACAAATGAGGCATCTCAATATCGGCTATCAGCACGTCAATCGTTTCTTTCTTGATCTGATCATAGGCTTCTTCTGCCGAAGTGGTGGAGAAGACAATCTCCACATTCTCTATGCGGGAAATGATGCCATTCAATTTATCTAAATCTATCATCCGATCGTCTACTAGACCGATTTTCATTTCTTCTCGCCTCGCATCTTCTGAAGTCCCTTTATTTTACCATTTTCAAAGAAGAATTTGGTATTTTCACGACATGAAATGGACTTTTCACGACATAAGTGGAGATTGTTTCCTTATTTGTTTGTATGATGGACCTAAGATAATAAATGGATGAGGTGAGAGAAAGTGATACAGATACACGAAGTAACGAAACAGTTCAAGGACAAGAAGAAGTATGTCACAGCGCTGAAACATGTCTCTTTTTCAGTGAAAAAGGGTGAGGTCGTTGGTTTGTTAGGGGAAAATGGGGCCGGAAAGACAACCCTGCTCCGAACGATCGCGACCCTTCTGACGCCTACCGAGGGCTATGTGCAAGTAGCGGGATACGATACGATCAAGAGTCCGAATGAAATCAAGACGAAAATCGGTGTGCTATTCGGAGGGGAAACAGGACTCTATGACCGATTGACCGCCCGGGAAAATCTTCAATACTTTGCCCTGTTATATGGATTGAGCAAGCACGAAACGAAGGTGCGCATCGATGATCTGGCAAGGATGTTCGGCATGAGGGATTATCTTGACCGGAGAGTTTCCGGCTTCTCGAAAGGAATGCGCCAGAAGGTTGCCATCGCGAGAACGTTGATCCACAATCCTGACATCATCCTGTTCGATGAACCAACGACAGGATTGGACATTACATCTTCCAACGTCTTTCGCCAGCTCGTCCATCAGCTGAAGCGCGAAGGAAAGACGATTGTCTTCTCCAGTCACATCATGGAGGAAGTGTCCTTGCTATGCGACAAGGTAGCGATGATGCATAAAGGGGAATTGGTGTATCACGGCGACATCGAGCACCTCTACCAAACAGAAAAGAGCCGGGATCTGAACTATATCTTTATGAGCAAGCTGGTGAGAGGGGATGAACACTATGCTTCTTAATATCTATTTGAAAGAATTGAAGGACAGCTTCCGCGATCGGAGAACCCTGTTGCTGACGGTCCTTCTGCCCATCTTCATGATGAGCGGGCTTGTATTCTTCTATGAAAATATGGTTTCCGATGACGAAGGGGAAACGTACACCCTTGCCGTCGATTCAACTGTTAGTACAGAAGTGACAGATCTATTTTCAGGGTATGAAGCGATTGATATCGTGAAGGCTGCTGATCCCGAAAAGTCCCTTGAAGAGGGGGATGCCCTTGCCGCCATGATTGTAAGTCCTAATTTCATACGTAACATTGAACAAGGAAAAGAAGCAGATGTAACCATCATCGGCGACTCCTTAAGCCAAAAATCCAGTAACCTTATGAATATTGTCACTAATGCATTGACCGCCTATGAGAAACAAGTGACAGCTGAGAGGCTGGAATCTCAAGGGACGGACCTTTCACTCATTGAGCCCTTTGTCATCACTCAACAGGAAATGTCAGATGATGACACAAGCATGTTCCTACTGGCCTTCCTTGTCCCATTGATATTGGCTATTTCTATAGGGGTGGGAACGGGTCCATCTGCAGCGGATTTGTTTGCCGGTGAAAAAGAGAAGAAGACGATGGAAGCCTTACTCATGACACCGGTCAAACGTTCTACTCTTCTGTTGGCAAAATGGTTGACCATCTCGACAGTGGGTGTGGTCACGGGAATCGTAACGCTGATCGTGCTGGCGATTGAAATCAGCCTCTTTACAGAAAACCTTAAAGCGGCCGTATCCTTTGGAGATAATGTGTATATGATCATCATCCTTTCCCTGCTTCTCACCATCGTGTATGCAGTGTTCGTTGCCTCACTGCAAATGATCACCAGCATTATCGGGAAAACCGTCAAGGAAGCACAAAGCTATAGCGCGCCGATCATGATGCTCGCAGCCTTTCCCGGTATGATCATCACGAATGTTGGACTGAATGAACTATCTTTCCAACACTTTGCCATTCCGGTCCTGAACCTGTTCAGCCAATTTAAAGAACTGTTCATGGGTGTAATCGATTATCAGCATCTCTTCCTGACGTTCGGAAGCAACCTTCTCTTTATGCTAGTCATATTTGTGATTGGCAGAATCCTATTCTTGAAGGATAAATGGGTGATGAACTAATAGTAAGGATGAGCAATCACCATGCCATGGTGATTGCTTTTATGAAAAAATGAGTTGGGAGTTTTTAAAAATGAAGTCTTTCTTTACGCCAAAATGGGTATCTCTTCTCGGGTTTTTCCTTTTTTCAATAGGGGTTTGGAACGAGCCAACGAGGGAAATGACTGCCGTGATCGGAGGTCTTTTCCTGGCATGGTTGCTTGCGGTTGGTCTGCATGAACTCGGTCATGTGATGGCAGGGAGGTGGAATGGGTTTGAATTTGGTTTTTTAGCATTCGGGCCGATCCAATTTGAACAAACGAAAAATGGTATCAAATTAAGAGGAAATAAGCGCTGGTTTTTCTTTGGTGGAGTGGCCATGATGGTGCCGCCCCGTATAGATAAGGAAGCCCTTATCCCTAAATGGGCAGCATTTGCAGCAGGTGGACCGATTCTATCGTTTTTAGCAGGAATCATCTTTTATCTATTATACGGAGTGCTATCCTATGAGTTTTTCTTCTTTCTTGCCATCATGAATGCCTGTATATTCGCCGCTACTATTGTGCCCCTGAAAACAAGTATGCGGACCGACGGCTATATTCTCCTCACATTGATGAAAAAGAATGAGGAAGCAGGCAGGTTAATGGAAGAATTAGTTATCATGAGAGAGATGCTCAGTAGAAAGCATCCTCTTGAATGGAATCGGGATTTTATACAAGAAGCAAAACAAAAGGAACCAGTAGAGGAGAATGTGCAGTTTTTCTTGATGAACTACTACTTTGAAATTGAGCAGCATGGCTTTCCATCCGCTGAAGAAGCCATGTCTCCATATCGTGAGATTCCCATCACGAGAAAAAATAAATTTCACATGACATTTCTCATTCATATGAAGCAGTTATCCCACTTTTTACACGGTGAAGCCAACACCCATGAAATCACTCAACTTCAGAACTCGCTTTCCAACATAGAACCCGTCTCCTACTACAGAGGCAAAGCCATCATTGCCCATCTGCAGAATCATCATCAAGAAGCGAGAAGCTATCTGAAAAAAGCAAATAAAATCATATTAAACAATCAACCACTATACGGATTCTATCAAGCTGAAAAAACACTATCCGACTTGGTCGAAGCGAAGATGGCCTGGTAAGGATCAGAAGGATGAACCTCGATAGAAACGACAAGAATCCCTATTATGAAATTAGGGTCTGAATCCTTTCAGACTGTCACCGACACTCCTCTATAAAAAATAGAATAATATCCTATATCTATTAGAAAAGCATGTTCCCACCAGGTTCATGCTTTTTTAATGGAAGAATGAAACTTTTCCCAAAAATATACGTATAGAAGTAATAAAATGGAATTTTATCCCTGCTTTATAATGAATATGCGCATTTTAATCTGAAAGGAGAGAGAAGAATGAAACCATTAGGAAAGACACTACTCATATCATTGATATCGTTGTTATTCATAAGCTGTTCAAATGATCAACCGGTGCATCAGAAAAAACAGGAAGCTCCGATTACATTCACACAAGATGAACAGGAGTTCGAGATTATTTACATGTATGATGAAATGAAGGAATACATTAGCAGCGTCCGGGAGAAATCTGGAAGCAGCAATGAGACGGTGTACATTGACCAGGTTTTTGAACCATTCAAAGAGCTGTCCGATATGGAAGGTTTCAGCTTAGCTTATCCTTTTGAGCACACGAATGATTTGGACAAGTTAGAAGAAACAATCGCTGACTTGATAAGGGATAAAGATTCCACCGATCAGATCATCAAGGAAGCGTTAATCAAATCGGCAAAGCAGCTTCCGGGAGACAATAAGAAAATTTTTATCTTACCGGCAAATCCTGAAGACACGTTCACTGTGGAAGAAATGGGTGGTGTCGAAGGAATCGTCTTGGCCGAGAATGTGATTGTGTTGAAGCTTTCGGCATCATTCGATAAAGACATATTGAAGTATACGGTTGCCCACGAATATAACCATGCCATTGAGGGAGAAAGCAATGAAGGCATGATGCACAATATATTGGGTGCCGTTGTGATGGAAGGGAAAGCAGATGTGTTTGCAAGTAGCCTCTATCCACAAATCGAAGTACCCTGGAAAGAACCGATGAATGCAGAAACAAAAGAAAAAATAGTGAAGGAATTAATGGAAATCGGGGATACAGGCGATCCAAGACTTTACTTAGGTCTCAGAAGCGGAAATCCTTCAAAAGGTATTCCACAATGGGCCAACTATAAAATCGGATTTGAAATCGTTCAGAGCTATATAGAGAAACATCCAGAAGTATCGATTGGAAAATGGACAAGCATGAATGAGCATGAAATCATTGCTGGAAGTGATTATACGGAAATCACAGCGCACGATGAATAACCAGAAGATACAACAAATGGAGGATAAACATGGACAATACCGACAAAAGAAACCGTTTAGGTGAAGCTCCTTTTCAGTATCGGATCAATAAAGATCAATCTGTTTTCATCGAATATGAAGGGAAACAAGTGAAAATCTTAAAAGGGGAAATGAACGGAAGAAGAGGTAAGTGTCGAGCGCTCATTCAACAAAGGCCGAGATTGCATTGGCATCCATCATAGAGGACAGCTACATTCTATACTGGTGCATGGTGGCAAGGATCCAAGGCTTTTAATGTTTGAGTAGTGATAGTGACTTCAGCCAAGTCGAATGGGACAAAGTTTTTATCAAATTTTAAAAAACTAACCGCTCCTATTTTATAAATAATGACATCAAAGTGGGCTTTTTTCATAAAATGTTTCTGAGGTGAAAAAAATGCCAAGAGTCAAATACACAGATGCAGATGTTGCTTTGATGGCGAGGATGATGCGAGCGGAAGCCGAGGGCGAAGGAAAACAAGGGATGTTGTATGTCGGAAATGTCATCGTGAATCGTGCGAAAGCGGATTGTTTAGATTTTAAAAAGGTGAGAAGTATCCGGCAGGTCATTTTTCATGTGCAGGGAGGAAATTACTCCTTTGAAGCCGTTCAAAAAGGGAATCTCTTTTATAACAGAGCGAGGTCGGTTGAAAAAAGATTAGCCAAAAAGAATTTGGATTATTGGGCCCAGCACCCGGCGAAATATGCTCTTTGGTATTTCAACCCCTATGCCCCATGTCCCCCAACCTGGTACGATCAACCTTTTTCCGGTCAATTTAAAAATCATTGTTATTATGAGCCGGCAGCCGGAACTTGTGCAAGTGTTTATACGGGTGGGTAAGCATCCTTTTTTCCATCCTGCAAATTCTGAAGGGAGCTTCCTGGTTGAGCGGGTGTTCCCCTTTTTTAATTGAGATATTATGGTAAAATCAGGTTGTGATTTCAATTAGAAAGGAGCATCACATGAACTTTTATGTTGCCTCAAGCTTTCATAACATAAAGCAAGTACGAGATGTCAGTGAACGTTTGAAACGAAAAGGGTATATCCATACATATGACTGGACTCAGAATAGCAGGGCTTCGACCGTTGAGGAGCTGAAAAAGATTGGTGAAAAGGAAAAACAGGCCATCATCAAATCCGATGTCCTCCTCGTTTTGTTGCCCGGGGGAAAAGGGAGTCATGTTGAACTAGGGATAGCTCTTGGCCTCAATAAACGAGTCATCTTATATTCCCCTCATGACGAAGTAAGTGACTTTGCTCAAACAACGACATTCTATCATTTGCCAGAGGTTGAAGTATGTACCGGAGCCGTTCAGGAGTTAGTAGACTATGTGACTGCAGGAAACGTTCTATGAAAAGAATACTCATAGCCTTTTTACTAGTGGGTTTTCCCCTCATCGGGTGTTCCAATCAAGAAGCACACACCAACTATACTTCTCCTTCCAGACAGGAAGTGGATGACTTTATCAGCGAACATAATATCGATCCCTTAACCATCGAAGAAACAAAGGACGCGACCATCCTATTACTTCAAAATGGGATCTATTATCTTTCCAACAACGAGAATGATAAGTTGATAGAAGACTATGTCGGTTGGAGTGGGAACGACGAACAAAAAGTGAACCTCGGATTGAGCAGTACCGGAATGCCCCATGCCCATGTGATCATAAATGATGAGCGCCTCCTCGACGAAGCAAAGGAAGTCGAGGTTAAGTTTCATGACGGCACAACGGTCACTCAACCATTACAAGGTAAACGTGGATTGATCTTATTTTATGATAAAAGCAAAAGAAATCTCACCATCCACAACGAACTTCACCTATCAATCTACAATCAAGATCGCACAGTGATATATGAAGACAGCTTTTAATGATAGAGGGACGGACCTTGAACCTATATAAAGAATATTCGACAAGATGTTCATATATTAAAAAAGTGGACCATAAACATTGAAAACCGGTTCATAAATCCTGATTCCGGTTCATAAATCCTGAATCCGGATCAAATGTGGCTAAAACGGGATCATAACTGTACTCGAACGACCTCCATACTTCTTGCCGCATACTCATACATCCCTCAAAGTCCGCTATTTTAAAAAAAGAGCCATTTCATACATGAAACTTGGGGTTTTTATGAGAGAAGGAAGAAATATAAGCAATCGATGCGACCTTGCAGAGCGACTGATTCTATAAAAAATAGGGAGAACATTATGAAAACCCAATTTGATATAAAGGAACTCCTGGCTACGATTCAATCCAATGACAGAACCATCTTAGGAATAGACGGCTTAAGCCGTTCTGGAAAAACAACGTTCGTGGAACAACTGAGGGATAGCCTGAAAAAAGAAAAGATCTATCACCATATCTTTCATATCGATGACCACATCGTTGAACGCAGTCAACGGTATCATACTGGATTTGAAGAGTGGTATGAATATTTTCACCTGCAATGGGACGTTCGTTGGTTAAGAGAAAACTTTTTTAGAAAGCTGAAACAGGACAAGGAAATCACCCTTCCGTATTATGATCCAGATACGGATACCCGAGATTGTAGAACGATTACGCTTCCTGAGTCGGGTCTCATCATCGTGGAGGGTGTCTTTCTCCAAAGGAAGGAATGGGCAGACTTCTATCACCAACTCATCTTTTTGGATTGCCCCCGGGAAAAGAGGTTTATGCGGGAAGCAGAGACTGCTAAACAGAACCGGGACAAGTTTGCAAAGAGATATTGGAAGGCTGAAGATTATTATATGAATACCTTTCGTCCATGGGAAAGTGCTGATATTGTTTTGGAGACTTGATAGCGATTGGATAGCTTAACCAATAAGCATGCCTATCATGAAAAGCAGTGCCTCATACCAGGTAAAAATAAAACCGGGAACCAGTATCACGATTTTCCAGTTTTTATAAAAACAACGATTGAGTTCTTTTTTCTTTTTTGAAATAATTGGTAGTAATAAGAAAGAGGAGGAGAAGTTTCTTGATTCCAAATAATCAACCTACACAAACTATTTATTCACCACCCAAACACATCATCTCAGCAGCGACCATCGTACAGAATGAAAAAGGGGAAATCCTGTTAATCAAAGGACCCCGAAGAGGATGGGAAATGCCGGGAGGACAAGTGGAAGAAGGCGAGTCACTGAAGGAAGCGGCCATCCGGGAAACGAAGGAAGAAAGTGGGATCGATATTGAAATAGTCAAATTTTGCGGGGTGTTTCAGAATGTAAGCCGTTCGATCTGTAACACACTGTTTTTAGCCAGGCCGGTCGGAGGGAAACCGACAACTTCTTCGGAAAGTCTTGAAGTCGCGTTCTTTCCGGTTGAGGAGGCCTTGGATATGGTCAATTGG
This sequence comes from Rossellomorea aquimaris, assembly GCF_003315075.1. Lineage (GTDB taxonomy): Bacteria > Bacillota > Bacilli > Bacillales > Bacillaceae_B > Rossellomorea > Rossellomorea aquimaris_C. The sequence continues at coordinate 63,807 of NZ_QNRJ01000011.1, forward strand.
AAGAACTTCAGGGAGAGAATCGAATACTGTTTGGATGAAACGAAACACCCGTTTTATATCGATTTTTGATGCGGGGAAGCACCATCCAATTGATATCGAAATAAGAGATAAATTCAATGTGCCTTCATACTCTGTATAAGGGGTGATGAATGATGTGGTGGTTTGTGATCTTGATTACAGGCACGTTATTATTCGCGTTACTCATTGATATCAGGCGTAAGAAGAGAGGGAATGACCGGCATGTGCAGGGAATCCATCCTGATGCTAAACCGGGTGAAGATCGGAATTACACGATGGGAGGCGGTCGTGACTCCGGTGGCGGTACGGGAAATTGATTTGAAGAGCTCAGAAATTCTTTTCTGGGCTTTTTTCTTCTGGCAGTTTGCGAAGATGGATTTATGATGGTGAAAGCTTGGCGTGTAGTGTCAAATTCATTAAATGAGAGGAAGGAAGTTGCACATTGTCTTCTAATAGGAAAGATCTCGAGTTGGTAGGTTATGATGATATCACAGAACGATCAAAGGGTTGTAAGTTCTCTAACTGCGCACATGTTCACGAAGCGGACTGTGCCGTCCAGAAAGCCATTGCGGATGGCAATCTTTCTGAGGAACGATTTCATTCCTTTTATCGGGAGAAAAAGGAAGCAGAGTATGTCTCTGTGCAGAAGAATAAGACCAAGGCGGTTGATTATATGAAACAAAGGAAACTTTTTCGAAAACCATAGATTGTCTATTGAAAAAAATTCCATTATACTTCAAAGTGAGAGGTGTAGACGAAAGGGGACTTCAATCAGACATGTGGACAATCTTGTAATGATGAACGAGATTAATAGACAATGATCCTATCACTTGATGGGAGAAGTGTGTCTGTTTAACCATCATATACAAGGAGCACCTGGTGTGATTGAATACCCGACACCCGGAGTGGATACCTTTGTATCCGCTTTTTTTGTACCGGGATAGATACATCTCTTAGTGACACCATTTAGTTTCCTTTCAAAATAGGAGGAAGATGAAATGACCAATCTAAAAGGAAAAGTGGCGATCGTGACAGGAGCGAGTCGCTCAAAAGGGATAGGGGCAGCGATTTGCCGTTCGCTTGCTGATGCCGGGGCTGATATATTTCTTACCCATTGGACCTCTTTTGATGAGGCGAGTGGGAATGGAGTAGAGAATGAGTTTCCGGATGCCTTATGTGAAGAATTAAAACAAATGGGCGTACGGGCCTTTCATATGGAGGTTGACCTGAGCGAAGACGGATCGCCTCGTCGAATAATGGAGCGGGTGGAGGAAACTCTGGGAACACCAAGTATACTAGTGAACAATGCCACATTCGAATCACCGGCTAATTTCCGGACGTTGAATAAAGACATTCTGGATAAGCATTATCAAGTGAACAATAGCGGTACCCTCATGCTGACGATGGAGTTTGCGAAGAGATATGAAGTAGCGTTTCCTGAAAGAAAAGACGGGCGGATCATCAACATGGTTTCAAAGGGGCCGGATCCCAATAACCTTGCCTATATCGCATCAAAGGGAATGTTGATCGCCATCACGGAGCCATTATCCGTTGGCCTCGCACCGATCGGCATCACCGTCAATTCCATTGATCCCGGTCCGACCGACTCAGGGTGGATCAATGAGGAGTTAAGGGACCAATTACTTCCGATGTTTCCAATGGGACGTTTAGGTGAACCCGAGGATGCAGCGAAGTTAATCCGATTTTTAGCAAGCGATGACTCAGGATGGATCACCGGGCAGCTGATCAAATCAGAGGGTGGTTTTTTGGGTAAATAATTAAGAGGGACGGACCTCCAGCTAAGCGGAGGTCCGTCCCTCTTATTGGTAAAAAATCCCTTGACATCCACATCATGAACGGAGTACTATTTAATTAAACACTGGTCAATAAAAAGGATGAGTAATGTATGTCACCGAGAAAAGCAGTAGCACAGGAGTTAACGAAGGAAATGGTGATGGCGGCGGCACGGGAGCTTTTTCGGAAGAAGGGCTATCAGCAGGTGTCCATGAGGCAGATTGCGTCTGAGCTTGGGTACAGTCACGGCTCCATCTACTACCATTTCAAAAATAAAGCAGAATTGTTCTATGCCATGATCGAAACGGATTTTAAGCTGTTGGATCAGTGGCTGGATGAAGTGATGGATCAGGATGTGGATAACATAGGGAAATTGAGGGGGATTCTTCTCGCCTTCATTCAATTCGGCCTGAGTCATAAAAGCCAGTATGAAATGATGTTTCTGCTTGAGGATGAGGAAGTCAAGAGCTACGTGAACAAGGGACCCAACGAATCCTATGAAAAATTTGCTCAAGCGCTTATCCAGCTAAGCAACAAAGAGATCACGATCCAGCAGACATGGTCAATATTCCTGGCACTACACGGGTTTGTCAGTCATTACTGCCGTTGTGATGAAACTTACGCGGAAGTTGAGAACCTTGCACAATCGCACGTGAATTTTATCCTGAAATCAATAGGATAAAATTTTTTGGGAGTATTTGACCAGTGGTTAATTAAAGGGGGACTTTTAATGGAAAAGGCAATGGTGGTAGGTGCTTCTGGAGGAATGGGGTATGCTCTTGTCATGGAGTTGGTTAGCCGGGGGATAGAGGTCGTTGCATTTGCAAGAGGGAAAGAGAAGTTGGACGGTTTATTTGGCGATAAGGAACTTGTAAAGATCCATACTGGGGACGCAGAAAATAAAGACCAGCTTATTCATGCTGCGAAGGGTAGTGAAATCATATTTCATGCTTTAAACATTCCGTATGAAGAGTGGAAGCATAAATTAAGTACGATTACAGGAAACATCATCCTTGCAGCGGAACAAAACAACGCAAGGTTGGCCGTGGTAGACAATATCTATGCCTACGGAAAAAGTGGCGGTACATTTCTGACCGAAGATAGAGAAAAACATCCTCATACACGAAAAGGCAAACTGCGCTTAGAAATGGACCGCATGATCAAGCAATCTTCTGTTCCGGCACTTATCTGCCATTTTCCCGACTTTTATGGACCGAATGCTACCAACACCTATATCCACTTCACATTAGAACAGCTTTTGAAAAAGAAAAAAGCGGGATTTGTCGGTCCGAAGAATGTTGTACGTGAATTCATGTATACCAGGGATGGGGCGAAAGCGATGGTCGACTTGGCCAGTCTTGATGAAGCATACGGCCAAAATTGGAATATACCTGCCGTCGCACCGATAACCGGGAACGAAGTAGAGCAGATCCTAAAAAGGCAGCTGGGAGAAGAAAAGGGGCTGTACTCCATTTCAAAAACGATGTTTGCCGTATTCTCCCTTTTTGCAGGGAAGGGGATGCGTGAGGCGTTGGAGATGCAGTATATTAACTCGGAACCTACCATTCTCTCTGGAGAAAAGGTGGATGGATTGTTGGGCAAGCGGCAGCACACATCCTATGAACAGGGGATAGCAGAAACCGTTGCATTTTTGAGAGGGTAATGGGACCCGGGGCCACCGCTCTGCCTATTTACAAAAATATAAAAAAGTGAGATAATAAAGAAAATTTTTGGGGAGGGAAAGTAAGTTTATGGAACCAACTAATTGCTAATTAATTAATTTATTTTTAAATTAATACGGATTTTGTAATGAGCGTGAAAGTGCCTACGGAGATAGGTCTATTTGTTATGCTCTTTATGGAATCAGGGCAATTAGAAGGTAACTTACTTTACTGATATCGGGATGATTATCATTCATAAAGAATCCAGTCCTGTCTGGATCCTATTTGGCAGTGGAATGCTTTTTTAGGCATGCGCCTGCTGCTTAGGCACTTTATGAAAATAATTATACATTGATGATACTGGACCGTAAGAAGAGAGCCTCTTCTTACGGTCTTTTTTATTTCACAAATGAATAGAAGTGAAGGTCTTTCTTATCGCCATCCATAAAAGTGTAACGTCAAATATGGATGAAAGAAGGAACGCGTATGTTGGAACTAAAATTGAATGGGATAAAAAAATATATGGAAGCGACGCTGGTCGTGGAGGATGTATCACTGGAAGTGTATGAGGGGGATAAGGTTGGAATCGTCGGGACAAATGGAAGCGGGAAGAGCACCATTTTGAAGCTGATTGCAGGCATCGAGCCGATGAATTACTATCCTGGTTACCCTCAGACATCGAGTTATGGATATGACGAAGGCCACATTCATATGTCGAGGGGAGCGACCACAGCCTATCTGGAACAGTCTCCTGCTTATCCGAAAGGGTTGAAAGTCATCGATGTGCTCAATTTGGCGTTTGAGGAGGTGGACGGAATTGAGCAGGAAATGCGTGAGTTGGAAGAGCAGATGAGGGTATTGCAGGGAATGGAGCTAGAGAAAGCCCTGAATAAATACAGCGATCTGACTCAATTATTTGAAGTGAAGGGCGGATATGAAAGGGACGAGAAAGTAAGCAAGGTGTGCACAGGACTAAAGCTTTCGGAGAGTTTTTTGAAAAGGGACTTTGATTTATTGAGCGGTGGGGAGAAGACAACCGTTGTCCTTGGGAAGCTGTTGATTCATCGACCCGATATCCTTCTATTGGATGAGCCGACCAATCATCTTGATATGGAATCGATTGAATGGCTGGAGGGCTATCTGAAGAACTACAAGGGAATGGTTATCATTGTATCCCACGACCGCTATTTTCTGGATAACGTCGTGACAAAGATCATGGAAATCGAGGATAAGAGGTCGATTTCGTATAAAGGCAATTATTCTTCCTTCATTCATCAAAAAGAAGAGAATATGCGCATTCAATTCGAGCATTTCAGAGAACAACAAAAGAAGATCAATCGCATGGAAAAGACCGTGTTGAATCTGCGTGACTGGGCGATGCGGGCTGACAATACCAAGTTCTTTAAAAGAGCTGCGAGCGTTCAAAAAAAGCTGGATAAGATGGATCACATTGATAAGCCAGTTTTTGAAAGAAGGAATATGAGGCTTGATGTGAGAGCTGCAGAGAGATCTGGAAATGAAACCATCAAGGCGGCGGGGCTTTCTAAACGCTATGGGAATAAAAGGATTTTTGACAACACGGATGCCATGATTCATTTTGGTGAAAGAGTAGGCCCTGCTGGGTCCGAATGGAAGCGGGAAAACCACTTTCTTAAAAATGCTTGTAGGGGAAGAGCGGCAGGATGAAGGTGAGTTAAAATTCGGTGCGAATGTAAAGGCGGCCTATTTGCCACAAATTATTGCTTTTAATAATGAGGAAGTCACGGTTCTGGACTGCTTCCGGGAGGATATCTCCATAGTTGAAGGAAAGGCTCGGGAATACCTGGCGAAATTTATGTTTTACAAAGGCAGTGTATTCAAGAAAATAAAGCATCTCTCAGGTGGGGAAAGAATCAGGTTAAAGCTTGCCATGCTGTTATTTCAGGATATCAATTTACTGATACTCGATGAGCCGACGAATCATCTGGATATTGATTCAATCGAAACCCTTGAGGAAGCCCTCGAAGACTTCGATGGTACGATTTTCTTCATTTCCCACGATCGCTATTTTATCAACCGGATGGCAGAGAGGATCATTGCTGTAGAGGACTATTCCCTGAGAAGCTATCATGGGAATTACGATGAGTATAAGCGTGAAAAAGAGAAGAAGCAGAGCCTGAAGGAGAGGGAGGAGTCTATTGATGTAAGGGTTGAGAAACCAGTACAAAAACCTGGAAGTATAAAGGAGGAAGTAATACAGGCCAAAGTTTTAAAAAGAATTGAAAGACTGGAAAACATGATAAGAGAAATTGATCTAGCCATGGAGACAGGTCATATTGAATATGATGAGCTGAATCCACTGTATGACAGAAAGCTGGATGCCGTTAAAGAATTGGATGCTGAGATGGAACTGTGGCTTCGATCTAGTGAGTGATATTTATGAGGGACGGACCTTTGCTTCGTGTGGAAGCGGAGGTCCGTCCCTCTCTATTATGAAGGAGTCGCGATCAACTGGACCAACTCTCTCACAATTGATCCCGCCTCTCCATTTTCAGGGTACACCGAATAAAATGGCCGGTTGATGACATAAGGGTCAATGGGGACGAGCATTCCTTGAAGCACTTCTTCTTTGACCAAGGAACTTGATAGAAATGCGATGCCGAGCCCCCTTACTGCGAGTTGTTTGATTAAGTAATGACTGCTGGCTTCAAGGATTTCTTTCGGCACGATTCGTTCGGATCTCAGAAAATCATCGGCATATTCTCTCGTCCCTGATCCGATTTCCCTGAGGATGAGGGGAGAAGAGTGAAGGTTCATGCGGCTGCTGGCGAAGAAACGCAGTTCGTCATGGCTGATCACTTCCAGTTGAAAGGGCTCCAGTCCCCTTGTTCCTTCCACAAGGGCAAGGTCGAGATCTTTGTGATTCAGTGCCTCTACAATGGTTTCATGATTGTGGGTCATCAGCTGAAGGCGGACGTGTGGATAGAGGAACTTTATTTTTTTGACAAAGTCGGGAAGAAGTACGTCACTGACGGTGTGAGTGGCCCCGATCCTTAAGAGGATTTCCTCAGTCTTCTGTGTGACCTGTTCCATCGTCCTCCACAGTTCCAACATCTTCTTTCCTTGTTCAAACACTTGAATCCCCGCAGGTGTTAATTGAAAAGCCTGATTGGCAGAAGAACGGTAGATGAGTTCTATTCCTAAGGATTGTTCCAATTTCTTTATGTGGACACTGACGGTCGGTTGAGACAGATTCAGGAATTCACTTGTTTTCGTAAAATGCTGAAGCTGGGCGAGAGTGACAAAAGTACGAATCCAGTCCAGTTGCATAGAGACCCTCCATTACAAATAGTAATCGCCTACATTATCTTTATTCATTTCTATTATAGCTTAAGGAAAGGTATAATGTTAGACGAAGGAAGTGACCAACAAGATGGAATGGTTTTTATTTATCATAGGCGGAGCAGTCATCGGCATCATTTCCGGTTTTTTTGGCATTGGTGGCGGAATTGTTCTCACACCAACCTTACTTGTACTTGGCTATGAACCGAGTCAGGCAATCGTTCTTTCCTTAATGCTGACATTGGGGTCGACTGTGACGGGGACAGTGTCACACATTCGGTTGAAAAATGTAAATGGGAAGTTAGCGGTTGTCCTTGGGGTATTCGGAGTGATCGGGTCAGTCATCACCGTGCCATTTGTGAAGTGGCTCGATTCAATCAATGGAGCTTCTACGGTGATCTCCATTGTCTATATTGGAATATTAAGCTGGTTTTCTTATCAGTTTTTAAGCAAACGACAAAAGGAAGCAAAAGCAAAGGGAGTATCTGTTGCTCCCTTGATCGGTCTTTTCACCGGTGTCATCTCGTCTCTTATGGGAGTAAGCGGTGGATTTGTCATGACCCCGCTCCTCTCTAAATGGCTGAAGGTGGATCTCACGAAAGCAATCGGAACCAGCATATCGGCAGCCTCCATCATCGTGCTGTCGGGAATCTGCTCGTACCTATATGTAGGAGAAGCACTCGATTACCGTCATGGAATCATGCTGATTATCGGTGCCTTGATCGGAACGCCGATTGGCTCCATCCAGCTGAAACGTTTTTCAGGGGTTCATGTGAAAAAGATGCTGGCTGTTTTGTACATGGTGGTAGCAGTCAGCGTCATTTTCAAAATGTTATCCATTTCTTCTGTCTCACTGGGACTGATCTTGGCGTCGGTGCTCATATTCTTAGGAATGCTGATTTATTCAAAGCAGCGAGCTAAGAGAGCGGTGAATCAGTGATCTGGATGAAAGCTTAAAGTCGGTTGAGCAAGTGGTTGAAGCATGTTCGTAGGTATGACGATGAGATGCATATCGAAGTAGAGAGATCATTCGCATAGCGAGTGGCCTCTCTCTTTTTTTTGGTGAGGTTAATGATGTATTGTGATTTGCAATTTATGTAAATCGGCCGGATTTTTTTCGGAAGCGGCTGGATTTATCATGATTTCGGCTGGATTTTCGTGAAAAACGGCCGGATTATCTTCTTCATGGCAAGTATTTGACAGCGGGATAGGGAACCTGTTGTCAAAAAAGTATCAGTGTCGGCGAAAACCCCTATGTATATCGCTTCATTTTCAAAAGTCTGGCAGGATTTAGTGAAAATGTTCTAGAAACTAGTCTAGGAAGTCGAAAGGGGGTTGATGTCCGGTATTCAATAAATAGAAGTGTCTGTTAATTTTTCTGAAATTTCATTCTATTTGTCATTCTGTACGAATCACAAGATCTTTTATAGACAAAGTGTCTAATGATAAACAAGCTTTTTCAAAATAAACTTAAGTTAAGTCAATAAAATATGTAAGCGAAGGATGATTCTATGTCAATCAATCGAGAAAGATTAAAGCGTCATCTAGAAGAGTTAGCTGAAATCGGGAAGATCGGGGAGACAGGCGTTTGCCGCTTGGCCCATTCCAAGGAGGATCGCCAGGCAGTGGAAGTGGTGAAAGGCTGGATGGAAGAGGCGGGTTTGAAGGCAAAGGTTGACGGCTTTGGAAACTTGATTGGGAGGATTGAAGGGGCCGACAAGGAAAAATCGATTCTAATGCTCGGCTCACACATAGACTCTCAGCCATATGGGGGGAGATTTGACGGGACAGCCGGGGCATTGGGAGCAATCGAGGTGGTTCATAGTATGAAGGACAATGGAATCGTCCCGGACCGGACCATTGAGGTGATTTGTTTTTCCGATGAAGAGGGGTGCCGGTTTAACAAAGGTGTGTTTGGAGTCCGGGCTATAGCCGGGATGCTTGAGGAAGGCGAGCTGGACCGTAAAGACAAGCAGGGCGTGACGAGAAGAGAGGCGTTGAAGGAATTCGGGGTCGAGACGGATGTAACCGCAAGTCCTGTATACCAAAAAGGTGATATCGCAGCGTTTCTGGAGTTACATATTGAACAGGGGCCGGTCCTTGAGGAGAAGGGAAAACCAGTCGGAATTGTATCAGGCATCTCCGGGCCAATCTGGCTGACCGTCACTCTCGAAGGATTCGCAGGTCATGCGGGATCGGTGCCGATGACGATGAGGCAGGATGCCCTTGTGGGTGCTTCGGAGATCATTCGGAAATTCGATGATCTGGTTAAAAGAGAAGGAACCGAAACCACAGTAGGAACGGTAGGCAGTATGCAGGTATTCCCGAACTCAAGAAACATCATTGCTGAAAAGGTGGAGTTCACCGTAGACCTTCGTGATATAGACGTGGAAGCGCGCACGAAACTTGAGGGAAAACTCTATCAAATCATCGAAGAGACGGCAATCGGTTACAACCTTAAATACGAGATTAAAGAAGATACCCGGAGCGAGCCGAGATATTGTGCAGACTGGATCAAAGGCATTATGAAAGAGGAAGATGAAAAGCTTGGACTGGATTCACCGACCTTAATGAGCGGTCCTTTCCATGATGCCTTGTTCATGTCCTATATCAGCGATTACGGAATGATCTTCGTCCGCTGTGAAAAAGGTATCAGCCACAACCCACTGGAGTTTGCCAAGATGGATGATATCGAAAAAGGGGTGGAGCTCCTTTATTCGACGGCAGTGCGGATTTGTCAGGGACATGGGGACAGGCACCTTGTCCCAAAAGACGGCTCAGCTGCTGGTCATGAAAAGTAAGAGAAGGCTGGGGCGAGGGACATGTCCCTGCGTCCCATTTGGGAGGTGATCGTTTGAGAGCGACATTGATCTTCATAAATGGAGAAGTGGTTACTGTGAATTCTGAATTTTCCGTTAAAGAGGCGGTTGCCATTCAGGATAATAAAATAATCGCGGTCGGCACGAATGAAGAAATTCTACCATATGCAGGTGAAGGAACGAAGATTGTGAATTTGGAGGGAAGAAGTCTCCTTCCCGGTTTCATTGATGCCCATGCCCACCTCGAACTTTATGGAACCAATAAGCTCGGGGTGAATGGCAAGGAGGCAGGTAGTATAAAAGAGCTCCTCGGGAAGCTGAAGGAGAAAGAACGATTGACTCCCAAGGGGGAATGGGTACGGGGCTGGGGTTATAACCAAAACACCCTTAAAGACGGAAGGCATATAACAAGGTGGGACCTTGATGAGGTTTCCATCGAACACCCGATTATTGTGGTTCGGACATGCGGGCACATATCGTGCGTGAATACGAAAGCGCTGGAGCTTGCGGGTATTCATCCTGAAACAGAAGACCCGAATGGAGGGAAATACGTCCGGGAAAATGGCGAATTAACCGGACTGCTGTTAGAAGCAGCACATATGAACATGTTCCTTTTAGCCAATTACTCTGAGGAGGAAGTGGAGCAGGGATTGGCCCTTGCTTCCCAGGATTATTTGGAAAAAGGAATTACGAGTGTCCATGATGCCGGGGGATATGGACCTGATCATATTCGGTTCCTTCAAAAAGCAGTTGGCGCAAAAAAAGTAAAGCAGAGGGTCTACGCACTTTACGGTTCGCTGCATGATTCTGTAGAAATGGTGGAGAAAGGTCTGGAAAGCGGAATCGGGACTGGCCTTGGGGATGAGTGGATGAAAATCGGGCCAGCCAAAGTGTTTATCGATGGAAGCAGCAGTGGTCCGACAGCCAAGACGAGGGAGGCCTACACGAGCAATCCGAATGACTCAGGCATTCTATATTTGAACCAGGAAGAAATAAATGAGTGCCTCGGAAAAGCGCATGAATCGGGGTGGCAAATCACCGCACATGCCATCGGGGACAAAGCGGTTGAAATGATGATAGGAGCGATTCGCCATGCTCTTGAACGACATCCCCGTGAAAATCATCGTCACCGCATTGAACATTCCGGCATGACCCCGTCGGACCTCATTCGCCAGATAAAAGAGCTGGAGATTGTCCCGATACCCAATCCAGCCTTTATTTATGAATTCGGCGACGGCTACGTGAAAGACTATGGAGAACGGGTCGACGTCATGTTCCCCGTAAAGAGCTTTTCAGAAGCACAGATTCCTTTTGCCATCGGATCTGACAGCCCAATCACCATCGTGGATCCACTCCACGGGATATACTCGGCTGTTACTCGTATGAGTAAATCCGGTGAGGTGATAGGGGCCAGACAACGTATCACCATAGAGGAAGCGATTAAGGCCTATACATGGAACGGTGCATATGCCAGCTTTGAAGAAGCGATAAAAGGTAGCATTGAAGCCGGGAAGCTTGCCGATCTGGTTGTGTTGAATGAGTCGATTTTACACTGTGAACCTGAAAGATTACGAGAGTTAAAAGTAGAGTTAACGATCCTTGATGGGAAAGTGGAATATGCAGCAAAAAAGGAGGGTGTCTTATGAGTAAAAGCGCGTTTACGAAAATTTATTGTTTGTCTCTGATTTTACCGTTTCTTCTATTGATTTTCCCCTTGTTTTCAATCGGAAACAGGGCGACTCCTATCGTCATGGGGATGCCGTTTTCGGTGTTCTGGGTGATCTTATGGATCATCATAACCTTTTTAATCGTTCTTGTACTCTATCGAATCGATCCTGACAAAGATGAAGAGGAGGTCAAGTAATGGCAGATTGGCAGATTGCAATGATCATGATGATCGGCTATCTTGTGATTGCATTAGTAGTTGGTGTGATGGCAGGAAGAGGTCACGATAAGAATTCTTTAGATGAGTTTACCGTAGCAGGCGGAGGCCTAGGCTTGGTTGTGATGTGGTTCCTGATGGGTGGCGCTGTGTTTAGTGCCTTTTCATTTCTTGGCGCTCCCGGTTGGGCATATTCCAAAGGAGCACCTGCACTTTATATATTAACTTATACCGCTTTTGCGATTCTCCCGTGGTACATCATTGGTCCGAAAATCGGGAAAATCGGCCGTAAATTCAATATTTACACGGTTTCCGGCTTTATGAAAAAACGTTACGGAGGTAAGACGCTGCCGATCTTAATCGGAATCATTGCGTTACTCGCTTCCATTCAATACCTTGCCACACAGATGAAAGGGATGGCCTACATCTTCAATATCATGACAGAAGGACGAATTCCTCTTTGGCTAGGAGCCCTGCTCGCCTATGGAATCGTGGTCGTCTATGTTGCAACTGGCGGATTGCGGGCAGCGGCATGGTCTGATGTGTTCCAGGGGATCTTAATGATCGTCATCTCGTGGGTAGTCGGCCTTGCGATTGTGAATAAGCTTCACGACAGCGTGGGTGGGATGTTTACAAACCTCGTTCAGGACAACCCTGCCTTTTTTGAAATTGGGAATGCTGGGTCTACCATGTCAGGGACAGCTTATACCACCACGATTCTCGTATCTCTCATAGGGTTCTTAATGTGGCCACACTTATTTTCAAAGTCATATGCCTCCAATGCACGTACGATTAAGAAAACCGTATTGGTGTATCCTATCTTTGCCCTGTTCCTTATTCCGCTATTATTTGTTGGCTTTTCAGCAGTGAATATAGTCAATCCAGTTGACATTGGAGCACCGGATGAAATTCTTCCTTACCTGATCACCACTGTCCTTAGCCTTCCCGGTTGGGTTTACGGGCTAGTAGGTGCAGGAGCGTTAGCGGCAGCCATGTCTACGGCAGATGCCATCACCCACAGTGCCTCACTGGAATTTACGGACGGGGTCATCAAGAATGTAAAACCGGACCTTTCTGATAAAACTACATTGCTTCTGATGAGAATCGGTGTGTTTGTGGTCGGGGGGCTTGCTTACTTTATCACCGTATTCGGTGGTCAGGGGCTCATCGCCCTATTGCTAGGAGCCTATGGTTCAATCGTTCAATTCGCCCCCGGCGTATACGGAGCCCTCTATTCGAAAAGAGTGACCGGACCGGCTGTTATCACAGGACTCATTGTCGGTACATTCGTGAACTACTATTACCAGCTAGTCGCAGAGACCACACCTTTCGAAATCCATGCAGGTATTCTTGGATTGATTTGCAACATCGTCATCGTCATCGTGGTCAGTGCTTTCACCCAGCAAAAGAGTATCAGGATTGCTGAGGAGTATCGCAATATCGGGTCCTAATGGGAGATGCACCTTGTCCCATTAGGAAGCAAAAACAGGGACGGACCTCAACCAGGTCCGTCCCTGTTTTACTGCCTATACATAAAATTCTCCAGGTTTCACAAAATAAGCAGGTAGATTTTTGACCGATAAAGGGGTTGTTTCATCTTGATGTTAGTGTGGGGTCTCATTCTTCTTTTAGTAGTGGCTCTTTTTATGATGCCAAAGGGGTTAACCGTCAGGGAAAATCTCATCGTGTTTCCATTCGTCGGGTATTTTGCTGCGGTTGCACATGTTTTGGTAGGGTTATTGTTGGATTATGTAGATTTTGGATCAACCAAAAGTGTGGAATTTTCCGATTTTGCACTGGTGGCATTTGCTCCATCGCTCATTGCCCTTTTATTCTTAAATTTCATGAAACAAGAAAAGCTTTTACTTTATGTAATAATCTGGACTATTTTCTCGTTCTTGATAGAATTATTACTTAGTTTTAACGGTTATATGAAGCATTTAGAATGGAAAATTTGGTATTCCATCCCTGTTTATTTGCTGGCATTCTTCTTGCTGCATTGGTTTTTTCAACGTATAGTCCGAAATGGATCTCAGGGTTCGTAGGTTAGCTGTGTATTGACATCATACTAAAAGAGAGGGAGGTTCTCTTATCCAGAGAACCTTCCTCTCTTTTTTGGGGATGAAATCCAGTAAATGAAAGAAATTCTGTACACCATTTGTTCAACTTTTTCTTTCCATTTGTGCATGGACGTAGTACATTACTTTTATAAGCATATGAATGAGTCACTTCGGGTATAGACCAATGAGTTAGAGGGGCAGAGTTGCTATCCTCCTGCCAGTCAGGGTCATTGGGTTATGAACTGATCACATTATCTCGTCTTATAGAAAGAAGGTCGAATATGCAGGTATCGGAAAAGTTCTATGAATTTATGAGCGAGCGTACATGGCAGCTGACGGAGAAGTGGTATGAGTCGCTGGATAAAAGTGATTCATCAGGCGTGTATTCTTCAACGGATCCTAAGGTGATTCAAACGTTGAAGCGTCAAAATCACGAATTTCACGAACGCTTTTGTGTCCTATTTAAGGATATAGGACAGGATGCACTATGTCATTTCGCCCAGTGGATCGAGGAAATTGCCAAGGATGAAGAACATTTACAAACCCCTACTCACTATATACTGAGGGAGTTCTTCAGAACACAGGATCAGTACCTGGAGATTTTACAGGAGTTTAACCGCCAGCATGGCAGTGAGTTTCCGCCAGAGAGAATCGAATCATTCAGGGAGTTGATCATTAAAACCTTTGGTCTTGTCATTTCCAAGTTTGCCGAAGAGAATTACGAATATGCCCAAAGACGCCTGAAGGCACAGCAGGAAATGATCAGGGAATTGAGTTCACCGGTTATATTAATCGATAAGTATACCGGGGTGCTGCCTCTTATCGGTGATATCGATACAGGCAGGGCGAGATATATCCTCGAGAATACACTGGCCGAATGTGTGGATAAAAATGTTGAGCACTTATTCATTGATTTATCCGGTGTCATCATGGTGGATACGATGGTCGCCCAACAATTATTCCAGATCATCGAAAGCCTGAATTTGATTGGTGTGAAAAGTTCGATTTCAGGCATTCGTCCGGAAATTGCCCAAACAGCCATTCAACTTGGTATATCATTTGAAAATATTTCTGTCACTTCGACTCTTGAACGAGCATTGAGTCAGCAACGGTAGAAAGAAGTCATTCAACGAGCGTTTACTCTGTAAGCGCTCGTTTCTTTTTATTTTATTTTTGTGAAAACTAATTGTTTAACAACAATCTATATAGGGAATAACCCCCATTATAGAGTGAATTTGGTATGGTATGCCCTTGGGAAATTCACGATAGAAGGAGGGGCAACATGCAATTAGTCAAAATGATCCGATTCGACCGAAATGGATTTACCTGCGGTCCACCTCAATCCGAATCTATCTATAAAAGGAGAGAGCCGGTTTTTATCAATCGGGAGATCGACAATCTGTTTCATACAGGTCAATCGATTTATACGTCCGAAATGATCCTGCCGCGATCCACTGATCGGCAATGGTCAGGATGTTTTTGTCATTTAGAGGAGTTCACTCAGGTGGCTACTGAAACCCGTCATATAGGCTTCCTGCCCAGAGAAAATGTGATATGGGTGAGGAATAAGAGCCATCTCGGCAGCGGGATTCCCTACATTCATCACTTCGTTCATCCATTGGTGGACCAAGGGACAGATGATGATAATATGATCAAGGATACATGGGTGAAAATGAGCGTAGAGGATGCATTGGAACGAACGCGCCTTTGGAAAAAAGAGCATGGTTCGCTCCCTGGGTGGATCACGGAGTGCTACCTGATGGAGGGGCAAGTGAAACGTCTGGTCTATCCTTCTACTAATGAAAAGATTATGGAATTTTGGTTGAGTAAAAATTAAACATACTGAGAGTTATGAATATCCCTTCTTTTTGTTATAATACATAGTATCCTACAATCTAATGAAGGTTGAAGTGTAACATTTTTCGTTCACTTTCTATGTAAAAGGGGAATTCACTTGAAATTTGAAGAGATTAATCCAGAATTAGTGACACTATGCCGGACGTCAGATCCATTTCATATGGCAGAATCGGTGATCGGAGACCAATTAAGAGGACTGGATATTCTGTCGTTAAAGGGGATCGAGCGGAAAAAAGCCCTTCCGGGAGACGTGGTCAACCTGTTGATCATCTATTTCTTCACGGAGGTCAAAGGTACGGTTTACCACAGGAACGCACTTTCTAAGTTATATAATCATTGGGTCTCTAATGAAGTGTTTACCTTCTCTAAGGCAAAAAAGATGATCGAGCTGGACATGCATGAGCAGCTCGGCGAAATCGACCGTTTATAAATATGCGAAAGGTCTGGATCTATTTGGATTCAGGCCTTTTTTTGATATTTAATATCCGGGTGATGCACGGGCTCAACCCTTATCCCTGCTTGTCGCGTCAATAGGGACCGGGGACGGACCTCAAGAGGTCCGTCCCCATGAGGTCTTCTAATCATGTTAAAATAATCTTAAAATCGGGACAAGAAGCCTCCGTCCCAATAGGAAAGGAAGATACTGATGACTTCTACTGTGAAGCAGCCGAATCTGGAAACACTCTTGTCGAACCTGAAAAAGGATGAACTGATCCGGATTATTGTAGACCTTGCAGATCATGAACCGGGTATTGAGAAGGGGATTTTGTTCACGTATGCCCCTGCAGAGGATGAAGTCAAGGCAAGTAAGAAGCTGATCCGGGAATACATTAACCGTTATAAGAGGCAAAATTTCATTTCATGGAATGTTGTCCCAAATGCTCTTCAAGGAGCGGATATGACCCTAGGGAAGGCACGTGACAAAATGGCACAGGGAGAGTCGGAAACGGCCGCAGAGCTTTGTGTGGCGGTGATGGGTCCGGTTGTTGGGATGCTTCAATACGCCGATGATTCGGGTGGATATATCGGGGACGTGATGGGGGAGAGCCTTATGATCATTCATGAGGCGGTATTCTTGAGTGCAGAAACCAAAGGGGAGCCTGAGAAGGACAAGCTGTTCTCGATCCTGTTGAAAGAGGCGCTTCATAAGAGATATGACGACTGGACGGATTGGCGTTATGGGCTTTTAGAAAGCAGCACCATCTTATGTGATTCAGCGAAAAGAAAGGACAAACTTGACCAGCATTTGGAACAAATGATTACAGAAGTCGATAAGAATGAGTGGGGCGCTAAGTTTGAAATATCGTCAATCAAAATGCTTCAGTTAGCCCTGATTGAACAATGGAACAATGAAGAAGAAAAGATGGACTTCATCAACGAAAACATCCGTTATGACGAGTTCAGGAAAAAAGCCATCGACATTTTGTTGGAAAAAGGCGAGTATTCCGAAGTGCTTGCTCTATGCGAAGAGGGTCAGCAGGTGGATATGGCGTATCGTGGACTGGTTGCTCAGTGGCGGAAGTATATGCTTCTAGCCTATGAAGGGCTTGGGGACACCACCAAACAGAAGGAACTCATGCACGAATTTATATATGCTGGTGAATTTTCCTATTATAATCCGCTGAAAAAGCTCTATACACGGGAAGAATGGCCGGAAGTATTGAATGACCTGTTCGAAACATTTGAAAATGAATCACATCTTTCCTATACGTATCTTCAAATTTTAAAGGAAGAGCAATTGAACGAGAAAATTCTTGGATACACCAAGCGAAAATATGGTTCCATCATGGAGCTCTATCCGGAGCTAAAGAAAGACTATCCGGAAGATGTGAACGAGCTGATGATATCCTACATCGCTTCAGAAGCAGAAAAAAGCAATGATAGAAAGAAATATCGGAAAGTGTGCAAGCACATCAAAGAATATAAGAAAGTCTTTGGCTCCCAGTTTGCAGATGGGCTGATCCAGGAGTTGAAGCAGAAATATGTGAAAAGGCCGGCTTTTGTGGATGAGCTGGGGAAGATAAAATAGATTAGAAGTGAACAGCAGGCAGAAAACGGTCTAACAACTACGTTTCATTTTTTGTAAAGGTGACATCTTCATGTTGAAAGGTCTGAATCTCAATTCCTGTATGGGAAAGGGTTCAGACCTTTTTCTACGCCAACACATAGAATCCCCAATACACCCTAAATATGGTAAAATAAAATCATATATTTTATTTTTGGAATATTTCGGTTTCGGAGGAGGGGAATACATAGATGAACACATCGCAAACAGCTCCCTTGTTGATCAGCAGGGTGAGGGAAAAGGACTTGGAAATGGTTATGGAGTGGTTTCTGCAGCGCAAACAGTCGTTCTATGCGCTGGGGCGGATTTATGTAAGTAAGCAAGAAGACATTGAAGACATATTTTATCGTTCGATTATAAGCATACATAATGAATTGCACCGTTTTAAAAAAGATACCTCATTTGAATCGTGGGCTATATCCCATTTTATACATAGTGCCCGGGATCTATCTAAAGATAAGAGTTTCCGGGATTCAGAGAGTCAGAAGTCTGATCAAACGCTCTGTCATGCCTTCCATCAATTAGAAGATCAGGAGAAAGAGGCGACTGCTTTAACGTATTTCAATGAATGCTCTTTTGAGGAAGTTGGACGGATTCTTGAAGTATCAGTTGAGAAGGTGAAATCCTGTGTATTTTCAGGCATAAGAAAGCTTAGGGAAGAGTTGGGGTACGGTTCTTTCGAGGGCTGTCCGGAATATCATAAGCATTATCTTGATTACCTGGGAAGAACGATGGATCGGCCTGAAAAGGTAGAGTTTGAGATGCATATTTACCATTGTCAGTGCTGTCAGGAGGATTTGGCTTCTTTTCAGGAAGTGGTGCTGACCTTGGCAGGAATGACAGAAGCCCTGGAGGTCCCTGCTGGATTGATAGAGAGGGTCAAGAGTAAGGTAGAGGAAAGAGAAGCGCGCAGGCAGAGGAAGAAAAAGAAACGGAAATCGATCTGGCTTTCCATCGCAGGAGTTTTCGCGATGGTCGTATCGATCGGATTCGTGACAGGTGGATTCTCCAGTCTCTACTATGCATGGACGGAAGAAGATGAACAATTGCGTGCCATCCTCCAGCATGATCTGGGGGAACGGCTGAATCTCGAAGCAGAAAGCAATGGGGTGAAAATCACCATCAGGAGCGTCGTCGCCGATGATGTACAGACTCTTGTCTTTTATGAAATAGAGGATACAGAGAAAGACAATCGTTATATGATGAATGCTCATGAAGGCGTCCATATCGAGAATGAATATGACGTGATGAGGCGTGATGTGCAATACATGTTCTACTCACCTCCCGTCAATCAGGACGAAATGCAAAATGAGGAGAAAAATGTGTACAAAGGCACTATCAGTCTCCTGCCGGTTTCGGTGGACAGCGGAACCATAAAAATGAATGTGGCAAGGCTCATGCAAATCGTTCAGGACCCCAAAAAGGACGGGGGCTACCGTGGGGAGATGACATTTGCCGAAGGGGACTGGAGCTTTGACATTCCGTTTACAAAGCAGTCATCCCGTGTGCATAAGCTGGATAAGGAAATCGACATTGACGGGATACAGGTCCGCCTGGATAAGCTGACGGTTGCGCCGACCACGACACTCCTGCAGTACAGCTTTCAGAACCAGGGAAACGACAAACGGATTGACGTCATTACCTTTGATGCTCTACAAACGGATAATAAGAAGGTGGAAGCAGACCTTTTTGGAAGTAATATGTACGTGGAATCCTTCGACCAGGAAGGTTGGAGTGCGTTTACATCCAGCTTCGATACTTTGTATTTTGATCATCCAAAAGAGGTGAACATCCAATTTGATTCCATCCATTTATCCGTAGACGACCGGAAAACGATCGAACTCGATGCCGCCAAGGATATGCCCCAGACCTTTGAGTATCTCGGAAACAACATTACCATTGATGAAATCAAGGTAGGAAATCCCGCTAAGGTGATCTTGACGCATGATGTATCGAAGGATCGTGCCTATGAAAGAGTAAACTATGGGTTCTCCAGCGACCATTTGAGAAATGAAAACATCTCGATGGGAGTAAGTGATACAGATGGCGTATTGATGGACAAGACCGGCAAGGTACATAAAATTGATGCATATGAGTATGATCAAATAGATCAGCCCCGCTACTTCGAAACGATTCAAACGATTGAATTTTATAACGACTCTTCGAGGGAAGATGTAACTCCAACGAAGCTTGAAATCGAAGGCTACAGCACAACGAAATATGTGGATGACCGGGTGAAGGTGAAGTTGGATTAGGAATATAGAAGAGGGACGGACCTCCTGCTTTTAGAGCAGGAGGTCCGTCCCTCTTAAGTGAGAATAACTTCCCACACCAGAGAAACAATAGGTTTGTCGTGACATGGGTGACAAAGTTAGTTTTCATGGTTGTTGAAACCGTCACCATGTGGAGCCTATGATGAATACATGAGAAATTATTATTCAATCATGAAAGGATGAGAGAAGTGGCGCAATCAAATATGAAAGTTGCGGTACAAAAGTTTGGTAACTTCCTCAGTTCTATGGTTCTGCCGAATATTGGCGCATTTATCGCTTGGGGTTTAATTACAGCGTTGTTCATACCAACTGGGTTCTTTCCAAATGAAAGCCTTGCCAATCTGGTAGGGCCGATGGTTACGTACCTGTTACCGCTCTTAATCGGGTATACAGGAGGTAAGCTCGTACACGACCAGCGCGGTGGGGTCGTGGGTGCGATCGCGACAATGGGTGTCATTGTCGGTGCACCGGATACACCGATGTTCTTAGGTGCCATGGTCATGGGTCCTCTAGGGGCTTACGTGATCAAAAAGTTCGACGGGGCAATCGAAGGGAAAATCAGAGCAGGATTTGAAATGCTCGTCAATAACTTCTCAGCAGGTATTCTTGGAGGAATCCTTGCGATCCTGGCATTCCTTGGTGTAGGACCTGCCGTGGACGCATTTACGAATCTACTGGTCTCAGGTGTTGACTGGCTTGTGGCAGCAGGACTGCTTCCATTAACAAGTATCCTGATCGAACCTGCAAAGATTCTATTCTTAAATAATGCCATCAACCACGGTGTATTGTCACCGATCGGATTGGAGCAAGTTCAACAGGGTGGGAAATCGATCCTATTCCTATTAGAAGCAAATCCGGGACCGGGTCTTGGAATTCTGCTGGCGTTTATGTTCTTTGGGAAAGGAACAGCGAAGCAATCAGCGTCAGGAGCAGGAATCATTCACTTTTTCGGTGGGATTCATGAGATTTACTTCCCGTACGTATTAATGAAACCGATGCTCTTCGTTTCCGTCATCCTTGGTGGAATGAGCGGAGTGTTCACCCTTGTTTTATTAGGTGGAGGATTGGTATCACCGGCATCACCTGGTAGTATCCTTGCGATTACCGCGGTTACTCCTCCAGAAGGAATGGCGTATCTCGCAAACTTTGCAGCCGTCTTTGTGGCAGCAGCCGTTTCCTTCATCGTGTCTGCCATCGTCTTGAAATCAAGCAAGACCACAGATGAGGATATCGAGGGCGCAACGAAGAAAATGCAGGAAATGAAGGGGAAGAAAAGCTCTGTAGCAGGCCAAGTGAGTCATGGAACAATGCCTGAACAAGTAAACAAAATCGTCTTTGCCTGTGATGCAGGCATGGGCTCAAGTGCCATGGGGGCTTCACTTCTACGTAAGAAAGTGAAGGCAGCAAATCTGGATGTCAGCGTGACGAACACATCCATTAGCAACCTGCCATCGGACGCTCAAGTCGTCATCACACAGGAAGAACTAACGCCGCGTGCGAAAAATAAGCTTCCGAATGTGTATCATATTTCTGTGGATAACTTCCTATCCAGTCCGGAGTACGACAAGCTGATCGCGAGTCTTCAGGACGGGATCACGGGTGAGCAGGCAGAGGTTGTGGAGGATGCACAGGAAGAAGCGGTAAACGCTGAACCGAATGCAGATCATGATGATGATCTACTCCTGGAGGAGAACATCTTCATGAACCAGGAATTTGCCACTAAAGAAGAGGCAATCCGATTCGCAGGAGAAGCTCTCGTCAAAGCAGGATACGTGGAAGAAAGCTATGTAGATGCTATGATTGACAGAGAAGGAATCACATCTACCTATATGGGTAATAATGTAGCCATTCCACACGGTACGGAAGACGCGAAGAAAGCCGTCATCAAATCCGGTTTCACCGTCGTTCAAGTTCCGAACGGCGTGGACTTCAACGGTGAGAAGGCGAAGATGATCTTCGGTATCGCCGGCAAGGACGGTACACATCTGGAAATCCTATCTGGGATCGCCGTTGTCTGCTCCGAGCAGGAAAACGTTGACCGGATGGTTCTGGCCAAGTCAGCCAAAGAACTGAAAGACATCATTAACAGCAACTAGAACAATCATTCAGAAAGGCGGGATCCCTGCCTTTCTGTTCTACTTTGTATGTATAAAAGCTCATTTTAGGGAAAGAGGGGAAAGCATGTTTATTACATCAAGGGAAAAATCCATCATTGAATTGATCGTAAAAACATCGGGGAAACATACCGTGTACTCTCTTTCTGCGTTCCTGAATGTGAGCGGAAGAACCGTTCAGCGGAATTTGAAATCAATCGAAAGCTTGTTAAAGGAATATCATCTGGAACTGAAGAGGACGGCTAACGATGGGCTGTTCATCGATGGGAAGAATGAACATATCTATCGCCTGATTCAGAACTTGGCGGAAGTGAGTCCCACCGATGAAACACCTGAAGAACGGAAGCTGAATTTGCTGATCATCCTTCTTCATGAAGGTCCGTCCTTTAAAAAACAGGTGTTGGCGAATCAGTTGGGGATCAGCGTCACGACCCTCACTTCGTATCTCGATGAGCTCGCCGATTGGTTGCATAAATACGGCATCACCCTGACAAGGAAACGAGGGGTGGGGGTGGAGCTTTCCGCAGATGAAGCCGACAAGCGTCATGCCCTGGCCAGCTTCTTCCTCGTCTACTTTTATGAAGACATCATCGAGACCCTGTACGGGATGCAAAAGGGAAATCACCTCGATGAACCGGTGCTGGGGTATTTCAAGCCGGACTATTTACTCGCTGTCGACCTGGTGGTGAATCACCAATTGGCCGAGGAGCAGATTACCTTGACGGACAGTGATTATATCGGTCTCGTTGTGTATATTTGCCTGACGATACAGCGAACCGAAAAGAGCTTCGGATTACAGAAATTTGAGCCAATTGAGGATCATGATTCTACTGAATATCAGCTGATGGACACGATAGGCAGGGAGCTGAAAGATACACTTTCCATTCCGATGACCAATCGGGACGTTCAATTTTTGACGGTCATTTTAAAAGGGTCCAAAGTTCAGGATCCCGACGTTGTTTACTATGACAGCATCCTCCTTGGTCATCTCATCAAGAATGTCATCAAAGATGTATCGGCGGACCTCCATGTGGATCTGTCTGATGACTTTTCCCTATTCCAGGGTCTGCTTGCCCACATGGGACCGTCCATCTTCCGCCTGCAGCAGGAGCTGGATCTTTTCAATCCATTGACGGATGAAATCAAGAAGAAGTATCCCGTATTATTTTTAGCGGTAAAAAAGAGTCTTGAAACAGAATTCAAGGATATTGCTTTTCCCGATGATGAGGTGGCGTTCATCGTCCTTCATTTCGGATCGGCCATGCTGATGAATGAAGAGAAGGTGAATGTGCAGGCCGTGGTCGTCTGTCCGACAGGGATCGGGACGTCCAAGATGCTCGCCAGCCGCATCCAACGGGAGTTGACAATGATTAATAAGGTGGAAATCCTGTCGATCAAGGATTTTCAGACGGCGAACCTTGATGACTACGATATCGTCATTTCCACAGTCAGGCTTCCCTTTACGGAAGTGGAGTATATCCTGGTAAGCCCGTTATTGAGCGAAAAGGATATCCGATTCATCCAAAGTTATCTGCAGAATAACGTAGAAAAGCTGACGAGAAAGAAGTACTTGAAGGCAGCACCGCGATCGGGTGAGAAAACCGAGGTCAGGATGCTCCTCAAGGAAATCAAAGATGTCCATTCCAGCATGGAAGCCATACTCACGAATTTCCGGGTGTACCGGAAGCAATCGGAGGGGAGCCATATCAGGATCCTGAATGAAATGGTGGAACAAGCGGAACGGGACGAACTTCTTCAACAGTCACATGCGGTGATGCATCAGCTGGTGGAAAGGGAGAAAAAGGGAGGACTCGGGATTCCGAAAACGAATATGGGTCTCTTTCATTGCCGGGACCATAACGTGAAGAAGCTGATCTTCCAGGTGGCCCATCTGGATGAACCGTGCAGGATCAAGGGAATGGACGGCGTGGAAATGGAGATGAAAAGTCTCCTCCTCATGCTAGCCCCTGAAGAGTTGAGCAGGAGGGAACAGGAAATCCTCAGTCTGATCAGTACAAGCTTAATCGAAGATCATATAAGCATGATGATTTATTCGTCCACGAACGAAGCGATCATCCTGAAGAAATTAGAAGATATCTTTCTGGACTACCTACAAACTAATTTGATAAAGGAATGATGATGTTGAAACAAACCGTACATTTTGGAGCAGGTAACATAGGCAGAGGGTTTATCGGAGCATTGTTTTCCCAATCAGGTTACCACGTGACCTTTGTGGATATCGCCGAACAGGTGATCAACAAGCTGAATGAAGAAGGTCGATACCAGGTGAAGCTTGCAACGGAAACGAAGGAAACGGAAACGATCGAAAATGTTTCCGGTCTGAATAATCTCCATCAGGAAGGGGAGGTCATCGAGACGATTGTACGCTCCACCTACCTGACGACGGCGATCGGACCGAACATCCTTCCGAGAATCGCTCCCTTGATTGCAAAAGGAATTGCCAAGCATGTAGCGTCTTCAGATGAGCCGTTATATGTAATTGCGTGTGAAAATCAGATTGGTGCCACCGATATTTTGAAAAAGCATATTTTAGAAAATCTTGATGAAGATACGATAAGTAAGCTTGAAGGCAAAGTTTTCTTCTTCAATTCAGCCGTTGATCGCATTGTTCCGATGCAGGATCAAGGTTCATTGGATGTCCTCGTTGAACCATACTATGAGTGGGTGGTGGAAACGAAGGAAACGATCCCTTCTGTTGAAGGGATGACGATTGTAGAGGACTTAGCTCCATTCATCGAGCGTAAGCTGTTCACGGTGAATACAGGGCATGCGGTCATTGCTTACCTGGGTTACCTTCGAGGTAAGTCAACGATCGATCAAACATTGGCAGATCAGACTATCGCCGCACAGGTAAAGGAAACGTTGAAAGAAACAGGTGCCTACCTTGTGAAGCAATATGGTCTTGATGAAAACGAGCATCTTGCTTATATTGATAAAAACATCGAACGCTTCAAAAATGCTTACCTGAACGATGATGTGACCCGTGTAGGGCGCGCACCGATCAGGAAGCTTGGTCCCGATGACCGTTTGATCCGTCCGACAACCGAGGCTCAAAAAGCGGGGCTCTCTTATTCTTATCTTGCCAAGGCGATTGCCGCAGCGCTATTGTTTGACAATCCTGAGGATGAACAAGCGATGGAAATTCAAGGTATGATCAAGGAGCACGGTCCGGCTCATGTGCTGAAAGAAGTGAGCGGACTGGATGAGGATAGTGAGATTGTGAAGGAAGTTTTGGTGCAGTATGAAGGATTGAAGAAATAAATTTGAGGGGCTGTCGGATTCGATTCGGCAGTCTTTTTTTTTATGAGTTTGATACATAAACCCCATACGTGTCTTTTCTGTGACGCCCCCGCATCCACGCCAATCCTGCCATCACTCACAATCCCATCAGATCCCTTATTTTTCATCAAAAAAAAGATAGATTTCCCCTCATCCCGGGTGTAAAATATATGAAAATACACACGCAGGAGGAAACAGCCGAATAAAATCCACAGTTACGCCTATTGTTGCGATCGTTATTCCAGATTGGAAGAATACAAGAATGCTTCCACTAACATAAAAATTCAGAATGTTAAAAATACGATAAGAGGTTGATTAAAGTTGACAATGGATACTACTGAAATAGCTGTAAAGGAACAAACGATTTTTCACCATACGGGGAATAAGATCAAGACGGAAGACCGGGATATTCAAATCATCGCGAAAGTGGAGGAGCCGCTGATCGTCGTTCTTGGCAATGTGCTGAGTCATGAAGAATGTGATGAACTCATCCAGCTGTCAAAGGATCGTGTGCAGCGTTCGAAGATAGGGAATACCCGTACAGTAGATGAGCTTCGAACGAGCAGCAGCGTTTTTCTTCAAGAAGGCGAACATGACGTTGTGACAAGAGTCGAAAAGCGAGTCTCTCAAATTATGAATATACCTGTGGAGCACGGGGAAGGTCTTCAAATCCTTAACTATAAACCGGGTCAGGAATACAAGGCTCACTTCGATTTCTTCTCAGCATCATCCCGGCCGGTGAAGAATCCGAGAATCAGCACCCTTGTCATGTACTTGAATGACGTAGAGGAAGGCGGGGAAACGTACTTTCCTAAATTGAATTTCTCTGTTTCTCCGCAAAAGGGGATGGCGGTCTACTTCGAATATTTCTATGATAATCAGGAGCTGAACGATTTGACGCTTCATGGCGGGGCACCGGTTGTCATTGGAGATAAATGGGCTGCGACCCAGTGGATGAGAAGACAGGTCTTTAAATAGCACTAAAAGGAGGCGCATCCAGGATGCCCCTCCTTTTTTTTAGCTGACCGATTTAACGGCTTTGACCATTCCGGTATTTATTTTTTTCACGTTTATGGTGTGGATGATCATTCCCGCGATGATCAGGAGGATGCCGATCAGGGCGATTCCTGATGGAAGTGGAACCGACAGGATCGCTGCTTCTCCTATGATGACAAACAGGATCTGTGTCGATTGGGTCGCCTCCACTGCGGCAAGCTTCCCGGGATTGTGCCTTGCCTGATTCGTGGCGATGAAGAATAGGGACGTCGCAATCACACCTGAACATATGGCGACGATAAAGGATTGTGTCACCTGCGGCGTGCTGGGTGCCCCAACCTCGAAGAACGCATAGCATCCTAAGATCAGCCAGAAAGGAGTGCTTGCGATCGTCATCCCGAGCACACGTTGGAAGGTATCAAGCTTGCCGCCGCACACCTCCATCATCTTCCGGTTTCCAAGTGGATAAGCAAAGGCTGCGATGATCACAGGTAAGATCCCAAAGGCCATTTCAGAAAAGGACAATCCACTGGCATTTTCCTGTTGAATCAAGAGAACCCCAACTAAAATGATGGAGGATATAGCCAAAGCTCTTTTTTGAATGGAGTGCCTTCGCCTGACCGGCCCGGAAGTATAAAACAAAGGAGCGAGTAAGATGCCGGCGACGATGGTAAACTGCCACGTGCCCGCTACAAGCCAGCCCGGCCCATATGCTGCCGCATAGGTAATAGGACCATAAAAGAGGACAAACCCGACAAAGCTCCACGTTAGCCATACAAATGGTTTCTTCTTCATTTCAATCCAGACTTGATTTATATTCTGCCTTAAACCTACAATAAGAAAAAGGAAAGGGAGCATGAACAGGAATCTCAGGGATGAACTCCACATCCAGCTTCCACCACCGAGCTCCATGGACCGGTTCAGAATAAAGGTGACGGCAAAGAACATAGATGAAATGACACCGAGAGCAAGCTCTTTGATGAGGAACACTCCTTTCCAATACATATACTATAGTTTATTTAATATATATTATAATATACTTACATACATTGTCTATAGAAAGAGGTAGGATTATGAGTAATGACGGTTTGACTTGGCAGGACCCGGAAAAATTGGCTCGGCACGTCGGGATGACACTGAGACATATACGACATGAGCGTGGGCTCAACCTCCAGGATCTTGCGGCTATGACAGATGTCAGCACATTGACTTTGGGCAAGATTGAAAGGGGAGAGGCGAATCCATCCCTCACGATCATATGGAAAATCGCGAACGGACTCGCGATCCCCATCTCGGCCCTCCTCGTGGAAAAACAAGAAGTCCAGATCTCCCGGAGAAATGAAGGGAGCAAAGTGATCAGTGCCAATGAGTCATTGACATTGGAACCGATGTTTACTTCCTCTGGCTACAGCTCATTGGAAACCCACAGGGCCTTCCTGAAACCGGACAGTGAGTACCGTGCGGACGCCCACCAGCCCGGGGTGATTGAATTTGTCACCGTCATGGAAGGAAAAGTACGTGTGAAGGTGCAGGATGACGTATTCGAGCTCGGTCAGTATGACTCGATCAAATTCCATGCGGATAAAAGCCATAGTTACATGAATATGGAATCAATAGAAGCGGTCCTCCACTTTGTGATGATTTATACGGGACGGGCGGATTGAAGCTTATCGAGACGGATAAGCTTCTTTTTTAAGTGGAATACCTACGATGGAAGATAAAAAAGGTTTTTTTCAATCTTTCTTTGGCTTTTGAATTCTTTTCATTCAATCTTGGGGGGGGGATGACCCCGTCCATTCAACGTAATTGCGTCGAAATCGTCCATGATTGCGTCGTTTTCAGGGTGAATTGCGTCATTATTAAATTTATTGCGTCGATTTCAAAGTAATTGCGTCGTTTTTCATAGTTTATGCGTCTTTTTGAAAAAAATGGTAACTAACCTCGATCTACATCGCAAGACACCCATAAAAATCCCATGAAACTTTTCCCGCCCCACCCGACTCTAATGAATGACAGGAGGTTAATCAATGGATGTAAAACTCGTAAAAAAAGCAATCAAAGGGAATGAACAGGCATTTGAAAGGCTGATCCACTCAGAAAGTGAGAAGTTGTACCGGACGGCATTTCTGTATGTAAGAAATAAAGAGGATGCTCTGGATGTTGTGCAGGAGACGGTTTGTAAAGCATTCACCTCGATAGCCCGGTTGAAGAATCCAGAGTATTTCAGCACTTGGCTGATCAAGATCCTAATACATACGGCATACAGCATTCTGAAGAAACAAAACCGGCTCGTGCTGACAGGGGATGAGTTTCTTGCTACCGCCCTCGTGACAGAAGAATCGGACGTAGAAGGGCGGATTGACTTAATTACGGCCATGGCATCCTTGAATCAGCATTATCAAACCGTCATTATCTTATTTTACTTTCAGGGTCAGTCAATCAAGATGATTTCAGAAACAATGGATACGCCTGAAGGGACGGTCAAGACGTATCTTCACCGTGCGAAATTGGAATTGAGAAAGCTGTTGGAAGGAGTGAATCAGTATGGACAGAAAATGGTTTGAGGAAGAAATGAACAGTATCGATGTACCAAAAGAAGAGGTTTTTGAGGCGATTTCAACAGGGATCCAAGAAGGCAGAAAACAAAAGGTCCGGAAAAAAACGGCCAAAATAAGTGCCGCCTTTACCACAGCTGCTGCCTCCATGGTACTCGTATCGGGCTTCCTATTCTCACCTGTGAACAATGCACTGGCTAAGTTGCCTGTACTGGGTGGCATTTATGAAAAAGTCGGTTCCGATGTCGGAAAAGAACTCTATTTCAGAGATAAAGTGACGGAAGTTAATCAGGCCGCCACCTCAAGCGGCGTCGATGTGACAATCACAAGCACATATTATGACGGGAACGTTATCGGAGTTACCTTCAAGGCGAAGGGTGATGACCTTTCCATCGAACATATGGACGAAGGAAATCGTCCGGTGAGCGGCTACAGCTATCATCTCTTCGACGGGAAGGATCAGAATCAATGGGGATCGGGAAGTTCGGGTCTTAAAAAAGACGGGGATGAGTTCATAGGCTCGATCGAATTTTACCGGGATGGGAAAGAACCGCCGGAAAACTTCACCCTTCCGTTAACGTTCACCCATATGGCAGATGTAAACGGGACCTGGACCTTTGATGTACCGGTCAAGAGGATTCCATCTGAAAAGATCCAAACAAATGTTAGAACCGAATCGGCAGATGGGGAATTTGAGCTGCAAGTAAAGTCTGTCACTAAAGGAAAAGCTACGACTACACTGGAGTATACCTATTCCGTGGAGTCTCGGAAGGATACGTTAAATCTGATTGTGTTTGATGACTTAGGGAACCGGTTATCAAAGTCCAGTGCAGAGACACTGAATATCAAAGAAATTGACGGTGATTATCAAAAGACTGTCAGGGAGCTGTTCACTAGTAAACTCAGTGATAAGGCCCAGTCGCTGAAAGTCCGGGCTGATATGGAGCGAGTAGATGAAGACGGCATCATCTCATTGAATGATTTACCTTCATTCCAGGTGAAGAGCCCTCGTTTTGGTTATCAGGTCACGGTACAAGATATCCAAAACGAAAAAGGGAAGGTGACAGTCGATTTCACCATTGATAACATCAAAGAAAAACAATTCAAATATGACATTTTAGAGAATTTTGCTCAATTCGTTCAGGTGATCCCATCCAAAGATATTAAACGAAATGCAAAGGATGAACTTGATTATAATGAGATGCTGAATCATATGGTCAGAAGTAATAAAACGAAAACAGTGGATAAGGATACTCTCCGTTATCAGTCTACATTTACCTTGCCTCAGGATGCCAACCTTGAGGACTACTCTCTAATTGTTCCATTCGCCACCTTAAGTAGTAATGATAAGCCGATTGAGATGAAACCGTTCGAAATCAATCTGAAATAAAGGGTACAAGAAATCCCTTTGTACCCAGGGATTTCTCCTAAAACCAATTGACAACCTTTTCAAGAGAATGGTATAGTAATTCAAACAAAATAATACGTCACTCTCTGATAATAGAGGCGCGAGGATGATGAGTACCTTCTTTGAGAATAATGGATTCTGAGATAAGTTGGGAAAGGCAGATCGCCGAAGCAGAAAATAGCCAATTCTATTTTTTGTTGGGCCAGCATTGAAGAAATGCTGGACTGTCACAATGCAAAAGTTGTGGAGCACTATTGAAGAGATGTTAATACATTGTCTTCATCTTGTTTCCGTAAACTTTGATGAATAACCGTATGAGCATCTGCTTCATACGGTTTTTTGTGTTTTTTTAGAGAGTCTAAAGGAGTTTAGGATATGAGTACAGTTGATGTGAATGTAAGTGGGGATCTTGAAATCGGTGGCATGAGTACGGGTGAGTTGGTCGAAACCTATGGGACGCCTTTAATGGTATACGATGAAGGAATGATCCGCGGAAATGCGAAATTGTTCCGGGAGGCATTTAAGGAAAGTGGATTGCAGTACCAGGTGGCTTATGCGAGCAAAGCGTTTCTTTGTAAAGAAATGGTGCGCCTGGCGGAACAAGAAAACCTATCCCTGGATGTTGTCTCAGGCGGGGAATTGTATACGGCATTGGAGGCAGGCTTCCCGGCAGCACGCATCCATTTCCACGGGAACAACAAGTCGGAAGAGGAGCTCATCATGGCACTTGAGGCTGAAATCGGCTGCTTTGTCGTCGATAGTTTCCTTGAGCTTGAGCTGCTGCATGACCTGGCAAAAGAGCGGGAACAAGAGGTTCAGATCCTGATCAGGGTCACACCAGGCGTGGAAGCCCATACCCATGAATACATCACGACGGGTCAGGAGGATTCGAAATTCGGATTCAGCATTTCCAATGGACAGGCGGCCACTGCGATTGGGCTTGCAATCAGAAAGCCATACTTCTCATTGCTCGGCCTCCATTCCCATATCGGATCCCAAATTTTTGAACAAGCGGGCTTTGATCAGGCGATCCAGGTATTGGCTGATTTCATGCAGCGGATCCGGATTGATTTAGACGCAACGATGCCGGTGCTGAATATCGGCGGTGGATTTGGTGTCCGGTACACCGAAGAAGACCAGCCTTTGCCGATTCCGACCTATGTCAAAGGGATAACGGATAGTGTAAAAAACTATTTTGCCAAAAATGAATATCCGCTCCCTGAAGTATGGGTAGAGCCGGGAAGAAGTATGGTGGCAGAAGCGGGAACTACCTTGTATAAAGTTGGTTCAAAGAAAATCATTCCTGATGTGCGCACATATGTTGCGATTGACGGGGGAATGACGGATAATATCCGCCCCGCCCTTTACCAGGCAAAATACGATGCGGTCCTGGCCAACCGTCCACAAGAGGAATGCACGGAGCTTGTGAGCATCGCCGGGAAATGCTGCGAATCCGGTGACATGCTGATTTGGGATCTGATGCTTCCGCCTACGAATTACGGAGATATACTGGCGGTGTTCAGTACGGGTGCTTACGGGTATTCCATGGCGAGTAATTATAACCGTATCCCCCGCCCGGCCGTTGTGTTCGTAAAGGATGGGGAATCACGGGTCGTGATCGAACGTGAATCGTATGCCGATTTGGTTCGGAATGACCGGTGAAAAGGGAGGGCTTTCCTTTCAAATTAAAAATAAAATCGAAAAGTCGAAGATAACGGCTGTAAACCACTCAAACAATCCTTTACAGGAAAAAGAAGTTTCAGAAGGCGAGTGCGTGGGATGATGAAGGAAATAAGATCACGCAAGAAATTATTAAGGCTTATGGATTGAGATAATATAATCAAAAGAGGGACGGACCTTCATTTGTACAAATGAAGGTCCGTCCCTCTCATGTTAAGATAATGCATCGGTAACATATTTCTTCGTTGTTGCCTGATAAAATCCTGCCTGAACCGTCAGTACGGATATGATCAGGACATTGAGTACGATGCTGAGATTATCTTCGTTGATCCCGTTAAAGGTGGAGAGCATGGCCGTGCATTCCTGATGAATGAATTGATCGATTAATTCATTGACAGAGCCTGAAGCGGTAGACTTCATCGTCGGGAGTGATCGATGGTGGATTTGGTCAAAGACCGACGCATAGGCAAGGTAAAGATCTGTGGGATTGACGATGTCATCCGTACGGTCTTCTATGTTGTTGAACACCAGGGTCAGGATCTTCCGGATGGATTCGAAATCCAAGGTAGCTTTGAGGTCTTCGACGATGAACAGCATGGCCGTTTGTTCGATGGTATATTTTTTTCCCAGCTGGGGGGAACCGATCAGCCCTTTCACATCGCGCTTCACCCAGTTCTGGACAGTACTCTGGGGGAAGTTGGTGAATTCGATGTGATTTCCCAGGGAGACGATTTCATTGAGTGAAAAACCGGTTTCTCCTTTTGCTGGTTTGAGGATTTTTTGAATGATGGGAGGGAGGTCGTTCTCTTTATGTAGATTCATCCACGCATCCTGAAGCACCTTGATCGGGGACCTGTCGTTTGTGCCGTTCAGTGATAGCAGCAGGTCGGCCATATTTTTACGTGTCAGTATAAACGTTTTCATCATGATTCCCCCGTCTCTTTTACAATATCTTCTTCTATACTACTGGTTCGATGGGGTCTCGTCAATTTCACCTTTTACTTGTATTTTGCCTGAAAAGGACGTATAATGAATTCCAGATACAGGTTCATATGAACTTGAAATGAGAGTGAGGAGACAAGATGGGGAAACGTATATTTTATTTCCTTTTAACGAACGTTTTAGTATTATTGACGATTAGTATCATTTTTTCCGTCACCGGAGCAGGGAACTACATCAATGCCTCAGGCGGAATTGATTTCGGCGCATTATTAGTATTCAGTGCGATCATCGGTTTTTCCGGAGCATTCATTTCATTGGCCATGTCACGCTGGATGGCGAAGAGAATGATGGGTGTCCAAGTGTTGGATCCGAATGGAGCCTTGTCTTCTGAGGAACGGGCAGTTGTGGAGAAAGTCCATCGTTTATCAAGAGCGGCTGGTTTAGTGCACATGCCAGAGGTGGGAATCTACCATTCTCCTGAAGTGAATGCATTTGCAACGGGGCCTTCTAAGAAACGCTCATTGGTTGCCGTTTCGACAGGATTACTCCGTGAGATGGATGATGACGCGGTTGAAGGTGTCATCGCCCATGAGGTGGCCCATGTTGCGAACGGGGATATGGTGACGATGACCTTACTGCAAGGTGTGGTCAACACATTCGTTGTCTTCCTGGCACGAATCGCTGCATGGATAGCGTCCCGATTTGCAAGGGAAGAAATGGCACCAATCGTGCATTTCATCGCCGTGATCGTATTCCAGATCGTGTTCTCAATCTTGGGAAGTTTAGTCGTCTTCGCTTACTCCCGTCACCGTGAGTTTCACGCTGATCGTGGTGGAGCGGACCTTGCAGGTAAGGACAAGATGGTTCATGCCCTGCAAATGTTAAAAGCATACTCGAGTCGTATGAAGGGTGAAGATGACACAGCCATCTCTACATTGAAAATCAATGGAAGACGAAAGTCAGCGATCTTCTCGACACACCCTGATCTGGATGATCGGATCAGTCGATTGGAAGCGAAGTAATCAGGACGGATTGACCGTCCGACTATCTTTATAGAAAAAGGTGCCTGACCTCCTCAATGGGGTCAGGCACCTTTATTTTTTTGTGGTTTCCGGGACAAAACCCGTATGACTATAATTTCAAATAAAACCAACCATCAAAAGAATTGAATCTACTTGTGAAAAGCCATTCACCACCCTCACCACCGAACCCTTTACACCAACTTAACGTTATTTCAGAATAGTTTTACGTTTGTTTAATCTTCTATTTACTTTGTTTTCTTATGATGAGTGTGTGAAACAAAAGAAAACAAAAATGATTCAAAACTAGGAGGAGACATCCATGAAGAAGAATCCATTGTTGAAGGTATTAACTGTAGGGGTGACTTCCGCTTTCCTTATGGCGGGCTGTTCTGGAAATGATAACGCAGAAGGAAGCAAGATCGATACTAGTAATCTATCATTGGAGCAAATAGAGAAGAAGGCAAAAGAAGAAGGGGAAGTGAACTCAGTCGGAATGCCGGATTCATGGGCGAACTGGGGGCAGACGTGGAAGGATATCACAGAGAAGTATGATATCAAGCATACAGATACGGACATGTCGAGTGCCGAAGAGCTTGCGAAGTTTGAAACAGGAAATGTCGATGTAGGAGATGTCGGTGTGGCATTTGGACCTCTTGCTGAAGAGAAGGAACTGACGCTTCCATATAAACCTACTCACTGGGATGAAATCCCCGATTGGGCGAAAGATGACAATGGAGACTGGGTGGTTGGCTATACCGGAACCATGGCTTTCATTATAGATAAGAATAACGTGAAGAATTCTCCTTCTTCATGGAGTGACCTTCTAAAGGGTGATTATAAGGTGGATGTAGGTGACGTGATGAAAGCCAATCAGGCTCAGTTCGCTGTCCTGGCAGCAGCATTTGCAAACGGTGGGGACGAGAAGAATATTGAACCGGGTATCGAGTTCTTTGAGAAGCTCGCGAAACAGAATCGCCTGCAGACGACGGATCCTTCCCTGACGGCGTTGGAGAAAGGGGAAACAGATGTTGCCATCGTGTGGGATTTCAATGCACTGAACTATCGTGACCAGATCGATAAGGATCGCTTTGAAGTCGTGATTCCATCTGATTCATCTGTCGTGTCGGGATATGCGAATGTCATCAATAAAAATGCCAAGGATCCACACGCAGCGATGCTGACACGTGAATACATCTTATCTGATGAGGGACAGGCAAACCTTGCCCGTGGATATGCAAGACCGATTCGTGAAGATGTAGAACTACCTGAAGATGCAAAAGCAAAGCTTCTTCCTGATAGCATGTATAAGAATGTACGACCGGTCGAGGATGCAGACGCATGGGAAAAGGCCACAAAAGCCCTACCGCAAAAATGGCAGGAGAGTGTGTTGGTCCATGTCAACTAACGATAAGCTGATCTTCATCATGATCGACGGTCTTCGTTTTGACACGGCTGTGGACAATATGGGATACCTCCATCATTTGGTGGAAAAGGGACAGGCTTCACGATTCAAGGTCATTTCAGAGGTGCCAAGCATGTCCCGGCCCCTTTACGAAGTTTTGTTGACGGGAACACCTCCTTACCAAAACGGGATCACGTCCAATCAAATCGTGTGTAGTTCAAAGGAAGAGAGCATCTTTCATCTGACGAGTAAAAATGGATTGAAGAATGCAACGGCAAGCTACCACTGGGTGAGTGAACTCTATCATTCCGCTCCATTCAATCCCATGACGGACCGCATCAAGCTTGATGGGAATGGTGCCATTCAAAACGGGATGTTCTACTGGGAGGATCACTATCCCGATACGCATCTAT
This sequence comes from Rossellomorea aquimaris, assembly GCF_003315075.1. Classification (GTDB taxonomy): domain Bacteria; phylum Bacillota; class Bacilli; order Bacillales; family Bacillaceae_B; genus Rossellomorea; species Rossellomorea aquimaris_C. Next base: position 99,389 of record NZ_QNRJ01000011.1, read on the forward strand.
TTGCCGATGCCAACTATATGAAAACGACGAAAGATCCTGATTTCCTCTATATTCACAGCATGAATGTAGATGATGACGGACACAAATATACGGCAGACTCCGCCGGTTACAGAAATCGTGTGATTGCCGTGGACGTCATGCTTGCTTCGATTCTTCCCGACTGGATCGAGGAAGGATATCAGATCATCATTTCTGCCGATCATGGAATGAACAAGGATGGTCAGCATGGAGGGACGACGAAGGAAGATCGGGAAGTCCCGTTATTCGTCATCAGTTCGAAACTCGAAGCGGGAATCTATGAACAGGAAGTCCCGCAGCTTCAAATCGCACCATTACTTTGCAAACTATTAAACATTCAACCGTCACCTGCCATGCAGGAATTAACGATTCCTGGCCTCACTGAGGGTTTGTAGTCCTACTCAGGGTGAATGGGCACGTATTCCCTTCACCCTGATCATTAGCACAATGGTGTAAAAGGAGTGAATACTCATGAAAAAGAGGACATCCGGTATTTTTCTTACAATGGTTCCTTTAGTGGTCTTTATTCTATTATTCTTGATCGTTCCATTGCTGTCGATGGTTCATGCCAGTTTTACAAAGGGTGGGGAAGCGTCGTTTTCCCTGGCTAACTATATGGAGATTTTTACAAATCCCTATTACTATCAATCATTTAAAAATAGCATCATCATTTCGATTTCGTCTACCGTCGTGGCGATCATCCTGGCACTCTTTGCCGCATACGCCATTACGTTTTTTCACAAAAAGACCCAGGACCGGATTCTCGTACTGGCAAATTTGACGTCAAACTTCGCCGGGATTCCGTTATCTTTCGCATTTATCGTCTTATTGGGGAATAGCGGCGTGTTCACGATTTTAGCGGAAAAACTGGATGTCGCTTTGCTGAATCATTTTAATCTGTATTCATGGACAGGCCTCATACTGATTTATATATACTTTCAATTGCCCCTGGCCGTCATGCTCATGTTCCCGGCGTTCCACGGCATTAAGGAGCAGTGGCGGGAATCGGCTTATCTTCTCGGGGCGTCACCGCTTACGTTCTGGAAACGCATCGGCATTCCGATCCTTTTACCGAGCGTCGCGGGTACATCAAGCATTTTATTTGCGAATTCAATGGGCGCATATGCCTCGGCCTATGCCCTGACAGGAAGTACGTACAATCTGGCCACCATCAGGATCGGAGCCTTGATTTCAGGGGATATCTTTGCTCAGCCGGAACTTGGAAGCGCCCTTGCCGTGTTACTGGGAGTAACGCTGATTGTCTCGATGTTAATCAATGAATGGCTCACAAGAAAGGTAAGGAGGGATGTCGGATGAAGAAGAGTCGTTTATCGTTCGTCCCCTTGGTCATTGTGTTTGCTTATCTTATCGTTCCATTAGTAGCGACGTTCTTATATTCGGTTTCGACTAAATGGAATCAAACCGTTCTGCCTGAAGGGATCACGTTCAAGTGGTATACGGAGCTATTCAGTGATGGAGCATTCACTTCAGCCGTCCTACGTTCCCTTATGCTTTCAGGAGGAGCCACGGTTCTTTCAGCACTATTCATGGTGCCTGCGATATTCGCCATTGTCGTCTATGCCCCACGTTTGGAAAAAGGGCTGCAGGCAATTGTGCTTCTCACCTATGCCATGCCGGGAGTCATTATGGCCGTAGGGCTGTTAAGGGCGTATTCGAAAGTCGGGGTGCCGATGGTCCTGGTGACGGTCGGTGCGTATTTCATCGGAATCATGCCTTATATGTATCAAGGTACCCGCAATAGTCTCAGAAACATTCATGCCGTATCCCTGATGGAATCGGCTGAACTGCTGGGGGCATCCAAAATATCGGCCTTCAGGAAAATCATCGTTCCCAATATCATGACGGGAATCCTGGTGTCAGCCCTCCTTTCATTCTCGATTCTATTCGGGGAATTCGTCCTGGCAAACTTATTGGTCGGTGGTAGTTATGAAACCGTACAAATTTACTTGTATCAGCAATTAAAGAAAAGTGGCCACTTTTCCAGTGCCATCGTCGTGTGTTATTTCGTATTCATCAGTATCCTATCAAGCCTGGTTGTGAAATTTGCCCAGCGTAAAAAGGAGTCGTTCTAACATGAGCTTTATCACATTGAATCAAATCCAGAAATCCTTTGAAGGCCAAACGGTCATTCAAGATATGAACCTCGAAATCGAGAAAGGGGAGCTTGTGACGTTCCTTGGTCCAAGCGGCTGCGGGAAAAGTACGCTCCTCAGGATGATTGCAGGTCTTGTCACACCAGAAGAAGGCTCCATTTTGATTGATAGAAGAGATGTGACCAATGTATCACCGAAGGACAGAGGAGTGGGAATGGTGTTTCAATCGTATGCCCTGTTTCCCAATATGAATGTGTATGAAAATGTCGCCTTCGGATTGAAGATGAAGAAAATGGAGAAGAGCGAAATCCATGAAAAAGTCATGAATATCATTGAACTGGTAGGACTGACAGGGAAAGAAAAGGCATTTCCACATGAATTATCCGGCGGTCAGCAGCAGAGGGTGGCTCTTGCGAGAAGCGTCGTCGTCGAGCCGAAAGTCCTTCTGTTGGATGAACCACTCAGTGCCCTTGATGCGCAGATCCGAAAAAACCTGCAACAGCTGTTACGATCGATTCAGCAAAGACTCGGCATCACGATGATCCTTGTGACTCACGATCAGGAAGAAGCCATGATCGTAAGTGATCGAATCGTACTGTTGAACAAGGGTGAAATGGTTCAAAGCGGACATCCTCATGATATCTATATGAATCCGTCTACGGAATTTGCCGCAAGATTCATCGGTCATTACAATGTCCTTGGTGCAGGTGAGCTCGATGCCTTACTGGGACCGGCAGCCCTTCCTGACCACAGTCTTTACGCCATCCGTCCTGAAGCGTTTCAGAGAACGGAATCTGGACAATCTTATGCCATAAAAGCTGTGGTGAAAGACATCGCTGTATTAGGAAGCATCGTACGCTATACGTTGGAGTCGAACTCTGTGACCTTTTCTGCCGATTTGCTGCAGCAAAGAGAGATGGGACTGACGCCTGATGGTGAAGTCATTCTATATATCCAAAAAGAGGACGTGATCCCACTGACATGAGTGCATTTGCATCGGACCGGCACAAATTAATAGAAGACATCCTTCATGTGGATGAGAAAATATACGTCACACAATTATCAGAAAAAATGGGTGTGACACCTGAAACCATCCGGAAGGACCTGGCAATCCTTGAGAAAGAAAACCGTCTCACCCGTGTCCATGGAGGAGCGGTGAAATACGTTCCACCCGTGCAGGAGCCGTTGTTCCGCCAAAAGATGAATGTCCACCTGGAGGAAAAACGGACGATTGGAAAACTTGCCTCCCGGTATGTACAGGACGGGGATACGATCATGTTGGATGTTGGCACCACGACCTATCAACTGGCCCATGCACTCGCTGGGCTTCAACGTCTGACAATTGTCACCAATTCACTTGCTGCAGCGGAAATCATCAATAAGAGCCTTGAAGCAAAGATATTTGATGGCAAGCTCGTGATGCTTGGAGGGATGAGTAATCCTGAACAGAAATCGGTGGCAGGGGCATTGACCATCCAAATGCTCCGCCATTTTCAATTTGACAAAGTGTTCCTATCTTGCGGTGGAGCCACCATGACAGACATATTCGATTATGATTTGGAAGAATCCCTGGTTTCTGAAGCCGTCATGAAGCAGGGGAGGGAATTATATCTATTGGTCGATTCCTCCAAACTGAACCGGACCTCTTTTTGCCGGATTGGTTCAATGAATGAACTTGATTATGTTGTCTGCGATGCCCCGATGCCGAGGGAGTGGCAAAAAAATAAACTCCATACATTAAAAAAATGGATTTCGCCATAAGGAGGAGACCCCATGACTGTCGATTACCACGTACACCTGGAAGAAGGCCCCTACTCATTTCGATGGCTTGAACGTACAAGCCGCGCTTTGCAGCATTTTCATCCGATTGACAAAGGGGTCCATCATCGAAACTGGATTCAATCCAGCCACAAGCTACTGAGCGGGCGTTTAGAAAAGGGTCCCTATTCATCCGAATGGCTGGATCTATACTTACAAAAAGCCAAAGAGAGAAAACTGAAGGAAGTTGGCATTGTCGATCACTTATATCGATTCAGTGAAACACGGGACTATTTCGAGAAGCACATGGATATCAGTGAAACCGACTTGGGAAAAAAACAACACCGGTGGTTGAAGCAGGTGATGACCGAAAACATGGGGGACTTTGTTAACTTCATCGAAAGTCAAAAACCCAAATGGGCAGATCACGGCATTAAGCTGAAGCTTGGGATGGAGGCAGACTTTTTCCCGGGCTCTCATGACCAGCTGAAAGAGTTGTTATCTACGCACAAATGGGATTATGTGATAGGATCGGTTCATTTCGTGGATGGGTGGGGTTTTGATAACCCTGAAGCCATTGATCATTTCGAGCAATATGATCTAGAAGAGCTGTACGGACGATTCTTCCAAATCGTTGAGGAGGCCATCTTCAGCGGCTTGTTTGACTTTGTCGCCCACCTCGATAATCTGAAAGTCTTCAACTTCAGACCGGATGAAGAAAAGCTACTGCCCCATTACCAGAAAATCGCACGTGCATTAGTGGAAACAAATACAGCTACGGAAGTAAACGCTGGTTTATTTTACCGTTATCCAATCAAAGAAATGTGTCCGAGTCCCAACTTTTTGAAAGTGCTGACTGAAGCAGGAGTGAGGTTCACCACCTCATCGGATTCCCACTTCCCGGATGATATCGGACTTTATGTGAGTGAAAACACGGAACGATTAAAAACACTCGGAATCCACCAAGTGGCCACTTTTTAGTTTGTATCTTCTTTTCAATTAATAGAATGCGTGCCTGCCCCCTCCCGTTACATAAACCGTGGGTGGCAGGCACCTTTTTATCTATCGGCTGAATTTCAAGCTTATTTTCCCCGGCCGTGACCATTTGTACAAGCTATGAATATTTTACTAGTAGAAGGGGTGATAGATTAAATGGTAAAAGCTAGTGATTTTTTGATCGCTTTAGATGATGGTCATGGTATCGGGACAGCGGGAAAACGTACACCTTATATCCAGTCGGTTGGCAGACAGATCAGTGAAAATGAGTTTAATGAGAAAGTGACATTCTTTTTGAAAGTTGAATTGGAGAGATGTGGGTTCAGGACTATACTGACCGCTCCGACTGATGAAGATACACCATTAAAGTCACGTACAGATCTAGCCAATTCTAGGAGAGCCAATGCCTTGGTTTCCAACCACTTTAATGCTTTTGATGGAAAATTCGATGGTCCGGGAAAAGATGCTGAAGGGCATTCCCTTCATATCTATTTCAATGATGCCCAGGATAGAAGGCTCGCGGAAAGCATTGGGAAGTACTTGAAACAGGGTACGAAGCAGGTATATCGCGGGATCATTGAGCAGAATCTTCATATGACAAGGGAGTTCAATGGGCCTGCGGTGCTTGTGGAAAACGGGTTTATGGATAATGAAAGAGAAGCCTTGCTCATGATCAATGAAGAATATCAAAGGGAATCGGCAAGGGAGCAGGCTCGTGGGATATGTGATTTTTTCGGACTTCCTTACGTGGCTGCAGGAAACGTTGTGGTCCCTCCTGAAACGGATGTCAAAGGAGTGTGGACAATCAAGGATGTTATCGGAAAACGGGTGGAGAGCATATATAAAGGTGCTGAAGGATTGGACTTTTACAGTAAGCCGACCTTCCGGGATACCTACCGTGCCGGCACTTTGAAGTACGGATATGGGTTTCCGGAGATTGTACGGAAGCTTAAGGTGGAAGGTGCATATATGTATGAGGTCAAAAACTCAAGGGGACATGTGTACTATGTAACAGCAGCCCCGAAATTTGTGAAGGTGGAAGGAAACGGTCAATCTTCCGGGGGATCATCATCTCCGCCGCCTTCATCGGGACCGGTCGCCATCGGGGAAATCAGTATCGTGGGGGTGGAGAATGCCGCTATCATACAGGATCGCCCTGACCGTTTGACATCAAAGGGCTTGGGGATCATCGCAAAGGGCAGGAAGATTCCCGTCACAGGATCCCTTAAAGGCAACAACAGCAGCTCGGGATACTGGGAAGTCCTCTACAACGGCAGGAGAGCTTATATAACCGGAGAATTCGGGCGTTACAAAGCCTATTAGCACTGTCCGCAATAATAAGGTCCGTCCTTTAGAGCATTAACGCTCTAAAGGACGGACCTTCATTTGTCTTTGGTGATGCAGGGAGGTGAGGAGCCTATATCCCTGTTGCATTCCCCCGCTTTTTTTAATAAAGTATAAAGTTAGACAGAAGTTTTCAAGGAGGACCAGAAATTGACGAATATCAAACCAGAAACAATGGTTGTGACAATAGAAGATTTGGACCAAAAAGGGTCAGGGCAGGCTGTGGTCTGGCGGGAGAATGAGCTTGGCAATCCGAAGAAGCTGAGACTCACGATCCCTCAGACCCTGCAGGGGGAAAAGGTGGAAGTGACGGTGGATCAGCCTGATCGCCGCAGACGAAAGGCAATGCCGGATGAAATCCTCGAGGCCCACTCTGAGAGAATCCCTGCACCTTGTCCGCACTTCGAACGATGCGGAGGATGTGTGTGGCAGCATTGGGAGTATAACGGTCAGTTAAAGCAGAAGACGGATCATGTGAAGCATGCCCTGGAAGAGCAAGGCTTTGATCCTGACCTGGTCCGGGATACGATGGGGATGGATAATCCTTGGCGTTATCGCAATAAGATGGAATTTACGTTTTCTCCTGAAGGTGCCCTTGGACTGCATGAGCAAGGGAATTTCCGTAAGGTCATTTCTCTTGAAACCTGCTTGATCGCAAGTGAAGAAATGGTGGAAGCGACGATGGAGGTTGCCGATTGGGTGAAGGACCATGGATTAAAAGGGTATAACAAGGACGAGCACGAAGGGTTACTTCGTCATTTAATGGTCCGTCAATCGTTTGTAACGGGTGAACTGATGCTTGGTCTGTTTGCAACGGAGGCGCCTGAAAATCATCAGGAGGCAGTGGACGACTTAGTTGCCCGCGCAGGTGAAAAATTCCCCCAAGTCAAAAGCTTGTTATGGCTTGAAAATACGGCATGGGCGGACCGGACGCAAGCAGAAGAGATTCACCTTTTAGCGGGTCGTGACTTTATTTATGATGAAATGGATGGATACCGCTTCCGTCTTTGGTTTGATACGTTCTTCCAGACGAATCCGACTCAAGCTCAAAAGCTCGTTGACTTAGCGATTGAAATGGGACAACCGAAGAAAACAGAAAAAATGATCGACCTTTTCTGTGGAGTAGGGACATTTTCTCTGCCATTCGCAAGCAGAGTCGGAGAACTTGCCGGCATTGAAATCGTCGAAAGTTCGATCGAGTCAGCGAAACGCAATGCTGAAGATAACGGTATCTCAAACACGACATTCCTCGCTAAGGATGCTCGAAAAGGAATTGACCAAATGCTGGAGAGCTTTGGCCATCCACAACTACTAATGCTTGATCCGCCTCGATCAGGTGCAGGCGGAAAAGTCATGAGACGAATCGGACGTGCCAAGCCCGAACGCATCGTGTATGTATCCTGTAACCCCGATACATTCGCGACGGATATCAAGGAGCTGGAACCATTCGGATACACCCTTGATGCTGTTCAACCTGTTGATTTATTCCCTCAAACGGTGCATGTTGAGTGCGTAGCGACCTTGACACTAAATAAATAAATGGGACGGAGGGACAGGTTCGTTGTCCCACTGGAAATGGTGCTTGATCCTTATAAGGGTCGGGCACTTTTTTGTAATAGTGGTGTACATTCCCTTTCATGTGTAAAATATAATATATAGAACTGGACTCGAAGAAAATCATAGAATCTCTATGATTTTCTGTTTAATGAAAATAAGCCAAAACCAAAAGAAGGAGATACCATGACAAAGGGAAACGAAACAGGATGGAACATAGAAAATAGTTATGCGCGCCTGCCCGAATCATTTTTCACAATGCAGGATCCGACTCCTGTTCAAGCGCCAAAGCTGATTGTTCTGAATGAACGAGTGGCTGAGTCGCTGGGACTCAACCTAGAAGAGTTGCATCGTGAAGAGGGAACAGAAGTGTTTGCAGGCAATCAAATACCCGAAGGTGCCGAACCCCTTGCTCAAAGCTATGCCGGGCATCAGTTTGGCCATTTTAATATGCTGGGAGACGGTCGTGCTGTCCTGATTGGCGAACAGATCACCCCATCAGGTGAGCGTTTTGATATTCAGCTCAAAGGTGGAGGAAGAACCCCGTATTCCCGAGGCGGGGATGGTCGCGCGGGACTTGGACCGATGCTCCGGGAGCACATCATCAGTGAAGCCATGCACGGACTTGGGATTCCGACTACCCGAAGCTTGGCGGTGGTGACTACAGGTGAGCCGATTTACCGGGAAACGGAACAACAGGGAGCGATCCTGACCCGCGTAGCGGCTAGTCATCTTCGCGTCGGTACTTTTCAGTTTGCTTCTAAATTTGGAACGGTGGAAGATCTCCTGGCACTGGCTGATTATGCTGTGGAGCGTCACTACCCGGAAGGTTTGAATGCACCGAACCGTTATCTTTACCTTCTCGAAGAAGTCATCAAGCGCCAGGCTGCACTTATTGCCAAGTGGCAAATGGCCGGGTTCATTCATGGCGTGATGAACACGGATAACATGACGATCAGTGGAGAAACCATTGATTATGGTCCATGTGCTTTTATGGATACATATGACCCGGCAACGGTATTCAGCTCCATTGATACGGGAGGGCGTTATGCCTATGGAAATCAGCCTCAAATTGCCGGCTGGAACCTTGCCCGGTTTGCTGAAAGCCTGTTGCCGATTCTTCATGAGGAACAGGAAGAGTCGTTGAAGCTTGCCCAGGATGCTGTGATGGAATTTCCTAAGCTGTATCAAGATCACTGGCTCGACGGAATGAGAGGGAAACTCGGTATTTTCAACGAAGAAGAAGGGGACGAAGCCCTTGCAAAAGATCTCTTAGGTTTAATGAAAGAGAATCGTGCCGACTATACCAATACATTCCGTGCATTAACAAATGAAGAACAAATCGATCTGTTTAATATCCGGGAATTTGTTCAATGGAAAGAACGCTGGGAAGAGAGACTTAACAGGCAGGAAGAGTCGAAAGAAGCAACTCATCAGTTAATGCGAAAAAGTAATCCATCTGTGATTCCACGGAATCACCGTGTGGAGGAAGCGTTGGAAGCTGCAGTGGAAAGTGGTGATTACAGCGTAATGGAGCGTTTGCTTGAGGTTCTTAAAGATCCTTATCAGTTATTGACAGAACAGTGCAAGTACGCGACACCGCCTGATCCATCCAACCGCCCTTACCGAACGTATTGCGGTACATGAAGAATGAGCGAAAAAGCAGGAAGCCCAAATGGTTTCCTGCTTTTTTTGGTGTGCCCGGCATGTGCACACGCTTTAGGGTTCAAGTCCCGAACGGTGAAGGTCGTTGTAGCCGTTAGCTGAAGGCAAGGGTGTCCAG
>NZ_QNRJ01000012.1 GCF_003315075.1 Rossellomorea aquimaris
TCACACCCGTTCCCATGCCGAACACGGAAGTTAAGCTCTTCAGCGCCGATGGTAGTTGGGGGATCTCCCCCTGTGAGAGTAGGACGTCGCCAGGCAAATGTGAAGAAAGAGTAGCTCTTAGGGGCTGCTCTTTTTTGTCGTTTGGTTTAAAGCTAACTTAAAAAAACGAATCATCCCTTCCTCATTACACCCTGCTACATTCGGAGAAGTTGACTTCTTCATCTATAAGTTCTACGATAATAGTAAACATAGGTTTGATTCGAAAGGGTGGTACTCTTGCAAGGATCTAGCACTACCATTGATCAATTTTTAACATGGCTTGAACATGAAGGAAAATCATCAAATACCATCTCGACTTACCATCAGGAGCTTAAGAAATATGAGAAGTGGCTTCAACAGAATCACAGAGAGTTAATGGATATTACTCATCGTGATGTTCAGGAGTACATTCTATTTTTAGAAGAAAAGGGTAAGAGTCCGATCACAACGGATAAAATCTTGGGAGTGATACGGACATTTGCTAAATATTTAAAGAGACCTGACATTACGTTTGATATAAAGATCAAACAAGGAAGCAAGAAGGATGAGGTCGAAACGCTCTCTAAAGAAGAGTGTGAAGCACTTTTATCAGAAGTAAGGGAAAGTGAAAATGAAAGAAATATAGCGATTGTGTATATGCTGCTTCATACGGGGATACGGGTATCGGAGCTTTGTGCCCTGAATATAGCGGATATAGATCTTGAAACGAAACAAGTAAGCGTTTCGGATACTCATGGGGATCAACGAATTATTCCTCTGTCGGAAGAAGTGGTGCATTCTCTTTCTATCTACATGGATGCTATTCAACCACAGGAAGCGTTGTTCGTTTCCAAAACGAATGAGCAATTAACGGAGAGATCGGTTCAGTATATGCTTAAGAAGTTCCATATAAATGCGCAAAAGCTGCGCCATACATTTTGTCAGCATCTTATCGATCAGGGTGTCAGTCTTGAAATAGTATCTAAATTGGCGGGTCATAGGGATATTAATGTAACGAAGAGGTATGCGAAATCACGCGTGCCTGAAACGGAATTCGAAAATGCGATTCGACGAACTTTTTCGAAGGATTGTTGAAGGTTATTTTATTGTGAGGTGGGTAACGTGAGGGATGAATTAGCACATAAAAGGTGGAAGTCCTTACCGGAACATATCCGTAAGAAATTTGAAGGAAATGTATTTTGTCGGTCATGCGGTGTGACGACGATTGTTGATTACAATGTGGATTCTGATAATCATAATCTTGTTCTGGAAGGTACCTGCAAGACGTGTGGGCGTAAAGTAGCAAGAGTCATTGAGTCATAATGAAACAGAACTTCCTTATCAGGATTATGGTAAAGGAGTTCTGTTTATATTATGTGATTTTCTTCACGAACAATTATGGTAAAATAAACAATATCAAAACAATTCTAGGTGATGTTCTATGAAGGATATCTACAATAAAGCATTAGCTGCTATTATCTCACCTCTGTTTTTTGCTCTGTTTATGGGGTGGGCACTGTATACTCCAATGGAAGAAAGAGAATATGAATGTTGTTATATGAATTATAGTGATGGATTTGTCATGACGATCATGCCTTCCATTCCCATTTACCTTGTGTTTGGACTTTTAGGTGCCTATCTGATTGATAAAGTAACGGATGCTCTAAAAATCAAACGAAACGTGTATTTGTTTCAACTATTGATGTATACGCTGATAGCCATTCTTCCTGGCATATTTCTTTCCATTGCGTCAGAGGGGATTGGAATGACATTGCTTTTTTCAATCTATAGTGTTCCTGCTACGCTCATCTACTACCATGTCTTCCTCTTCCTACATTACTTCGAAAAATTTAGAAACAACCGAAGAAAACTACATGAAGTATAAATGAGTCAGGAGTTTCCGAAATTCGGAGATTCCTTTTTTATTGATATGTGAATTTGTTTCAACGAAGAAAGATACCTACGAATTTAACTTTGACTCATGGTAATTCAGTTTTTGAATAAGATTCATTTTCATTTTTTCATCCAGGCAATCCTGAATAAGTGTGTAATAGTAAGTAGCAAAAAACCTATGAATGATTTTCATAAAGTACCTCCATTACTATTTAATGAAACTCTGACTTTATCTAGTAAATCATCTAACAAAAGGGGTACTTATATTTTCTACTATAAAAAAGTTGAAATATATAGGGATTGTTATTTATTTTTATTACAATATTCGCATAGGAATGTATAGGTATTATAGTGTGGATCTCCCATTCTGATGGGATGACATCTGCATTTTTTGTCGATGGAAAATAGGAGGAATATCCTGTGTCTGCGACAAATAGATTTAATTGGATTGCCAAAATAGAGAGGAGAACCACCTTGAAAAAAACCCTGAAACATTCTTTGAAAGTGTTAACCGGAGCAATGACAATGGCATTAGTGATGGCACCAACGATGGCTCTTGCTGAAATGAAAGAAGAGCATACGTATGTAGATTATCTGGCTTTAGGAGATTCATTAGCGGCAGGGGTGCTGTATGACAACTCCCTGGGTAAGGGATACCCCGATTTTCTTGCAGATGAATTCAAGGAAGATGGTTTTCATGTAGATTTTAACAAGAGCTTTGCCGTACCGGGTTATACGTCTAAACAAGTCTTAGCGGACATACAGGATCCTGCAAAGGGATTACAAAAAGAAATAACGGGCGCTGATACCATTACACTGGACGCAGGCGCAAATGACTTACTGCAATTGATTGAACAGAAGGATGGTGGGATATCAATTGATCCTGTGAAAGTACAGGCAGCGCTTCAAGAAGTGGGTGTGAATATCGCCACCTCTTTAGGAATCATCCGTCAATTAAACCCCGACGTACCAGTGTATGTGATGGGTTACTACAATGCATTCCCTTACCTGCCACAAGAAACCCAGGCGCAGTTAAAGCCTACTTTAGATGGACTGAACCAAGCGATTCAAGCAGCGAGCGTGCAGGGTGGAGCCGTATTTGTTCCGGTAGAAGAAGAGATGGCTGACAACTTCCAGGTGAAGCTGCCGAACCCGCAAAATGTCCACCCGAGTGAAGCTGGATATGAAGCCATGGCCGACGAGTTTTGGAAGGTCATGGAGCCCGTCAGCGATACAGTCGGAAAATCAACGGCCCGTTTATTCGGACAGGATCGTTACGAAACCGCGGCTGAAATCTCAGAAGAAAGCTGGGAGTCTGCTGAAACCGTCATCATTGCAAGAGGAAACGAGTATCCGGATGCATTAGTTGGTACACCTCTTGCCTATCAGTTGGAAGCACCGATTTTGTTGACGAATGGAGCCGAGTTATCCAAGGAGACTGTAGAAGAAATTGACCGTCTAGGAGCGGAGAATGCGGTGATTCTTGGTGGGAAAGGAGCCGTTTCGGAGAAGTTAGAGGCGGAGCTTAACGATCTCGGATTAAGTGTGGTCGAATCGGTGGAGATGACCGTTTCGAAACGGCCGCTTTCGTCTCGAACGAATTGGGTCATTCAGAAACGGCAGTGGTTGCCTATGGATATGACTTCCCTGATGCCCTGGCCGTTGCTCCATATGCTGCCCAGCATGGATATCCAATCCTGTTAACGAAAACAGATTCCATTCCGGAAGCGACAGGCTTTGCCCTTCAAGATGTAGAGAACACCTATGTGATCGGGGGAGCAGGGGTCATCAGTGAAAATCTACCATTTAAAAACGTAGAGCGCTTGGCCGGTGACACGCGTTACGATACAGCTGCCGCCATCTATAACGAGTTCCAAGGTCCAACTAGCCATGCCGTAGTCGCGACAGGCCAGGACTTTGCAGATGCACTTACGGGGTCTGTCTTTGCTGCCATTCACGAGGTTCCGTTATTGCTGGTGAAAAAGGATGACTTACCACTGCAAACAAAAGGATTAGTCATGGAGAACGGATTGAAGCACTTTATGGTATTGGGTGGAGAAGGTGCGGTAGAGAGCAGTGTTGTAGAAAAGTTAGTGGAGTAAAGATGAACAAAAAGAGCAAAAGGGTCCTGGATTATTTTTTAAATGGTCCGGGACTTTCTTTTTGTATTAAACGATCGTTTAGCATCATGAAGTATTGCTGTGAAAGGGATGGATTTGATTAACCAAACGTTTGTTTAAATAGAGTCAGACATTTAAAAGCAATCTGAAGGAGAGCAGTCACATTTTTTTATACAGGAAAATGTATTCAAAAATAGCTCTTTAAAGGTTGGAAACAATAACAATATTTTTCCTTAAAATATAAAATATTTCCAATTCTATCTTTCTGTGGTTTAATAGATTCTGTAGTTAAATTTTACATTGGTGGGGGTTCTACATGAAAAAGAAGATTCGTAGTTTAGTAGCTTTGGTTTTCGTTTTTTCGTTGATTTTCAGCCAGTTTTCCATGGTGGAAACGGGGGCGGAAGAGTCTGGTGTACCGCATGAGGAAGGAACGTTGACGATTGGGACCCCCGTCGATGGGGAATTCGATGTCTCTGAAAACGTTCATTGGTACAAGGTTGATCCTTCTGAAAGTGAAATTGAAGATTATACCCATTTACGGATGAAGCTTCAATCAGAATTGGAATTAAATGTGACGGTTTATTCCAGTCTGGAAAATGCGATTGATAATCGAGCCTTTGATCGATATATGGGTTATTCTTTTCAGAATGAACCAGCAATCATTGACTTCCCGATTTCCTGGGTCGGTCCTTATTATATAAAGATTGAGTCCTATGGAATGGAAGAAGAGTATGTAGAGTTCGAAGAAGAGTTCGAAGATATGGTGATTCCGTACACGGTCAGCTATGATGGCATTACGTTGCCTCCATCTGACGAAGCCATTGCTGAGGAGTGTCCAGCGGAATTAAGCACAAAAGAAAGAGAAAATGGAAAAAGTATTTTAAGAGATTTACGTACCGTTCGTGAAACGGTCTTAGCGAAAACGGAAAAAGGTCAAGAGTTGTCGGCTCTTTATTACAAAGCGGCTCCTTTTATCAGTTCGAAAATGGTCTTCAGTAAAACACTGCGTGATAGTGTCTACCATGATCTTGTTCAATTAAAGGACTTGTTTGCCGATGTTGCAGCTAATGGCAGTGCAAGTTCATACAAAATCACGAAAGAAGATCAAAAAGCGATCAATAATCTGTACAAAAATGCACTTGAATCGACTCCTGAGTTCATCCAGGAGAAAATCGAGAACACAGGTAAGAGCGTCGGGATTTCAAACCTGACGAACTCAACGGTTTCTACTATTCTGGCAAAAGCGGGACTATCTCCTATTAAGGCAGCCGGTGACGAAAACCGTTTAATCGTGAAATTGAAAGATAAAAAAGATGCAGCAAGTATTCAGGGGAAAGCGGAGACGCTTGGGGTTGAATCGATCTCCCCGTTAAAAGCGAAAGATTCTTTTTTCTCCAATATGTATGTGATAGAAGTTGATGGAGACTCTTTCGATAAAGTCTCTACAGCATCATTAAATGCTACTTCAAAAGAGATTGCGAAGCTGCCTGAAGTCGAGTTTGTTGAACCTGTCCAACAATATAAAGCTCTGTCTTCCGATGCTCAATATCCTTACCAGTGGTCCCTTAAGAATAATGGAGACAACGGCGGTACCCCTGATGCCGATATTCAGTACGAACAGCTTCAGGAGATCTTGAAAGAAAAAGATCTGGAAGATACGGTCATTGCTGTAGTGGATACGGGTGTAGACCACACGCTGGCAGATCTCGGCAATCATGTCCTAAAGAATGACGGTTATAATTTTGTAGGAGGAAATTCGGACGCGATGGATGACCACGGTCATGGAACCCATGTATCCGGTATCATTGCAGCGGAAGCGAATAATCACTATTCGATGGCAGGAATCAATCCGCACACGAAGATTCTTCCTGTTAAAGTGCTTGATGCTTCTGGAAGTGGTGATACAGAACAAATCGCGTACGGAATCAAATATGCAGTCGATCAAGGAGCTCAAGTCATTAATTTAAGTCTTGGCGGCTCTTATAGCCGTGTCATTGAGTACGCTCTGAAATATGCCTATGACCATGGAGTGACCGTGGTAGCCGCAACAGGAAATGATGGAATGGAAGAAATCTCTTACCCTGGTTCATCAAAATATGTGGTTTCTGTTGGAGCGACAAATAATATGGACCTTGTATCTGACTACTCAAACTTTGGAAATGGAATTGACCTGGTTGCACCGGGAACCGATATTCCAAGTTTGGTTCCAGATGGAAACGTGACCTATATGAGCGGAACGTCTATGGCTACGCCTCATGTGGCGGCGGTAGCTGGTTTACTGCTTTCCCATGATGCCGGGTTAACGCCTGCTCAAGTGGAAAGAGTGTTAACCAGAACAGCTGTCGATATTACGTTTGACGAAGAAGACAACCCGGGTAACGGATATTATTATGATGATGAGTATCCTTACCCTGCAGAATTGGTGCTTCCTGGATATGATACTGTATCCGGCTGGGGTAGATTGGATGCCTTAGGTGCCGTTACAGGGATCGATCAAGCGAATATTGGAACGGAACGAATTTTTGGAACCGATCGATATGAAACAGCAGTAAAAATTTCAAGTAAAGGCTGGGAGCAATCTGATGTAGCGGTTATTGCCACAGGGCGTAATTACCCGGACGCATTAAGCGCCACACCGCTTGCTTATCACCACAATGCCCCATTACTCTTGACTAATACGACAACCCTTCCTAAGTCGGTGGAGGACGAACTGAAACGCCTGAAAGTGAAAAAGGTGATTCTGGTTGGCGGTAAATCGGTTATTACAGCCAATGTCGAGAAAGAAGTGAAAGATCTAGGAATCAAGACGATTTCTCGCATCAGCGGAGCCGATCGTTATGAAACATCTGTGAAAATCGCTGAACAATTAGGTTTCACTGATCGTGCAGTCGTGGCAACCGGGCAAAGCTTCGCAGACGCCCTTTCCATTGCTCCGATAGCGGCTTCCCTGGAAATGCCGATTCTATTGACAAAGAAAAGCGGAACACCGGATTCTGTTCGCAGCTATATGGAAGAGAGCATGTTCGAGCAGTTCTATGTAATCGGTGGCGAATCGGCCATTCCGGAAACGGTGGCTGAGGAGTTCATGAACTATGAGCGATTAAGTGGAAGTGACCGTTACGAAACGAATAGCAGCATCATCAACTATTTCGCTAGTGAATTGAATATGTCCACACCATTCATCGCAACAGGCAAGAACTATCCTGATGCCCTGGCTGGTTCTGCACTGGCAGCTGTAGAAGGAAATCCCGTGGTGTTGACTCATCCGAAAGAGGCACAGTTTACAACCATGGATACCCTTGCTACGTTTGCTCCGGTTACCGATATGTATTATATTCTTGGTGGAGAAGGAGCCATTTCTGATTCGGTGGTTGAATCACTTATGGCGCAATAATAAATTAGGAAGCCTCCATTCGATGCATTTGTGTATCGAATGGAGTTTTTTGCTTCATTGTAATATCTGAAACATCACTACCTAATCATACATTTCTCAGCACTTCTTTCGACACTATCTCCCAGGAAATAATCCATTTCCTCAAATTATGAGATTTTTCTCAAAAAATATACAAATATAAATGGAAATAATTTAACATTAGTATATAATAGTAATAAAGTCTCATATATAAGAAGATTCTGATAAAGGGGCTTTATTAAAAAGGAAAAGGAAGGTGTTTTGATTGAAAGGTTTAGAAGTGCTGGTTACTCGAAGGACGGTGGCGGTTTGTCCTGCTTATGATGGGATTCATCAGTCAATCATTTATGACTACTCGGGGAGAAAGACGTTCAGCAAAAAATCAGTCATGGAGATTTTAGATTACTCCTGTATGGCTTACCGGTCTACATATGACGGCAGGATCAAAGCCGTTCGCCATGCTACCAAGTATTTACGAAAGACACCTCTTATGATTTGCCCGCAGGAATTCATCTATGCGATACCTACAATGGCTTCAACACACTATGATTGTATCTGGTTATTCTGCCAGCATATCGGATCGACTGTCACTTCAGAAGGAAAAACATACATCCAGTTTACAAATGGCGAGCAGTTGGAAATCAACTGTTCGGAAACAGTGATCACCAAACAACGGGAACGGGCGGCTGCCACCATGAATCACTTCGCAAGCTTCCCATCCCGCAGAGCTTTGAGAAGGACCGAAAACGAACTATACCTTCCAGGATTTCATCCCGGTCTGCTTGATTCCACAGACATAACAAATGATTCACAGATCGATTTTTGAGGGACGGACCTCTGGAAAATTAAGAAATGAAAAAACAGGAGTAGGTTGATTATACCAACTCCTATTTGCCGTTTTCTTTTACCATTGCCCCTTCTTTGAAAAGTGCTAACTCTGCGGCTGGATGATGGGGTTACAACGGAAGAAATGATGGAGTTATCCCGACATTTTCAGATTGCAATCAATGCGAGTACAGTTGGATCAAGGGAGCTTCAGGAATGGATTGACGCGGGACTGGAAACAGGAAGAATGATTGCCTGGCATAACTTCTATCCAAAGCCTGAAACCGGATTGGATCAGGATTACTTTATGAAGCAGCAAAGACTGTTTGAAGCTTTAGATATTCCGGTTTATGGATTTATACCGGGTGACAATGAGAAAAGAGGACCGTTATACAGGGGTCTCCCGACTTTGGAGGATCACCGTGATCAAAACCCTTATACGAGTGCCATACAATTGAGGAATTGGGGAGTCCAAGGTGTATTCATAGGCGATCCCGGATGTTCACAGGAACTCCTTCGTAAGCTAGTGGATTATGATCAAGAAAATGTAATGGAGCTTGTGTATGAGGGAAGCGGTGAAATGGAACGAGAATATCAGCTCAGACCCGATCCGGGAAGAGATGTGTATCGATTACTCGAAACAAGGACGCATGGCGATGTCCCACCTGCAAATACCGTAGAAAGACCACGTGGCACCATCACCCGAGACAATGATTTGTATGGACGCTATAAAGGGGAAATGCAGGTCGTCCGAAATGACCTGGAGAAAAACCCTGCCGTGAACGTAGTAGGGAGAGTTCGTGAGGAAGACCTTGATCTATTGGAGCTACTGGAGCCTGGTCAAAAGATCCGGTTGATAAGAGGGACGGACCTCCGTATGTAAATGGCATAAAAATCTTCTAATGAGTTGTTCATTAGGAGATTTTTTTTGTTTCAGAAGGATACATCTTCTATTCGACACAGTCCATACTAATTAGAAAACGCTTGTAAAGGAGGGACGACATTGAAATTAGACAAAAAGCACATGCTGTTCATTACGGGACTGGCGGGTTTGATGGTTCTACTTTGGGTGTTGTTCCCTCCTGTCATTTCAGGGCGGGACATGGAGGGGAGAGGTCCTTCTTCAACCATCGCCGCCCATTGGATCTTCTCGAAGGATTATATTCAATCCGGAACCATCACCGGAAAGGATCTGGTGATGAAAGACGTAAGTGGGAACAGCAATCATCTCCGGTTAATCAACCTTGAAGACGCTAATCAAAAACTTCCTTTCATCCGCTGGTCGGAAGAAGATTACGAACAAAAGGATGAGGTGGAGACCTTACAATTTCATCACAAAAAAAGTGATGCTGGAGGTCAATACTTTCAAACGGGCAAGGATGCCCCTTTGAATCATAATCGTTTTAAAAATGGATATACCATCGAGGCCGTATTCAAACTGCCAAAACAGTTCTCCCCGAGAGACCACGGTGACATGAGCATTATGTCAAGGGGTGGAGAGCGCTCCAACTTATCTTTATCCGACTATAAACAAGTCCATTGGACCAGTCATCCCTTGAATCTAAAACTCACCGAAACAGAATGGTCCCTTGCCCTTGATAGTGAGGAAGACTGGTATCATGTAGCGGTCGTCAATGATGGGAAACATTCTAGCATCTATATAAATGGAGTGGCGGACTTCAGGCACTCCACTGCTGAAATGATTGGGATTGATTTTGTAAAAGGAAAGGGATGGAATATCGGGGCATCAGAAAAAGCAGACGATTTGTTTGCAGGGAATTTACAGGAAGTCCGCATCGCCAATCGATCTCTCCCGAAAGAAGACTGGCTTATCCAACATAAGCCCGGTGACCATGTCAAAAGTGGGTCCAATCTCTATCAATCATTACGAACGAAAAAGAAAAATTATTCCTTTCTTTTCGTTCCGGATCCACAAAAAACGGTGCGATATAAGCCAGAGATTTTCAAAGAGCAAATGAGATGGATTTCAAAGAGATATGAAAGGTTAAACATCGCTATGACCGCTTTCTTAGGAGACATGGTCGATCAAAGCGACTCGTTGGAGGAATGGGTACACTCTTCTACAAGCGTCGGGATCCTCGACAAAAGAAAGGCACCGTATGTGACGATTGCCGGGAATCATGACTACGGTAAAGGAGATCCGTATCTTAAATATTATGGATCAGGGCGTTTTACGGACAAATCGTATTATAAAGATTCTTCCCCTTCTGGATATAGTTCGTATTCCATCATTAAAGCGGGAAGCTATCCTTACTTATTCCTATCCCTCGATATGGAACATATGAAGGAGGACATTCCCTGGGCAAAGAAGGTTCTAAAAGCCCATCCCAAAACACCGACCATCCTTCTTTCCCATCAAATCCTCAATATAGATGGAGCGGCACCCATCGAAACGGATAGAGGGACACTGGCCTGGGATGAACTGGTCAACCCATTTAACCAGGTGTTTATGACGGTCAATGGCCATCATCAAGGCTCCACTCACAGAGTGAAACAAAATGCTGCAGGTAATCCCGTGTTACAAATGCTTGTCGACTACCAGTCAAGCTATCACGGGGGCAATGGCTGGATGCGGTTTGCAGAATTCGATGAAGCCGATGAAGTGATTAAGTTTAAGACCTATTCCCCATGGGTGGATAAGCTACCGAGACCGCAGAAAACGTATTTCGATGTGGCGTATTTAACGGGGGTGCGTGATCAATTTCAGATACCGTTTGATTTTGAGGAGCGGTTTGATTTTGCACGGTGATCAATGGGGGAGGCGGAAATATATAAAAGAAGCATGAAGAGTGGATCTTCATGCTTCACAAACCTAAGAATTATTCCATAATCCCAACAGAATCAAACCCTCCAGCAGCTGCTTCTGCCTCTCCACTGCCTTCTCCATACAAGTCGACAGCAGATTGAATGATCGCTTGACGGGCATCACTGAATTCAGACGTAGGAGTCAAATAAACCGTCAATGCACGGTAATAAATTTTCCCGAGCTTTTCACGTCCGATATCCTGAGCCGTCAGGTAGGCGGCATGATTAATGATGGAGGAGTTAATATGAACACCCCCGTTGTCGAGGGAACGGGGAAGATCATAAAATTCATCCATATGCGATGGGTATTTGCCTTCACCATTTCCGTACTCTACATATTTTGCTCCTACAGGGTACTTGCTCGGGTCACTCAAGCTGCGAAGCGATTCTCGCCCGTCTGCTTTGGCAGCTGGTGCCATGATGTCTTCACCGAGCTCCCAGTTCTCGTCATCGATCAATGCGCCGAAAATGTCTGCGAAAGCTTCATTCAGCGCACCTGGTTGAAAGCGGTACACAAGATTGGCGGAGTTGGAAATGACTCCGTGGGTCATTTCATGAGCCGCCACGTCAAGCCCGGCAGATAATGGAATCATGAATTCTCCATCCCCGTCCCCATACGTCATTTGGCGTCCATTCCAGAAGGCGTTGTTATAATTTGTTCCGTAATGAACATAAGAAACTATCGCCATTCCTTCATCATCCAGGGAATTTCGTCCATGCTCATTAAGGTAATAATCGTATACCTTTTCTGAGTTATAATGGGCGTCCACGGCAGGACGATCATACTCTGATTTAAATGAAGCATCCTTATTGGAGAATATCTCTCTTGAAGGATAATCGTATGTTAAAATCCCCTCCAAATCCTCATGACTATAATCCGCCATCTGAAACTCGGTGCCTGAACGCGGTTCCTTTACTTGTGAAATATGTAAAAGACGATGTTCCCCTAATACACCGGTCCCTGTTCCTGTTTGAGTTTTGATCTTTTCCGAGTGCATAATTCCATTATATTGATCCACCACTTTTCCACTTTTCGCATCCACGAACACAAACCAGTTTCCAGGCTCTTCTCCTAAGAAGTTCACATTCACTTTATAGGCTACATGATTTTTCCCTTCAAACGGGTAGATCACGAGTTCCGAAGTTGGAGTGTATTCTGTTTTTTCTGGAGCTTAAACAGAGGCTTTCGCTGCTTCTACTGCTTTTTCACTGGTAACTAGTGTAGACGTATTCAGTTCGCTCGTTTCCACTTGTTCATTGTAAGAACCATTCACAGCTGTGATTTCATTGTTTTGGTTATAGTGAACAATGATCTCAGATCCTTCAACCGGCAGTCCATTCTTTGTTTGATGAAAGCGGATGTGAGTCATCCCCAGCTCATCTTTTTTTGATTCCTTCACTTTTAAACTGGCTTTGGGATTTTTCATTACTATTTTATTTTTATGTTGATCTAAATAATTAAGAGCATCATTAGAATTAACTGCAAGACGTTTGACTGCCTGCTTTTCTTTTACAAAAAGAGGGACATTGGCCTTCACATTCCATTCTTTAGAAGCTGCATTTATTGCGTGTTCATGAGGTTGGACGGCAAGGGCATCATTGGACGGAAGAGCGGCAGAAAAGAGAGTAGTAGAAAGGATAATTGGTGCGATTAGTATTTTCTTCAAATTATTTCCTCATTTAGTAGCTTATGTACAAGTATAGAGAGGGAGGAAAATAATTACATGATTCATATTTATTATCTTAATAGTCTGAAAATATGGGTGTTTATTGGTAGGAGTAGAAGTATGCTATGGGGAAATTTGAGTAATGAATACCTCTTTGTTATTCATTTCGGAATTCAAGTAATGAGTAGGAACTAGTTATTGTCGAAAGAAAAAGAATAATGGGGAGATTATATAAATATAAATAGGTTATAAATAGAAGTTTTATGGGTACTTAGAATTATGTGAAGGATAATCCCTACAATAATAAAATAATTAATGCCCCGGTTTTATTAAACCTGTAATAGAGACAGACTCAACTGAAAAAGTTGTCGATAAGTATTCTTTCTTAATAGATAGATTATTCTGAAATCTATTCTATAATAGAGGTACAGGAAATATCTGTTAAACAAATTTACTTTGTTAGGAGGAATAACGATGTCTGGATATTATATGAAAGAAATATGGACCCCGTTAAAATTAGTTGGGGTAAAAATTTTTAAAACTGAAGAAAATCGGATATTTATGAAGTTTCTCAAGAAACCAAGAAAGCGCATTTTCTAAAAATATAAAGTGGTATTTCAAGTAGAACATCAGCAACGTGATGTAAGTTACTCTTTCAGTTAGCCGCTATTTGCGTATTTCCATCTGTACTTTATGCAGTCAGCCTTTCATTCCCAATTACTTTTCATACACTATCCTCACAATTTATTCTCCATAAACCATTTAAGAAGATGATAGAACCAAATTTTTAAGTCTAGAATTCACCTTTCAAAAATAATATAGGTTTGTAAGCTGACATATTGTTTGGCGTTACATATCATTTCAACTCGAAGGGGCTGGGATCATGAAGAAAATCAGTACCGGTTTATTTGTCATTCTATTGATCTTCTGTTTTAGTGTTTCACCGTCGCTTGCCGCAGGTCCGTTTGATCACCCAACCATTAAGGAAGAACTTCACTCCCTCTCAAAGAAACAATCTTCAACGACACTTGATAACTCAACATTCACAAGACTGAAAGAAAGGATGAAAGGATTAAAGAAGTCCGATGAAATGAGGTTGATGGGTGAGGTGTATGAACAGGAACCCAATGATTATCCTTACCAGGCTGACTATATCCGCCTCGACGACATCGTACTAGGCACCTTTTGGTGGGCTGAAGACTTGGATTTTTACAGCTTGGATATCGATGAAACGCAAGATACGTATATTTACGGAACCACATTGACGACTCTCAATGACCTGGGATATTTACTTTTCACCCCGGAAGGAGAGCCTGTTTATCCTGATGAATGGCTGGAAGATGGAAGAGATAAGCTACAGATTTATTATTCATTACCTCCAGGCTCGTATTATCTCGCAGCCACTGATCTCAATATGTTCGGCGGGGAAGGAGTATATGGGTTAACCGCATTCACTGGAGAAGAAACCGTAGATAATGTGTATCGTATTTATGGAAAGGACCGGCATGAAACCGCGATTGAAATTTCAAAGGCAGGATGGCCTGACGGGGCCGAGACAGTTGTATTGGCAAGGGACACCACATTCCCTGACGCTTTGGCAGGTGCCCCGTTCGCTTACCAACAAGATGCGCCGATCCTATTGAACCCAAAGGATAGCTTGAATGGTAAGGTGAAAGACCGAATAAAAGAACTAGGGGCGAAGAAGGTTGTCATTTTAGGAGGAGAGGGTGCGATATCGGCTAAAGTGGCAAAGGAATTGAAGAATAACGGATTGGAGGTTCGCAGGATCGGAGGAAAAACACGCTATGAAACGGCAGCGAAACTTGCAAAAGAATTAGGGTATTATGATAAGGCAATCATTGCATACGGCGGCAACTTCCCGGATGCCTTATCCATCGCACCTTATGCTGCCTCCAACGGAATACCGATTCTGTTAAGTCCTGCCAATGAATTAGCGAATGAAACGAAGGAAGCTCTGAAGTCCGTCACGGACACGATCATTGTCGGAGGAAAATCAGCCATTTCAGATGGAGTCCAAAAGCAACTGGCTAAAACGAATCCTGTACGGATTTCAGGTAAAGACCGTTATGAAACATCGGTCAACATCGCCACACAGCTTGAAATGCCGGGAGATATCATTACGGTTGCGACAGGTCAAAACTTTGCCGATGCACTGACAGGATCTGTACTTGCCGCTAAATATTACGAACCTATCATCCTGGTAGAAAAAAATAAAGTGCCTGATCCTGTACGAAAGTATATCTCAGATAATGGAACATGGTACTACACTGTACTTGGGGGGGAAGGAGCCGTTTCTCAAAAAGTTGTAGAGGAGCTCAGTGGTTTGTAAGTTATATAACATGACAGAAAGACTAATGATCACTCTTAGGGTGGCCATTAGTCTTTTTTATCCATTCAAGGAATCTTTCAATGTAAAAATACCAAATGACTCTCATCCTGTCCCTCTTTTTCTGTTATGATGATATCAACGAATATTTGACAATAACCGGAATGAAGGGACTGCCATTTGATGACTAGTGCTTCTGCCATGTTAATAGAATTTCTTGAAAATCATTCAGACGAATTTTTACATAATTGGCGAAAGAGTATCGTCATTTCAGATAATGATTTATATAAAGAAGAAGTGTTGAATAATGGAGTGAAAATGTTTCAGTTAGTAAAGCGTGCGATCGAAACGCCTCTCAGTGAAGAGGAGATCACTTATCTCGCCTATAAGACCGCCCTGGAACGGGTAAACGCCAACGTGAATATAAGTGAGTTTGTCTATAACGTAAATGTCGGGAAAAGTATCATTATCAAGTGGGTGAGCAATTCAGGAATTGAACTCCGGGATTTGCAGCCTATCATTGAAGAAATCAATGCGCTTTTCGACCGTTTCTCTTACTTAGCCGTTAGAAAATACACGGAAATTAGAGAGCAGCAGCTTCAGGAAAAGGAATTGTACATCGATCAAACCCATAAAGAACGGCTGACGATCCTTGGCCAGATGAGTTCAAGCTTCGTCCATGAATTCAGGAATCCCCTCACGTCGATCATCGGGTTTACCAAGCTCTTGCAGAACGGTTATCCTGAATTACCTTACCTCGATATTATGCAGCATGAGCTGGAGCAATTGAATTACCGGATCTCTCAATTCCTCCATGTGTCGAGAAAGGATTTGATTGAGAGTACAAGGGAAGAGATCATTCTTACAGATCATCTGGAAGACACCATTGAATTTCTATATCCGAGCCTTCTGGATGGTGATGTATCCATTGACTTTCAGTGCGATGCCGCCATAAAGGTGCTGGGGAACCGGGATGAGCTGAGACAGGTCTTTCTTAACCTCATCATGAACTCGATCGACGCGCTTCAAGAAGTGGCTGGGCACCGTCAAATCACCATTTCATGCGAAGAAGAAGCAGGCAAAACAAAGCTGGAAATCTCCAATAATGGCCCGCGGATTAAAGAAGAAACCATCGAAGCCATCTTCGAACCTTTTTACACGACGAAAGACCTCGGAACGGGAATCGGTCTTTATATTTGTAAAAAGTTGATTGAAAAGCATGAGGGGGAAATCCGCTGTCAATCGAACGATGAATGGACGACGTTTACGATCGGTATACCTGTTGAATCTAATATGGTTATTTAATAGATTTCTGACCTATCGGTGCCGGGCTACGCCAGGCACCGATTTTTTTTGTTTAGATTTAGTGATTAGTAGAATGTAAATGATATAATCGATATAGGTAAATATGATCAGTTAGAGAGGAGGTTGGATAAGATCATGACGCAAAATGAAAAAGGGATTACGTTACTGGAAGTGCTTTTGTCGATGGTGATCTTATCGATCGTACTCTTGACGATTGTGAATTTTTTTCCCCAGATGGGCAGGATGAATACGTATAATGGCGAGAAGATGAAGGCTGTGAACGTGGCCAGGGGAGAACTTGCTGCGTGGAAGGAAAGTGACAGCCTTGACACACCGCCATCACATTACATAAAAAATGAGGGAACAGACCCACATCACTATCATTATTTCACTTCCACCATAGATGGATTTAAGGTAAAGGTAACGATCGATAAACAATCTGATTTGGATACAACAGGATCTCCATCTCCAACAAAAGCTCATCAATTGCTCATCCAAGTGCTGGAAGATCAAAAAATAGTAAGTGAAACCTACGGATACATAATGGTACATGACTAAGGAGGCTTCTACATTGATACATAACGAACGTGGATTAACACTTGTTGAAGTCCTTGCTACTTTAACCATCTTGTCCATTATAGGTGCAGTTGTATGGAATGTTTTCTTTCAAGGGATCCATTATACGAAAAAGGCCGTTTCGCAAAATAGCATTCAACAGGAAGCGAATATTATAACGATGAGGTTGACGAGGATTCATCAGACTTCGGAATCCTATGAATTGGAAAACCCGGATTGTACCATCAAAGTGAAATACAGTGAACAAGAAGAGGAGTTTCATCATAACGATCTGTGTTTTTCACTTGAAAATGCCCCGGAAGAACCCATCCTACCAAGCAAGGTCGATTATCCTTTACTCATCACGATTACAGATAAGCATCATCCCAAAAATAAGTTCGTCATAGATACAACCTTATATAGACTGAAGGGAAGTAACCATAATGAATGATCTAAATAACGAAAAAGGATATGCATTGGTAACCGTCCTATTAATGATGGTCGTTTTTATAGTGATCTCATTATCCTTCATGGGTCAGTCCTTTAGTAGTGTGAAACAAAATAAGGAAGTGGAGAAGGACTATCAATCGGTTGCTTTGGCGGAGATGGGCGTGGAGTATTTTGAGGGTAAGGTCAGGAATGTCTTGAAAAAAACAGAGATAGATGGGACAACAAATAGTGAAAATTTAAAAATGAAAGTTGAAGAGTCCCTGGCAAATGAAAAGGTAGAAATTGAAGGTTATGAAATGAGTTCCTATTTTCAAATCACTAAGAATGATGGTTTAACGAGCTTTACTGACCTTAATGAACAAAAGAATGAACTATTCATACATTTTAATAGCTTAGGAAGTTCGGAAAGTAAAGAATCTAGCTTACATACGACCATGATGATACCAATTAGAATAGGATCGACTTCATCGAAAGAACTACCAGAGTTTAATCAAATACAGAAACCGGAAAATATTCGAGCTGAATGTAAAAACCCGCCGATTATATATAAAAGTTGTGCGGAGATATTAGTTCTCGGATCCGGGTCTTATCCTCAAAACCATAATAACTTAGATGGCAAACTTATTTATACAACCGGAGCACTCATCCTGGATGGTAATGCCAATAACATGGATAATACAAAAATTCATACAGACGGTTCCATGTCACTCGGGAAGAATATGAATAATGCTACAAACGTGACCCTTGAAGTAAAAGGTGCGATGAGCATTGGCGGTCAGTTAAGATTGGACAGTTCTAAGGTATACGTCGGAGGCAGCATGAGTCTTGACGGGCATATGGATATAGAAGACAAATCCTATACTTATATTGGGGGGGACGCTTCTATTTCCAAACATTTATCCATTGGTACAAACTCAAAAATGTGTGTAGCTGGTAACCTGAAAGCCGGTCAGCTAGATATAGATGGGAAGTTATATGTGAAAGGGTCAGTAGAAGGAAAAATCAAAACTGGACAGCCAACCTATGTCAATCACACTGAATTTGTGAAAAACTGCGGCGTAAGCGGCTCCTCTCAAACGTTATCCATTATGTGGGATGAAATTTCTACTGAAGTCGATTATTGATTGTAAATGCACGCCTTTCACTTTTTGTGGAAGGTTTTTTTATGTCCACTCCTTCCCGTGTTAAAGCTGACTAGAATTATTCAGTGTTGTCGTAAATAAAGATTTATCGACAAAGATGCTTAATTATTTGAAAAACGGATCAATTGTTTCCAATTCCGTATCAATTATTTGAAATCAAGATTGAAAAATCCAAATCAGGATTAATCTACCGTGAAAGTGGATTAATGATTAAAGATGAGTGAAGTAATCTTTCTATTTCATACAGATTTCTCCGAAAATAGTGCTGAAAAATATAAGAAACCAGCTTTAAGTGTTAAGAATAAACTTCAGACATAAATCCACATAAAAAAACCTCCTCGATTCCACTCGAAAAGGTCACTTCAGCTTCTCAATATCCTCAATGATCTCCTCATATGGAGGATTCGACACCCCTTCATACTGCTTTAACAAAACCCCATTTTCACTCACTAAATAAAAAGAAGTGCCATGCACGAATTGATTAGATCCTTCCACTTGAGCAGCAGGAGTTTTAAAGGAAACATTGGCAAAAGATTCGATCTCGTCACGGGAATATCCCGTCAAGAAGCTCCAATTCTTATCATCAACTTCATAGCGCCCGCTATATTCCTTTAACACTTCAGGAGAGTCATGTTCGGGATCCACACTAATCGAAACCAGCTGAACTTCCCCATCCAATCCCGCCTCCGCTATCTTCTTTTGAAGCTTCGACATATTCGCCGTCATCGGAAGACAAACGGTATCGCAATTTGTAAAGATGAAATCGGCAATCACGATCTTTCCCTTATTGAGCTCACCTAAAGACGTAGTCTCCCCATTCTGATCCACAGCGGCCAAATCACCGACCTCTACTTTCATAGGAAAAGACTCCTCAACATTTTCACCCTGGCAGCCAGCCAACAAGAAAAGAGATAAGGCAACCGTAGCAATCATACATTTAAATCCCACTCAACTTCCTCCTTCTGAAACAGAGGTCCGTCCCTCACACCAGAAGAGGGACGGACCTTGTCAGGTTAGTCTATGAACTGTTTATCAATTAAATCGGTGAATTTTGGTTTTTCTTTCAGGAACTTCAGCTCGTAGGATGAGTCAGCGAAGGCTTGAACGGCATCGGAGTCCACTTTGTAAGTGAAGCCGATTCGTTCCCAGGCCTGGTCGACGACTTCCTTGCTTAGTTCTTGCCCGGTTACGTCTTTCACGTCTTTAATCGTAATTTCTTTTGCTTCTTCCGGATTTTCAGCGATGAAAGAAGTCGCTTCTTTATGTGCGTCCACGATTTTTTGAATGGTGTCCGGATTTTCTTTTACGGATTTTCCAGAGGCTACAAGTACTGATGCTGGTAATGTTTCACCGAATGAAATCTCATCATGATCGATGATGATGTTGGCACCTGTTTCCTGTTGAATCACGGCTGCCCAAGGTTCCGGCGCTACGGCAATATCGACTTTCCCTGATTTCAGCATATTGGCATATTGTGCAGGGTTTCCGGTTACATGTTTCATGGACCCACCGATACGTTGAGATTCAATGCCATGTTCCTTCAAGAATGTTTCGACCTGAACATCATGTGTGCAACCGACGGCAGGGGTGATGAAGGATTTGCCTGCAAAATCGTCTACGGTCTTTACGCCGCTTTCCTTACTTGCAAGAACCACGGTTCCACCAGTGGATCCCCCACCGATGATCTTCACGTCAGCCCCGGTCATGTAGTTGTTCATGGCAGGACCAGGCCCGACAAGACCGGCATCAATTTCACCTGTTTTCAAAGCGGTCATAAACGATGAACCATCGGGGAAGGTTTTGTATTCAATCTTTGTATCGTCACCCAGCTGCTTTTCATAAAATCCTTTGTCCTTCGCAACCATTGCGGGAACGTGGTTAATATTCGGGAAGTAACCGATGACGACCTTTTCGCTTACGTCACCGCCTGAACTTTTCTCCGTACCGCAGCCTGCCAAAACACCTAGGAATGTAAAGAAAATCGTCATGAGTAGAAATGCTTTTTTCATTTTGTAACCTCCTGTTTTTTATTAAAGAGGCAGGTGATAAGTACCTGCCGTAATTTCTAGGGCAATGCTTATGACTCCAATCCCCAACGTTTAATTACTGATTTCTCAATGCGCTGGAAGATAAGTTGATCAACGATGGCGCCGATGACACCAATAATGATCATGACGGCGATGACCAGGCTCATGTCACCAAAATCGGATGCGTATCGGAGGGTGTAGCCGAGTCCTGGACCGGTGCTTAATAGTTCCCCTGCCATCAGCGCTCTCCAGGCGAAGGCCCATGCAAGGCGTGCACCCGTGACCACATAAGGAATCGATGCCGGGAAGATGACTCGAATGAATAAGTCCAAACCTCTCGATCCCATCGTTTGTGCTGCTTTTAAAAAGAGGGGAGAGACGTTTTTTATGCCCATTCGAATGTTGAGGGCCATGACGAATGTTCCACCAAGGATGACGACGAAAATGACCGCTTTTTCATTGAGTCCGAACCACATGATGGCCAGTGGAAGCCAGACAATACTCGGTACACTTTGGAAAGCCAGCAGTAAAGATCCCAGTGTATCGTCAGCCGTTTTTGATTTTGCCAGAAGAACGCCTATGCTGGTTCCAATAAGCAACGAAATCCCTAACCCGATGAATAAACGTTTGAAGCTCGCGATAAGGTCAATAATCAAGGTTTGATCTGCGATTCCTGTAAAAAGGGCCTGGAAAACGGAAGTGGGAGAGGGGAGGACCACTTCTGTCCATAGTCCGAATCGTGATCCCGATTCCCAAAGGCCGATAATGAGGGCAAAGAAGATGATGCGTTTAAGAGCTGTGTTCATAGGCCAATTCCTCACTTATCACTTTGTCGATTTCCTTCTTTAAATAGCTCATGATATATTCTTCAATCTTTACCATTTCCTCTTTATGAGCATCCCGGGGACGGGGAAGATCCACTTTGATATCTGTCAATATCGTACCGGGTCGGGTACCCATGACGATGATCCGGTCTGAAAGCTTAATAGATTCAGAGATGCTGTGAGTGACGAACAGGACGGTTTTCTTCGTTTCCATCCAGATCGTTTCAAGCTGGTGGTGAAGGCGGGAGCGCGTTTGTTCATCCAGTGCCCCGAATGGTTCATCCATGAGAAGGATTTCCGGGTTCATGGAGAGAGCACGTGCAATCGCAACCCGCTGCTGCATCCCTCCCGACAGCTCATGGGGGTAATGATCCTGATAGTTTCCCAGCTGGACCATATGTAAGTATTTTGCGGCTTGGTGTCTTGCCTCTTTCTTAGACATCTCTTTTTTTAGAGGGAACGTCACATTGTCACGTACATTCAGCCATGGAAAAAGTGCCGCTTGCTGGAAAACCATCCCCCGGTCTTTTCCTGGTTTCTTGATCGGATTGCCCTCTACAAGAATCTCTCCCGAAGTCGAGCCGGTCAGTCCTGCCACGATGGAGAGGAGAGTGGACTTTCCGCATCCTGAAGGTCCCAGGATCGAAACAAACTCCCCCTTATCAATCTCAAGGTTAATATCTTTAAGAACATCGGTTGGATTTCCTGACTTATCGAGGTATTGCTTATGGAGATGGTTGATCTGTATAAACATGTCATCATCCTTATCTTATAATTCATATTAGTTTAGTCGGAATATAAATAATGTAATTATAGTATATTGGGGATGGTTGTCAAGGTTTCCTTTATTTGTTTTAATAAATGGATGGTACTATCTACAAAAAACGTACTTCATGCTTAGAAATTTTTTTCTACAAGCAATTGCTCGTATGCCTTTTAGTAAAAATGCCAAACATAAAACTAGATAGTGGGAATGATTTGGTAACTGTATTCACTAAGTAATAGTACCCATCAGAACGGATCAGGTGGTATAATAAATCCATATTAAGGGAGGTGAATGAATTGGAAGAGGTTTTAAGTCAAATCCTAAGTCGATTAGATTCCATGGATGAGGGGCAAAAGCAAATTATGAGAGACCTTGTTGAGGTGAAACAAGAGCAAGCTGAAATGAGACAAGAACAAGGAACAATGCGAGAGGGGCTCAATTCAGTAAAGCAGAATCTAACGATTGTTATGAACGAGCAGACCGAAATGCGCAAGGAAGTAGCCTTTTATTATGGCAGTTTAATGAAAAAACTTGATGAAACAAGAATGGAATTGAGTAGTGAAATTAAGCATGTGTCCACGATTCAGAAACAACATCAAAACGTATTGGGAATCATAAATGATAATCAAAACTAACTTCGTTTTTTCCTTTCAGCATCTTTCTCCATTGTAAAGCTGCCAGCCTTCATTAGTAATATATTCAATATCATTGCTTGCTTTTTAATATCCAGAAGTAGAATCTTTGAAATAATTAAAGGAACGTTTTTTTGTCATTAGGAAAAGCGGTCATTAAATCGCATCTGTGGAAGACCACATTTTTTAGGGAGGGTGTGGTTTTTTCTGCTTGGCGGGAGATGTCGATATGAGAGTTTAAGAATAGTCGTTTTTAACCAGGGGTGACAGGGTAACACTATAGTATATACCATTATTTTCTTCAAACTAATAGGAGGGACCCGATTTGATCAGCCAAACGAGAGATATTGTTCAGAAGTCATTGGATGCTTTACTAGAGGATGAGTCTTTTTTACCCGAAGTGAAAGGTGAGACAAGAAAGAAAGCGTTTACGTCACTGACTTCCATTCTGTCGACACCGAACCACGTACATAAATCGTATTTGAGGATTCCGTTGGAGGATGAGAAGGTGGTCAGGATCCCTGCATTCCGTGTTCAGCATAATAATGCCCTCGGACCATATAAGGGCGGGATCCGTTTTCATGAGACGGTGAATGAGGAAGAGGTCGTGAATCTGGCTTCCTTGATGACGTTGAAGAATGCCCTTCATGATGTTCCATTCGGTGGAGGAAAAGGCGGGATCATCCTGAATCCCCGTGAGTATACGGAGAAGGAGCTTCATCTGATTGCGAGGAAGTATGTCCAATATTTCAGCGATGTCCTGGGACCCGATAAAGATATCCCTGCTCCTGATATGGGATCGGGGGAACGCGAAATGGACTGGATGATGGCGGAGTACAAGAGCATCCGGCCGGGAATGCCTTATAGAGGGAGCTTTACGGGAAAAAGCGTTGTGAACGGCGGATCGTTGGGCCGGAGAGAGGCGACGGGAAAAGGTGTCTTCTTTACATTCCGCTATCTCGTTCATGATTTTTTGAGGGAACAGAAGAGTCTATTAACGAAGACGGATAATGTCTTTGCGAAAACGGCTCTCGATTTTGAGGACCGTCCCTTGACGATTTCAGTGCAGGGATTCGGGAATGTAGGTTCCGTTGCGGCCCTTGAAGCCCATCAATCCACTCATTTACAGAATAAAGTGGTGGCGGTGAGTGACCGGAATGTGACGTTGTTCAACTCGGATGGCCTTGATATTCCGACATTGGTTGAGTTCACGATGAAGAATAAAGGAGATCTTCCCACGAAGGATGATCAGTTGAAGGAAATCGGCGTGAAGGCTGAGATCCGTGGTCGTGAAGAGGTTCTGTACCTGGATGTGGACGTCCTGATGTTAGCGGCATTAGAGGATCAGGTGCACAAGGATAATGTTGAAAAGGTGAAAGCAAGAATCATCGTGGAAGGGGCCAATGCGCCAGTTACAACAGAAGCGGATAAATATTTAAGTGATCAAGGTGTCATTATCATCCCGGATATCCTGGCCAATGCCGGCGGGGTCATCGTCTCCTACTTCGAATGGCTGCAAGGACGGGAAACCCAGTTCTACACAGAGGAAGAAGTATTCAACCTCCTCTACGACAAAATGAAAACAACCATGGACACCGTCCTGCCCCTATTCTTCGGCGACCCATTCCCATTACGCCAAAACTGCTACATCCATTCCGTCATGAAACTATCCACGGTCCTCTACAGACAGGGAAAACTTTATTAAGAACAAGGGACGGACCTCCATTCCTAGGAGCTGGTGCTAGGAGTGGAGGTCCGTCCCTCTTTTTTTCAAACGGGGTGTCCGTCCCTCGCCCTTTCCCCTATATAAAGGGTGAAAGGAGGTGAGGCACATGGCAACAGCGGATTTGAAATCTACGAGAATACGACTGGCTTACAATGATGGTCTGGATGAGAAAGGGAATCCTAAGATTGTGTACAAATCGTACAGCTACATCAATGCACTGGCAACGGCGGATGAGATGAACAGCGCGGCTTTATCCGTGGCAAGTCTTTCATCAAAGGGATTAAACAACATCGAGAAGGTCGAAACCTTTGACATTAACGAGTAAACGATGATCGATAGTTTAACAGAAAGGAGGTAGATGCAACATGGCAAAAGTATTGGAACTGGAATTCCTGACGGAAACGGGGAAGTCAGGGAAACTATCCATCAATGACCCGATCGAGCCGATTGATACTGTGGCGGTGAAAGCAGTGATGGATAACCTGATCGCGACCAATGTGTTTGGAAGTTCGAACGGAATGTTTGTGAGTGTGGAAGGAGCTCGAGTGGTCGAGCGTAATGTGACGGATTATGATGTGATGTAATCGAATGAAAGTGTTCTCCTTAATTTGGGGACACTTTCTTCATGTTCACAAAAATTCTCCACCCTATTCCATCAACAAAGACAACGATTACATAAAAACTTTGGAAAATCCCCTATTGACTTACCGACCAATCCCCAGTATTATCCTCTATAAGATAAAAATTTAGAAAATTACATACTTTCAATTATCCAGAGTGACCGAGGGATCAGGCCCTATGACGTCCGGCAACCTCCAGTATTGGAACGGTGCCAATTCCTGCAGAATGATTTCATTCTGAGAGATAAGTCGAGATAAACAGGCGATGCTTCTTTCAGTTGAAAGAGGCATTTTTTATTGGACGAAAAAGGGGTGTGCACATTGATCGAGATTAGGAATTTGGTGAAAACGTACAGTACTAAGAAGCAAACGGTGGTCGGTGTCGATAACGTTTCCGTAAAAATCGAAAAGGGTGAGATCTTTGGAATCGTCGGATACAGTGGAGCGGGAAAGAGTTCACTCATTCGCTGCCTGAATCTATTAGAAACCCCTACATCGGGAGAAATTATCATTGATGGACAGGATTTCACGAAGCTCACGTCCAAACAACTAAGACTTGCCCGTCAAAAAACGAGTATGATCTTTCAACATTTTCACCTGATTAAATCGAAAACGGTTTTTGACAATCTGGCTTTTGCCTTGAAAGCGGCCAGTGTACCGAAAGCGAAAATCAAGACCAGGGTCGTCGAGCTCC
Organism: Rossellomorea aquimaris; assembly: GCF_003315075.1. Lineage (GTDB taxonomy): Bacteria > Bacillota > Bacilli > Bacillales > Bacillaceae_B > Rossellomorea > Rossellomorea aquimaris_C. The sequence goes on from NZ_QNRJ01000012.1 coordinate 25,853, forward strand.
TTGAGATGGTCGGTCTTTCAGATAAAACCGATGCCTATCCGGCCCAGCTCAGCGGAGGACAAAAGCAGAGAGTCGGGATTGCCAGGGCTTTGGCGAATAACCCATCGGTTTTACTTTGCGACGAAGCGACATCGGCACTCGACCCGAATACGACGAAATCGATTTTGAAGCTATTGAAAAAGATCAACAAAGAACTGGGTTTGACGATCGTCCTCATCACCCACGAGATGGAAGTGGTGAAAGAAATCTGCGACCGGATGGCCGTGATGCAGGATGGGAAAATCGTGGAGGAAGGTCCGGTTTACGACCTGTTTGCCGAACCGAAGCAGCCTTTAACGAAACAATTCATTGAAACGATCCTTCAATTTGAACTCCCGCCACACCTCGTGGAATCAAGAAAAGGAAAGCTGATCAAAATCCAATTCAAAGGATCGATCGCAGAGGAGAGCGTCGTTTCAGAAGTGTTCCAGAAATACAAAGTGCAAGGCAATATCCTTCACGGCAAGATTGAATATATTCAGGAAGTGCCACTCGGGATTTTCATCATGGAACTGATCGGCTCCCATGACGAGGTCGAAGCCGCGATCAGGTATATCACGTTGAAGACGCAGAGCCTGGAGGTGCTTGAGAATGCTGCCTGATTCATTGACTGCGATTTTACCAGAATTGAATAAAGCCTTTTTTGAAACGGTGTATATGGTGGGGATTTCACTGGGAGTTGCGATTTTGGTGGGATTGCCGCTTGGGATTCTTCTTTTCGTAACAGACAAAGGCTTGTTTTTACAAAATAGTTTGATCAAAAAGGTCGTTGGATTTGTCGTCAATATGGTGCGCTCGGTTCCGTTCATCATTCTATTAGTCGCACTCTTACCATTAACCAAACTATTGACCGGTACCACGATTGGACCGACGGCAGCCTCCGTATCCCTCTCTGTTGCGGGAGTTCCGTTTTTTGCGAGAATGGTAGAAACATCGCTCCGGGAGATTGACAAAGGAGTGATCGAAGCATCGGTATCCGTTGGGGCGAGTCCCTGGATGATCATCAAGGACGTGCTGTTACCGGAAGCACGGCCGGCGGTGATTCAGGCGATTACGATTACAACGATCAGTTTAGTTGCCTATTCAGCCATGGCCGGCATCGTCGGTGGAGGCGGAGTCGGTGACCTGGCGATCCGCTTCGGGTACTACCGATATGACAACACGGTGATGATCACGACCGTCGTCATTTTAATTTGTTTGGTTCAACTCATCCAATATACGGGTGATGTGTTTGCACGATTAGTCGATAAACGATAACTACTCAAGGGGGAACAACAAGTGAAAAAGTGGATTTTATTCGTAGCATTAGCGGTAACAATGAGCATTCTTGCAGCTTGCGGAGGAGACGAAGCAAGTTCAAGTGCGGAAGATAAAAAAGAAGTGACCATCGGGGCAACATCCGGACCATACAGTGATATGGTGACAAAAGCGATTAAGCCCGGTCTTGAAGAAAAAGGATACACGGTTGAAGTGAAAGAGTTCAGTGATTACATTCAGCCGAATAACGCACTGGCCCAGGGAGATCTGGATGCGAACCTTTTTCAGCATAAAATCTACATGGAAACTTTCGCAAAGCAACACAACATGGATTTATCCGAAGTGATTGTCGTACCAACGGCGCCAATGGGAATCTACTCACAGAAGTTCGATTCGATTGAAGACATCAAAGAAGGCAGTGCCATTGCGATTCCAAACGATCCAACGAATGCAGCACGTGCGTTTCAGATTCTGGAAGATGCAAAACTGATCACGTTAAAACCAGATACAGATCCATTGACGGTGTCAGAAAAAGATATTGCTGAAAACGTGAAAAACCTGCAGTTCAAACCGATTGAAGCGGCTCAGCTTCCAAGGGCCGTTGACAGCGTTGATCTATCGGCGGTTCCAGGGAACTACGCACTGGCTGCCGATATGGACTTACTTGATGCACTTCAGCTGGAAGAGATGCCTGATCAGTATCGAAACCGCGTGGTTGTAAATACGAAAGACGTTGATTCACAACTGGCGAAAGACATCAAAGCAGTCGTCGAAGCAGACGAATTCGAAAAAATCATCGACGAAGAATTTAAAGGCTTCGGTAAGCCGGAGTGGATGGAGTAGAGGGATAGAGGGACTGGAGTAGAGGGACGGACGGGAATAGAGGGACGGACCTCTAATCAGGAAATTTAGTATAAGAATGTGAAAGGGACGGGCTTCCGCTGAATGCGGAGGTCCGTCCCTCATTTTTTTATAGGCAGCACTTCTTATATTTTTTGCCGCTGCCGCATGGGCAAGGGTCGTTGCGTCCTATTTTTTCGTCGCTTATGACGGGTTGCGGAATTAGCGCGGGTGGCTCATTCAACATTTCAAGCTCCATTACCTCCAGCAAGTGTCTCCATTCAGGAAGTTTGGGGTGTTGGACCCCATTCATGACGCAATTGACATATAGTGATTCTTCTAAACAAAGCAGCCGATCTTCATACCCTGTTTCAACTAAATCTTCAATCCTGGGGATGGCGTCTGTTGAAAGATGTCGACATAGATTATCTGCAATAATCGTTTTGGCGGTGGGATCATCCGCTTGATCAAACAGTCTGAGTAATGCCTTTTCAGCTTCTTTGGTTTTGATCCTGCCCAGTACGTCCAGAGTATAGAAGAAAGTGTTCCCGTAGAGTGCTATGTTTTCAACTTCCCGTACTACAAGGTCCGTCCCTATTTTGACCAGGGAATTTGCCGTTTCCTCAAATAAAAAGTCTCCTTCTTCTTCATTTTTGAAGAGATTCACTAATTGAGGGACTACACTTTCTTCCTGGATTTCACCAGCCATGTAGACATTATAAATTCCTTCAAACCCGAAAAACTTTTCATCATCTATTTTGTTCTGAAGTCCATTTTGTACTTCCCAGCTCTCAATGCCCCCCTTTTTAACAAGCTCTTTGATGATTCTTTTCCCATGATCGTAAAGGGCTTGATTAAACTCATGTTCATCCAAGTAGACCATAACATCAGCCAACGCCATGTATAGCTCTTCTATAGTTAAAGAAGGAAGCTTCTCTACTTCTTGTAACTGTTCCTCACCAACATATTGTTTTACTTCTTTTCTATATGTAGTTAATAATTCCGTGCTGGCATTTGTAATTAATTGAATGTAGAACAGTCGGTTGTTATCTTTTTTACCCATGACATCTAGTCGATTTACTACTTCTTTCAGGCCTTCTTCATTAAGGGGTAAGTATATTAAATTAGGAAGAATAGGGGATGAATATTCCGTTACCGGTCCACGGTCAACGGCTTTCAATCCGGTTAAAAACGTATCCCCTTCAGGTAGATAAGTGTCCTCCAGCATTTCAATGGCATATCTCTGCACAAACGGATCCTCGCTCAAAAAATACGGCTCGACCCTTTCAACAAAACGATTCATCCAACCATCCTTTATCATAATATTTTCTTTAAGTGTAAAGGGTGGGGGTGGAAAAGGGAAGAGGGACGGACCTCTAAGCCGTAGATATAAAAGAAGAACACGAAAGGGACGGACTTCCATAGAATTGAGGAGGTCCGTCCCTCTTTTTTTTCACTTTTCCTCTTCTGGACCTGGAGTATGGATGTGCCTGTAAATAGAGGAATCACCACCATCGCATAAAAAAACAATTATAAGCCCGGTTCAAGAGCAGTTAATCCGCTCCAGAACCGGGCTTTGTTAATTTTAAAGTTCAAATATACTTAAAATTATGTAAGCGCTAACAAAATTTCGGTTAATTTACCCTATTTTTACACTATTATGACAAATCCTGTTGTATACTGGTAGATGGTGGCGAATCTACCACTTTACTAAACTACGAACAGGGGGAAGAAAATGAACGGGAAAACAATGAAGCGTCAATTATTAAGTGTGACAGTTGCCTCCAGTATGGCCTTAAGCTTGTTTGCACCTCACTTATCTCAGCAGGTATCCGCTGCAGACGAGGCATTTCAGGACTTAATCATTTCTGAATATATTGAAGGGTCCAGTTACAATAAGGCAATTGAACTATATAACGGTACTGGTGAAGCAATTGATTTATCGAATTACTCCTTGGAATTACATACAAATGGTGTAGCAGAAGCGGAAAAGACATTCCCTTTAACTGGCACTCTTAATGCAGGGGAAACCTTAGTGCTTGCTCATAAACAGGCTGATTCAGCCATCCTTGATAAAGCAGATATCCAAGACAGCGTTATCATAAATTTCAACGGGAATGATCCAATCACATTAAAGAAAAGCGGCACTGTGATTGATTCACTCGGACAGGTTGGTTCAGAAGCTAACTTTGCAAAAGACGTCTCGATCGTCCGTAATGATTCTGTGATGACAGGGGATGCAGATGTAACCGATGCATTTGATCCATACGTAGAATGGACTGATCAAGGCAAAGATGTATTCAGTGATCTCGGAACACATCTATCAGATGAACCGGCTCCAGAACCAACCCCTATAGAACTATCCACCATCGCTGAAGCTCGCACAACTCCTAAAGGCACGGTTGTTAAAGTACAAGGTATTGCGACAGCAGCCTTTGAAGCAGGCGGACAAACAAACCTGTTCATCCAGGATGGAACAGCTGGTGTCATCATCAGGGCGAGCGGACTTACTGCCGAGCCGGGTGACGAAGTAATCGCAGAAGGTAAACTGGGCGATTATTATGGCATGCAGCAAATTGAAGCGACTGCTTCTAATGTTGAAGTTACAGAAGAAAACAAGGGAGTTCCTTCACCAGCCTCTCTAACCTCTACAGACCTCTCAGCTGAAAATGGTGAAGATCACGAAGGAATGTTCGTTGAATTTACGGATGTGACAGTGGAATCCAAAGACAGCAACGGTAATTTCACTGCAACAGACAGCTCTGGTGAGTTCGTCATCAAACCAAATGATAGTACGATGCTTGAAGTTGGCAAAACGTACGAAATCCTTCGAGGTGTGGTTGATTATAACTTCGACGAGTATAAATTGGTCCCACGTAATACGTCAGATGTAATAGAAACAGCCTTCTCTGTAACCGCTGACCCTGCTTCAGGATCAGTTGTGGAAGGAACGAAGGTTACACTTCAAACGGCAACTGAAGGTGGAGCCATTCATTACACATTGGATGGAACCGATCCGACCGCTTCCAGTTCAGAATATACCACACCGATCGAGCTTACTACGGATGTAACGATTAAAGCAGTTGTTGTAAAAGAAGGCAACACAAGCGATGTTTCCACTTTTACTTACAAAATCCTTAAATCAGCTGATGGTTTAAGCATTCATGATATTCAAGGAGATTCCCATACCTCGCCTTACGAAAATATGAACGTCTCCAATGTTCAAGGAATTGTGACAGCGAAGGCCGGTTCCAATGCATTTTATATGCAGGAAGAGATACCCGACGATAGTCTGGCGACTTCTGAAGGAATTTATGTTTATGCAAAGGGCAATTCTGTCAAAGTCGGAGACAAAGTAAATGTGGGTGGACAGGTAAAAGAGTGGAGGGAAGATGGCTACGATGATGCGAAAGATCTTCTTACAACTCAAATCACGGCATCAGCCGTTACTGTAGAATCTTCAGATAATACAGTACCTGCAGCCATCATGATGGGGGTAGACCGTGTACCGCCTACTGAGATCATTGAAGATGATGAAATGACCTCATTCGATCCCGAAACAGATGGCCTGGACTTTTATGAAAGTCTTGAAGGGATGCTGATTGAAATCCCTGATGCCACGATTACAGGTCCGGTAAAATATGATGAACTCCCTGTAGTGGTGAATACAAGCGAAGATCAACTTCGCACAAGAGCAGGGGGAGTATTGATTTCTCCTGAAGATTATAACCCTGAGCGCATGCTGGTCGACGTGGACGGCATGAATATCAATGTGAAAACAGGTGATATGCTGGATGGTTCCGTGACTGGAAACGTAAGCTATGATTATAGCAACTTTAAGATCCGTCCAACGGGGACTTTCCCTACAGTCGTTGATGGGGGAACAGCGCAGGAAGTAACGTCGATCACTCCTGTGAAAGAAGACCTGACGATTGCTACTTATAATATTGAAAACTTCTATGCCGGAATTGAAGAAAGTAAAGTTGAGAAGATTGCTGACTCGATTGTTTCGAATATGAAAACGCCGGATATCATCGGTCTGGTCGAGGTTCAGGATAATAATGGACCAACCGATGATGGTACGACAGATGCAAGTGCATCATACGAAACTATCATCAAAGCCATTGAAGAAGCAGGTGGACCGACTTATGAATTCACCGATATCGCACCTGTCGATAAAACAGATGGCGGGCAGCCTGGTGGAAATATCCGTGTAGGTTTCATCTACAATCCTGAACGTGTCCAATTGACTGATAAAGAAGCCGGGGATGCGGTGACTTCCGTGGGTGTAAATGAAAATGGACTTACTCATAACCCGGGACGCATCGATCCGACAAATGAAGCATTTGATGATTCCCGTAAAGCCCTTGCAGCTGAATTCATGTTTAACGGTGAAAAAGTCATCGTCGTAGCAAACCACTTTAACTCCAAAGGTGGGGACGGAGCTTTATTCGGTGCAGATCATCCGGTTGTGCTTGGTAGTGAGGTACAGCGACTTAAACAAGCCGAGGTACTAAATGACTTTGTAAATAATGTGAACGAAAAGGTCGAAGATGCAAACGTCGTGGTTCTTGGGGACCTGAACGACTTCGAGTTCTCTGCTCCAATCAATACTCTCGAAGGGGACGTCTTAACCAATATGATGGAAAAGCTCCCTGCAGAGGAACGATACACGTATATTTATCAAGGAAACTCTCAAGTTCTTGATCATATTTTAGTAACAAATAATCTAGCAGAGCGAACGATGATTGATAGTATCAACATCAACTCTGATTTTAGTGAAGAAGATGGACGTGCGAGTGATCACGATCCTGTCCTGGCTAAGGTTCAGTTTGAAAATAAAGTAGAACGTATTTCTGGTGATGACCGTTACTACACGGCCATTGAAATATCGAAAAAAGGCTGGGAGTCCGCAGACACAGTGGTTATTGCCAGAGGCGATAAATTCCCTGATGCCCTTTCAGGAGCGCCACTTGCATACAAACATGATGCACCGATCTTATTGACGCAGCAGGGCAGTTTGAACGCTGAAGTGCAAGAAGAAATCAAGCGTTTAGGTGCGAAGAAAGCGATCATCCTCGGTGGTGAAGGTGCCGTTTCCAAGTATGTTCAATATCAGCTTAAAGGATTAGGTTTGAAAACGGACCGTATTTCAGGTGACGACCGATTTGAAACAGCTGCAAATATCGCTGCTAAATTGGATGGTAATCCTGAAAAGGCGATTGTAACAAATGCATACCAATTCGCCGATGCCCTTTCTGTTGCATCTTATGCAGCACAGAATGGATATCCGATTGTACTATCTGCTCAAGACAAATTGTCAGAAGCCTCTAATAAAGTATTAAAAGAGATTGATGAAAAAATCGTCGTTGGTGGCGAAAATGCGATCAGCACAGAAATTTTTGAAAGCTTTGAAGAAGCGACTCGCTATAGTGGCTTGAACCGTTACGAAACATCTGCTGAAATTGCGAAACACTTAACTCCTCAAACTAATAAGGCAATTGTGGCAACAGGGACTAACTTTGCCGATGCTCTTGCCGGTTCTGTCCTTGCAGCCAAAGAAGGTGCTGAAATTCTTCTGGTGAAGAAAGAGGAAGTACCAGAAGCTATTATGGAAGTAATTGAAATGGATCACATTTCCAACTTTCATGTTATTGGTGGGGAAAATGCAGTTAGTGAAGAAGTTGTAAAGCAATTAAAGAAATAGATTGTAGAAAAAAAGGCAGGGGGGATTCCTCCCCTGTCCTGATATGTAAAAAGAACCAGATTTGTTTTAATAATTAGTAAAATTATCACATTTTGTTATAAAACTACTATATAATGGGTTTTGTGGATGAAGTTCCGACAAAAACCTACATATGAAAAGGAAGGGATCAACCAAATGAATTTTAAAAAACCTCTATACGGTGTGTTATCAACTGCAGCTCTGGCCGCTGCGATTTTCGCAGTATCCCCTGCTACTTCAGCTTCAGCAGAAGGGGAAGAATTCGATTTAACGATCATGCATACAAACGATACGCATGCCCATGTGGAAGGCTATCCCCGTTTAGTAACAGCAGTAAACGAGCTGCGCACTGAAAAAGCGAACTCTTTACTGGTGAACGCTGGTGATGTATTCTCGGGAACCCTTTATTTCCGTCAATATCTTGGACAAGCAGACCTTCACTTTATGAATGAGCTTGGCTTCGATGCAATGACTCTTGGTAACCATGAATTCGATAAAGACTCCAAGACTCTTGCAGACTTCATTAAAAAAATGAATTTCCCGATGGTTTCATCAAATGTGACCGTTACAGGTGACAAGGATTTAGAACCCCTTTTCAAAAACGAAATCGGCCAGCCTGGTGACGGCGGGAACGTCTACCCGGCAATGATCAAAGAAGTAGATGGAGAGAAAGTGGGAATCTACGGATTAACGACTCCAGATACAGAATTCATCGCAAACCCTGGAGAAAATGTCGTCTTTGAAGATGCAGTTGAAAAATCAAAGGCTACGATCAAGATGCTTAAGGATAAAGGCGTCAACAAAATCATCGTCCTTTCTCACCTTGGATATTCAAATGACTTAGAATTGGCTGAGGAAGTGGATGGACTTGATATCATCGTTGGCGGTCATTCCCATACAGTGCTTGAAGAGCCTGTGGTCATTGAGAAGGAAGAGCCGACACTGATTGTTCAAGCTGGTGAATACTTGAACCTGCTTGGATTATTGGATGTAACATTTGATGATGAAGGTGTAGTAACGAGCCATAACGGAGAAGTCCTGGACCTTAAAAGCTATGAAGAGGATGCTGATGCACGCGCGAAGGTCGAAGAGTTCAAAGCGCCTCTTGAAGATATAAAAGAAGAAGTTGTTGGGAACACAAAGGTAGCTCTTGATGGAGAACGTGCCGATGTACGTCGAAAAGAAACAAACCTAGGAAACTTGATTGCTGACGGTATGGTTGCGAAAGCGAATGAATTCGTGGAAACGCATATCGGTCTTCAAAATGGTGGAGGGATCCGTGCTTCAATCGATGCCGGTGAAATCACACTAGGGGAAGTATTAACGACCATGCCATTTGGAAACAACCTGGTCACTCTTGATCTGACGGGACAAGAAATTATGGATGCCCTTGAGCACAGCGTATCCAGAGTTGAAGGGGAGGACGCACCAGGTGAATTCCTTCAAGTGTCAGGGATAAACTTCAAGTATGATGTAAGCAAACCTGCCGGGGAGCGAGTATGGTCCGTAGAAGTGAAGACAGGCAACGGATTTGAAGAGATTGACCCGGAAATGATGTACTCTGTTGCAACAAACGCCTTTACTGCCAATGGTGGAGACGGATACACGATGTTCAAGGAAGCGAAAGAAGAAGGCCGCCTGACAGAATTATTCGTAGTGGATTTTGAAGTGTTCACTTCTTACCTTGAAAAGAACAACCCTATTTCACCATCTGTTGAAGATCGAATCGTTCAAGAAGAAGCGCCGGAAGTAACACGCCTGACTGGTGATACTCGCTACGAAACAGCCGTTGAAATTTCGAAAGAAGGTTGGGAAACTTCGGATACGGTCATCCTTGCCCGCGGAGATTCATTCCCTGACGCACTTGCTGGAGCACCTCTTGCATACAAACATGATGCACCGATCCTGTTAACGGAAAAAGGTACATTAAACGGAGCGGCAAAAGCAGAAATCAAGCGTCTTGGTGCTAAGAATGTCATTATTCTTGGTGGAAAAGGTGCTGTAAGTAACTATGTGAAGTATCAGCTTGAAGGAATGGGTCTTGATGTAGACCGTATCGGCGGAGATGATCGCTGGGAAACGGCCGTGAATATCGCTGCGAGTCTGGGAGGATCACCGGAGAAAGCAGTAGTAGCAAACGGCAAGAACTTCCCTGACGCTCTTGCTATCGCTTCATATGCAGCGAGCAATGGATACCCGATTCTATTGACGGATTCTGATAAGCTTCCAGCTGAAACAAAGAAAGCTTTAAAAGGAATCGATAGTACGATTGTAGTCGGTGGAGAAGCTGTAGTAGGCAAGGACGTCATGAATTCACTTCCTGACGCAACTCGCTACTTCGGTCTGAATCGTTACGGTACGGCAGCAGAAATCGCGACGAATCTTAATCCATCAACTAAAGTGTACTTAGCGACTGGTAAGAACTTTGCCGATGCATTAGCAGGTTCTGTCCTTGCGGCAAAAGAAAATGCTTCTATGCTTTTAGTACAACCTAATGATCTTCCGGGTGTCACTTCTGATGCCATTGAAGAGATGAAAGCGAAGGATTTCCATATTCTTGGCGGGGAAAATGCTGTAAGTGATGTTGTAGTTGAGAAGTTAATGAAATAACTCTAAATAATAAGAAGCCATCGAATGATTTCGATGGCTTTTCTTTGTCAAAATGATTTTAAAACGGCTCCGGATGGTGGTAATTAGATGTCTGTAGGGCCATCATATAATTTATTTTTTTCTACTTAAACATTGGGTGACAGGGACGTAATAGCTGTTTATCCAGGGATTGGAATTGCTAAGAAAATCATGCTCGGTAGTTTACAATCAGGGTTCTTGTTTTCTACCTATGCCAACGACTCTCCCCATACCTCCCAGCCTTCACAAAATAAGACTCCACCGAAGTATACCCAATACGATAAAACCCTTTACCAGGCTCCCAAATCCGATAAGCATCCAAACTATTACGATACTCTTCAGTAAGATCATCAGGCACGGGATAAGTGTCGTCGTAATCCAAATTCTCAAACTCTTGAACGGGAAGATAATAAAGAGCTGATTGAATGGTCCCACCCTCAACCATTTTTTTCAAGGCTGCTCCTGACGCGGCATGGTCCCGGTGAGGGTCGTGATAAGATAACGCATGGTGTCTTGCTTCAGGATAGCGTTCGTTCATTTCCTTCATGATCGTCATGACTTCATCTTCATTTATCTCACCATCGGGAAGGTCATATACGTAAACATTATCCGGCTTGACTCCCAATTCTTCAACGGATTTTTTAAATTCCTTTACCCGTGAGTCACCGAACTCTTGTTTAGAAATAGTGGGAAGGTTTTTTTCTTTTAGATTCTCATTGATTTTTTTGATCGATTGGCTGGCTTCACCATGTGAAAGAAGCACCACTGCTACTTCATTTCCCTTGTCGATTTGACGCAGGATGGAAGGCCCTAAGCTGAGGGTTTCATCGTCTGCGTGTGGAGCGTAAAAGACAGAGGTTTCAGGTTCTTTTTCAAAAAGAGTGCAACCGCCAAGGAAAGCGGATATTAATAGAATAAAGGAAAAATAGATAGCTCGCATGCTGACCTCCAGGGTGAGAAAAATAGTTAAATCTTTACTAATTGATTCTATCAAAGTTTTTTGTGCTGGTGTATACTTTCATAGTAGGAAAGTATAGAACGTGAAGTGAAAGGAACGGAGTATGGAACAAGTTCAGCCAACAGAGAAACAAGTACAAGTGAAAAAGAAAAAAAGAGTCTATTCCCTCGATATGCTAAGAGGGATTATTGTGGCATTATCCGTGTTTTTGAGTACGATTCCTTATGGGCAGGTGGATTATCCCTATTTCCGTCATGCACAGTGGTATGGGGTCACTTTGATTGATATCATTTTACCGACGTTCATCACCATTTTTGGTGTGAGTATGGCGATTGCGTATCAGCGCGGGGTGAAATGGGAGAAGATTTTAAAGCGGACCGTTCGCTTGATTGTGTACGGCATCATATTTACAATCATTGTGGAATGGACGTTGGATTTCCAGACTATACGCCTGACCGGTGTATTACAGATGTTTGCCCTTTTGGGAATTGTTACGGTGGCGATCACCAAGTTTGTACAATCTCCCTTGAAGTTGATGGCGATTGCGTTGTTGGTGTCGTCGGTGTATGGGGGGCTCATCCTCTATACTGGTCAATCCTGTGAAGGCGGATTGCCTCAGCCGGAATGTAATCCTTCACATATAATTGACAGCACGGTGTTTGGGGAAAGTCATTTATACCATCACGGCGAGCGGGGGTATGACCCTGAAGGACTGGTCACCAGTTTGTCCGCCTTATCAAATGTTCTTTTTGGATATGCATTTGGAAGACTGATATTGACCCGTAAAGAGACGGGGGCATGGCGGGAGCTATTGGGGATAGGCGCTCTCTTGATTGCTCTATCACTCGCGTGGGATCAGTTCCTTCCATACAATAAACGATTGTGGACGCCTGCGTTTGCTCTATTGGCAGCTGGATTCGCAGCTAGTATGCTATCGATTCTTTATCTGATATTCGATAAGCGGAAAACAGACGCTAAAGAGACGGCGCTGAAGCCGGTTGTTTGGTTCCTGGAAGCCTATGGACGTAATAGCTTTCTGATCTATTTCGGTAAATTCATGCTTGGTTCCGTGCTGATCCATCTTTCGGTCACGCATGATGGCATTGAGAAATCCTTGTCCAGAGTGATAAATGAATGGGTTGCAACCTTTACCCCTCATCCGCAACTGGCTTATGGATTACTTAACCTGATCTTTTGGACAATCGTTGCCTTTGTCTGCCATAAGAAGAAATGGTATTTGAAAGTATAGAAGAAAGAAGGTCCGTCCCTCAACATAAGGGACGGACCTTCTACTATTTCTGATTCAAAGTTTTTTCAAATAAAAGGCTTGCATAGGTTCTTGCGTATTTCAAAATGGTTTCTCCAACTTCTTCAGCTGGAAAATCAAATAAAGGTTGGAACAGCTCTTTATTACTCTCTGTACCGAATGCGTCGACGAAACGGTACGTTAATCGAAGTTCGGTGAAGGTCGTCGTAAAGTAAACTTCCAACTGAGTGACGGTATCATTATCGGATTCTTCACTTTCGATCCGCTCATGATAAAGGGGGATCAGTCCCTCCATGTCACTTTGAATGCGTACATGTGCGCGGTTCATAAGCTGTGAAACACCATCCAGATTGGGGTATTTTGCATTTAACAAAAGTGGCTGCAGGATTCCATGAAGAGCTTTTGTCGATTCAACATGAAATACAAGGGCCTTCAGCAAATTTTTTGTGTATTCATCCTCTGTTGCTGAGTTTTTCATCGTTTGGAGTAATTGATTATTTACCTCTTCGCGAAGCTCGTCCTTATCAAGGTGTATGACTAGTTTTTTATAGATGGTTGCAACGGATTGTGTGAGAGACTCCATGGGTAGTATGCCTTCTTTCTTATGTATGGTTTGAAATATGCTACTATTCTACCATTAATATACAGAAAATTCTATATATTATTTAATATAAAAAAACGCGCTCTTCAAAAGAGCGCGTTCGGTATTATTCGTTTCCTTCTAAAACCGACCAAAGATCATCCTCTACCTTTTGGTTAAGGGCTTTTGGTCCACCTAACATCGTTGCACCCATGGTAGAACCTTTCAATAAATCCTTCATGTCAGGATGTAGTTCATGTGGAGTCGTCAGTAATAATGGCTCACCCCAATAAGCGGCAAGAGCTGAACCTGTCAGGGCATCGGCGAACTGAGTTCCTGTCGCGACAAATACGAAATCCATCGGAACATCAAATTCTTTAATGACCTTGGCGTTTGTCAGATAACGGTCACCGCCTGCGATACGGGTAGGCTTATTCAGCTTATTCATTGTGGAATTACTGATGACACCCGTTCCTCCGACCACATAGTTCTTAGGATACAATTTAGCCTGAGTCAGAGTAGAAGCGGAAGTGCTGTCTTTAGCAGACAATAGAATCGGATATCCGTTTTGTGCTGCGATGGACGCAACCGATAGGGCATCTGGATAATTCTTACCACTTACGACTACGGCTGCATCATTGATTGGTAACTTTTTGGAAATGGCCACGGCTGTTTCATAGCGGTCACTACCACTGATACGCATCGTTTTAACATCGAGGGCCTTTAGTTTATCTTCTACAGCTTTTGAAATGACTCCCGTTCCCCCGAGAATAGTCACTCGCTTAACTCCCAGCTCAAAGATTGCTTCTTCAACTGCTGGGTGAAGTGAACCCTTTTTTGTAAGAAGAATAGGAGCATTTTTATGATAAGCAAGAGGTGCGCCAGCTAACGCATCAGGGAAATTCTCCCCGGTTGCCAGGATGATATCTTCCGCTCCGCCGAATTCCCACCCTCGCATAGCGATTTGCAATGCTGTGTCGTATCGATCATCACCATAAATTCTGTCTACATAAGGTTCAAATGTGAACTGGCTGGTGTAAACAGCATATTCTTCATTGGAACCGATATTATTGGTATCTTTTACTGCCATATAATAAGTGCCTGGCGCGATGGAATAGTCTGCGTAGAAACCTTCCATTTCATCACTGCTCGTATCCAAGGGCTGAATCACCTTTTTATTTTCATCATACAAAGTAACATCTAACTGGATACGTGGACTCTCTGAAAATGATCCCCCATATAGAAAAAAGGAATCATCGGAATCAACTTGAATTTTGTACATATCAATATCATCTTTTGGCAGAGTACCCTTTAAAGCGTCTTCAACGATAATGTTGTTGGCTTGGGCAAACGTGTTATTTGGTTCTTCCTCAACGAAGAAACCTTCACGATCGTACCCTAAAAGTTCCATCTTTTGCTGAGAAGGACTTTCAGCTAATACAGATGTACTAAATAAACTAGATGCTAGTATTGCTGAACCAACTGAAGCAATAAACCACTTTTTCATCTTTCTTTCCCCCGATTGTTATGTTGTTTCTATTTTTAGAGAAAACTGTTCTTGAGCTGATGTCTTTGGCACTCCCATACCAATAATTCATAACATCTAGAATAGTATAATAGCGTTTTGGACGTTTGACTAGATAGTTTGAAATAAATATTTTTCGTCTTTTTTTGACATGAGTGGAAGGGGTTTTAGAAAGAGTCAATAGGGTAAAAATTAAGGGTGTTTTACATTTTAATGACCGAATAGAAACGGATTGTGATTTTTGCTATACTTATATGAGTGAAAAAAAAGCATAACTCTCCATACTGAAAGGGGAACAACATAAATGAGCAAGATCCTTGTCACAGGCGGGGCCGGATTCATCGGCTCTCATATTGTAGAAGAATTGTTAAAAAATAATGAACAAGTGGTAGTGATAGATAATTTCTCCATGGGTTCAATGGATAACCTTCCAAAGGACGATAAGTTAACAGTTGTAGAAGGAGATATCTCTTCAAAAGAGACAATTGAAAAGCTATTTCAGCAACATCAATTCAAGAAAATCTTTCATTTAGGTGCGATTGCCAGTGTAGCGGCTTCAGTAGAAGATCCCCTTCATACACATCAAACCAATTTGGAAGCGACCCTGTACTTATTGGAAGAAACACGCAAACAAGGCGGATTGGAGCGATTTGTTTTTGCTTCTTCTGCAGCGGTTTATGGAGATGAGCCGACTCTTCCAAAGAAAGAGACGTCAACGATCAGACCGCTGACGCCATATGCCATCGATAAATTTGCATCGGAGCAATATGTACTGGCTTTTAGTCGATTGTATGATATTCCAACAACGGCGGTTCGTTTCTTCAATGTCTTTGGAAACAGACAAAATCCATCGTCACCATACTCTGGTGTGGTATCGATCTTAACGGATAAATTCAAGCAGCTAGTAAACAATGAAGAAACCAACTTCACTCTATATGGAGATGGAGAACAGACGAGAGATTTCATCTATGTGAAAGATGTTGTTCAGGCCAACCTTCTCGTTTCAGAATCAAGAGAGGCAATCGGTAAGGTATTCAACGTTGGCACAGGGGAATCGACAAGCTTAAACGAATTGATTGGCATGTATGAAGAGATCACGAATACAAAGCTTCCAATCAAACAATTGGAAGAACGTTCAGGAGATATTAAAGAATCCTACTCTGATATATCCGAGCTGAAATCTTTAGGATTCGAACCAAAGTTCTCGATGGGAGAAGGACTTTTGGAGTATTGGAATAAAGAAAACGATTAACGAAAAATGCCTGTTTCTGTTATGGAAACAGGCATTTTTTGTGTCGTTTGCAGGAGGGTATATTACAGAAAAGGGGTAAATATGACGAATTTTGTTACAAAACTGTAAAATTATTTTGAAAATTTTAATGATAAGATAGTTTTTGTAGATTTATAGAGAAGGGGAATTGAGAAATGTCAAATTATCGCAAACCTGTATCTATTACTTTCGTCACGGTAGTAAGCTTCATGTTCCTATTATTTTTCCAGAACCCTGCATCAGCTGCAGGTACACAGATAGATCGAGTAAGTGGTGTTGACCGGTATGAAACGGCAGTTAAAGTTTCCAGAGAAGGGTGGAGCAGCGCAAACACCGTTGTCATTGCAGTGGGAAATAACTTTCCTGATGCGCTGGCAGGTGCACCGTTAGCGGACAAATATAATGCGCCTATCCTATTAGTAACAAAAGATAGCGTCCCTTATAGTGTGAAAGAAGAGTTAAAGCGATTAAAGCCAAGTAAAGCATACATATTAGGTGGAAGTTCCGTTATTTCATCTTCAGTCGAAACTCAGCTTGAGAGTTTAGGTATTACCAGTACAAGAGTGGCAGGGGAAAACAGATACGAAACAGCGGCGAAAATTGCTGCGTTGGTAGGAGGATCACAAGCCATCGTTACATATGGCAGGGATTTTCCGGACAGTTTGGCCATTGCACCTGTTGCTGCCAGTAAATCAATGCCGATTCTTTTAACAGAAAAAAACCATGTCCCTGAAGAGACAAAAAAAGCGTTAAGTAAATATAGTTCTTCTATTCTTGTAGGAGGTACAGGTGTGGTAAGTGACGGGGTTAAGAATCAATTGCCAAGAGCCACCCGTATTTCCGGGAAAGATCGATATGATACGGCAACAAAAGTCGCAGAGAAATATTACTCAGCTTCAAATAGTACAGTCATTGCAACGGGAGAAAGCTATGCAGATGCATTAACCGGGTCCGTTCTGGCAGCCAAAAAAGGCTCACCTGTAATGTTGATTCAATCAAACAGTGTCCCATCTTCTGTGAAATCGACAGTTGATAAATTAGGCATTAATCAGTTTACGATTATTGGTGGTACGTCCGTGATTTCCGAGAAAGCCCAAAGTCTATTTGGATTTGATACAGATGGTTTAATCAAGACGGCGAAACAGTATATAGGAACACCTTATAAATGGGGTGGAACCACTCCAAGCGGTTTTGATTGCAGTGGATATTTAAACTATGTATATGATAAATATGATATTGATCTGCCTAGAACGACATCTGACATCTGGAATTTTGGAAGCCGCTCAAGCTCTCCGGCAGTCGGTGATATCGTCATGTTCGAAACATACAAACCAGGCCCTTCCCATGGTGGGATCTACATTGGTAACAATGAATTCATCCATGCAGGGGATCGTGGAGTAGAAATCACGAGTATAAATAACGTATATTGGAAGCCTCGTTATTTAGGCGCAGTGAAGGTTGTAAATTAATAGAATGATAGAAAAACTGTTTGTCAAATGGCAAGCAGTTTTTTTCTATTTACCCGATTCAATAGTCCTTAAACATTTTCTTTTTTAATATTTTTTTCTAATAGATAGTTGAATTTTTCCCTATGTTTAGTGAAGGGTGAAATATTTACCATGGTGTTGATTCTCGCTGCAGGTGCTCGACTCCTGCCCCGCGGAAAGTGAGCGCCTGTAGCGGAAATCAACCACCACTCTCAAAACAATTTAACAAATCCGAAAACACAATAGTAAAAATATATTATTTTTTCTGAAAATAACGTCTCCTTTTGTTGACTAAAGAACTAACTGAGATTAAAATGGAAAATAGAGTTCGAATTTTTCCATAATTATATTATTTTGGAAGATACGGAGTATTTCGGACCATTACTATTAATCTATCAAGGGGGAAAAGGGATTGACGTTTAAGAAAAAGGTATTTTCAGTCATGGCAAGTGCTGCTTTGGTAACTTCTTCATTCGCTGGAGTAACAGCTTTCAATCCTGATAAAGCAGAAGCTGCTTTACAGGAAACGAAAAAGTTCAAGGTTTCGAATTTCTCAGAGGTTGTGGCACTGTCTATGAGTGATCAAGCTGTTCAAGAGCTTGTCATCGTAGGTAACGGTAAAGTAGATGCGACTAGTCAATTAGAGAAGCTTGGAGTTAAGGTGAAACAGAATTATAAGAACTATGTTTACCTAGCGGATGTACCTACACGTAAAGTGATGGAAGTTCTTGACCTTAAGAGTGTCCGTACAGTGGGTAAAAATGCTGAAATCGAATTAGGTGAGGTCAAGGATCCTGAATTAGCAGTGAAGGATCAAAATAAAGTCGATGAAGATGCGGTTGTAAAACCTAATCAGGCAGAAACTCATGCTCCAACCGGAGTGGATGATTTCCACGATAAGTTTGATGGTAGTGGCACGCGTATCGGAATCATTGACTCAGGTCCCGATCCAGGCCATGAATCTTTTACAGAAGGTTTAGAAGAAGGAACACGTAAATATGGTGATTCGAAGATCGTTGCTGTAAGAGATTACACAATCTCGAATCGTTTTGCTTCATATCCTATTGAAGACCATTATAAAAAATACTTAGGTGATGGTGCGAACTATCTTTCTGAAGGAGACGTACTATTCGATAAAGGACATGCTGAGGGTGACTCCATTACAGTAGGGGAAACTACATATAGTACAGCAGGGCTTGACGCTTCCGATGACAAATTTTTCTTAGGGAAAACGGCATTTGAAACAAATCCTTATCCGAAAACAAATCCTAACTGGACGAACCAGGATTTGAATGCGGATGGAGTGAATGGAAATTCCGATAATTTCGCTGTTCTCTTGGCAGGGGACAAAGTCTACATCGATACAGATATGGACAATGACTTCACTGACGAAACAGCCTATGCAAATAACGAAACAGGTACATTCGATGTGAATGTAGAAGATGAAAAGCTAGGAGCGAACTTCCGTGTCAATGATATGGAATTGAACTGGTTCGGTGCGGGTCTGAAGAAGATCAATTTATTCACTGACTTCAACGGACACGGATCTCACGTTTCAGGTATCTCAGCGGCAAACGGCCCGGCAAAAGCAAATGCGTTCGGAGCAGTTGCAGGTGAAGGGGTTGCCCCTGGAGCGGAACTTGTTGGATTACGTGTGTTCAAGGCAGCTGGCGGTGCATACACGTTCAGTATTCAAAAAGCAATGGTCGATGCTGCTCTACCAGAATCCGAAGGCGGCTTTGGCGTAGATGTTGCAAACTTAAGTCTGGGTTCTTCCCCGGATTTAAATGATGGTTTGGGATCTTATGGAGAGTTGATGACGGTCCTGAGTGAAGATACTGACATCGTATTCGTTACCTCTGCAGGAAATTCCGGTCCTGGTGCAGACACCGTCGGATCACCTGGAGACGTAGCACCAATCATCTCTGTTGGTGCACATATCACGGCTGACATGTGGGCTAAGGAATACAATTCTTATCCATATGGAAAAAATGCAGACGGCACTCCAAAAGAAGGACAAGGCTTATGGTACTTCTCTTCTGTTGGACCAAATGAAGCGGGTAACCAAAAACCGGATATCGTCGGTCCTGGATCTGCTTTTGCCGCTCACCCGGTACAAAACGGACCTTATGTGGTGATGCAGGGTACAAGTATGTCTTCGCCATATGTTGCTGGAGCAGTAGCGTTACTTAAATCAGCAGCTAAGAAAGATCGTATTCCATTCAACTATGAAATCGCTCGTGAAGCATTAATTTCAACAGCTAATCATTTGGATGGGTACAACCGCGCTCAAGAGGGTGGAGGACTGATCGATGTTCCTGCAGCTTATGAGTATCTGCGCAAAAACTTCATTTCAGATATTAAAGATGTAGACGTAACGGTATACCACGGAGAAAAAATTTCCGGCGGTCCTGGTCTATATGTAAGAAATAAAGAAATTCCTGAAACAGTGGAAGTATTAGTAGAGAACAAGACAGATGAAGATAAGAGCCTGGATGTATCTCCAACAGGGGAATGGATCAAACCTTCTGTATCAAAAGTGGAGCTTAAAGCTGGAGAAAGTAAAACGATTACAGTAAAGTACGATGAGTCTAAATTGGAGACAGGCGTAAACGCTGAGACTCTTGTATTTGATGATGCATCAACTCCTTACGTTGAAGCGAGATCAGCACAAACGATCATTACTGGTCACGAGTTTAACCAGGATAACCGCTTCCGTTTCCGGGAAGAAGGAGAAGTTCAAGCTTCTAAAACGAAAGGTTACACATTCGAAGTTAAGCCTGGCGTAAGTGAAGTGCGCTTCTCACTAAATGCAATCAGTGAAAATGACGACTACAAAGGCCGCGTACGCGCGATCGTCTTTAATCCTGATGGAGTCGAAGTAAGTGAATACCAAGGATATGCCGGATACGGTGCTGGTGGATTAGGTGTTGAAGATCATGTATTCAAGTCTCCTAAACCGGGAGTTTGGGAAGTACAGGTATATGGAGCTTTTGGTCCTGAAGCAGGTAAGGAAGTAAATAAATATCAATTAGAGGCTGTTGTTCAGGATGTGGTTGCTGAACCAGGTGAAATTGATTTAGGTAATGTTGCACCTGAAACTGAAATGACTAAATCCGTTACATTCTCAAACTATCTATCCGAAGCAAGAGATGTAAAGGTTGTAGGAGCACCATTCAGTACACCTAAAGCTTCTTCTAAAAAGGTAGAGGTACCTGGTGGTAATCAATTTTACTTCCAAGAGGTCAAAGTGAAAAATAATGTTTCTTTTGAAGTTCAAACATCTAATCCTTCTCATCCGAGTGATGACGTGGATCTATATATCTTTGATTCTAAAGGAAATGAAGTAGCGTATTCTGCTGGTGCTACATCTGACGAGAAGGTTTCCCTGACTTCCCTGCCGGATGATACGTACACAATCGCGATTGAAGGATATGCAACAGCTGGTCCAACGACAACTCTTGATCTATCAATCAATGAGTTCGGCGTACTGTCTCCTGGTGAAAAAGGGGAAGGGAAAGTCGACGTAAAGGCTTCTCAAACTCTTAAAGTAGGCAAATCATTGACGACGGATGTAAACATCACCACTCCATCTGAGTCAATTGGCTCAATCGGAGCAGTATATTTACTTGATGCGAAAACGGACGAAGTATTATCCCTGCTTCCAATCAAAGTAGACGGGGACATCATCACTGAAGTTTCCGGTCAAGACCGTGTCGGAACAGCGATCGAAGTTTCCAAGAAGCTTCATAAAGATGGCTTTGCCGATGACCATAAGTACAAAACTGTTGTCCTTTCTACAGGATATAACTTCCCGGATTCATTATCTGCAGGTCCATTAGCATCTGCCATTGATGCTCCAATCTTACCTGTAGGCAGCAATGGGAAGCTTTCTAAAGAAGTATTAGATGAAATCGAACGTCTTGGTGCTGAAAATGTGTACATCCTTGGTGGAGAAGGAGTCGTTTCTGCCGACGTATTCACACAATTAAACAGTATCTCGATCAATTCTTCTGATATCGAACGTTTAGAAACAGATGGAATGCCAAACCGTTACGGTACAAACCTTGCCATCGTTTCGAAGCTTCAAGAGCTTGGATTCAAAGGAAACGGAGTATTCGTTGCTACTGGTAAGAACTTTGCAGATGCACTAAGTGCTGCGGCAATCGCCGGTGCCAATGATATGCCAATCGTTTTAACAGATGGTAAAGATTTATCTGCTGAAGCGAAAGCCATTCTTGAAGATGAGAAAGTCTATGTGCTTGGTGGTAAATCAGCTGTTCCTGAAAATGTAGTAGCTCAAGCTAAAAAAGTAGCTGTCGATGTTAAAGTACTTTCTGGTGTGAACCGTTACGGTACACTGGCAGCAATCCTTGGAGAGTTCGCGACTAGCACAGATAAGTTATATGTTGCCAGCGGTAAGAACTTCCCGGATGCATTATCTGCTGCTCCACTTGTAACAGATAACGCAGGATTACTATTACTGACAGACCCTAATGGATTACCGAAAGAAGTAGATGCGTTCTTAACGAAGTATCTGTACCAGAACAAAATCTCTTCTGTCACTGTACTGGGTGGTAAAGGTGCAGTTGGTGAAGGCGCAAGAGAAGACCTTCAAGAAAAAGTATCAAACTAATAGAATAAGGTTAATAGGGTCACCTGCTATTTATAGCGGGTGGCTTTTTTAATGCTTTTTTGGCAAGGCTCATTTCGTAAATATTGTGTCTTTGCATAACTTCTGTTTTAGATAGATGTGAAAACATAGACCGTTCCTTTCCGCTCCAGGCACAAGATTCCCCGGGGAGGAAGTCGAGCCTCCTGTAGCGGAAATCAACTAGTACTCTCTACTTTAAGATTGCAATAGATGAACATCAAGGTCTTTCAGACTATCATTCTGAAAATTTCTTGAATTCATGGACAGGCCTTCCACCATCTTATATACTTTTTACAGATGATGTAAATGACATTCAACTGAGAGAGGAGTGGCATGGTGAAAATAAGAGTAATCCCTTCAATTATCTTCTTATTAGGTTGTATCCTGCTTCCGAACGGACTTGTGCAAGCGGAGGATGAGAATAAGGTTCAACTATTGGTGGTTCACAAGGATCAAAAAGGTGAAGTGTCGACACAGTCTTCAGACAAGGATGAAGGAAAATTTGAGGTCCTGTCAGTACCTTCAAAAGACGTTCCTGGCACTCTAACCAAATTAAATAATAAAGAAAACATAGAATATGCAGAGGTCGATCAGCTCGTCTACACACAAGCTGCCGCGCCGAATGATACATATTTTAATAATCAATCCCAAGACTTTCAGGTAATGAACGTATTGGAAGCCTGGGAAAACTACGAACCCAGTGAAGAAGTCACTGTGGCGATTGTCGATTCAGGTATTGATTTGAAACATCCCGAGCTGCGCAGTAGATTAGTAGAAGGAAAGAACTTCATTAATGAAGAAGAGCCACCCGTCGATAGGTCAGGGCATGGCACTCATGTAGCGGGTCTAGTAGGAGCTGTGACCAATAACCAAATGGGTATTGCTTCTGCTGCTAAAAAAGTTAAACTCCTGCCTGTCAAAGTATTTGAAGGCAGGACCACCTATATGTCCACGGTCATTAAAGGCATTCGTTACGCAGCGGACAATGGAGCGGATGTCATCAATTTGAGTCTCGGAAGCTATAGCAATATGCAAGCGCTCGAGGATGCTATTGATTACGCTGTGGAAAAGGGTGCCCTGGTGGTAGGAGCGGCAGGTAACGATGATGAGCACGCCGTCCTTTACCCGGCAACCTACCCGAATGTTCTGGCAGTAGGCAGCGTGGATTCTACTACATTAACCAAATCCACGTTCTCAAACTATGGGGAGACTGTAGATGTATCAGCCCCGGGAACGAATATTTTCAGTACATGGATGGGTGGCTATGAGTCGTTGGATGGAACGAGTATGTCAACAGCCATTGTAAGTTCGGTATCATCCATGGTCAAACAGCAGTACCCTTTTCTGAAAGGAATGCAGGTGAAGGATGTTCTTGAAAGCTCAACCACCTCATTACCAGAAGTCGATAGGCTTGGAACAGGGTTGATCAATGCAGAAGAAGCGTTGAACTATGTCCAAACGAAAAATCGTCTCTACGGACTGACTTCTGTGGAAACAGCTGTAGAAATATCTAAAAATGGCTGGCCATCACTAGAGGAAAAAGAGTTGACGATCGGTGGCAAAAAGTTGAATGGATCATTTGTTATTTTAGCAAGCGGTGATTCATTCCCGGATAGTTTAGCTGCTTCTCCACTGGGCTCTCATTTGGATAGCCCGATTCTATTAGTAAAGAACAATCGATTGAGTGAGTCGGTCAAGGAAGAGCTGAAGAGATTGAATCCTTCTCATGTCTTAATGATAGGAGGGGGGAATGCAATCTCTCATGAAGTAGAAAATGAGATTAAGAATCTATCAATCGAGACCAATCGAATATTTGGCGTGAACCGTTATGAAACGGCCGTAGCGATCAATGACGCAATTCCCTACACAACCAACAAGGCTTTTGTCGTCTCAGGTCAAAACTATCCTGACGCTCTCTCAGTTGCTTCCTATAGTGGCAGTATGCAATATCCGGTACTCTTTGTTCAGAAAGAGAGTGTTCCGCAATCGGTTCGTACGTATATGAAAGAGAATGAAATTTCCAAGACGTATGTCATCGGTGGTCAAGGTGTTCTTTCTAATAAAGTAGTAGATAATCTGCCGGGACATTTCCGAATATATGGCGTGGATCGTTATGAAACCAATTTCAAGGTCCATCAGACGTTTATTTCGGAAGATTCAGATTCACTTTATTTTGCCACAGGAGGGAAATTCCCCGATGCCCTTAGCATAAGCCCGTTGGCTGCAAGAACAGACAGCCCTGTCGTTTTGGTTGATAGAAATAATAACCTGAACCTGAAGAAAACAATCCATTTGTTAACCAATCGCAACAACTATCACATTCTGGGCGGACCAGGTGCTTTATCCGTTAAAAAAGCATGGGAAATCGATCAGTATATGATGAATCAGTAAGATAGAGAGATTGCCTCTCTATCTTTTTTTGGCTGTTTATAAAAAGATGTGTGTTTCTAATAACAATTTACAATTGTAACCTTAAAAGTTGATTGTAGCGGAAGGTGCTCGACTCCTGCGGGAATAGCGGGACAGGTGACACCCCACATGCGAAGCGGATGAGGCTCACCGCCCGCCCCGCGGAAAGCGAGCATCCTGCAGCGGAAATCAAATATTGCAATCTTAGTTAAAAATGAAAAGAGTCATCATTTGATAAAGAAGGGTTATAGTTTACTAGATACTATGATAAGATGGAATAAAATAACATTACAAAGGGGAACGCAATGAATTCAAAAATGAAGAAACTTGTATCAGGGATAGCAGCTGTGGCACTGAGCGCGACACTTGCGAGTCCGATCACTTCGAAGGCAGCGGGGTATGAAAACCCGTCTAAATATGAAATCAATAAACTGTTGACGGAAGCCGCGATGAAATATGATGTCCCGGCCGAAGTTGTGAAGGCTGTAGCTGCTGAAGAAAGCGGTTGGAAGCAATTCACGGCATATGGAGAACCGAATATTTCGGATGATGGCGGGATCGGAATCATGCAGGTGACGAATACTGCCGGTTATGATGTCGAGCGTTTAAAGAATGATATCGGATTCAATATAGAAGCAGGAATCAAGATTTTAAACGAGAAATGGGAACTTGGTGAAAAAGGACTTTCAAGTTGGAATCGCTCTACAAGCATCCCCACCGTTGGAGATAATGAGCGTGACATCATCGAGAACTGGTATTTTGCCCTGTTAGCTTACAATGGACAGGTGCAAGGAAATAGTCCAATCAAAATGGCGACAGGTGAAAGAAACTTCGGAAGCTATCAAGAACGGGTATATGCAGAGCTTTCAAGTGGAAACCCGGGCATCTTCAAGAATGATAGAGTCGAGCTTTCTTTTGCCAAAGAGGATTTCACCTACACAGGCGAGCCAAACTATTATTTATTATTCGATAAGAAACAGTATGAGGTGGATGGACTTGCCCATACGACAAAACATTCATATCGACCGGGGGATTTAGTGATTTCTGCGGATGGATCCCGTTTTAGAGAACAACCAACTTCTGAGTCAAAGGAAGTGTCTGCGAAACTTCCAAGCGGTGAAACGGAAGTCCTTGAAATCCTAAATGGGTTTGAATACGATCAATCCAAGAATCCGAATCACTTCGTCTGGTACAACGTCGAACGTGAAAACAACAAACAAGAGGCATACGTTGCTTCAAGCGAACTCAACAAGATCGGTGAGCGACTATCTGGAACCGATCGGATCAAGACGGCCGTTGATATTTCCCAGGCGGGCTGGAATCAAGCTGATACGGTCGTTCTGGCACAGGGATATAACTTCCCGGATGCGTTAACGGGTGGCCCACTTGCTTATAAGAAGGATGCGCCGCTTTTATTAACGGATAAAAATAAACTGACTGAATCAACGAAAAATGAAATCCAGCGATTAAAAGCTTCTAACATCATCATTTTAGGTGGAGAAGGGGCAGTCAGCAAGGGTGTCATGGATGCTCTTAAAGGAATGGGATTGAAAGTTGACCGGATCGGTGGACTTGATCGCTATGAAACAGCCCAGCTTATTTCGGAGCAAGTGAATTCGAATCCTGATAAAGCCATCATTGCGTCAGGCAAGAACTTCCCGGATGCTCTTTCTGTGGCGCCATATGCTTCTGTAAAAGGATATCCGATCCTTTTAACAGCGAGAGATGCTGTTTCTGTCTATACGAGTAAAGCTCTTACCGGGGTGGATAGCACGATCGTTGTCGGTGGAGCAGGCGTCATCAGTGATGGTGTCATGAAAAAGGTGAAGGCCGAGAAGAGAGTAAGCGGAGTGGATCGTTATGAAACCTCTCTTGAAATTGCGAAGGAGCTTCCACTGGCTAACCCCGATGAGAAAGCTCTTCTCGCGAGCGGTAAAAACTATCCGGATGCGTTATCGGGATCAATACTCGCTGCAAAGCAAAAGGCACCTCTTCTTCTATCTAATCCGGAACAGCTGCCAAAAAGCGTCAACAACTTTATCGCAGCTAAAGAATATAAAGAGTTCTTCCTGCTCGGAGGACCAAGTGCCATGAATGTGGAAGACGAGCTTGGAGATTTATACAAAAAGCTGTATTATTAATATAGTAGGTTTTAATATTAAGAGGCTGGGACAAAAGTGTTTTAGTCTAAGTAAAACCCGAACAAATCTGTTTCCTAGTAGGCAGATCTGTTCGGGTTTATTATTTGTTTTCGGTACATTTGATTTTAGCTGTTTCCAGCGGTTGATTGGAGTGCAAGACGAAGACTCCTGCGGGAAAAGTAGCTTATGTGAGACCCCGCAGGCTTGCCTAGGAGGCTCACGGGCTACCCGCGGAAAGCGTAGTCTTGCACGGAAATCATTAGCGGTATTAAGAACCTACACTTCTATTGTTCGTCTTTATATCGTGGCATTTTAGTTTTGTCCCTGCCTCTTTCTTTTGGTAGGATTATTAAACAGAGATTACATTTATGTAAGATTCTATTTTTTTAATCTATTTCATGATAAAATTATTCTTCGTATTGATCTTCGACTTGAAAGGTGAAAAACATACATGAAGACTCGTAATGACTATAGACAGAGGATGAGAAGAAGAAAGAGATTTTTCCGCATATTTCTTGCACTTTCTTTCTTGGGGTTGAGCATTGGTACAGCGTATTTTCTCTACCAATATCAAACCGGAAAAATGAATGCCGGGAAGACACAGGCGGCATCCGAAGAAATTCCTGAATTTAATGGTAAAAAAGATGAGCATGGAAAAGTTAATATACTCCTTCTAGGATCAGATACAAGGGGCGAAGAAAAATCACGTACAGATACGATCATGATTGCCCAATACGATCCTGAAAAAGGCGAAGCCAGATTGGTTTCATTAATGAGAGATATGTATGTAGATGTTCCAGAATACGGAAAGTATAAATTGAATACTTCCTATTTCCTCGGTGGGCCAGAGCTCCTTCGTCAAACGTTAAAAGAGAACTTCGATATAGATGTACAATATTATGCGTTAATGGACTTTAAAGGATTCCAGAAGATTGTAGATGCACTGGCTCCAGATGGAATTGAAATGAATGTAGAAAAAGAAATGTCCACTAACATTAATGTGACACTGGAACCTGGTTTGCAAAAATTGAACGGTAAGGAATTATTAGGCTATGCCCGTTTTCGCCATGACGCAAAGGGAGACTTCGGCCGTGTCAAGCGCCAGCAGGAAGTCATCAATGCCTTGAAAGACGAAATGCTGTCATTAAACGGCGTATCCAAAATCCCTAAACTGATGGGTACGGTCTCACCATATATCGAAACGAATATCGGGTCGATGGACCGCATCAGTCTTGCAAAAGAATTCGTCCTAAATCCGGTTGAAAACATTGAAACTATGACATTACCAATCGACAATTCGTTTGAAAATGCTCGATATGAAGGTGCCGGTGCCGTCTTAGACGTAGACCTGGACGCGAATACCGAAGCGCTAAAAGACTTTCTGAATGGTGAAGAACCTAAGTCGTATGCAGAGTATGTCGAGGAAGAAGCGTTAAGTGACGATGCCGTGGTTGAGGAATCGACTGGTGTGGAGGATACCGGTAGTTATGAGGAATCTACAGAAACTGATGATTCTGGTATTTATGAGGAATCGACTGAAATCGATGATTCAAGCAGTTATGAGGAATAGAGAGTATAGATTGAACCCATGGAGTGAAGTGATGCTCCGTGGGTTTTTTTGTAGGTGTGGATATTAAACATATATAGGAGAGTAATGGGGGTATGTGTAAAGAAAATTCGACACGGAGGATCAATTAATCATATTTTGAATTAAAAAAGCCAAAACGGGATCAATTATCCCAATGCGGGATCGATTCCATCCCAATCAGGATTAATTATCCCGCGACGACCATTCCCCCTCCCATATTCAAGCCCCGGATCGGCCGAAAAGCCAATTAAACAGCACATCCCCAACTAAAAAAAGACAATCTTAAGCTGAAATCACTCCAGAAGTGAAGAAAAACGAGCAAAACGGTCACGAATCCTGCCTCAAATACCAAAACAAAAACAAAAAAATCTCCCCAATCACTGGGGAGATTTCTTCAATCGACGCATAACTAGCTGACGTATTCCATTAATATTCAGAGCCAATACTACAGCCCCATAAGCAACAATTCCAACTACAATTTGCACGATAAATCCGAAGATGCCATCAATGGCAAGTGCGGGCCAAACTAGAAGCGCCATTACACCAGTCGCGATAAAGATCTTTCCGACTTCTTTGAACGGGAAGGTGAGAGGGAAAATCTTCTTCCCGATTAAGGCACTCAACAGGACCGATACTACGTAGGAAATGATGGTCGCGTAAGCTGAGCCGAATATTCCGTACTCTGGTATGAACAGTAAGTTCAGGACTACATTTAGTACAGCTGCGGCCAACACAGGCCAGATCTGAAGCTTCGTATTTTTCCCGAGCTGGAAGGCCAGGTCGAAATAGTACATTTTAAAGCCTTGGATAAATATCGCAAAGGCAATCAGTGAAAAGATCGTCGCTGCTTTTCCTTGATAGGATTCGCCCAGGAAGATCCCGGTAAAGGAATTGCTCAACAGGATCATTCCCGTTGTCGCCGGAACCGATACAAGTAATAGCAGGGACGTGTTTTCATTCAATTGTTTCTGACATTCTTTGATCCCGCCTGTTTCAAGCGCTTTGACCACAAGTGGGTAAGCGGCCAGATTGATGATCATCATCAGTAGAAACAGGATTTGTTTGGCCAGATCGTATGAAACCGCATAGATCCCGACAGATGCCTTGTCCATTAACCAGCCAATCAAGTATCGGTCTGTATTCAGGATGATGGCTTCCATTGAAAGGGCAGCAATGAACGGAATGGAATACTTCACGACTTCTTTAATCATGTCACGATCGATCAACTTAATGTTAATCAAGTGCATATACTTCGGAATAAAGAATACGATCGATAAGAAGATTCCGATGATCAGTCCAAGGATAATTCCTTCTGCTCCAAATCCAAAGAATTTGATCAGTACCACAGCAATAATAAGGGACAGTACCACTTTTAATGCTGTCACTACGCCGAATAGTTTGGACGAAAGCTCAGAACGTAAGTATTCAGTGAACAAGTCGAACATGCTTTGCATCATGAGCAGCCCAATTCCTAAGAACCAAAGCATCGCCATGGAGTGCAGTGGAGTATAGGCAATGAAAGCTCCTGTAGCCAGGAACACCGTCAAGATCGTCATGGATATAAAAGTTGCTGTGATCGAACTTATGAACATGGCTTTCTGATTGCCTTCATATTTAGGATTGTAGCGAAGCAGCCCTAACCGTAACCAATGAAAGAATGTTGTATTAACAAAGGTCACCGCTGCGATGACAAGGGAGTATTCCCCGTACTCGCCGGGTGAAATGAGACGTGTATACAAGGCAATCGCGACAAAGTTGATGATCCCTGGCACACCTTTAGATAGAAAATAGATAAACGTATGTTTAAACATGGAATTACCTCTCTGTTGATCCGTTTTATTAACAAAATTTATATAGTTTTTACAAATAAATTCAATTTAATCGCTTTTTATATTATGATAAGAAGTATCAAATCAATTAGTATATTATATCACAATCGATATTGTTGAATATATTTCTTTTGTCAGGCTGTTTTAACAGGTGTGTTAACCGGCATTATAGCAAGTCAGTAGTAAAAAAGAGAGTGTGGTACCCGAGTTATGAAAGTTTTATTATTAGCACCAGCGAATAATGTACATACGAAGAAATGGCTTGATTACTATAATTCGATTGGTATCGAGGTCATGAATATTAGCTTAGAGAACCACAAAGACTCTTCTGAACACATCCCTTGGGAGAATGTAAGCAGAGTCTATTTAAATCTGAAATTGAATCACAAGATTTCTTATTTATTTACGGTTTCCAGGCTGAAGAAGATTATTCGGAACTATAAGCCTGATCTGATCCATTCCCATTATGCTTCGAGTTACGGATTAATAGGAGCGTTAACAGGATTCAGTCCTTACATTCTATCGGTTTGGGGATCAGACATCTATGATTTCCCTAAGCGGAATGTGATGAATCGGATCATCCTTCAGTATGCCTTGAGAAAAGCGAACTATATTTGTTCAACCAGTCCTGCATTAGAACAGGAAACAAAGAAATATATAGATGCAAACAAGCCATTGGCCATCACCCCATTTGGTGTGGATACCACACAATTCAAACCGAACCCGACGAATAAGATAGAAGGTCAATTCAGAATCGGAATTGCTAAAGGAATGGAGCCGAAGTATGGAATAGAATATCTGCTGAAAGGTTTCAAGCTTTTTCTTAACACACTGGGCTCGGAGCGCCAGTTTGTACGCTTGAGATTGGCCGGGGACGGACCTTATATCGCCAAATATAAGAAACTGACAGAAGACTTGGAAATAAGTGAGAATGTAGAGTTTTTAGGAAGAATCGCTCATGAGGATGTTCCTGATTTTATCTCGTCTCTTCATATATTTGTCATTTCTTCCTTGATTGAAAGCTTCGGGGTTTCAGCTGTAGAGGCCCAGGCTTGTGGTGTACCGGTTGTGGCAACCAATGTCGGCGGCCTTCCGGAAGTCGTGCTGGACGGGGAAACAGGCTATCTGATTCCGTCTAAGAATCCGGCAGCTTTGGCTGAGAAACTATTATATCTCTATAAGGATTCCTCAGAACGAGAGAAATTAGGGAAAAACGGCAGGGAGCACGTCATCAATCATTATGATTGGGAAGAGAATTCTAAGAGAATGATAGATCTTTATAATGAAATAGTAAAAGTAGAGAGTTAAACATCTCTATTTACATTTTTCCAAACCTATAAATATCAAAGACACTCAAAGATCCTAATAAAGGAGAAATGAGTGTCTTTTTTTATAATTATGTAAAAGTTTACGAAAACATGTCAAAAGTATGTCAACTATTGCCGATACTAATGGTAGAATAAAGGAAAATTTTAATATAATGGAGGAGAATGCAAAAATTATGAAGAAAAAGATTGCGATGCTTGTTGTTACAATGACTATGTTTCTTGTCATACCGATTCTGGCATCAGCTGAGAAGAATGTAGTCATTGACCCAGGTCACGGAGGTTGGGATTCAGGAACAGCAGGATTTTCTGGGAGTTCAACTGGTTTTTATGAAAAGCATGCCAATCTGGCAATCTCTAAAATGGTAAGGGATAAGCTGAATGCAGCAGGTTTCAACGTATATATGACTCACGATAATCTGGATACGTATTTGAGTCTTCAGGAGCGTACGGAAATAGCAAATTCATTCGCTAAAGGAAAGAATGATCAAACGGTATTTGTTTCTGTCCATCATAACGCGGCACCAACAAACCCGTACGTACGTGGTTTTGAGTCCTATCATTATAATAATAAATATGCCTGGGAAGCGGAATATCCGCCCGATCCGATTCAGGTGGCGTACGGCAGTGAATCCGAGAGATTAGCAGAAACGATTCATCCGAGTGTCCTGAATTCGACTGGCTTAAATGATAAGGGAATGAGGAATAATCAGGCCTTTTACGTAATTCGTAACACGCAAATGCCTTCGCTTTTACTGGAAATGGGGTACATGTCGAATCCTCAAGAAGAAGCACTCATTAAGACATGGTCTTTCCAGAATAGTGCAGCTGAAGGGATTAAAAATGGCATCGTTTCTTACTTCAAAGTGTATGAAGTATACAGTGCAGCGAACAAACGACTAAAAATTTATGAGACGCAAGAGGAAGCCATACAATATTCCAAGTCTCAATCTAATACATATGTATTTGATAAATACCAGCAGAAAAAAGTGTACGAGAACTTGAATGAATACAGTGTCTATCAAAAAGGTAAGGAGAAGCTTAAAACCTACCCGATTAAAGAAGACGCTATTCAATATGCAGAAAGTCTGGCGAATACTAGAGTAGTAGATGAACACACTGAAAAGATCCTTTGGTCTAATTATTTACCCAAAAAATACAGTGTTCAAACAGAAGCAGGCAAGAGTTTATGGTCTTATTACGATGTCAACAGTGCAATCGAATACGCTAAATGGAAGGCAACTCCATTGAAAGTGGTGGATATCGATTCTAAAGGAGTCATTTGGTCGAGTATCGATGGGGTTAAAATCAATCGTTTCATTAATGATACAAACCTGATTGGCCTCGATCGAATGGAAACGGCGATTAAGGTTTCCAAAGACCTTTATCCTAACGGTTTCTCAAGCTCCAAAGCGAAAAAAGCTGTTGTACTCGCAACCGCATACGACTTCGCAGACGCACTTTCAGTAGGGCCTCTGGCCGCTCAATTGGATAACGCTCCTATTCTATTAACCGCCAAGGACAAGCTTCCTTTACAAGTAGAGAAAGAGCTTGCGAGATTGAACGCGAAAGAAGTATACATGATTGGTGGTAAAGGAGCCGTTTCAAATGCGGTTCAAGATCGACTGGCGAAGCTTGGACTGACCGTTACAAGAGTCGGTGGAGCAGACCGCTATGCGACGAATCTTCTAATTAACAAAAAGCTGACGAATGTAAAAGGTGTATTCGTGGCATCAGGCAAGAATTACGCCGACGCCCTTGGAGCTGCACCGATTGCTTCAGCCAATCAATGGGCAATTGTGCTGACTGGTAAAGATAGCATCAATTCTACAGCTCTGTCGTATGTAAAAGGAAAGCAAGTGAAGGTCCTGGGTGGGGGAAGCGCCATTTCTTCAACGGTGGAACAATCGATTAAACGCTATTCAACCAATGTTGAAAGACTCTCCGGAGCAGATCGTTATAAAACACTTGCAAAAGTACTGACGAAATTTAAATCAATGATGGGTTCAGACAAATTCATCGTTTCAACGGGAACGAATTACCCCGATGCTTTAACCGCGTCTGCCCTATCTGTTAAAACAAAGGCGCCAATCGTATTGGTAGGCGGCACATTAGATGGTCATTTAGAGGATTTCATCCTTGAGTATCAGCCGGCCGGTGGCGTGAAAGAAGTAATCAAAGTTGGCGGGAAAGTCGATGACGCCATCATTGAAAAAATGAAAAATGTCTTGTATTAAGGAGGACAACCCGTGTTCAACAGTCGTAAAAATTTCTTTCTGGTATCTCTGCTCATCTTGTCTATGACTGTCTTTACAGCATGTAATGCTTCCTCTCCAAGTGAGAAAATAACGAAGGAAGAACCTGATACAACGAAAGTCGAAAGCGAAACGTCGAATGAAGATACCTCTCAAACTGAAGAGTCGGATAACTCTGCTGTTGAGGAAGAAGTGGAAGTAGAGGAAACTCAAGAGCCCTCCGAAGACTCCTCTTCAGAAGAAGACAATGAAACAGCTGAAAAAGAAGAAGTGAACCTGTTACTCCAACAGCTGAAACCTGATAAAAACGTGGTCAAAACCTTTGAAAATAAGGATTTCAGCTTGACGGAGACAGTAGTCGATCACAATGAAACGCATGTTCAGCGTGTATTCAAAGTAGGAGAGATGGTCACTCTTCAAATTCTTAAATGGGATCAGGATGCCATTCAAGTTGTGTATGAAGAAAGTAATCCGAAGAACGTGAAAGAAAGTATCTTGGACAACTTTTCACCTAATAAAGAAGCCCTGCCACTGGCCGATATCAAGCGTAAAGGAAAAGGCGACACAACTCGTTGGGAAATCATCAGTGAAGACGAAACGGTAGAAGTTCCTTACGACACGTACGAAAATGTCGTCGCAGTTCGTAGCACGGTGAAAAGCGGAAACGTAAATACAATCAATACGATGTACTATGCTCCAGGGATCGGCATGATCAAAGAAGTATATGAAGAAACCGGAGACAACGGATATAAAATTGAATCCGTCTTGAAAAAGGTAGAAGCCCTATAAATTCCAGAAGGTGTTCTGATTTGGGACGCCTTCCTCAAGCACATATAACAAGGAGGAAAAACATTGAAGAAGAAGTTACTATCTATGCTGGTTCTTTCCACAATGGTTACGGGGCTGATGGCAGCACCGCTTAATACAAAGGCAGAAGGCCAGCCCATTTCTGTAAAACTGCAGAATTATATTGGAAGTAAGAGCTCACTTCCTTTTACTACAAATGGCGACTATCAAGTGAAGGGAACAACGATTTTCATCCAGCCTGGTGCATCTTACACCATGAAGGTTGAATCAGGGAAACTATCTCTTTATAAAGGTTCCACACTCGTGAAAAAGTTCGACGGGAACGCTACGATCATCCCGACGATTAGAGAAGCGATGGATCGTTCCATGACAATCAAAGGGAATTACGAAAAGCAATACTTAGGAGAAGTTGAGTTTACTGTTGAATCCAGTAAATATGTGAGACCCGTGAATAATATCAATCTGGAAGACTACTTAAAAGGCGTGGTCCCTGCTGAAATGCCTGCTTCCTGGGGAGGTAATGGCGGACTGGATGCCTTGAAGGCTCAAGCTGTCGCAGCCAGAACCTTTGTATTGAAAAAAGGTAACTGGACGATTTACGATGGACAAAGTGATCAAGTGTATAAAGGGTATGATTGGAATCCTCATACGACGCAAGCGGTTAATGAAACACAGGGTGAAGTTCTGAAAAAAGGCGACAGCTATGCTGAAGCATTTTATTCTTCATCTAATGGGGGAAGAGTATTCTCGAATCAAAATGTTTGGGGGTCAGATTTAGTCCCTTACCTGGAGACGAAGCCCGACATCTATGATGCGAAAATTTCACCACATGGCGATTGGGAGGTCACTCTCTCTAAAGCCCAATTCGACACTAGCGAATTAGACCTCAAGAAACCGGAATCCTGGTGGGACGTGAAGGAAAAAGATCAAACGATCGTTTCGAACATGAAATCATGGTTGAAAAATAAAAATCATATTGATGATAAGAGTGAAATTAAAATAGTAGGGATTAACGATGTCTCATTTGATATCCCGGATTCCTCTTTCACTTCAAAAGATGTGTTAAAAGGAACAGTATCGTTCACTTATTTTGAGAAAAAAGATAGTGGATTCGTGAAAAATGAAGACCAAACAATCAAACTGCAAACGAAAACGATTAACGACCGTTCTTATAACATTCGTTTTATGCTGGGGACATCGATCATGAAGAGTCCTTATGTGAAGAGTCTTGCCGAGACGGATGAGCTATTCACGATCAATGGCGGCGGTTTCGGTCACGGAATCGGGATGAGCCAGTACGGTGCGTACCAAATGTCGAAAGAAGGCAACAACTTCAGAACGATCCTGGGCTACTACTATCCAACAACAAGCGTGAATAGGGAACTGGACTTAAATGACTATTCTCATGAGCTTGAAGGTGCAGACCGTTACGAAACAAGTGTCAGCGTCTCGGAGTATGGCTGGGAAAATAAATCGAAGGCTGTTGTCATCGGCCGCGGCGATTTATCGATCGATGCATTAACAGGAAGTGTACTGGCGAAGAAATTAGATTCACCATTATTATTAACAACTTCTAAATCACTTCCAGATACAGTCCTTGATGAAATTAAGCGACTTCAGCCTGAAAAAGTCTACTTACTGGGTGGAACAAATGCCATCAGCGGCAATGTAGAGAATCAGCTGAAAGGCTTATCTGATGTTACCCGCATCAGTGGGAAAGAGCGTTATGAGACAGCAGTGAAAGTGGCAGATGAAATTAACAATAATGATGAAGTCTTTGTTGTGACAAAAGACGAGAAATCTCCAGATGCCTTGTCGATTGCTTCATATGCGAGCATGATGCAAATTCCGATTCTTTATACGACAAAAGACTCCCTTCATGAGAGCGTTGAAGCTTACATGAAAGAAAATACGATAAATAAGGTAACGATCATTGGTGGTCAGTCTGCTGTTTCTTCAGGGGTAGAACGAGAATTAATGAATCTTGCTTCAGACGTGTCGAGGGTATACGGAGATGACCGTTACCAAACAAGTTTAACGATTGCAGAGAAATACAGCAGTCAGTTTGAAGAAAAGACATTATTCTTCGCACGGGGAGAGATTTTCATTGATGCACTGCCTGCGTCTTCATTAGCAGCAGCAATGAAATCTCCATTAATATTAACGCGCAAGGATGCCTTACCGGATCATGTAGGAACATGGCTGGATGAGCGTACTGTCCTGGCCGATACGTACTTCTTAGGTGGTAAAGGTGCCATCTCAGAATCTGTTCGTCAAGATATCCAACAGGCTTTAGCGAATTAATTCGAATCATGAAGCTGTCATTCTTCGGGATGGCAGTTTTTTTAATGGGATTTGAGTATAATGAGATTTTTTCACTTTTGGAAGGGTTTTGGCTTTAGATTGTCCTTTTCAGCTGGGAATTGAAGGCTGATTCGGAAATGATGAATCTATGACTTGAAATGGTCGTCGGGCGATAATTGATTCGGTTTTGGATGTAATTGATCAGGATTTACGATAATTAATCCGGATTTGGCTTTTTTAATCCTGAATCTGATTAATTGATCCTCGGTGTCGAATTTTTCTATAATTATTCCCACAATATGTCCATCCTCCTCAAACTCTCGTCTCCGCCCACAGGCAGATAACCAGTAGCCGAAAATGCGTAACTTCCCCTTATATAGATCAATCTTCCAATAATATGACTATAAATCACGTTTGTAACACATATTTAACATAACGGAATCGTAGAGAATCTGCGTCATTTTTTCAGTAATGACAAGGGGAGACAAAGTGTGAGAAAGGTAGGGAACAAAGCATTTTCAAATGATGGGTTTTCATGTATAATTTTTTATTGTTGTTTGATTATCAAGACTTAACAGGGGGCGTCCCATTTTACATAGGAACCAAGGAATTCGAAAGAGACGATGGTCCTCATAGGAAAGGAGTTTGTAATGAAAAGACAGTTTGCCGTTCTACTAATTTTGATCACCTTATTCTTAAGCAGCTGCGGTGATCAGCCATTGAAATTCAGAAACCTGTTGGAAGCGGATCAATATATTCGCAATAATATCGAAAATACGGATTGGGATGCTTTTAAATATATGCTGAGTCCTGACAACACAGTGACAGAAAAGGACTTTAACTATCTTAAAGAGAAACTGACATCTCAACGCAAAAGTTATTTCCATACCGAAGCTGTCAATAAGTTCTATCGTTTTAATAAAGAAAATGAATTGGTCTATATGACGGAGTGGGAGAAGAAGGACGGAATTCTTCTACTGAAAGATATAGACTACATTCAATAAGGCTCTTTTCGCTAGAAATAGCTTTGCGAACACAGGCCTTCAATAAACTAAAAAGACAATGAGGAGTTTAGTATGAATTTTTCCACACTCATGAACAAGTATGAGCCAAGGATGAAACAGATCATCTTGATATTAGTGGCCGGATATTTGTTCTTCGCACAGTTCTCTACTCAAGCTAAATACATCAAGCTTCTCCCCGTACCCGTTCCTGCGGTGTTGACACTGGGGGTTGGCTCATTATTATTCCTGTATTGCCTGCTTAATCGAGAACGTTTAACCGAAACTTCAGAATTCGATAAGTACTTGAAACGCTTTCTGTTTCTTTTCATTATCTCTCTTGCACTGGCGGTTCTATCAGCTTTTTATACAGCTACATTCTTGAATAGTGTAGAGTACATGAACTACTTGAAAAGTTCCATGATTACACGCCTTGCCTATTATTTCAGCTTTTTCATGTTTTTTTACTACGGCTATCGCCTGCTTGCGAATGAACCGAAGGACAGGGAAAGCATTATCAAGGTTTATCCGTTGTCCATCAGCTTATTGGT
Source organism: Rossellomorea aquimaris (assembly GCF_003315075.1). GTDB lineage: Bacteria > Bacillota > Bacilli > Bacillales > Bacillaceae_B > Rossellomorea > Rossellomorea aquimaris_C. The sequence continues at coordinate 64,293 of NZ_QNRJ01000012.1, forward strand.
GGCCGTAGCCTTTTGGCAGCTGGCCTATTTCATGTTCAATATTCCTTTCCTGAATTTAGATACCCGTTCCTTCGTCCATAGTGTGGACGGAGCCGCCCTGTTCGACTTCCGGCTCACGTCTTTCACCAATGAACCAAGTTACATGGGGCCGTTTTTGGTCGACCTGCTCATTTTGGCATTCCTGTTTGTGAAACGTAAATGGGTATATGCAGTAGTCGTACTTATGCCAACTCTACTTATCCTGGCCTTTACGTTTTCCGTGAGTGCGTATTTCAATCTGGTGCTGGTCATCGGGTTCTTGATTGTCTACTTAATGTTCCATCCAAGATTCCCGAAGAAAATCCTGTGGATGATTCCGTTGGTGGGTGTTATTGGACTCCTGGGTCTTTATATAGTGAATCCGGATCTACTGGCTAAATTCTTCTCTCCGATTTGGGGAAGAAGAGACAATCTTTTTGATCCGACACAATCAAGCCGGATTTATATGTACGTCATGCCATTCCAGTGGTTGTTCGATCATTCCATCGTATCGGGACTATTTGGATACGGACCGGGGGCTTATGAGTTCCTGGCGGGGACCAAAATTGTGCCCCATACCCAGATGAGCCTTGCCATCTCGGCAAACAATATGTTTATTGATGTCCTATTCGAGCAAGGTGTCATCGGACTCCTTCTTTTATTAACAGGATTAATTTCCATCGCCGTATTCCTATTGAAGAACGGCATGAAAAACATGTACTACTTCATTGCATTAGTAGAGTACTTTCACCTGATGGTCACATCCTTATACAGAGCGGATTATGTCACACCACGATTCTGGGCAGTTCTATTAGTTATCGCCGTGCTAGTGAAAATCGGTGAAATGAAACACAAAGATAAGCAAAATGTAACGGAGTGATACAGTTGAGTTCATACAAAATCTTTCTTTCATATCTGATCTTTGTGGTTCTTTTGTTCGGCATCATTGTTGGCGTGAAAACAAAAGAGGTGCAAAAAAGTGAATATAAATCGGTCGGAAACGAATATTCACTCCTGAATTTTGGCTTAGGAGAAAGGTATCAAGAAGTATTCAAGCTTCTTGAAGATCCTGAATCCAAGGATGAAGTACTGGATGATTCTAAACAGAAGCTTCGCGTTCATTTCACTGGCGGAGAAGCAGACTACCTGATCACATCCAATAAAAAGTTCAAGATTTCTGACACGATTAACGTAGGAGATGACCTGCAAAAGGTCATTGACAACAACTTAGAGCTGGACATGTTTGAATATAAAGCAGATGAAAATGCTGCACAATCGTACGTATATATGATCATAAAGAAACAAAGCATTGTATTCGAAGTAGAAGAGGGTAAGATTACCAAAATACTATTGGCTCAAGAAGAAATTCCTATTGTCGAGTTAATAAGTGCATTGAATGAAGAGCTGGCCACGGAAGAATTTCTGGAGTTAACAGACGAAGAGCTTCTCGAAAAGTCCGGTATGTTGAGCTTCCGAATCGATTACGAGAAGAACAACAGAAAAGTACTATCCGATGAATTCCTGCAATACCTTGACGCAGGCCTCTTACCAGAAACGCCATTACCAATCGGGTATTCAGAAAACAACCTGTTCAATAAATACGGTGACCCTGTATACATCTTTGAAGGGAAAGGCGAGGTTGAATTCTTCTACTACTATAAAGAGTTCAACTCCTTTGTGGGATTAAACGAAGAGAAGCGACTTGTGGAAATTAAGTTCCCAGTAAACATTCCGGCAGCGGAATTCGAAAAGATCCACGGCGATCTTGAAAATGAGCTTGATCTCGAACAAAACGAGCTGGAGTTAACGAAAGAAAATGACATGATTACGGAAGTCATTTTAAAAGAGAAGTGATTTTCTTGAGGTGCACCCGGTGGAGACGGGTGCACCTTTTTCATTTTACGTCATTCACCATTCACCACAAAAAAACGGCTGGGCACCCACAACCAGGCACCTGCCGCAACTCATAACAAAACGAACAAACACTATTTCTTCTCATACCTGAAAATCTCCCTGAACGCTTTACCATAATAGCTAAACGGTTCATCTAAATGACGATACTTTTTCAACGTGAAGAGAGTCAATAGAACCACCGCAGTAGGGGTATTGTACATTCTCTTAAACAAAGGACCTTTTCCGATAAACGATTTTTCATATAAACGGGTCTGCAACTCAGGAATCTCATGATTCACGACAACCTTTGGGAAATAGCTGATGGTCTTTTGGTTTCTGGCTAAATCGAATAAGAAGATATTTTCTTCACCAGATGGATAAATCGCACCCAAGCCGAATTTCTCGTCAAATTGAATCAGAGGACGCTCGATATTGGCCGTCTGGATAAAGATCTCGATAGAAGACTTCTTCAACAGCTTACCGGTTGTAACCTGTTTCTGCTCTTCTTCGTCATATTCTTTATAGTAAACACCTTTGATCGGATCATAGATCTGGAAGCAAGCTACATCAGTCTCGAGATTCTCGTTGAAGTAATCAACAACAAACTGGAAAGAGTCGTCATTATACCAGCAGTCATCATCCGAAAATGTCAAAATGCTCCCATTGGCATGTTCAATACCAACGTTTCGGGCAAGTGACAACCCTTTGCGATCAATTTCAATATGATTGTATATAAAGTTAACATCTTTTAAAACGGATGTAATATAATTGTGATTGTCTTGTGATACAATAATGACTTCGAAGTCTTTATATACTTGATTATTAAGACTTTCAAACAATCGTTTCAGTTCCTCTGGTTTCGTTCCAAGAGTTGGTACGATTACACTAATCATTTTCTTCATCCTCACATCTGAAATTACTCGCTATATTATAGCACAATAAACCTGTGAAATTAAGAAATCAACAACATATGGTATAATACACATGAATTTTAGTAGATTTTGGCTCATTCGAGTGAAACCAAAGTTTCACTCGCCTTTCAGCGGAAAGCTGAAAGGAAGACTCTTGATGAGAAAACGCAAGAGCAAAGAAATTTGCTAGGGCGTTTTCTCATCAAGAGGCGTAAATGATCCGAAATCTGCAGACACTATTTAAAAGACTTCTAATAAGTAGAATAAGAACAAATGATTTACACAAAACTAAGAGGTGAGTTCTTTGAGAGTAAAAAAAGCGATTATCCCGGCTGCGGGTTTAGGTACGAGATTCTTACCAGCAACAAAGGCACAGCCGAAAGAAATGTTACCAATTGTAGATAAACCTACAATTCAATATATTATCGAAGAAGCCGTTAATTCCGGGATAGAGGATATCCTGATCGTGACAGGCCGTGGAAAACGTGCCATCGAAGATCATTTTGACAAGTCTTTAGAGCTTGAAGAAATGCTTGCGATGAAAGAAAAATACGATGAGCTCGAGCAAATCAAACAAATCTCTCATCTGGCGGACATTCACTACATTCGTCAAAAAGAGCCCAAAGGACTCGGACATGCCATCTGGTGTGCAAGGAAATTCATCGGTAACGATCCTTTCGCAGTCCTACTTGGAGACGACATCGTGATCTCCGAGAAACCTTGTCTTAAACAATTAATCGATGAATTCGAAGAGAAACAATCGAGCATCATCGGGGTACAGGAAGTTCCTGACGAGGACGTATCCAAATACGGTGTCATCGACGTAGAAGACCCTACGAACGAAGGTCCCCTTTTCAAAGTCAAAGGACTCGTGGAAAAGCCGAAATTAGAAGATGCTCCTTCTAATATGGCCATCATGGGGCGATATGTTTTAACACCGGATGTACTTGATATTTTAGGAAACCTGGAGCCTGGTCAAGGAAATGAAATTCAATTGACAGACGCTCTTCAAGAATTAAATACTAAGCAAAATGTTTATGGATATTCTTTTGATGGTAAGAGATATGATATTGGAAACAAATACGGATTTGTTCAAGCAACAGTTGAGTTTGCTTTAATGAGAGATGACCTTAAAGGTCCATTAAAAGATTGGTTGAAAGACATCATTTCAGAATGAACAAGGAGAAATTAAGATGAACATTTGTGTAATTGGTACGGGTTATGTTGGACTTGTTTCAGGTGTGTGCTTCAGTGACGCCGGAAATAAAGTGACATGCCTGGATATAGACGCTCAAAAAGTAGAGAACCTGAAAAATGGGATCATCCCTATTTACGAGCCGGGCTTAACCGAATTAGTAGAAAAGAACATCAGCGAAGGCCGCTTATCCTTCACAACGGATTATGCTGAAGGGATGAAGGATGCAGATCTTGTCATCATTGCGGTTGGAACACCTCCAAAAGAGAATGGTGAAGCGAATCTGCAATACATCGAAGCGGCTGCCCGCTCGATTGCAGAGCACCTTCATGACTATAAAGTAATCGTGACGAAGAGTACGGTTCCAGTGGGAACAGGCGCCATGATCAAAGGTGTCATTAAAGATGTTGTCGGCCACGAAGAATTCGATGTCGCTTCAAACCCTGAATTCCTTCGTGAAGGATCGGCTATTTTCGATACGGTGAATATGGAAAGAGCGGTCATTGGTGTCGAATCTGAGAAAGCAGAAGCGATCCTGAAGGAATTACATGCTCCTTTTACCAAAAATATCGTCGTGACAAATATCGAAACATCTGAAATGATCAAATATGCGTCCAATGCGTTCCTTGCAACGAAAATCAGCTTTATCAATGAAGTGGCAAACGTGTGTGAACTTGTTGGAGCAGACGTGACAAAGGTAGCTGAGGGAATGGGGTATGACCCACGTATCGGCCCTCAGTTCCTGAACGCAGGAATCGGTTACGGAGGTTCTTGTTTCCCTAAAGACACAAGTGCCCTTGTGAAAATTGCCGATCAAGTAGGTTACGACTTCAAGATCGTCAAAGACGTTGAAGCGGTGAACGGTCTCCAGCGCTTTAAAGTCGTGGACAAGCTGGTAGAAGCTTTCGATGGCGACCTGACAGATAAGAAAATTGCTGTCCTTGGTCTTGCATTTAAGCCAAATACAGATGATATGAGGGACGCACCTTCTGTTGATGTCATTCCTAAGCTGCAAGAACTTGGAGCGGACGTCATCGCCTATGATCGCATTGCAGAGAAAAATGCCAAGGCACTTATTCCAAACCTTCGCACAGGTCAAGACCTTTATGAAGTGATCCAAAACTCGGATGCCATCCTGATTCTGACAGAGTGGGATGAAGTTAGAGAGCTTGATTTAGAAAAAGTAGATACATTAGTAACCAGCAAAGTAATCGTTGATGGACGTAATATCTTTGATCCTGCTCACATGGAAGAGAACGGATTCTACTATGCGTCAATTGGGAGAAAAACAATTAAAGTATAACAAACTGGGTGTATCCTTCTCCAGGGTCCACCTTCAATTGGAATACAAGAGGAATTGTTGATTTGATACTGGAAATTATCTTTCCCTTTGATTGCTTTCGGTACACCTCCGACTGGATGTTGATGAGCCGATTAAGTAATGTCAAAGCTGCGGTTAAAGTTATAGTGAAATACCTGAACAATTACAAAGTGATTTTCATAAAGAATACACTTCCTGTTGGAACTAATAGGAAGGTTAAAGAATGGGCCTCAGAAGGATTGCAACAACCAATCGATGTTGCGTCAAATCCAGAGTATTTAAGAGAAGGCAGTGCAATCGACGATACGGTAAATATGGATAGAGCAGTTATTGGGATAGAATCTTCAAAATCTTAGGAATTATTAAGAGAGTTAAACAAGGCTTTAGATACTGTGCTTTTTGAAACAGGTAGAATGATTAGATATGCTTCCAAGGCTTTTAAGAGTTTCATAAATGAAATTGGGAGCTGATATCTAGCATATGATTTAATGCTGCGAAAGCTAAAGCGTTAATCGAAGATTTAAATACAACTGATAAGATTGGACTGGTATTTGAAAATTCAGATCTTGTACTTTTTATTTAGATTAACCTGGATAAATAAGGAGATTCAATGAAGAAAGTATTGATTGAAGGAAGAAATATGTTTGATCCAATAGAAATGGAGAAATTGGGATATATTTATATTTCTATTGGAAGAGGAATTAGGGAGGAAGAACATTGAAAGTATTATTAACTGGAGGGGCCGGCTTCATTGGCTCTAATATTAGTAGAGCGTATATCGATGAGGGTTATGAAGTTGTCATAGTAGATGATTTATCTACAGGTAATGAAGAGCATATCTATCCTGAAGTGACCTTTTATAAAATGGATGTCACAGATACGAACTTTTTGGAAGTTGTTGCGAAAGAAAATCCTGATGTCATAAACCATCACGCAGCTCAAATTGATGTGCAAACATCCATTAAGAACCCTGTTCTAGATGCTAAGGTCAATATCCTGGGTACCATAAACGTACTGGAAGCTTGTAGATTGTATGACTGTAAGCTTGTATATGCTTCCTCTGCAGCAATATATGGAACGCCTGACTACTTAGGCATTGATGAGGACCATAAAGTGGACCCAATTTCAAGCTATGGTATTTCTAAACACACACCAGAGCATTACATTGCTCTTTACCACGAATTGTATAATGTCGATTATACTATTTTTAGATATGCAAATGCCTATGGTCAGCACCAAATCCCTAAAGGGGAGGGTGGAGTTATTTCCATAATGGTTGATTGCGCAGTAAAAGACGCACTATTTACAGTTTTTGGAGATGGAGAACAAACGAGAGACTATATTCACATCGATGATATAGTTAAGGCTAATCTTATTGCGACAAGAACTTCCACAAATGAGATCGTAAATATTAGCACGGGAATCCCAACTACGTTAAATGAATCTCTCGAAGTTTTTCAAAAGGAAAGCGGGTTGAAATTAACCATTGAATATAAAGAAGAAAGACCTGGGGACATTAAACATAGTTATCTAAAGAATGAGAAGGCGAAGGATTTATTAAACTGGACCCCGGAAGTAGGTTTAGCAGAAGGATTAAAAAAGACATATGACTTTTACTCTAAGTGATAGTTAGAAGGTGGCTGGATCAAAGATCTTGCCACTTTTTTAGTGTGCCCGGCATGTGCACGCGCTTTAGGGTTCAAGTCCCGAACGGTGAAGGTCGTTGTAGCTGTTAGCTGAAGGCAAGGGTGTCTGGGGTGACCTAGAATCTGAAGGAAGCTGGAAGCAAATTTCCGACCCGAGTAACACGGATCTCATAATAGGCTGCATTTCTCGAATGAGACTGCTAAACAAGTCGAAGTTCAACGACCAAAGGGGAATGTAGTAAATGAGGCCGGTACATGGAAGGAAAGTTTGTGCACTTACCCGGGGAGGTCTGACGGAAACGCCTAGTAAACTTGGCAACCTATTTAATGATAAATAGCTGAACCGTCAGAAGTCAGCAGAAGTCATAATACCACCTGATCTCGAGAAAGGTGAGAAGGACGGAATCTTTAAGGAAGAGCGATTCCTAGGGAGGCACTTTCTATCATGAAACAGACAACTCAAACAGAGGCTACTCAAAGGAGGAAATGGTGAAGTCCATGGGGGACTTTGAGAGTGTGGAGTAGAAAATGGAAGAAATAGAGACATTCGCTCGCGTAGGAGAGATATCTAATGATGAATCAAATACTATCACGGGACAACCTCATACAAGCAATCAAGCGTGTTGAACGAAATAAAGGGAGTCACGGAGTGGACGATATGCCCGTACAAAACCTCAACAATTAGAGGAGGGAACGTATAAACTTTCTCCAGTTTGTCGAGTCGAAATCCCGAAACCCGGCGGTGGGGTGAGAATACCAAAAGTTCGAGTCCATAATAAGAGTCTAAAGAAACTGAAAGAGAAAATTCGAGCATTGACCTCAAGGTCAAAGGGCTGGTCGATGACGCACCGCATAAAACGACTCAATCAATATCTGATGTGGTGGTGTGGAGACTTCGCCTTAGCGGACACAGAAAGTATCTGTCGGAAATTAGATGGATGGATAAGAAGAAGGTTAAGAATGTGCATGTGGAAGGATTGGAAACTGCCTAAAGCAAGGAAACGGAACCTCGTCAGACTCGGAGTTCCTAAAGGAAAAGCCCACGAATGGGCAAATTCCAGGAAGAGATTTTGGCGAGTAACAAAAAGTCTCATATTAGAAAGAACCCTAAATAATACTTTTTGGAATCGTCTAGGGCTCCTAAGCTTGTATCAAAGGTACTACTCGATTTTAACATAATAAGGAATCGTTTTATTTAATCTAAGCAGTTTCGTTAGGTATGTATAGTGGGTAAACAGAAACTATCCATTAGTGGTTGAATTGAAATAATAAACACCATTAATTTTAACTAAATTGTAATAGGCAAAGGTCGGATTTTGTAGTATATTGTATGTTGAGCTAGAAAGGAGTACACAACATGAATACACCTTTAGTTTCAATTATTACGCCTGTTTACAATGCTGAAAAATTTATTGAAGAGACCATTGATTCGGTTTTAAACCAGACCTACAGTAACTGGGAAATGATATTGATAAATGACCAATCACCTGATAATAGTAAGGATATTATTTTATCCATGGCGAAGCAAGACAGCAGGATTCGCTTAATAGACCTAGATGAGAATAGTGGAGCTGCTATTGCAAGAAATAAGGGGATAGATGCCTCAAATGGGCAGTTTATTGCATTTCTGGATAGCGATGACTTATGGCACCCACAAAAATTAGAAAAACAAATCGAATTTTTGTTACAAAACGATTATGCATTTAGCTTTACTTCATACGAATTAATGGAAGAAAACGGAACCAAAACCGGGAAGACTGTTAATGTTCCTTCAAAGATGGAATACGAAGATTTGTTAAGGAACACCATCATAGGCTGTCTCACTGTCATATTGGATAAGAATAAGATTGGTGAAATCAAAATGGTCGATATACGGACAAGACAAGACTTTGTTCTTTGGTTGAATATCCTCAAAAGAGGATTTACAGCGTATGGTCTAAATGAGCCATTAGCTTATTACAGAAAAGTGGAAGGATCCATCTCGAGTAATAAAGTGAAAGCGGCCAAAAGAAATTGGCAAGTATACCGGGAAATTGAAAAACTAAGCTTTTTTAAATCGGTTCGCGTATTTCTCGGATATGCATACAACGGTTGGAAAAAATCTTGACTACTAAAAACATTAAGAATTGCTAAAGCTAAGGATACAAAGAAAACTCTTGACAGAAGACTTAAATAAATACAGAATATAGTTTGTATTGCTAAATATTTACCATTTGAGGTGAAAGACACTATGGCGATTAATCGCGCTGAGTTAACGTACTATAAGAATTATGCCAAATATAAAGAGAATTATGCAGATAAAGAAATACAATTAGATGATAAAAAACTATATCTTTTCATGAAGAGATTTGTCGATATACTACTTTCCACAATAGGATTACTCATTGGGCTGCCAATTGTGTTCCTTACATCTATTGCCATCAGAATAGAGTCTAAAGGGAATCCATTTTTTACTCAAGAAAGAAGTGGTCTTAACGGCACTTCATTTAAAATATATAAGCTACGATCAATGAGAATAGATGCAGAAAAGAACGGTCCTCAATGGGCGCAGAAAAACGATAATCGAGTGACAAAAGTTGGTAAGTTTATCCGTAAGACAAGAATTGATGAATTACCTCAACTGATTAATGTATTTAAAGGCGATATGAGCATATTCGGACCAAGACCTGAGAGACCTATCTTTGTTGAACAATTTGCAAAAGAAATACCTGGCTTTGAAAAACGGCTATTAGTTAAACCTGGCTTAACGGGCTGGGCTCAGGTGAATGGTGGGTACGACATAACCCCTGAAGAAAAGTTGAAGTACGACTTATACTATATTGAAAATATGTCTCCTTCACTAGACATAAAAATTATATTCAAAACCCTAAGAGTATTGCTAACAGGGGATGGAGCAAGATAATCGTCTTTTCATAATCAACAGGAAACCCCACAGGGTAAGAAACTATCTTGTGGGTTTTTTTTATGTGTAAGAATAAAAAACGTGAAAGAAATCTATTCACGGGTACAAAATTTTTTAAATATTTAAGTGTTTACGAAGGCTGGAAGATAACTGACTTACACTCTCTTCGTCAGATCTTCACCTCTTATGGTAGGGTTATTGATATCAAAATGATTGAATTGTGTAATCGTGTGATTGGGCTGGTTAAGGACAGTGCTTCAGATACCTTCACAGGGGTTTCTACATCATCGACATCTATTTTCAACACGTTAAGCCAATGCTTCATCCCCAACCAGTGTCAAGTTCATCGACTCATCTTTAGGGTTGGTTGACGGTAGCTACTAACAGAGAATCAGTTCTTCCCTATGCCCCTTCACTAATATAGTCCTCTACCCCATGATCAGGATAGAAAAGGGATCTTCCTTTATTTTATTCGATTCTTCTCTAAGCACTGATTTTTCTCCTCGATCACATTCTGTTTCTGTATAAGAATCAAAGGCAGCACTAAATGTATTGTACATAAAGTACGCAAACACATTAGTAATTCACATATGGAGTGAGCCGTTATATGAGGAGAACATAATTGCAAAACAAAAGAAACTTAAGGTTAAAAAGAATATTTAAATTATTACCATAGTATATTTGGTAACGATTGATACAACAATGTATTCTTTGTTACAAAGGCGTTTCAAGGTATTCCACATCGCCTTCTATAATGTCAGCCTGTCCATTTGTCAGCTCCGTCATCCACTCGATGAACGTGGACTTTTTGGCTTCTTCGACATACACCTCGACCTCGACGGCTTCCAGATAATGAATGTCTTTCAGTTGATAATGGGAGGACCTCACTTCGTTTTCAACTTTTCCTAACCACGTATAATCAATCGTAGACTTCATGATACGCATCAAGCTTCTTTCCACAATACCGGTAGCATTCAATCCCTCTGAAGTTGCACGTCCATACGCACGGATCAGTCCGCCGGCGCCAAGCTTGATTCCACCGAAATAACGGGTGACGACGACAACGGTGTCTTTAAGATCCCTTTTCTTTAATACCTCCAGCATCGGCACTCCTGCAGTACCACTGGGTTCACCATCATCATTCGCTTTCTGAATCAGATTATTTTCACCGATCATATAGGCAGAACAGTTATGGTTGGCATCTCCGTGCTTTTTCTTAATCGTCGCGATGAACTCCTGTGCTTCTTCTTCTGTTACCATACGATTTACATAAGTGATGAACCTGGATCGTTCTATATTGATTTCATGTTCCCCGTAACCCTTGACCGTACTATAGTGATGTAGCAATACGCTTTCTCCTTTCCGTTTCCTTATGTATGAATAATGGCGAAATACGCGTTTAATCTTCGTTTGCATCCTATATCTACTATATATAAAAGTAGAACGGATTGCACATAAATAAAGATCAATATCCAATGACATACGGGGAAAACTGGTTCTACATGAAATAATGGTAATACAATGTAATCAAACTTTAATCTCCGACAATATGTGACATGGTATAATGGACGCTGATAGTAATACTTCAGTTGTTCCAAAGCTCTGAAAGGGAAGTCGAATGGTCTAGATAATTCCCATTCATTCTCTTCTATTCCCGGAGCGAATGATCCCTTGGTAGAGGTATTACATAGGAATATGCCTAGATGAATAAAGGAGTTTTGTGATTTTACATGGAATTGATAATAGGTAGATGAGTGGTAGGTCCATGGACATAATGAAATGGCTGAAACTCAAGCTGGAATAACCGATTATTGCTATGTAAGTATAGCTTTACATGAAGCTTTATTCTGGGTTGACTACTATTGTGGAACAAAAGAGGGGTGTACCGTGTCACTTAAAAAAATAGACACCAAGATGTTAGATAGCATCCTGAAAAAGATGGTCGATACGGTTGACGAAAGTAAGGATGAAATCTTCCAGATTGGCGAGCAATGTCGAACTGATTATGAAGATTTGATGAAAGAACTGCTGGAAGTGAAAGAAATGGTCTTGAAAGTGATTGATGAAGGAGATCACCTCCAACAGAAATCGAAGTTTGCCCGACTCAGACTTTCTGAAGTAAGCAAGCATTTTCAAACCTATTCAGAAGATCAGGTAAGAGAAGCGTATGAAAAAGCTCATGACCTGCAAATGAAGCTATCCATGAATAGACAGCAAGAGAAGCAATTGAGGGACCGTCGGGATGAACTGGAAAGACGGTTGCATGCACTCGGGGACACGATTGAGCGGGCAGAAAATCTTTGCTCACAAATATCCGTCGTTCTCAATTATTTAAATAGTGACTTAAGGCAAGTGAATGAGGCACTGGAGGATGCGAAGCAGCGTCAGGATTTCGGCCTTCAAATCATCGAGGCACAAGAGGACGAGCGGAAACGCTTATCTCGTGAGATTCATGATGGTCCTGCACAAATGATGGCCAACGTCTTAATTCGTTCCGATCTGATCGAGCGGGTTTTTCGTGAAAAAACCACAGACGATGCCATCCATGAAATCCGCGACCTGAAACGAATGGTCCGCTCAGCCCTATACGAGGTCAGGCGCATCATTTACGACCTCAGACCAATGGCGCTTGATGACCTGGGATTAATTCCGACCCTCAAAAAATACTTGAGTACAATCGAAGAGTATAACCAGGAGACCTCGATTCAATTTGTGAATATGGGGCTCGATATCAGACTTCCTTCAAAATTCGAAGTCGCTCTATTCCGATTAGTGCAAGAAAGTGTCCAAAACGCACTTAAGCATGCTGAAGCGTCACATATTCAAGTTAAAGTAGAAGTAAAGAAAGACCAAATAACAGTTGTTGTCAAAGACAACGGCAAAGGATTCGACAAAGACAAACAAAAAACAGGATCCTTTGGCATCATGGGGATGAAAGAACGTGTCGACCTTCTTGAAGGAGACATCACGATTGACTCAAAAGTAGGAACAGGAACGGTCATACTGATCCAAGTTCCACTTAATACGTAAATTTTTCCAAGGTTTAGGGAGGCGAAAGACATGGCAACAAATATTGTTATCATTGATGATCATCAGCTTTTCAGAGAGGGAGTAAAACGAATCCTCGAATTCGAACCTTCTTTCAACGTAGTAGCAGAAGGCGATGACGGTTCAGAAGCCATGAACCTAGTTGAAACACACGAACCAGATGTTGTCCTGATGGATATCAATATGCCTGAAACAAACGGCGTAGAAGCAACACGTGAACTGATGGACAGATACCCGGATACAAAGGTCATCATCCTATCCATCCACGATGACGAAAACTATGTTAACCATGCGCTGAAAACAGGGGCACTCGGTTATTTATTAAAAGAGATGGACTCAGCGGCACTGGTTGATGCAGTGAAAATCGTTGCAGATGGCGGTTCCTACGTTCATCCGAAGGTAACGCATAACCTGGTAGCAGAGTACAAGCGCCTGGCAAACGCCCAGAACTCAGGTGGATTCCAACAATCCGAAGTTCGCCGCCCGCTTCACCTATTAACGCGCCGCGAGTGTGAAGTACTGCAGATGCTTGCTGACGGTAAGAGTAACCGCGGTATTGGTGAAGGACTGTATATCAGTGAGAAAACTGTGAAAAATCATGTAAGTAATATATTACAAAAGATGAATGTGAACGACCGCACCCAGGCAGTTGTGACTGCGATTAAGAATGGTTGGGTGGAAGTACGATAACGTTTAGAGAGATATGCGTATTGTTCATTTGTCGTTGAGAGAGCGGTCCTTCTTTGAGAAGGGCCGTTTTTCTTTGTGGGCTGTTTTAATAGAAGTAATGGTCAAGAATGGTGTTGGGGACGAGTAAGGTTTTAAAAGGAAAAAGCCACTCCCCAACCAGGAAGTGGACTCACCCTAATGCTTTCTCCGCGCAAAATCGACAAACCGGAACATATCCAACCGATGTCTCGATTCCGTATATTCAAATAGCGTCGCATCCTTCAAGTGCACATAATTCTTCACGACCACCACATGATCATATCTATCTAAATCAAGATATTCCCGGTCCTCATCTGTACACTCTTCCACGACGATTTCTTTTTTGGCAAAATCGATCGGAAGCTCCAGCTCGCTCTCGAGATATTCATAAATCGAGTTCTCGCATATTTCTTTCGTCAACAAAGGGACTTGTTCTTTCAGAAAATAGGATTTGTCCAATATAATTCTTTCCCCGCTGATTTGACGGGAGCGGACGACTTTCCATACTTCAGCGTTTGCAGGAGTCTCGAGCTGTGAAGCAATCTGGTCATCAGCATGAACTAATCCAAAGTCATGAACGAATGTCTCAATTTGATCCCGCCCCATGGAGGTCTGAAGCTCCTTGAAGCTCACAAGCCCTGAAATCGGAAAGCTCATCCGAGAAACATCGAGTACGAGGGACCCTTTTCCACGTAGCTTCTGAATAAACCCTTTTTGGGCCAATAATGTAAGCGCTTTACGAATAGTCTCACGTGAAGTGGCATACATCACCGAGAGCTCGTTTTCCGATGGCAGGATCGAACCCGCTGTGTAAGTACCATTTTGTATTTTTTCAGAGAGATCCTCGAAGATTTGTTTGTATTTATTGCTTTTCGTCATAATATCACCTGCTATTATTTTACCATAATTAATAGGAAGAAATGAGATTGAACTTGAGTGTTGTGAATATTTTCAATAGAATGGAGATAGTGCGAATTTTAGAAAAGGGTGAAGAGCATTGTCGAAACAGCATTGGAAGAAAATCATGTTGGGAATTGGCATGAGCACATTACTATTGGGTGCTTGTGGTGCAGACGAAGAGAAGAAGGAAGAGAACACAAACAGTACGAAAGAGGTAAAGCCAAGTGAAGACCCGGCAACAGACGAAGCGGCATCTCTGAATCAGATGACGCAGATCGTTGAGGATGCAAGCGAGCTGAAAGAAGCAGAGGGTATCCCGGAAGAAGAGAAAACGGCGATCAACGCAGCCTTTGATCAATATATCAATGCATTTAACGAAGAAGACTTCGAATCATACATGAGTGTCATCTCGAAGACACCGGTGAATTTCGAATACAAGGACGAAGAGCGCTATGTGAAACAGATCTTTGATTCAGTAGATTCGAAACGTACGGTGGAAAACGTGAAGATCATCAATTACGCTGCCGGTAAAAAAGCAGACGTGTATGCAGAAATTGAAGCGACGACGAAGGACCCGAACAGTGAGAAAGAAGTGACCCGTTCCGGTAAACAGGTAACCGTCTTCCATAAGAAAGAAGATGGATGGAAGGTTGCGGCGATTTTCTTTTTGGCTAGTGAAGGAGAAGAGGGAGCAGCAGAATAAAAATGAAAGGCTGTGCTTTGGCGCAGCCTTTCATTTTTTATTTTTGATTCAATTGGTGGTATAGGTTAAATAGTTCATCCAGTTCCTGACTAAGTCTGACAGTGGCGGGATGGGAGAAACCGTGGTATTGTGCAAAATATTTTAGTTCCAGGCGTTTTGTTTCCATTTCTTGAATGATGTTTTGAACTTTTGGCGTGACGTTCATTGCAGGAACTCCTTTTTGCTTTATTATCCCACAGAAGGAATGATATGTTAACTTATTTATGTATATAGTTTACTATTATGTGCGCTGATCTGAGTCTTTCAACCTATATACTTGTATCGACGATCATGGTGTTTCTTGAAATTCAATTACGCCGAAAGTAGTATCGTGACTAAATACCATATACCCATAATATGGATTTTTAATCCTATTAGGAATTTTATATTTGAAAAAGGCATTGTCGGAGTGAACAATGCCTTTTCTTTGTTAATTTGTAAAACGCAACACCACAGACTCATAAGGACGTAACGTTATGTTCTTATATTCATTCGCCGTATCTTCGTAGTTAGACAACAATACCTCGCTCGACCAGCCTTCAACATCAACCTCATCAGGAAGAGTGAACTCCGTTTCATGAGCATAGAAGTTGTTAACCACAAGCAGTTTTTCTCCATCACCATTACGAACATAAGCGAAAATATCGCGGTGACCTTCCAAAATTAACTGATAGTCTCCATCCACAATGATGTCATATTCCTTGCGGAGACGGTTCAGCTTTTGATAGTGATAGAAGACAGAATTCTCGTCTTTCAGCGCTTGTTCAGCATTGATTTCCTGATAGTTCTTCGCGACCGGAATCCAAGGAGTGCCGCTCGTGAATCCGGCATTTTCTTCCCCATTCCACTGCACAGGCGTTCTTGAGTTATCACGGGACTTGTGACGCAGAATCTCTAAGATTTCTTCTTCAGATTTACCTTGCTCTTTTAAAATATTGAAGATGTTGATGGACTCAACGTCACGGTATTCATCGATGCTTGTAAATTTAGGATTCGTCATCCCGAACTCTTCTCCTTGATAAATATAAGGAGTACCTTGCATCATATGAATTGTCGTCGCGAGCATCTTCGCTGATTCGTTATGGTACTCACCGTCATTGCCGTAGCGGGACACGATGCGGGGCTGGTCATGGTTGCACCAGAACAGAGCGTTCCAGCCGCCGCCTTCATGCATTTCACGCTGCCAGGTAGAAAGGATGTCCTTCAGCTTAAGAAAATCAAAGTCAGCAATGGACCATTTCTCGCCATTAGGGTAATCCACTTTTAAATGGTGGAAGTTAAACGTCATGCTGAGCTCGTTCCGGTCAGGGCGTGAATACTTGATACAGTGATCAATCGTTGTAGAAGACATTTCTCCAACCGTCATGATGTCATATTGAGAGAAGACTTCCTTGTTCATTTCCTGCATATACTCATGGACCTTTGGCCCGTCAGTGTAAAACTTGCGTCCGTCTCCTGGTGCGACCGAACCGTCATCGTCCGGGAAGTCCTGGTCCTTGGAGATTAGGTTGATCACGTCCAGGCGGAAGCCGTCGACACCTTTTTTCAGCCAGAAGTGCATCATGTCATAAAGCTTCTGGCGGACCTCATCGTTCTCCCAGTTCAAGTCAGCCTGCGTCACATCAAAGAGGTGAAGGTAGTATTGACCCGTTTCTTCATCAAACTGCCAAGCGTTGCCGCCGAACTTGGACTGCCAATTTGTCGGCTCGGAACCATCAGGCTTGCCGTCCTTCCAAATATAGAAGTCACGGTACTCGTTATCCTTCGACTTACGGGACTCAATGAACCACTGATTCTCCGTGGATGTATGGTTGATTACAATATCCATGATGATCTTGATCCCACGCTGGTGAGCTTGTTCCAGTAGATCATCGAAATCTTCCATCGTCCCATACTCATCATGAATATTGAAGTAATCGCTAATATCGTAACCGTTGTCGCGTTGAGGACTCTTATAAATCGGAGTCAGCCACACCACATCAACCCCAAGCTCCTTCAAATAATCCAACTTCGCCGTAATTCCCTTAATATCCCCAACGCCATTCCCCGACGTATCATAAAAACTCTTCGGATAAATCTGATACACAACCGACTTCTTCCACCAAGGCTGCTTCATATCTAAAACACCATCCTAGTTAAATTTTGAGGGACGGACCTCAATCGATTTTGCTTATACACCATCATGCTCGTCAAACATGATTCTTCTGCGATTTTGCTATCATAAGGTCCGTCCCTGCATCTCGGAAGAGGGACGGACCTCCAACATATATTCGTCTGTTTTCTACCTATTGGGACAGGACACTCCGCACCACTGCAAGCTTTGTGAAGGTCCGTCCCTAAACAAAAGGGAGACAACCATCCATTACGCACAACCTGAACAGGTTTGTGGTTTGAATTGATTTGTCCCCCTTAGTTTAACTTGTATATACAAGTTGTTACAACTGTTTTCTCTATTTATTGATTATACGACTTCGTTTTTGCTGAATTTAGACCATACCATGGTTAGTACGAATGGCACGACGATACAGATGGCCATTCCAATAAAGAATGATAGCCAGTATTCAGGAATGATCGATAGAAATCCAGGTAATCCGCCTACACCGATGGAGAATGCTTTTGTTCCTGTCATCGCTAACAGTACACCACCGATTGCAGACCCGATTAAGGCACTAATGAATGGGTAGCGATAGCGCAAGTTAACCCCGAACATTGCCGGTTCCGTAATTCCTAAATAAGCAGAGATGGCTGACGTACCTGCCAGACCACGAAGCTTTTCGTTTTCTTTCTTCGCTACAAACATCATGGCAAGCGCTGCTGAGCCTTGTGCGATATTCGATAGTGCCAGGATTGGCCATAGGAATGTTCCACCTTGGCTTCCAACTAGCTGTAAGTCTACTGCAAGGAAGGTATGGTGCATACCTGTGATAACCATCACCGCATACAATCCACCATACAACAATCCACCTAACCAGGATGCAGAGTCGAATACCCAAACGACACCGTCAGTTAATAGGTTACCGATAAAGAACGTAACCGGTCCAATCAAGATAAATGAAGCAAATCCAGTAATTAAGAGTGCAACTGGTGCCACTACTAAGAGCTTGATGGAATCATGAACTCTCTTATCCAAGAACATTTCAATTTTCGCTAATAGATAGGAAGCAAATAGAATCGGTAGAACTTGTCCTTGATACCCAATTTTGTCGACTTCCAATCCGAATAAGTTCCACGTAGGAATCTTTTCTGCACTTGCATAAGACCAGGCGTTAAGTAAGTCCGGATGAACCAGCATAAGACCTAATACGATACCGAGTAATGGACTTCCACCAAAACGCTTGACCGCTGACCAACCAATCAACCCGGGCAGGAACACAAAGGGCGTGTTGGCAATCAAGTTAATAATCGAAGCAATATCTGCCCATTGCTTATGAACATCAATGACCGATTTCTCATCATAGAAAATCCCCGGCCCGGTCAAAATATTATTCAGACCCATCAACAAACCGGCTGTAACGATCGCCGGCAGAATCGGAATGAAGATATCCGCTAATACCTTGATCGCACGCTGCAATGGATTCAGGTTTTGAGTGGCGGCATCTTTCACATCCTGCTTGGAAGCCTGCTCAATCCCCGTTTCCTCTGCTAAAATTTGATACGCTTTATTTACAAGACCTTGCCCGATGACAACTTGGAATTGACCATTGGAAGAGAAAGAACCCTTCACCAGATCAATCGCTTCTAATCTTTCTTTATCCACTTTTTTCTCATCATTCAGTACCAACCGAAGACGAGTCACACAATGAGTGGCCGTACGGATATTATCCTTGCTGCCAATCGCTTCAATAATTTCCAGAACGTCTTCACGTTTCACGCTCATGAAATTCCCTCCTTTAGGTATGGTGCATGGCAACTCTCGAAAAATGTCGAAAGTTGTCTTGAACCCGCTTTCATTTCTATTAATGGAATTCCCCTAAATAGTATGTGGAAAACGCTTCTGTCTATGCTTTCGTAAAAAACTTCCGATAAAACGAAACGCTTTCATTTAGTAGGGGGCTTGTTGTATATACAAGATATACTTTTATTGTATTCATGTATATACATGTTGTCAATGGAAAAGTGTAGCGTTTTCATTTGGATGTAATCAAAACAATACCTGTAGGTGGAAAGTGCTAGTTGATTTACATCTTTCTATCTTAAACAAACAAGAAGACACCCCCAGCAACCAGGGAAGTGTCTTCTTGTTAAATTTATCCTTTACGATCTCTCTCATATTTGTTCCACATATAATAGTTATAATAAAGTTGTCCCAGATGACCAAGCAAGATGGCCGTCAGAAAGATCCACGTATAGGATAGATCCAAGCCCAAGAATCTTAATAGAAAATATAAAACAGGGAAAAGCAGGGTCATCCAAAGGGTTCGAATCATTTTCCTTCTATAACTGAGTCTGAAATATATCAGTTCAAAACCTTTGTCGACCTTCTTCGTATATCCATCCCACATATGGAACCTCCTCTCGAGTTGGAGAAAAGACATCGGACAATGCCCGGCAAATGTCTACTTCATGGCTCTTAATTGAAAGCCTTGAACAAACCAACTGCAACCACACCAACAACCCCTAATATCGTCCAAATGATAGCGGCGATGGTAAGCACCCAGCCCAAAACCTTCTTGCCTGTTAGGATCCAGTAAATCCCCAGAGTGATGAAACTGAAAATTAGTCCAAGGATGGCCCATAACCATTTATTTTTGTTATGCTTTTGAGCGTCTATAAACAAATAAATGGCTATAAGAATATTAAACAAATAAAAGAAAGCTTCCAAAGTATCCCTCCTAAATAGTTTACACTTATATGTAAATTTACCTGTTTTTACTAAATGTAAACCACTTTTGGACCATTCGTCAGTAATTCCAATAAAAAGAGGGTGGGACAAAACTAAAAAACCATGATATAAAGACGAACAATTAGAAGTGTAGGTTCTTAATACCGCTAATGATTTCCGTGCAAGACTACGCTTTCCGCGGGTAGCTCGTGAGCCTCCTCGGCAAGCCTGTGGGGAGAAAAGCGGAGGGGCTTTGTTCAGAGGCGGGTGGCATAAGGCGAACGGCCACGAAGGCGTTCTTTGCCTTCTTGGACGGTTTGACTTATGACATGTGCCTCTAAGCCCCGGAGCTGGACGGGTCTCACATAAGCTACTTTTCCCGCAGGAGTCTCCGTCTTGCACTCCAATCAACCGCTGGAAAGAGCTGAAATCAAATATACCGAAAATAAATAAAAAACCCGAACAAATTTGCCTACTAAAAAGCAGATTTGTTCGGGTTTTACTTAGACTAATACACTTTTGTCCCAGCCTCGCTTTCTTCCATTCTTCTATATGGTTGCCATCAACCGGCCATCTTCACCTTTTTATCTAGATCCTTCTTCTTTAAGAGTGCCTTATAATTGATCATTGAATAAATCACATAAGAAATCCCCAAGCAAATTCCGAATACCAGAACAGCATACAGCAGATATTGAACAATCAATAAGGATTCATTCCCGGTGCTCATCCATTCCATCACATGATTCCACAACCGCTGCCTGATCAATGGATGCTCGTGGATCAAGTAAACCCCTAAGACATATCCGGATATGAAGTTAATGGGCCTGGATACAAACGTAAGCTTCGAGAAGAATAGGAACAGCGCAAGTGACATCGCCACAATAACAGGGGAGTTATACGACAACAGCTTAAATGGTATTTCCCACGATTGTAGTAAGACCATGGCTGTAACGGCTCCCAACAAAATGTAAACGCTTAAATAATAGTGTTTACTTAAGGAAGACAGATACTGTCCATAGTGTCTTAAATAGCCTGCCACAAAATAAAGGAAAATGAAATGCACGATGCTATAGCCACCGTTCACCCCGAAGCTACCCAAGGGATGGAAGAACTGCCATACACAATTGATCATAAATAATAGGAAGAGAAATTTCCCATAATCTTTCTTTGATAGCTGATTGATCAAGATATTTAAATAAGGTGAAAGTATAAACAATACGATGTACACGGTGATAAACCAGTATGTAGACAGATACACCGGAAATACAGATCTGATGAAGCTGGTATAGGATCCATCCGTTAATTGTAAAACGGTCAATCCGGCAAAAATAAGAACCGAGAAAATGAATGTTTCCCGCACGACCCTGAACGCTTTGCTCATCTTAAATTGTGATTTACATAGAAAATACCCGCTAATTAGCACATACACATTGACCCCGACGATACAAAGCACCTTTATGAAATGGAAAAGATATTGATTCACTGTGCTTAATTCTGATATCGCAATATATTTTGAAAATCCGTAGGTACCGAAATGCAACAAGACAATCATGACCATCGACAGTACCCTGAGAGATTCAAAGTTTGACAGCCTAATTTTTTCCGCCAATCGAACCCGCCCCTTGTTTACATAAATATAAATTCTATTTATTTTAGTCTATATAAAGCAAATTGTCATTCGGAATTTTCTTGATAAAAAAAGCTTACAGGACTATTGAAACTTATTAATGGGAATACCTAGGCCAAGGGATAGGTAGGGTGTAGTCATATTCTACAAAAAGAGGGAGAGAAAAGACCCGGAAAAAAGCATATACTCTACCTGGTAATATAACCATAAATTACTAATCCCTATTATACTGGGGTTTCTTCCTTATTTTTCTTCATATAAGAATATTAGCCTATTAAAATATCAGTCTTCTTCCTCCATAATGGACAAGCAACAAAATTCGACATTATCGATAAAGGAGACATTTTTTTGAAGAAAACCATTATTGCCTTTACTACTGCTGCATTACTTTCGTCAGTTGCCGTCAATTCATCGGAAGCGGCTTCTTACCGCGTACAATCAGGGGATTCCCTTTCGGTGATTGCCTATAAATATGATACATCTGTTTCAAACCTGAAGAACTGGAATAACCTGAGTTCCGACATGATCTACGTAAACCAAGTCCTTGAAGTATCAGCGCCTAGCACTTCTGCCAAAACATACACCGTTCAATCAGGGGATTACCTGTCAAAAATCGGTGTCAAATTCGATGTGTATCTGGCTGAACTTAGAGCATGGAACAATTTGAAGAGTGATGTCATTTATCCTGGTCAAACATTAGTCGTTTCTGCAGGAGGTACAAGCACTACGCCGACAGCTCCAACGGGATCCAGTACTTACACGGTTCAATCCGGAGACACCTTATCCCACATCGCTATCCGTTATGATGTAAGCGTTTCTTCCATCAAGTCATGGAACGGATTAAGCTCTGATAACATCTATGTCGGTCAAAAGCTTTCCATTAAAGGAACGTCCGACGGCGGAACGCAAACTCCTGCTCCTACTTCAAACGTAGTCGATATTGCCAAAAAATACGTAGGTACTCCATATGCATGGGGCGGAACTTCACCATCCGGCTTCGACTGCAGCGGGTTCATCTACTATGTATTCAACCAAGCGGGACAATCGATTTCACGCACCAACACAGATGGCTACTACAGCAAATCATCCTTCGTCTCGAGCCCGAAAGCAGGCGACTTGGTATTCTTCGAGAATACGTACAAAGCCGGCATCAGCCATATGGGGATCTACCTTGGAAACGGAGAATTCATCCACGCTTCAGACAGCGGGGTAACGATTTCGAAGTTGAGCAACACGTACTGGAATCCGAAGTTTGTCGGATATAAGAGATTTAACTAAATTTTTGGAGCGTCCTGCCTAGGCGGGGCGTTTTTGATTGGTCATATTGCCATGCGCATAAAGAAAAACTCGACACGGATGCTTAATTAACCGTTCACATAAAAAAACCGCCCAGGATCTACATCCTGAACGACATCGCACCAAACTCTACTTTAAGAAAGCACACCATGCGCCACTCGATCATACTTCCAATACATCCAACCTCCAAGCACCAAACAAGGAGCCACCACAACAGCCATACCTAGAAACGCAGAACCTGGAGAGATATCATATAAGGATCCACCGATAAACGTCAGGGTCGCAGTACTCAATCCCATCTCCAACGAAGTATACACTCCTTGTCCAGCAGGGATGCCTTTACTCTCCAACTCTTCATAAATCAACCGCATAAATGCATAATGCGTCAATCCGTAGGTTAGAGAGTGAAAAATTTGGGTAAAGATGAACACAGGGGTGCTGGGGAATAGGAACAACAAAGTCCAACGCGTCACAGCAGCCCCTGCTGCTATCATAAACATGAACGAAATGCTTTTCCCTTTTAACAGTCGATCTGAAAACGTAAAGAACAGGATTTCAGATAGCACGGCAATATTTAAAATCACACCCATTTAAACCTTCAAATAAAGGACACCATAATTATAGTAAGAAGCATGAGCTCCCTGAATCAGCACGACCATCGTCCAGACAAACTTACGGGATTTCAGCAGTCCCCGGTATGAAAGCTTCTCCTGAATACGGGTACCACTCATGAACTGAGGTAACTTTGCCAACGAAGACAGCAATATCACAACAATTCCACCGAATAACAGATAAATCACTGCACCCTCGGTAAATAGAGACGTCAGAAATCCAACCAAAAGCAGTGCAACCGTATATCCAATCAATCCCCACGAACGGCTCCGGCCATACATTTTCCTTCATCATGACAGCCGCCATGCTCTCTACCATCGGAAGCTGCATTGGATACACAAGGCTGAATCACACCATACACACCAAAATCATCCCGAAAGAATCTTAGGCAGGAACAGCAACAATGAAGCTCCGGATATCAACACTAGCCAACGACGAGAAAGTCGCCCCAACGAAACCGTCTGACTCAACTTCGGATATAAGAAAAAGCTCGAAAACGACCGCGCAATCACTTGCAGGTGAAATGGAAAAGTCCTTACTTTCCACCAGCTATGCTGTCCAATAAGGTATGAAAATTCCCCAGGTGAAAAAAATCGCAAAGAACTGAACGGACAACCACGTATGATTCTTCAAATCTAACAAAACTCCCTTTATGTAGACTGGAAATCAATTTACAAACAACGAGTCATTATATAGAAGTTAGTTGGGGAATACAACTAACTTAGCGACTATCTCTTTTGTATCAATGAAAATTATGGTAGCATTACAATTCGTTTACAAATGCTTGCAGGACATTTAGCCTAAGATATAGAAGGAAGTACTACAGAAAAAACACAGATTCCATAGCATACAGGGGGAGTATCATCATGCTACAAAAAAAATCATTTGTCGTCATAGTGGCGAGCGTCCTGCTCTTAACAGCCATCGGAGTGTATATCGCTGTAGGCAGTTTAAATAATACCAGCACAACTGAAGATACAACCCAGAGTGACATTGTATCGACTGCCGGTGTAGAAACCACTGCACCGCAAACCAAAACAGGCAAAGAAAACCCATTCGGTGAAAAAGTAAAAACGCCGTTAAGCGAAGATATGATCCAGCAATACATACACGCTATGAGTCATCAAAAGGTTGAGGCAGATGAAAAATGGTCGTACTTTGAAATCACCGATGAGCGAATCGATTACTTGCTCTCACAATTAGAGATTAACAAATATAATCATGAACATACCTACAACGAAATCCTAGTGAGCTGGAAAGAAGGAGACTTCTCAGATGCAATCAGCGATCATAATGCTGTTTGGAAAATGAGAAACGGGAATATCGGGAGAGCAACAGGATTGTTGTCGACCAAGGAAGAGAAGAAGTATATGGAGAGTCAGAAGAGAGAGAGACGGTAAAAACCAAAAAGAGAACTGGAATTGAAATCCAGTTCTCTTTTAAATCTATTAGGTTGTTGCAGTCTCTTTCTTACTCTCAATCACTGCCAAACGCTCTGCCACTTCTTCCTCCGTCAAACCATGCTCTTCAATGTAGCGGTTTTCAGGGCTCTTACGGCATTCATCCGAGCAGCTTCTCATATATTTATGCTCATTTTCTTCCGAGCAAAGGATTTTTTTGTTACAAGGCGGGTGCGCACAGTTTACGTAGCGCTCACAAGGTTCACCTGTGTAGTAGTCTTTCCCGACAATGACATGCTCTGTCTGATTGACAGGAACACCGATACGCTCATCGAATACGTAAAGCTGACCGTCCCATAGCTGACCTTTCACTTCCGGGTCCTGGCCATAGGTGACGATTCCACCGTGCAATTGCGCAACATCCTCAAAGCCTTCTTTCACTAACCAGCCTGAGAATTTTTCACAACGGATACCACCTGTACAATATGTGATGATTTTCTTGCCTTCCAGTTTATCTTTATTATCGCGGACCCAGTTCGGAAGATCGCGGAAGTTTTCGATATCGGGCTTCACGGCTCCTCTGAAGTGTCCCAGTTCATATTCATAGTCGTTACGTGCATCAAGAAGGATCGTATCCTCCTGTTGGATTTGTTCAAAGAAATCCTTTGGCTCAAGGTATTTACCTGTGATTTCATTCGGATTCACATCATCTTCCAGACGAAGTGTCACTAACTCTGGACGGTGCTTCACTTTCAATTTCTTGAAGGCATGACCATCAGCTTCGTCAATTTTGAACACAGTGTCCGCGAAATGAGGATCCTGTCTCATCGCTTCCATATAAGCATCCGTCTGTTCAATCGTACCGGAACATGTTCCGTTGATTCCTTCAGATGAAATCAGAATACGTCCCATAAGGCCAAGCTCCTTGCACAATTCCTTATGCTGGGCCGTAACCTCCTCAGGATTCTCAATAGCTACATAGTTGTAATACAGTAGTACTCGATAATTTTTCATGTTTATTTCCACCTATCGATTTATATTTGCAAGATATAATCTTAGGATTCTGTTCCTTATTACTCTTACGATGTACTATTATAACAAATTTTTAAAGAAATGCATTATGTATGGTGGAGAAAAGATGGGGATTGTGAGGAAAAGATGGTGGATTTTGGATTTCTGATGGGTGGCGTGGTACGCTTGCCGCCCTTCCAAGTCATCATCATAACCACCGAGAGATACACGCATATAGATACATAAAATTTGAAAAAATTTGTTATTTTTGAAAGAATTAGAAGTGAAATGAAAAGTCTAATTTAGGGGTTGTCGGTACATATGTATAGAAAAGTCTTGTTGCTTTGTCTCTTTGTTGCTTTCAGTCTATTGATCGCCGGATGTCAAGAAAAGCCTAAACCAACGGATCAGTTACAAGATTATGTAGATTTGTGGAATAAAGAAAAGTTCGAAAATATGTTCGACGGATATCTAAACACTTCCACTAAAGATTCGTTTAATAAAGAAGATTTTGTCACGAGATACAAGGACATCTATGAAGATTTAGAAGTGAAAGATGTAAAGGTTTCTTTCAAGAAACCGGAAAAAGAAGTGGACTGGGACAAAGAAACCAAAGCGGAATTCCCTTTGACTATTTCATTCAACACTTTGGCTGGTGAGGTTTCGTACGAAAAAGAAATCACTTTAACCAAAGAAAAACAAGGTGAAGAGGAAAATTGGTTTGTAGAATGGGAGCCGTCTTTTATCCTGCCGGAAATGGAAAAGGGAGATAAAGTAGGCGTGGAGAGTATATCTGCTAAGCGTGGCGACATACTTGACCGGAATCAACAGGCCCTTGCGATGAATGGAGAAGCATTTGAACTCGGGATCGTGCCGAAAGAGTTTAACGAGAGTGATTTAAGTAAATTGTCTTCTTTGCTTGATATGTCACCAGAATCCATCCAGGGTAAGCTGGATCAAAGCTGGGTGAAGCCGGAATTCTTTGTTCCCATTAAAAAGATCGCCCTTACTGAGCGACCCCTAGCTCTGGAAGTTATAGAATTAGGCGGTCTGTACTCTAAGCGGGTGCCAGCAAGGGAATACCCATACGGGGAAGCTGCCGCCCACCTGACCGGTTATATAGGAAAGCTTACTGCAGAAAAGTTGGAGAAACTAAAAGGTGAAGGCTATACAGCTCAGTCATTAATGGGGCTCAGCGGTGCAGAAGAAGTATATGAAGATCAATTAAGAGGAAAAGATGGTCAGCGGATTTATTTGAAAAAAGAAGAATCTGAGGAAGTAGTGACCGTTGCAGAACAACCGGTTGAAGATGGTAAAAACATTACCTTGACCATCGACGCCGAAATGCAAAAGAAGCTTTATGAACAGATGAAGAGTGAAGCGGGGACAGCGGCAGCCCTCAATCCTCAAACGGGTGAAGCATTGGCACTGGTCAGTACACCAGCCTATGATCCGAATGATTTTGTATTGGGCATGTCTTCTGAAAAATACAAAAAGTTGGCGGACGACCCGAAAAAGCCATTACGTAATCGTTTTCCGATTACGTATTCACCTGGATCAACCATGAAGGGCATCACCGCTTCGGTTGGTTTGAAATCCGGAAAGCTTGATCCCAATAAGGTCTATGATATTACGGGGAAGAAGTGGCAAAAGGATGATTCCTGGGGAAATTACAAGGTCGTCCGTGTCTTTGATAATGAGAGTAAGGTGGACCTGGAAAGTGCGTTGAAATTCTCAGATAACATCTATTTTGCCCGAGTGGGATTAGAGATGGGAGCAGATACCTTTATTGCAGGATTAAAGGACTTTGGTTTCGGGGAAGAAATTCCCTCTTCTTATCCAATTTATAAATCCCAAATTTCCAACGACGGAACCATCTCAAAAGAAGTCCAACTGGCCGATTCAGCATTTGGTCAAGGAGAAGTTCTGATGAGCATCGTTCACCTGGCAAGTGCTTACGGTGGCATCATCAACGATGGGAATATGATGAAGCCAAGACTTCTAAAGGATGAAGAGCATGAGATTTGGAAAGAAAACTTGCTGACGAAAGAACAAGCTGACATGTTGAAAACAGATTTGCGAAAAGTAGTCACTGAAGGAATTGCAACGAAAGCCAGTGTGAAAGGGAAAGCCATCGCAGGAAAAACCGGGACGGCAGAGATCAAGGCTGAACAGGGGACTACCGGAACGGAAAATGGATTATTTGTTTCCTATGATCAGAATGACCCAACGATGGTGCTTGCCGTGCTTCTTGAAGACGTAGAAGAAGCGGGAGGCAGCACGCATACAGTAGAAGTTACGAAGAGGTTTTATGATAGCTGGTAAAGTTGAAAGAATATGAACCAAAAACGGTGCGCAGACATTTGCTCACCGTTTTTTTTTCTATATAAAGTCCGAAACAAGAGAGGGACGGACCTCCAGATTAGGATAAGAGGTCCGTCCCTCTGCTTCATTTTGACATCATGTTCCAACTCTCTCATTAACGGCGATTCCGCTTTCAATGTGTGCTATGATAGACAAAATGGCCCTAGAGGTTGAAATTCAATAGGAGTGATCAATTTGAATTTGTTTTTAACGGGATCGACAGGTTTCCTTGGTGGGAGGCTCATCAAGAACCTTTTACAACATAAAGAGAACGAAGTCTATATTTTAGTGAGAAATGTAGAGAAGGCTGAAAGATTAAGAGATTCCTTTCAAGGGGATGAGCAAAAGAGGATTCATATTTTTCAAGGGGATATTACCATCTCAAATGCCGGCTTGAGCAGGGATGATCTTGAATGGTTAACAGGGAAGATCGATGCGGTTTATCATCTCGCTGCTCTTGTTAAGTTTGATTTGGGATTGCGTGATGAGTTGTTTGCTGCTAATTACGATGGGACCAAGCATATCCTTGAATTGGCTTCGTTCCTGCAAGTGAAGAAGTTTTATTATGTGAGTACGGCTTACACGGTCGGAAAGCTCACAGAAGGGGTGGAGGAGCTTTATCCGGCAAATGGGGAATTCCACAACCCATACGAGGAAAGCAAAGTGAAATCGGAGCATCTTGTGTTTTCTTATCGAGACAAAATGGATGTGTCCATTTTCCGCCCGGCTATTATTGTAGGGGATTCCAAAACGGGGGAAGCGGACTCCCAATTCACATTGTACGGGTTTATGCGTGCTCTCGGGGTGTTCAAGCGTAAGACTGCAAGGCGCCGGGGAGAAGAGCGTACCTACAGACTGGTTGCGGCGAAGAACGGTACTTCCAATCTTGTACCTGTCGATTACGTAGCGGATATTTTAAGCTTGGCTCCTGAAAAAGCACAAGCCGACAAAATCTATCATATTACCAATCCCAATCCACCTGAAAACATCGAGCTTTTGAAGATGTTAAAAGACGCCCTACAATTCGAAAACCTGTCTGTGGTTGAAAATAGTGGTGAGTATGTATTAGATGATGATGAGGTTAGGCTTAATAGTTTGATTGATGTGTTCAAGGTGTATCTGGCAGGTGCGTTGACCTTTGATGATCGCAATACTCGGGAATTGATCAAAGGTACGGAGGTTTCTCATTTAGATATGTCTGATGAGACGGTTGAGATGATTATTCGGACAGGTTGCGAGCCCAACGGAGGAAGGCTCACTGTATAAATAGAATGAAGAAAGCCCCAAAGGTGAGAGCCTTTGGGGCTTTGCTTTTTTATAGTGCGGTAACCAACCCGCCATCAACGACGAGGGATTGACCGGTTAAATACGTGTTGGCGTCTGAAACTAAGAAGGTAATGGCCCGGGCAAATTCTTCAGGCTCGCCGTACCTTCCCAGTGGAATCGCTTTTTCACTTTGCTTCTTAAATTCCTCATGGGGAACATTTTGTTTATCTGCATTTAATTGATCCAACTGAGCCACTCGTTCTGTTGCGATTCTACCAGGACCGACCGTGTTGATAAGAATATGATCCTTGGCCAGTTCCCTTGATAAGCTCTTCGATAAGCCGACAATACCTGTTCTGAAGGTGTTGGATAGAATCAGACCATCGATTGACTGCTTCGTGGAGGAAGATGCGATATTGACGATCCTTCCGCCCTTATTCTTTTTCATATGGGGAATAACCTCTCTGATGGTCCGGATATAGCTGAGCAGATTGAGTTCAAAGGCATACTGCCAGTCAGCATCATCGAATTGCTGAAATCCCCCTGCAGGTGGACCGCCTGTGTTGTTGACGAGAATGTCAATGCCTCCAAGCTGTTTGACTGCTGTTTCCACGAGTGCTTGAATGTCTTCTGCTTTCGTCATGTCACATGGTGCAAAATAAACATGCTGATTCCCGGACAGTTCGATGATTTCGTTTGCCGTGGATTGAAGTTCTTCTTCATTTCGGCTGGAAATAAGTACGTGTGCGCCTTCTTTTGCAAGCTCGAGTGCCGTTGCTTTTCCTAATCCTTTACTGGATGCAGTGACAATCACTGCTTTATTCTTTAAACCAAAATCCATGAAAATCCACCTCATTTAATTGGGAATATTAATCTCCTTATTCATCGGTTTACCCTTTCCTTGGTAATTCCAAAACAGAACAAATACGAAGACGGTGAAGCCGATCATGTCTGTCACCCAGCCGGGATAAATCAGGAGAAAAGCGGCTATTGCACTTATCAAGCGCATACTGACAGGGAGTTTCTTCTTGAAATAACCCTCGATGGAAACGGACAACAGGAACACTCCGATAACAGATGTAACCGTCAGGACAAGAATACTCGTAACAGATGCGTCCACCATCAGCATTTCATGGGAAAACACAAACATAAACGGCACGATAAATCCTGCAATGGCAAGTCTCATCGCCTGGAATCCGGTCTTAGTCGGGTCACCGCCACTGATGCCTGCTCCGGCAAAGGCTGCCAGGGCGACTGGCGGCGTGATATTTGCAAAAATCCCAAAGTAAAACACAAACATGTGAGCAACAAACACCGCCGTTTCCGTCGACCCGGCCAGTTCACGGAACAATGGTAGCTGTAAAAGGATCGGTGCTGCCATGGTACTCGTAATGATATAGGTTGGGATACTTGGTAAGCCCATTCCCAGCACGATGGAAGTGATCATGGTCAGCAGTAAAGTAATAACGAGCTGAAGGAGCGGACTGTCGATCATTTCACCAATACCGACAATACTGTTTGCGAGCTCAAGTGCAACTCCAGTCAGTGAGGCAACTCCTACGACAATTCCAACAGCACCACAGGCGACCGCAACCGGAATCGTCGTTTTCGCTCCTTCTTCCAATGCTTGTACGCAATCCTTTAAGCCAATTTCTTCGGCTTCCAGATTTTTTGTTTTTCTAACGAGATTGATCACTAATGGAATTACCACAATCAACAGGAGTTCCCACCATCCGCTTTTGAGGGGAGGCATGCCTTCTCCGGAAAGGAGGCCATTCACCTGTGGTTGGAAAATGAAAAATACTCCGAGTAGGGTTGATAGCGTTAGAACCTGCTTCGAACCGGAAATGATAATCGTAGCCAAAATCGACCAGAACGCAGCGTAGAACGGTGTTTTTCCTGAGAATAATAAGTACAGGAGAATCACCATAGGGATGATCAAATGTCCCCGTTCAGCCAAAACTGCTTTCACGGATGGAAGTTCTGATTTCGGTACCCCATGCAATCCGCGTTTGGAAGCTCTAAAGTGCACCTGAAGCAGGATACCGATGTAGAAGAGCAGGGCAGGGATGATACCTGCCATGATCACTTTGGTATAAGGAATATTTAGATTCTCTGCCATAATGAAGGCGGCTGCCCCCATGATGGGAGGAAGGATCTGACCGCCGACACTTGCCGCTGATTCGACCGCCCCTGCAAATTCTTTCTTGTAGCCGATCTTTTTCATCAATGGAATCGTGAAAGCCCCGGTTGTCACGACATTGGCAACAGCCGAACCATTGATGGAACCGAGAAATCCACTGGCGATAACGGCAACTTTAGCAGGACCGCCTTTTGTATGTCCTGCGACTGCCAGTGCCAGGTCATTAAATAATTTCCCCATGCCGGAGCGGCTGAGGAATGCTCCAAATAAGATAAAGAGAATGATGTAGCTTGCTGACACGCCGATCGCTGTACCAAGAATCCCCTCCGTAATATATACAAGCTGGGAAATCATTTTCTTTGTCACAGTCAATGTGATTTGAGAATTCAATTCCGGATAGATGGCCAGCTTTACATAAAGACCATAAATTAAAAATCCAACGGCAAGAAGAGTCAGGCCCCAGCCGGTCACACGCCTTGTCAGTTCGAGAAGAAGGACAATGACGAGTATTCCGACGATGAAATCGGTATCGTTGATTTGTCCCCCCATTTTAATGATGCGCTCCGCACTGAATAACATATAAATGCCAACGACTAAGGACAAGCCGCTTAAGATATAGTCATAAAATGGAACAGGCAGGCCTTTCTTTTTACTGATAAAAGGGTAAAGGATAAATCCGATGGCCATCAATCCATATAAATGGATGCTTCGCTGCTTTACATCGACTAACGCCCCTGCATAAGACGTGTATAAATGGAAGAGAGCAATCCCGGCTGCCAATACTAAAATAAATAGACCAATCACTTTGGGAAACCCGCTTCTCGTATTTCCCTCCCGATCTAACTCTTCCACAGATGTGTTCTTTTGTTTTCTCATCATGAGTCACCTCGCTTAATCATTAACAATCATATAAATCAGTTTATACATAGGGACCGACCTGACGGATAATTGGTAGGACCGCTGAGAATCGAGTACTAGAGTTCGTTCGTTTAATGAAATACGATGATTCGTATTCTTACCTGTCTGGAAGCGCAATGAGTCTCCGATCGGTTGATGGATATGTGTCATGTACACCCAGCCGTCTTTGATATATGTGTCCTCGCCTGCGTTATCCGGGACACCGGCACCAAACGTTTTGAAACGGGTGGAGGTCAAGGTGATGGTGCTACCTTTAATGTGAAAAAATTCTTCCCAATCTTCTTTTTCAACAGAATGTGTCCAGCGGATGGAAACTTTCTTTTGATTGAAAACAGGCTGTACGACTATATTTTTATTTTGATCGGATAAGACGATCGTGTTGACCGGTACAATGGCGAGAAGGATGAGAAGGAGCAGGGAAGAGGCACCCAGGATTCTTTTTCTCATAGATAGAATGAAAAGGGCACCAGGATTGATGCCCTTTCTCTATTATTCCAGTAATCCTTTTTCTTCATAAAACTTCTTCGCTCCGGGGTGCAGGGGTGCAATGAGGCCCTTCGCCATTTCATCCCGGTTGACTTCTTTAAGAGGTGCAACTGCAACTGCGTCTGTTCCTAAGTAGTCGTAATAACGTTTTGTTAAGTCGTATACTGTGTCTTCACTTACGTCCTTCGATACAATCAGCATATTCTGGATCCCGACGGTTTCAACCTTTGCATCCAGGTTATATTTTGCTTCGTCTCCTGACTCAATCGTAAATGTTTTATAGAACGGATATTTCTCCATTAGCTTATCAGCAAGATCTCCTTTGATTTCAACAAATGATACATCATTTTGCTGCATAAGGTCAGTAATATTACTGTTCGGGACACCTGAAGTGAAGAATGCAGCGTCAAGTGTGCCATTTTTCATTTCCTGAACAGAATCCGCGTACCCTGTGTGGGTGACTTTTTCAAGGTCATCATATGATAAACCGGCTGCTTCCAATACTTTCTTCGCGCTTTGTTCCACGCCGGAACCAACCTGACCGACACCTACTTTCTTACCCTTTAAATCTTCAATGCTCTTAATTCCGCTATCAGACATAGCGACTACCTGTACAACGTTTTGGTACATGCCTGCAAGAGCCTGGACCTCTACTTTATTGCCTTCGAACTGACCTTTTCCTTCTGCCGCATCATAGGCAACATCGCTCATGACAATCGCCATTTGATTTAATCCGTCCGTAATGTTCTGGATATTGGCAACAGAAGCTCCTGTCGATTCTACTGTTACATTCCCGATTGAATCACTTTCCTCGAAAATTGGTTTTAATGATCCGCCAATCGCATAATAAGCACCGGACGTTCCACCTGTCCCAAATACGATTGATTGGCTGGAAGAATCATCGCCACTGCTTGAATCGCCGCCGCTTGCGCCATCACTGCCACATGCCGCTAGTAGTAATGAAATGATGGCCACCATCGAAATCCATTTTAATTTTTTCATCTTTTCGTCCTCCTCGTATATTATGTTTAGGCTCTATTTCAGAGCTCGGGTAATCTTCCATATAAATGAAACTTCTCTTTATTACTTGGACGTCTCAAGATAT
>NZ_QNRJ01000013.1:0-49636 GCF_003315075.1 Rossellomorea aquimaris
CGGAGGCGCAGCCGAGGAGGCTCACCGCCAGCCCCGCGGAAAGCGAGCATCCTGGAGCGGAAATCAACTATTACTTTCTCCTCTACAATAGCAACGAACTATACGAAAAGAGCCTATAAAAACATCCTGAAAAAGAGGCGGTTGCTACTGAGAAGGATAAACCAAAAAACCCCACGAAACCATCTGGGCTCATAGGGTTTTACAATCATACTATTGGGTTGAAAATATGATGGCTCTAGTCCTTACTCTTTCATGAAGCCATGTGCTCTAAACGAAGCTTATCAGCAACCATCGCGATGAACTCTGAGTTTGTCGGCTTTGCTTTCGACATACTTACTGTATATCCGAAAAGAGAAGAAATGGAATCGATATTCCCTCTGCTCCAAGCCACTTCAATTGCATGACGGATGGCCCTTTCTACTCTTGATGCTGTAGTGTTATATTTTTTGGCAATATCAGGGTAAAGTACTTTTGTAATTGAACCAAGTAATTCGATATCGTTATAAACCATAGAAATCGCTTCTCTTAAATATAAGTAACCTTTAATATGTGCCGGAACGCCAATTTCGTGGATGATGCTTGTAATACTCGCATCTAAATTTCTTGGTTTCTGTTCTGTATGCATTCTGGATGAGGAAGGTTTTTTGATGATTGAGTTTGATTTACCGCTTACTTGTCTAATGTGACTCACTAGATTTTCCATATCGAATGGCTTCAGGATAAAGTAAGAAGCTCCAAGGTCGACGGCTTTCTTCGTAACGTCTTCTTGACCGAAAGCTGTCAGCATGATGACATTAGGAATGCTCTTCTTTTCACGAAGTCGTTCGAGCACAGCAAGCCCGTCCAAATGAGGCATAATAATATCCAATACCAGGACATCAGGCTCCACTTCTTCTAACAAATCTAAACAATCTTGGCCATTATGAGCAATTCCTACTACTTCCATATCATTTTGTGAAGCAATGTAGTCTTCCAATAATGACGTAAGTTCACGGTTATCATCCACAACACATACTTTAATCGATTTCACTACAGGTTTCCTCCTCAATCCTAATTAATTCTTCTCTGTAATTTTATTCTAAATTACTTTTTCGACAATGCAACCTAAATTCCTTTTATTTTTGAAAAAAACTTAAAAAATATTATATTTTCTTTGATTTTCTAAAGATTTCTTTATATTTCGACCCTATTCGATATTTACTCAACGGTTTGTCGAATAATCTTTATTTTAACAATCTTACCGTGCTTTTGGCAAACCTTCGTTCTTTTCTAATGTCCTGTTTCTTGAATCAGGTTGATTTCACAAATCCAATTGTCAGGATAAAAAAGAACCCTTATAAGCACCCACGATCGGGACTTTAGTAAGGGTTTTCCACTTTTAGCTTGCTCGGTCATGATCTTTCTTGTAAATATCGATTCCCGCTTCACTCAGCATCCATTCAATGTGAACGCCATAGCCGCTTGTAGGATCATTTACAAACACATGCGTGACGGCTCCGATGACTTTACCGTTTTGAATAATGGGACTTCCACTCATGCCTTGGACAATTCCACCGGTTTTATCCAATAGCTTCGGATCTGTTACTTTCAAAACCATTCCTTTTGTTGCCGGATATTTCTGTGGAATGGTGCTGACAATTTCAATATCGTACATTTCCACATCTTTTCCATCTACCACAGTCAATATCTGGGCAGGTCCTTCTTTCACTTGATGAGAGAGAGCGATGGGCATTGGTTTATCCATTAGATCGTTATCGATGGATTGATTTAATTCACCAAAAATCCCGAATGGACTGTTCCTGGTAATGTTTCCAATGACGTTCCGATCAGAAGAAAAACGGGCTAATTTTTCACCTGGTTTTCCATCGGTCCCTTTTTGAATGGACGTTACTTCTGAATGAACGATCTCTCCGTTTTCAACGACAATCGGTTTTTTTGTATCCATATCAGAAATGACATGGCCAAGCGCCCCATACTTCTTGGACTTCGGGTCAAAGAACGTCATCGTACCGATTCCAGCTGCAGAATCACGAATATATAACCCTAATTTATAGTTCTT
This sequence comes from Rossellomorea aquimaris, assembly GCF_003315075.1. Lineage (GTDB taxonomy): Bacteria > Bacillota > Bacilli > Bacillales > Bacillaceae_B > Rossellomorea > Rossellomorea aquimaris_C. The sequence continues at coordinate 2,060 of NZ_QNRJ01000013.1, forward strand.
TTCTCCTTTTTCTTTTAACGGGAGCAATTGAGTTTTTACGGTCTTCTGTTCACGCTTGATCACAACGTCTAAAGATCGGGATTCTTCTCCTGCTTTCTGAACAAAAGGAGCAACATCCGCAAGTTCTTCAATTTTCGTTCCGTTTATTTCTGTAATCATATCCCCTACCTGAATTCCGGCTTTTTCGCCGGGAGACATCTTACCTGCATCTGTTTCAACCAGATGATGACCTACGACTAACACCCCGACTGTATTTAATTTCACCCCGATGGATTGACCACCCGGGATCACCTTGAAATCTTTCAGTACTTCTACATCTACTTTTTTAATGGGTAATCCAGCTAACTCAAATACCACTTCATCCTTGCCTACAGAACTTCCTTGGATTGAGAGCTGACCTTCCCCTTCTTTCAATTGAACATGTTGATTATCAGACGAACCCATCGTCGTAACGGATGCAGCCTTAGGGAGAGCAACTTGATCCCCTTCCATTACCCTTACAGAGTTCGGAGTATTGATAAATTGTTGAACCGGTTTGTAAAAACCAATAAGACAAAGCGAAACAAGGAGAATTCCACCTATACATTTTCTTAACCAATCTAAACTCAATATATTCACTCTCCTCGCTTCTAATCCACACACACTAACTATTGGCTACAGTCTTAATTTTGCCTTTAAAAGCCACATTTATAACTGGTAATCATGAAAAAAAAGCTACCCGAATTGGATAGCTTTTCATGTTTCTTTAATGGAACCTGCTAACTGCAACAATTCCTTTGCATGTTCCAATGTTAAATCTGTAATTTCCACTCCTGAAATCATTCTGGAGATTTCTTTGATCTTTTCCTTCTCTTGAAGACGTTTAACCATTGTGCTCGTTCTGCCACCTGAAAGTTTTTTCGAAATAAACAAATGACAATCCGCCATGGCAGCTACTTGCGGCAAGTGAGATATACACATCACCTGGGAATGAATGGCCACTTGATAAATTTTTTCAGCGATCGCTTGAGCCACTCTTCCACTCACTCCCGTATCCACCTCATCAAAAATGATGGAGGTGATTCCCTGGTGCTTGGAAAAGATCGTCTTCAAAGCTAACATAATGCGGGAGAGTTCTCCACCTGAAGCCACTTTGGACAGCGGCTTTAAAGGCTCACCCGGATTGGTGGATATGTAAAACTCCACTGTATCCCAACCATCCTTTTTAAAATGATGGAAGGAAAACGATTCATTTTCCCCACTTTTCACAAAACGAACGTCAAATTTCGTTTTATCCATGTACAGTTGCTTTAACTGCTCATGAATACTTGTGGTTAATTTCTTCGCCCACTGTTTTCTCGATTGCGACAGATTTCTCGCCTCTAATGATAAGTCTTTCTCAAGTGATTGTAATTTACTTTGTAAATGTTCGACATGAGAATCTTTGTTCACGATGGTTTCAATTTCTTCTTCAATCTTTGAACTATATGCAAGAATTTCTTCTACAGAGGATCCATACTTTCTCTTTAAACCGTTAATCTCGTTCAGTCTCGTTTCGATAAGATCCAAACGGTTCGGTTCAAATTCAAGTTGATCTAACTCTCCTCTTACTTGTTGAGCAGCATCTTCAAGCATATAAAAAGCATTCGAAACAGATTCCAGAGTCTTGTCATATTGTGAATCCACTTCTGCCGCTGTCTCGAGGTGACTCATGGCAAGGCCTGTCCAGTCCAGCCCTTTTCTCTCGCCTTGAATGCTGTCATACGAAGTCTGCAGCGCTTCAAAAAGCTTTTCAAAGTTCATAAGCTTCCGTTTCTCTTCCATAAGCTCATCATCTTCGTTTAATTGCAGATCCGCATCATGAATTTCTTTCAGCTGAAACTGAATGAGATCCAATCGATGCGCCATCTCCTGCTCGTTCTCATTAAGCCTGTTTAGCTGCTTATAAATGGAAAGGTACTCTCTGTATACTTCTCCGTAACTCGCGAGACCAGAAGCAATCTCATCCCCACCGAATTGATCCAATAAGGAAAGATGAAGACTTTCATTCATCAGCTCTTGATGCTCGTGTTGTCCATGAATATCAATAAGTGAAGCACCGATTTCCCTCATGATCGCAATCGTCACGAGCTTACCATTGATCCTGCAAACACTTTTTCCTGTACTCGAGATATCTCTTCTGAGGATGATCATGCCTTCTTCGATCTCTATCCCGAAGCTCGCCGCTTTCCCAATGCAAGGATGCGTTTCATTATCAAGAATAAATAACCCTTCAATTTCAGCCTTTTTCTCCCCATGCCGAACGTATTCCGAGGATCCTCTTCCACCAACCAATAAGTGAATGGCATCTATGATAATCGACTTCCCAGCTCCAGTCTCACCCGATAGAACGGTAAGGCCTTCTTCAAAGGAAAGAGAGAGGGATTCAATTATGGCGAAATTTTTGATTGATAGTTCTTGTAGCAAAACATTCACCTCAAATAAAAAGGAACTTTTCCCTCAAACAATTTAAAAGAAAAGCTTCCTATTGGATTTTGTATGAAGGGCTGCAAATACACAGCACATTAATTTAGAATTGATCCTACCCTTTATAGCATATCTAAAAAACGTTCTGAAACAATCTTTGTCTCTTCTTCAGTGCGGCAGATGATCAAACATGTGTCATCCCCACAAATCGTCCCCAGAATCTCTTCCCAGTCCAAGTTATCAATTAAAGCACCGATAGCATTGGCATTACCAGGTAGGGTCTTCATGACCAGCATATGCCCTGCCTGGTCCACCTTAACAAACGCATCAGTCAGGGTACGCTTAAGTTTTTGCAGAGGATTAAAGCGCTGATCAGCAGGCAAACTATATTTGTATCTGCCATCCATCAACGGTACTTTAACCAAATGCAATTCTTTAATATCCCTCGATACGGTAGCCTGGGTCACATTAAAGCCAGCATTCTTAAGACTTTCCACCAGCTCATCCTGTGTTTCCACATCTCTATTCGTAATGATTTCTCTGATTTTTATATGTCTTTGCCCTTTGTTCATCATAGAACATACACCTCTTACATTTGATTAAAACCTGTATAAATATACCTCTACGCTTATGTTAGCCTATTTTGTATCAGAGTACAATAAAAAAGAAAAGCGGAAGGGGCTCGTTCTGGGGCGACAAGCATAAGTCGAGTAATCCGGAAAGGCGCTCTTTGCCTTTTTGGGTTGCTTGACTTATGACCTCGAGCCCCAAGCCCCTGGAGCTGGACAATGAAAAGCGGAGGCGGCTTGGGGAGGCCCGACAAGCATAAGGGTTAGTTCAATACAGACGTCAAAAAGCCACCCTCCGAAGAAGAGTGGCCCTATTTTACTGCTGCGTTTTCGCCTTTAATTGATGATGCGCTTCCTCAATCACTTCATCGGGTGTGGTGGTGAGAAGCGATTCTCCTTCACCCTCTTGCCCCGACCATTTCAGATGAATGAGAAATTCAATATTCCCATCTCCACCTGTGATAGGAGAATAGGATAAGCCGGCGATATGGTAGCCTTCTTTAATCGATAACGTCATGATTTTCTCGATGACCATTTTGTGCACGGCAGGATCTCTCACAATCCCCTTCTTCCCAACCTGGTCCTTCCCTGCTTCAAACTGTGGCTTGATTAAAGCGACACAGTCCCCACCAGGCACCAATAGGGTTTTCAGGACAGGCAATATCAGGGAAAGGGAAATAAAGGATACATCGATGGATGCAAAGCTTGGCATTTCTCTTTGCAAATCAGCCGGGGTAACATAACGGAAATTGGTCCTTTCCATTACCACGACCCGCTCATCCTGCCTAAGCTTCCAGGCTAGTTGGTTGTATCCTACATCAAGGGCATAGGACATCTTAGCCCCGTTTTGCAGTGCACAATCCGTAAACCCTCCAGTGGATGCCCCGATATCAATCATCACTTTATCGGCCACATCCACATCAAAGACCTGCAGAGCTTTCTCAAGCTTCAAGCCGCCACGGCTCACATAGGGGATCACTTTCCCCTTTATCGTAAGGGGAATATCTTCACTTACTTTTTCCCCGGCCTTGTCCAATCTCATTTCATTGGAATAGACAAGTCCCGCCATGACAGCCCTTTTCGCTTTTTCTCTCGTTTCAATTAATCCTCGTTCTACAAGAAGTACGTCTACACGTTGTTTTTTTACTTTCATCATTAAGCCCTTTTTTGTTTTTTTGGTGTGATCGTTAAAATACGGTCTACGACATTTTCTTTGGTCATGCCGATTTCGTTCAGCAATTCCTTCACGCTTCCATGCTCGATGAAGTAATCAGGAATCCCTATGCGGTCAATCACGGCGTTATGGTAACCCTGTTCTTGCGCGAACTCAAGAACACCACTTCCGAATCCTCCTTGAAGAACCGCCTCTTCTATCGTTAAAATAGGCATTTCTTCTCCAAGGATACTCTTTAGCATCGTTTCGTCCATTGGTTTAATGAATCTCGCATTCACGACCCGAACGGAAAGACCTTGCTTCTCAAGCTCATCAGCCGCTTCCATCGCCATTGGGATCGTGGTACCAAATGTCAAAATGGCAGCATCTGTACCTTGCTTCAATACTTCCCACGTTCCGATTGGAATAGTTTTCAGCTCTGAATCCATAGGCACTCCATATCCGTTTCCACGGGGATAGCGTAACGCAATTGGACCATCATTATACTGAAGAGCCGTATTAACAAGGTGTTGACCTTCATTTTCGTCCTTCGGCATCATGATCACCATATTCGGTAAATGCCTTAAAAAGGCAATATCAAATACCCCTTGATGCGTTTCACCATCGGCACCGACTAATCCGGCACGGTCAATCCCGATGAAGACATTTAAGTTTTGTCGGCAAATATCGTGAACCACTTGGTCATACGCTCTTTGCAGGAATGTTGAATAAATGGCCAGGAATGGCTTCATATCCTGAGTAGCAAGACCCGCTGCAACCGTGGTGGCATGCTGCTCAGCAATCCCTACATCAAACATTCGATCGGGGAATTCTTCAGCAAATCCAAGCAGCTTGGACCCTACCGGCATGGCTGGAGTGATGGCGACAATTCGTTCATCCTCACGGGCAATCTTTCTGACGGTCTCACTTACAAGCCCACTCCAGGAAGGTGGTGCATTTATAGGTTTAATCAGGTCTCCTGTGTCAATCTTGTATGGACCCGTCCCATGCCATGTGCCCTGCTTATCTGATTCAGCTGGATGAAACCCTTTTCCTTTTTTCGTTATGACGTGTAATAGGACAGGACCTTTTGTTTTCTTCGCATACTGGATGTTTTCAGATAGATCATGATAATCATGGCCATCGATTGGCCCAAGATAGGTAAATCCTAATTCTTCAAAGAACATACCTGAAACAAATAAATACTTTAAGCTATCTTTCACCCGCTCAGCCGTACTTGCTAATTTGCCACCGACAGCAGGGATCCGTTTAAGGATATATTCCATTTCATCCTTCACCCAGTTGTACTTCCCGGCAGTGCGCAATCGACCAAGAACACTGTGAAGGGCTCCAACATTTGGGGCAATGGACATTTCATTATCATTTAAGACGACGATCATATCTTTCTTTTCATGACCAATGTGGTTAAGTGCCTCGAGTGCCATTCCCCCCGTTAAGGCACCATCTCCGATCACTGGGATGATGAACGAATCTTCTTTTTTGACATCCCTTGCGATTGCCATACCCATGGCAGCGGATAGTGAAGTAGAGCTATGCCCCGTTTCCCATACATCATGATCGCTTTCATTGCGTTTAGGGAAACCACATAACCCTTTATATTGTCGCAACGTATCAAACTGACACGCACGGCCAGTCAAGATCTTATGTACATACGACTGATGACCAACATCCCAAAGGATTTTATCTTTTGGACTTGAGAAATGCTTATGAAGGGCAACTGTTAATTCGACCACCCCTAAGTTTGGACCAATATGACCGCCAGTCTTAGATAGATTCTTTATTAAGAAATGGCGAATCTCTTGACTGAGCTCTTCTAATTGTTCATTCGACATATTTTTAAGAAAAGAAGGCTCCTTTATTGATAATAAATCCATGGGGTCCACTCACTTTCATCACTAAATATTTTGTTTCGCACGCTTGTAACGTTTTTTCTTGTTTTTATCTTTTTTGTCTTTTTTATCTTTAATCACTACGATGTGAAATCGATCTTCAAAAAATTGTAGAACTTTACCAACTCTAAATATTATATCCTTAGAATAGGTGATAGCAAACGTTTTTCCAAGCGCTTTGCCTCCAACGGTCAAGGAAGCTATGATACTTGTCAGTGTTACGCTTACAATATACTCTCTCAATGAGCCGCCTTCAAGCTGAAAGGATACGGCTAATTGTATAATGACAATCGCTGATGCAGTACCACTTATAATCCCTGAAATATCACCGATTACGTCGTTACAGAAGCTTGCGAAACGGTCTGCGTTCCGGACGATTTTGATTGAATAACGTGCACCGTACACTTTTTTGGCCGCCATGGCATGAAAAGGGGTTTCATCAGCAGCGGTTGCAGCAATCCCCAGCATATCAAAGAAGATTCCGATAAAGACGATGATGAGTACAACAACCAGCCCTGTATACCATGCGACTCCATTTAACACCATATTGGATGTAACTGAAAAAATAGCCGCTAACACAAATGTGATAACGGCAATGCTGACACTCCACTTTATTGAGTTTTTCATTGTTTCATTCATTATCGTTTAAACACACCGTTTCTACTGTGTAAATAGTTTGTTTATATGTAATTGGGGGGTCATATAAAGAGTAAAAATTGCAGCTTAGGTCCAGTAGGTTTTCCCAATCAGATACCGGATGTTGCCATACCGGCGGTTTCCCATTAAACCCGACTTAGCTGCGTCACCACAAGCTAGACTGGATTACCACTTAGTCCGCACTATAATCCTCTTTATATGTCCGAATATGAACAGTCTAGGAGTTTTCCTCAACAGTCCTTAACGCAATCCTTAGCCTCTTTTGCAAAGAGGATTTCATATGGGCGAAAAAGCACATATCAATGGCCAACTGATGTGTACCTTGTAACCATAATCCCCTCACTCTTCACTCAAGGCAGGCTACGCTGCTAGTGAATCATCACATCGCAGGTTCATACTTTGTTCTTATTGCATATGCTTAATGCCAGCATAAGAAACAAAGCCTCCGCGGCTCGCGGGTCAACGCCCACATGCCATTGTGGATCGCCCTCAAGCCTTACTCCCAGATATGACCCAAGGCTGGGCGCCTCAAGCCAATTCCAGGAACTTCATCGATGTGCCCTTTAGTGGATTTTTAGGCCCACCTTCAGGATTGGTGGACTGACTAGAATACTGCACCACCCCAAAATTTATTCTACTCACATTATAACATATGTTAAATAATATGCTCAAACATAGAATGGTTTTAATGATTCCGGGCAACGATCAATTGGGCAATTTCGGTAAGAAGTCGGGTATCAATAGGCATTTGTTTCAGTGATGCTAACGCTTCGTTCAAGTGGAAGTGAAGCTTTTCCTTAGCTCCTGCCATCGTCAGGAGGCTTGGATAGGTACTCTTAAGTTTTGATTCGTCGCTCCCTACAGGCTTTCCAATCATTTCTTCCGATCCTTCAATATCCAGGATGTCATCCTGGATTTGAAAGGAGAGTCCAATATGATAAGCAAATCTTTCAAGTAATTCCAGCTCTTCCTCCGACGCCTCAGAAACAATCCCGCCTGCCAGCACACTAAATATCAATAACTTACCTGTTTTATGCTCATGGATGCCTTCAAGTTCTTTCACTGATAGCTGCTTATTTTCCCCTTCGATATCCGCAACTTGTCCGCCAACCATGCCTTGAGGTCCTGCGCACTTCGCTAAAAGACCGATGAGGCTTATCTTCATGTCACTTGTAAGGTCATTGTCCTCTGCAATCAGTTGAAAACTATAGGTCAGTAAACCGTCACCGGCCAAAATCGCCATCGCTTCCCCAAACATTTTATGATTGGTCGGCTTCCCTCTTCTCAAATCGTCATCATCCATGGCAGGAAGGTCGTCATGAATCAAGGAATAGGTATGAATCATTTCGAGGGCAGACGCAGTGTTTAACCCGAGTAAAGGGTCCTTGTTAAAGGCTTTAATCGTTGCTAAAAGGAGGATGGGACGAATCCTCTTTCCTCCTGCTTGCAATGAATAGATCATAGCTCCCTTCAAGTTCGGGGGCATAGCAAGGCTTTCTATTGTCTCGACCATATGATTGGTAATCAATTCTCCATGCTGTTGTTGAAATTCTTTCAGATCAACGTGAGGATTCACCCTTTATTCCCCCTCATCCAGGTCGAAGGCTTTTTCCCCTTCATCTGTCATCATCTTTGTTAATTGGTTTTCTGCTTTTTGCAACGTATCATGACAGTATTTCGAAAGATCCATTCCTTTTTGATAGAACTCTAACGCTTTCTCCAATGGAACTTCTCCCTCTTCCAGTTTCTCCACAATCTCTTCCAATTGTTCCATAGCTGTTTCAAATGATAGTTCTTCTTTAGACTTCGCCATTATTTTCACGCTCCTCAACGGATTCAACTTCGCAATGTATTTTACCATCCCTGACATTTATCTCCAGATGGTCACCAGCTTTGACCTGCTTGGATGATTTGATCAATGTACCTTCCTCCTGATAAACCAGGCTGTATCCCCTGTCCATGACCTTTAAAGGACTCAGGGCATGCAAGGTAGACAGGGAAGAACCGAAACGATTATTCTTTTCTTTCAGCACCTGTTTAAATTGCTTTTCTACCCGCGTCTTCATAAATAAGACTCTCTCGTGTTGAATGGTGATGAGTTGTGAAGGATGTACACGTTGAAGTCGTGAGTGAAGACGGGTTAATTGATCGTGATTTTGCCTCACATGAAGGCTTATATTTTTTTGCAGCTGGTCGGTCAGCCGGTCGACGGTTTCAATTTTCTGTTGATATAGATTACGCGGGTTTCTTAAAGCGTAGGATTTCATTAAACTATTTAAGCGGCTGCGCTCACTTTGAAGCTTTGCCTTGAACGATTTGATCAGTCGTAATTTACGATTCATGATTCTTTCCAGCAAATCATCCACATGTGGAACCGCTAATTCCCCCGCTGCTGTTGGTGTAGGTGCTCTTAAGTCGGCTACAAAGTCGGCAATCGTAAAGTCTGTCTCATGTCCGACAGCAGAAATGACGGGAACTTTTGACTCAACGATGGCTTTGGCCACGATCTCTTCGTTAAACGCCCACAACTCTTCAATCGAACCACCGCCACGGCCGATAATCAATACATCTATATCCCCCAGATCATTTACCTTTTTCATTGCCCCGGCAATCGATCCTGCGGCTTGTTCCCCTTGAACCAAGGCAGGGAAAATAAGGATTTCTCCAATTGGATATCTTCTTTTGATGGTTGTAATGATATCTCTGATTGCAGCACCTGTTGGAGATGTCACAACGGCGATTCGTTTCGGAAACTTAGGAACCACACGCTTCCGGCCTTGATCGAAATAGCCTGCTTTCTCAAGCTTCTCTTTCAACTGCTCATAAGCCAAATACAGCTCACCGATTCCATCAGGCTGCATTTCTTTTACATAGATCTGATATTGCCCACCTGATTCATAAACAGAGACGTCTCCCCGAATCAACACATTCATTCCATTTTCAGGTCTGAATTTCATGGATTGATTATTACTTGAAAACATGACAGACAAGATACGGGCTTTTTCGTCTTTCAAGGTAAAGTACATATGGCCGCTTGAATGTCTTTTGAAATTAGAAATTTCCCCCCGTACGAATAGATTGGACAGGTGGGGATCTCTATCGAATTTACGCTTTATGTATTTTGTCAGAGCTTGTACCGTTAAATAACGTGATTGATCGAGTTCCATGCTCAAGTGACTCCTTTGTTTCCTGCAATTTGTGAAGGCTTTTGTATGTAGGAATACGGAAAGGGACCAGCGATGAGCTGTCCCTTTCCGTTTTATGTTACCTATAGTGTACTATTTTTCAACCGTTTTGGCGATTGGCAAGAGCCCATTCGGCAGATTTCACTGTATTATACAGTAGCATCGTAATCGTCATAGGGCCGACACCACCAGGAACAGGTGTGATTTTTCCGGCTTTTTCCTTCACTTCTGAAAAATTCACATCCCCACAAAGTGCACCGTTTTCATCACGATTCATTCCGACGTCGATGACTACGGCTCCCGGTTTAATATCCTCTGCGCCGATTAGATTGGCTTTCCCTACCGCAGATACGATAATATCTGCCTGCTTTGTATAGAAAGACATATTCTTCGTTTTCGAATGGCAATACGTAACCGTCGCATTACGATTGAGGAATAAGTGACCTGCCGGTTTGCCGACAATGTTACTTCTTCCTAAAATCACGACGTGTTTACCTTCTACTGAAATGTTTTCATATTCAAGCATCTTCATGATTCCAAGTGGCGTACAAGAATAGAAGGTATCTTGATTGGTCACCATTTTCCCAATGGAAACGGGATGAAATCCGTCCACATCTTTTGATGGGGAAATCGTTTCAATCACGGTTATTGGATTAATATGCTCAGGGAGAGGCAGTTGAACAAGAATGCCATGAATATGGCTCTGTTCATTTAACTCTTCAATTTTATTCAGCAGTTCATCTTGAGTTAAACTGGATTCATATTGATAAAGCTCTGAATGAATGCCCAGATTACTGCACGCTTTTCTCTTCATTTTGACATATGAATGAGAAGCATGGTTATCTCCTACCAGGATGACAGCCAAGCCTGGAATGACATCCTTTTCCTTAAGCTCCTCGATCTGACTGTTTAATCGTTCACGATAATGACCTGCAATGAGTTTGCCATCAATTATAGAAGCTGACATTCCACTCGACCCCTAACATTGTTAAGATTGACTTACCTTTGAAAGAACACCATTGATAAACTTGCTTGATTGATCATCTCCAAAGATCTTTGCAATTTCAACTGCTTCGTTAATGACTACATTATTAGGGACGTCTTCTACAAACAGCAGTTCATACACCCCTAAACGCAAGATGTTACGATCTACCTTTGCCAGGCGGTCAAAGGACCATTTCTCCAGGTTTTCACGAATGTGTCCATCGATACGTTCCTGATTCTCGATGAACCCGAGAACAAGCTGTTGAAGATAGGCATCCATCTCTTGATCTTCCTCCAGCACATTGGTTAACGCAACATCCGGCTCAATCCCACTCATATCTATTTGAAATAACGCTTGTAAGGCCTTTTCACGAGCAACTCTTCTCTTCATCTTATATTTACTCCTTTTACTCCATCAATTTTCATACCTTTGATAATAGCACAAACTAAGGGTAATACGCACGTCTATGTAAAAAAATCAATATTCTGACAAGAAAAGCGGAGGCGGGTTGGTCAGGCCCGACAAGCATTTCTGGGAAATCCCTGAAGGCGTTCTTTGCCTTTGGGGATTTTTCAGAAATGACCTCGAGGGACTACCCGCCGGAGCTGGACAACAAGAAAAGCGGAGCCGACTGGGTTGGCACGACAAGCACATTGGAGAAATTACAAAAGGCGCTTTTTGCCTTATGTAATTTCTCCAATGTGACCTCGAGGGACAAGGAGGCGGAGCTGGACAAGTAGAAAAGCGGAGGGGCTTTGAAAGAGGCAACAAGCATATGGCGAACCAGCCAGAAAGGCGCTTTTTGCCTTTTTGGCTGGTTTGACTTATGACCTCGAGCCTCTAAGCCCCGGAGCTGGACCAGTAGAAAAGCGGAGGCTGGAGTGCGGCCACCTCATTAGAAGAATCCGGCCAATTCACGCAATAATCCAGCCACTTTACAAAAAACACCAATTATGACACAAACCCACAAAAAAAGAACGGCCCCCTAAAGGACCGTCCCTCTCTTACATTTCGTCTTCAATTTCAGCTTCAAATTTCTGATTCTCAAATTGAATGCCTACGATATGAACATTTACTTCATCTGCTTCTAATGCAGTCATGTTAAGCAGGGCTTGACGAATGTTATCCTGGATCTTTTGAGCCACTGTCGGGATGGCTACACCGAATTTCATGATGCAGTATACATCCACGATGATTCCTTCCTCTGCAAGCTCCACTTTGACACCTTTACCGTGGTTTTTCTTTCCGAGACGCTCGACCACACCTGTTGCGAAGTTACCACGCATTTGTGATACGCCTTCTACTTCTGAAGCAGCGATTCCTGCAATCACTTCAATCACTTCAGGTGCGATTTCAATCTTCCCAAGGCCGTCTTTACCGTGAGACATTTGTAAAAGGTTTTGATTTTCCGCCATTTTAAGGCACCTCCTGAATTCACACTAGGATTTCATTACTTCGTACTTCTCTAAGAATTTCGTATTAAATTCCCCACCAACAAAGGTTTCATGATCTAATAGTTTCAAATGGAACGGGATCGTTGTGTGTACTCCCTCAACCACAAATTCACTCAAGGCACGTTTCATTCTCGAGATCGCTTCTTCACGAGTCGCTCCATAGGTGATGACTTTGGCAATCATACTATCGTAGTATGGAGGGATCATATAACCAGGATATGCGGCTGAATCGATTCTTACGCCTATGCCGCCTGGTGGAAGATACATTTCAATGCGCCCCGCTGAAGGCATGAAATTCTTCTCAGGATTCTCTGCATTGATACGACATTCAATGGCCCAACCAGTGAACGTTACTTCTTCCTGTGTAAGAGAAAGTTTTTCTCCTGACGCTACGAGAATTTGTTCTTTAATCAAATCGACTCCTGTTACCTGTTCTGTTACAGGGTGCTCTACCTGAATACGGGTATTCATTTCCATAAAGTAGAATGATTGATTTACGTAGTCATATATAAATTCTACCGTGCCGGCACCAGTATAATCAACCGCTTGGGCTGCTTTTACTGCTGCTTCCCCCATTTTAACACGAATTTCTTCTGTTAAAGCGGGTGATGGCGTTTCCTCGATCAGTTTTTGAAGACGGCGCTGAATCGTACAGTCACGTTCCCCAAGATGGATCACGTTCCCGAAATTATCAGCCAGCACCTGGATTTCCACATGCCTGAAGTCTTCAATGTATTTTTCAATGTAAACACCAGGGTTACCGAATGCAGTCATGGCTTCTTGCTGAGTGATCGTTACCCCTTTAACAAGCTCTTCCTCACTTTTCGCAACACGGATCCCTTTTCCTCCACCACCGGCTGTGGCTTTGATAATGACAGGATACCCCATGGATTCTGCAAGCTGTACAGCATCTTCTGCGTCCTTCACGATACCTTTTGAGCCTGGCACGATGGGAACGCCTGCTTCTCTCATGGTTTCACGAGCCACATCTTTCGTACCCATCTTCGAGATCGCTTCTGGTGAAGGACCAATGAAGATGATGTTACAATCGCGGCACAGGTCTGCAAAATCAGAGTTCTCGGCTAAAAATCCGTAACCCGGGTGAATGGCATCACAGTCTGTCAATTTTGCCACGCTAATGATGTTTGTGAAATTCAGGTAGCTGTCTTTCGATGCAGTCGGTCCGATGCAATAAGCTTCATCCGCTAATTGAACATGGAGTGCTTCTTTATCTGCTTCAGAATATACGGCTACACTTTCGATGCCTAAATCTCGGCATGCACGGATAATACGTACCGCAATTTCTCCTCGATTGGCGATTAATACTTTTTTTATCATATCTATTTTCGCTCCTTATTCAGGTTTGACCAAGAATAACGGCTGTCCATATTCAACCAATTGACCGTCTTTTACTAAGATTTCAGTAATTTCACCTTTTACTTCCGCTTCGATCTCATTAAATAATTTCATCGCTTCTACGATGCATACGACAGAGCTTTCATCGACTTTATCTCCAACTTTTACGTATGGACCTGATTCCGGGGAAGAAGATTGATAGAACGTCCCTACCATAGGAGACGTGATTTTATGTAAGTTTGAATCTTCTGCTTTTGGAGCTGCTTTTTCTTCTGTATTTACGGAAGGAGCTGCTTCCTGTACAGGCGCTGGAGCCTGTTGTACTGCTTGAGCTGCAGGTTTTACTTCCTCTACTGCCTGAACGACTTGTGGTTGCCCGGAAACTGATACACCATTATTCTTTTTAAGTTTAATTTTCGAACCATCATGCTCGTATGTAAACTCATCAACACTAGAATGATCTACGAGTTTGATTATTTCACGAATTTCTTGAATTTTTAACACGGTTGACACCCCTCTTATAGTTTAAAAAATTATGACTAGCTACTAATATCATACGATAATACCTCGTATAAATTCAATATGCGATTCCTACCATTCTGTAAAGCGCATACAACCCTATTCTCTATTCTAGACCTTTTTTGGAAAAAAATAAAATAATAGAAGAATTTTTTTGATTTCTGAGGAAGTTTAGGTGTGATGCAGATCAATGCATTACCTTTTTTCAAACAAAAAATGGCCGCCTGAAGGTTCCCCTTCGGCGGCACTGGTGTACACGTTAATTTGTTGGCTGGAATTCTACTGCTACCGGTTTCATCTGCCCGACTTCACTCATCACGAGGCGGATGATTTCATTCGCATCGGCGGTTGAGTGCTCTTTGTCGGATTTCACTGTAATGCGGATATTTTCACCGTTAGCTCTGACTAACGCATCTTCATAACCCATTGTTTTAATCATGGTTTCCAATACTGATTCTGTCATGGCCAACTCTCTTAAGTTCTCCATTTCTTCATAAGCAGCGCTTTTTTCCTCTGCTGATACATCAGCGTTCGCCACTTTCGCTTCCAGTTCTTCGCGAAGCTGTTCGCGTTGATCCAATACTTCAATTCTTAAAGCTTCGAACATTTCATTTCCAGCTGCGTCTGTCACGACTTCCATGTCAGACATGGTTTCCTTCCCATCTTCTTTCGCTTGCTCTTTTCCGTCCTTTTCTTCATATGCCATATCTGTCACTTGCTGTGTAGGAGAAGTAATGTAATACACTGAAAGCACGATCACAAGACTTAACATCGTTAATAACCAAACCGTTTGTTTTTTAAGTAACATCTATCATTTCCCCCTTATTTTTTGGGCAGAACCGATACCCTGTGACTTGGTACGTCTAATCCGCGGGTAACAGCTTCTATGATCCATTTTTTGATTTGTATATTATCGGCCCCTTTTGCTACAACAAGGACACCGCTGACTTTAGGTTTTTTAGTTTCTTTCACGATGGGAACTTCTTTCTCTCCATCCCTGACGATGACCATTTCTTCATCTCGCGATTTATCCTCTATCGATCGTTTTCCACCTTGTTTATCTTCTTCTGAGGTTGTTTGTGACTGTGTGGATTCATTCTTTTCATATACTTTTGACTCGGTTGCCTCTACATTGACCACAACATGCACTTCGCTGACCCCGACAATTTGATCAAGTGCTTCTTTCAATTGGTTTTCGTATTGATCTTCGTACCCTCTCATGGAGCCGTCCGATTCCTTATGGCCGGAGCCGAATGTCGCGACCTCTTCAGGTACTCCTTCGTCTACTGATTTCGAGACCTCCAAGCTGCTATCCCTGCTCCAAAGATCACTGATCAGCATAAAGGCGACACCTACTAACAGCACAATGAGAAAGTATTGAAACTTATTCCCTTTTTTATCCTTTGGCGGTGAATTGGAATTTTCTTTTGACAACCATTCCTTCAATGCGTTAAGCGGACTTTTATTAAAGTTCATTGGCTTCCCCAGTCCCCCCTTCAACTGTAATGATTATTTTGTCTGGTGTAAGATTCCATTGCTCGGCAAGTAAGGAGGCCATTTGGGACGTACTTTCTTCAGGGGTTTTCTTTCTCGGCTCAGCTCCCGTATCGATCTCCACGTTTTGAACGGTTTCAATCGTAGTGTTTTCTTGTTTGTCTTTCACTACCACTGTCACTTCTGTGATACTATCCGGGACATTCTCCAAATCATCTGCTTTTACTACAACCTTCTCAATGACCTTACCGTGTTCAACCATCATCTCCTTTTCAGCTTGTTGTTTCATTTGGACAGCCATCTGTTCTAAAATATATGCACGTTGCGAGGCTTGTATTTCTTTTTTCTTCATTTCTATTAAATTTTCTACTGAATTATTCCGGGAATCTCCATTTATATCAATTGACTTCATCACTGTATCAAAATCGGTTGACATTAATTTAAACAAAGGGGTAAGGATAATGGTGATCAACAATAAGCCAGTCACGATTTTCGCATATTTTTGCATATTGGAACTGGGAAGAAGCATGTCAATGACGGTGGCTAAGAGAACAAAGATTATTATATTTGTAATCCAATCGGTGAGAAATGACATGACGATACTCCTTCCTCTTTATCTCATCATCATCGTGATATTTCCTGCTGCAATGATGACGGTAAGACTCAAAAAGAACATAAAGGATACAATGGCAAGGGCCGCAAAGACATAAATCACACTTTTGGCAATGATATCGAGACATTCTATCACCGGTCCGCCACCGAGGGGTTGCAAGAGAGCCGCTGCTAATTTATAAATAAACGCAATCATGAGGATCTTGATTGCAGGAAAAGCTGCAATGATCAGAACAATGGCCACACCAGCGATTCCCACTGTATTCTTTAAAAGAACGGAAGCGCTGATCACTGTGTCCGTCGCATCCGTGAACATTCTGCCGACCACAGGTACAAAATTTCCTGTTACAAATTTCGCTGTTCGAATGGTAATCCCATCTGTCACCGCTGCCGTGGCTCCCTGCACGGATATGACACCAAGAAAAATGGTCATGAAGGCTCCTAATAACCCGATACTCCATGTGCGCAATAACTGTGCCAGCTGCGTCACTTTATAATGAGCGGAAAGGGTACTTACGATACTTAATAGCGCGGCCAGAAACAGCAGGGGAAGCACGACATTTTGGATCAACAAACCGCTCGTGTTCATTAAAAAGATAATCACAGGATGGAAAAATGCGGCAGATACAATTCCCCCGGAAGCTGCAATAAGGGCTAACAACAGAGGTATGAGGGCAATGATGAAGTGAATCATGGTGGAGATGGCATCCCGGGTGTAATCAATCGCCACATGAAAACTATTAAGGGCGATGATGATCAGCACCATGAACACAATGCTGTATGCAACCTTGCTGACACTCCCTCCTTCGAATGCATTCTGCAGGGATTGAAGAAACATACTGAAAATGGTGAGCATAATCAGCGTTCCTAATAGCTTCCCATTCATCACAAGCTCCTGGAAGGCGAACTTGAAGATTCCACTAAACCATGCTTTAAAGGAAAACTCTTTTTCTCCTTTTATAAAATCAACCAAACTGCCCTTTTGACTTTCAGGAAGATAGCCACCGTATTGATCCACGATACTGTTCCAGAATCCTTTTAATTCTTCGATTCCTAATTGATCTAACTGCTGATCGATCATTTGCTGTTGAATCGTCGAATCGGGCGGATTCTGTTCTTTCCCCTCTTCAGCTTGTCCACTGGAGGCTCCTACGAAAAAGATTACAAGTGCTATGACGAGTATTCGATATATTTGCAACAATTTTTTCCACCTCTTAACGTTTCGCTTATCCAGTTGGGATCATGTTGATAATCGTTTCGATAATCACCGTTAGAATAGGTACCGCCATTGCTAATATCAAGATCTTCCCTGCAAGCTCCACTTTCGCCGCAAGTGCTCCCTGTCCGGCATCCTTTGTAATGTGAGAAGCGAATTCCGCTATGTAGGCGATGCCGATAATCTTGAGAATGGTTTCTACATACACCATATTCACATTTGCATTCGCAGCAAGCTTCTCAATCATATGAATGATGGAGTAAATTTGATCGATCAGAAATAAAAAAATCGAACATCCTACAAACACAATAAGCAAAAAAGCAAAATTTGGTTTCTGCTCTTTCACGATCAAAGCCAGAAAGGTCGCAACCAGTGCTATACCAACAATTTGAATGATTTCAATCGCGGACGCCCCCTAACCCTGATATAAGAAGACCGATTTAATCTTCTGGAACAGATCATCGACAATCGAGGCTACCATAAACAGAATATAGATGAACCCAAAGAGGGTAACCCACTGTGCATATTCCTTCTTCCCGACCTGATCTAAAATCGTATGCAAAAAGGCCACTACAATCCCCACCCCTGCGATCTTGAAAATAATATCCACATCAATTCCCATATTCATTTCCCTCCTGGTTTCTAAACTTCTCGCAAGCGATTGGCATGTATAAAAGCATTGACCTATGAAGCATCGTTAGAGTAATAGAATGATCAATAATAAACCTGACAAAAACCCCAAGCTCTTCGTCATCTTTTCATATTTCCTCTGCTTTTCTATCGCCTCTGACTCTTCTCTTTCCAGATGTTTTAACGCTAACTGTATATGTTTCTGCTGGGTCATCATGTCGTGTTTGCCCAGGTTTTCTCCAAATTGTTTCAGGATTTCGTATTCACCTATTTTAAAAGCCGTTAATTTCCATATATCATTCAGGCTTTCTTCCCACGCTTTCTTCACTGAAATCTCCTGCTCCGTTAATTTCTTTGAGAACGTTTCAAAGAACCATGAAACAGGTTTTTGCAACTGCTTGGAGATCTTTCTCGTTGCTTCATGCAAAGGGGTATGGCTGTAAGTGATTTCTGCTTCCAATGACTGGAGGGCCACCTTCAACAACCGAAGCTGCCTCGGCCTTTCCGTTAAATATTTTGACGCTTCGAAACCAGCCCAGGAAGTAGAAAGCAGGATGAAAACAGCACCGATTAGTTTAATCATTTATGTCACACTCACTTTTTTCAGAAGAGATTGACCGTGTTCATTCCAGACTTCATGAACCTTACCAGGCTCATCCCCTCTCCTTAGTTCAACAAACCGCTCAATGGTTTGAAGATTCACAATGTCCTTGATCACCGGTCTCTTCGCTACTTCCGCAAATGTGGATCCATGAGTCGTCATCACAAGGGTAATACCGGCATTAACGGCTTCCTGGATAGCTTGACCATCTTCCACGCGGCCAATCTCATCCACAATCAGGACGTCGGGACTCATGGAGCGGATCAGCATCATCATCCCTTCAGCCTTCGGACATGCATCCAGCACGTCCACCCTGGGTCCGAACATCAGCTGAGGGATTCCATTTACACAGCCGGCAATTTCGGACCGTTCATCGACAATCCCTACTTTAAAAGGCGGGATCTTTTTCTCCGCGACGCCGGTCGAAATCATACGTGCAAGATCTCTTAGCAATGTCGTTTTCCCTGTCTGAGGCGAGCCGATAATCATCGTATGCTTCCAGCCGCTATCATAAACATATGGAAAGATTGATTGAGCTATGCCAAGCTTTTGTCTCGCAATCCTGATATTAAAGGAAGACAAATTCCGAATCCCTTTCACGACACCCCCCTCTAGAATGACCTTGCCGGCAAGACCGACTCGATGTCCGCCTTCAATCGTGATATATCCTCTCTTCAGTTCTTCTTCCAATGTATAAAATGAATGCCTGGATAGTTTGTTAATGAGCTGCTCGCTATCTTCCTCGGTAACAGTATAGGAAAGAAAATATGGCTTCCCCCTGGCCGTGACCTCCAACACACGGTTGGTACGAACCCTGATTTCTTCAATTCGGTCAATAAGATCTTGTGGAAGGGTCAGGACATTGTCAGAAATAGTGCTGGGTAGTAAGGCTAGAACTTCTTGCATATAGGTACCTCCTAATCTTGTTCCACTTCGGAATGTATGAACATGGAAATGAACCTTCGTACATGCTTCCCGATAATACAATGTATTCTAGTCGAATGAGATTATGACAGTAGAGTTGGAAGATTTGGGGTGGGGATTGGGAGATTTAATATAAAAAAAAGCCCGAACGAGAATAATCTCGCTCAGGCTTTTCACATTCAATTATCCACGTGATACGTAAGATCCGTCCGTTGTGTTAATGATCAATGTGTCTCCTTCGTTGACGAAGAACGGTACGTTAACCACTAATCCTGTTTCCACAGTAGCAGGCTTTGAACCACCGGAAGCTGTATCGCCTTTGATGCCCGGTTCTGTTTCAGTCACTTTCAATTCAACTGAGTTAGGAAGCTCGACTCCAAGAGTTTCTCCACCGTACATCATGATGGACACTTCCATGTTTTCTTTCAGGTATTTCAATTCATATTCAATGGAAGCAGCCGGGAGTTCGATTTGATCGTAGCTCTCATTGTCCATGAATACATGCATGTCACCATTAGCATACAAATATTGCATTTTACGGTTATCGATTTGGGCTTTTCCCACTTTTTCCCCTGCACGGAACGTTTTTTCCTGAATGGCACCTGTGCGCAGGTTACGAAGTTTGGAGCGAACGAACGCTGCCCCTTTACCTGGTTTAACGTGTTGGAAATCAATTACTCGCCAAATCCCGTTATCGACTTCAACCGTCAAACCTGTACGAAAATCATTTACTGAAATCATGTTTATTTCCTCCTATTGTCTAGTAGACCCGTCTTTAGGACTACATTGGCAGAATGATTAGATCTTTTGTGGAATGTGTCAGTGTTTCATTGGAATCTTCTGTTATGAGTGTATCATCTTCAATACGAACACCGCCAACACCTGGTACATAGACCCCCGGTTCAACCGTTACGATCATTCCAGGCTCCAGTACCACATCGGAACGGGAAGACAATCCTGGTCCTTCATGGACTTCAAGGCCGATTCCGTGTCCCAGAGAATGTCCGAAATACTCTCCATAACCTTTTTCTGTTATGTAATCACGTGCAATAGCATCCGCATCTTTACCTGTCATACCAGGCTTGATTTTTTCCATAGCCAGAAGCTGTGATTGTAGAACGACGTCATAGATCTCTTTCAATTTCTCACTTGGTTCTCCTACAGATAATGTACGTGTCATATCAGAGCAGTACCCTTTATAGTATGCTCCATAATCCAACGTTACAAAATCACCTTTTTCAATGACTTTATCACTGGCAACCCCATGAGGAAGTGCAGAACGATTACCTGAAGCAACGATGATATCAAAAGATGAAGATGTCGCTCCCGCTTTTCTCATGAAGAACTCTAATTCATTGGAAACTTCTAACTCTGTCACACCCGGTTTAATAAAATCTAATATATGCTTGAATGCTGCATCGGCAATATCCGCCGCATCCTTAATTATCTTAAGCTCTTCAGGTGTCTTAATCAAGCGTAACTTTTCCACAAGACCTGATACCGGTACAAGTTCTGCTTCCAGCACTTCACGATAGCTGTCATAAGCACTGAATGTCATATAGTTCTTCTCAAAGCCCAGTTTCTTGATCCCCAGGTTTTTCACTTGTTTGGCTACTTCCTCTTGGATGGGTCCAGTATGCTGGACGATTTCAAAATCGGCAGCCTGCTCGGTTGCTTGCTCGATGTAGCGGAAATCTGTTATGAATAATGCTTTTTCTTTAGAAATCAGAGCAACACCTGATGAGCCCGTAAAGTTTGTCATGTACCGACGGTTGTACGTACTTGTAAGTAAAATCCCGTCAAGTTCGTTTTCTGAAAAAGTCTCTCTTAATCGTTCAATCTTCATTCAATTCCACTCCCTTAATGTTCTTTATGATCGCTTGTAAAGCCAGTTCATAACCAAACAGTCCAAAACCGACGATCTGGCCAACCGTTTCAGCTGCCACGACAGATTGATGTCTGAACGCTTCACGGGCATGGATATTAGATATATGCACTTCCACTACCGGTACTGATACCGAAGCCACTGCATCTCTTATCGCATAGCTGTAATGAGTGAAAGCACCGGGATTCAGGATGATTCCCCCATACCCTTCATCCTCTGCTCTGTGTATGTAATCAATCAGTTCCCCTTCATGGTTCGATTGAGCTGAAAAGAGTTGAAATCCTTCACCTTCTGCTTGTTTCGAAAGCTTCCCCTCAAGTTGTGGCAGGGTGACATGTCCATAAATATCGGGTTCACGTTTCCCGAGCCTATTTAAGTTAGGACCATTTAAAAGCAAGATTTTTATCATATGTAAACCCCTAAAAAAATAGAATGTTCATCATGAACATTCTAACACAAACCTTATACCTATACCTACATAATTGTCTGATAATGAGGATTTGTTAATGGGATACTTCCCCTGATTTTTCTTTCTCATTCTGATGTCTCAATTCATTTTCTTCATAAGAAATCGAATAGCCGATAAATACGCCATATAAAATATACAGACAGAAGGTTGTAATCAAAGTGTGATAATCAATGGATGTAAAGGATTTAATGCTTGGGAAAAGCGGATTGAGCAGTAAAAAGAAAGCGAAGTATAACGCTACTCCGTAGGCAACTCCTACCCACATAGACTTGAATTTTCGTAATAAACCATAATAAATGAGGGCCACACCTATAGAAATCACTCCGTAAGCCACAATGGAAAGAACGATGCCGATCCATTTGTCCACCCAGTCGCCAACCGCCCAAGGCTCAAAAATAATATTCGGCTCGATTTTCGTAAAGGAAAAAAAGTAACAAATGTAGGCAATTGAACTCCATAACATCCCACCGATAAAGCCCGTCACCACAACCATTGCCATGAACGATAGTGGTTTTTCACCCTGATTCTGCTCTAAGCGTGGATTTTCCTTGCTTTCTTCCGTGCCATCCTGAATCTTTTCATGCTGTCCCTTTTGTTCAGCCATCTGAAACACCTCCATTCGTAGTATGTCCCATTGACTTAAACATTTGCATGCTTTTACTTATTTTTCATCTGTGGTTGATGAGGAAATATGGATGATAAAATCTATCTCTAGTCCTTTGATTCATTTTTTAGTAAAATAGATAATATCTTTCCAAGTTTCAGAAAATAACCCCAGTAAAAATTCACAGAAAATCGATAACTAATATGGTTAAATAACAAGGAAATTGTCTAGAATAATAGTATAGATATGTATAATGGATTGTATTGTAAGGAGGTGGCTTTGTTGAACGCTCGTAATATCTTTGTTATCACATTAATATTGTTAGCTATTGTTGGGTTGGGAACCTCACTTTTCGGAAATCCTTTAGGGCTAGTCAAACAATTACTTGTTACAGCAGCTGTGATCGGAATCATCTACTTCATTTACCGAAGATGGTTCAGCGGAAGGCGGGCTGGTAATAGTAATGAACAGAGAGCGTTTCTTAAAGCAGCCAAACAATCAAAGAGGCGGCATAAGAAAAAGTCTCCAAGTAAGCCTCAGGTATCAAACGCCTCGAAGAAACGTTCGATACGAAAGAAATCAAATGCCAACCTTACTGTAATTGAAGGTAAAAAGAATAAGAAAAACAATCGAGCCTCATTTTAGGAGCTCGATTGTTTTATTAATACGGCCATTTTTGAAGGAATGCTTCCGCTTTTGATTTCCCGTATTGAAAGAGCTCTGCTCTTTTTTCGGGAGTTAATCCGAATTCGGTCGTGAGCACACCTTCAGTAGGAATAAAAATGATGTTTTTTTCAAGTTTTCTGGAAATGTATCTTGAATCATGTGCATCTTTCATCGTAGTAAAGAGGGCTTCATACATATCAATCGCATTTTTGATTTGTTTTTTTGGCTTTCCGACCAGATCGTGACTTAACTTCACCCCGATGACCGGCCTTATCTTTTTCACATTTTCCCGATCAAACAGCCACATAGGAAAGTTACTGAGCACCCCACCATCCACCATGAAACTTATTCCTTCTAAAGATCGCAGCTTTACAGGTTCAAAGAAGTAAGGAAGACTCGCACTCATTCGTATCGCCCTGGCAACGGGAAAGGTTTCTTTCGCAATGCCGTACTTCTCAAGATCATCCGGGAGAACCAACAATCTGCCATTCGATAAATCCGAAGCGATGACCCGGAGTGAATGGGGCGGTAAATCAGCGAACGTATAAATCCCCCTCGCTTTCAGCTTTTCTTCCACCCAGCTTTCAAGCGCCACTCCCTTATATAAACCTAAACGATTGTAAACCCGAAGCCATTTTATAATAGGGAGAGAGATGATCGCGTTTGAGTCCAGCAATTTATTAAAATCTATATCATCCATGATTTCGAGGAGCTCCCTGCTCGAATAACCGGCGGCAATGAATGCTGCAATCACCGCTCCGGCACTTGTTCCTGCGAGCCTCTTAAATTTGTAGCCCTTCTCCTCCAATGCTTGATATGCCCCAATCAACGCGAGCCCCTTTATGCCTCCACCTGAAAAAACGCCATCGATGTCCAAAGGCCCCACTCCTTCAATGTCTATTACTACATCTTTAATTCACAAAGAAGGATTTTAGACTAAAAAAATAGGAGGGGAACCAGTCCCCACCTACCTTTCTTCATATATTATAGTCCGCATTTCAGCTGAGCGCCGCAGTTTGTACAAGTATTGCAGCCACCCATATCTTTTACCGTCCCTTTACGGCAGACTGGACACGTATTCCCAACTTCAGAACCGATGGACACGTCTGTTGAACGTACGTCCTGAATCGTATCAAGTAATACGATCGGCTTTTTCGATGTAGGAATGTCTTTTTGTTCCTGTTCGTCCTCGTCATCAAAGCTGTTTTCTTCTGCTTTGAGGGTAAGAACTTGTGAATCACGGCTTCCGTCCACGTACACGGTTCCACCTTTTGCTCCACCTTTATAAAGTCGCTCATACACTTTTTCAACTTGATCGACCGTATAACCACGAGGAGCATTAACCGTTTTCGAAATAGAGCTGTCGATCCAATTCTGAATCACACATTGGACATCGGCATGTGCTTGTGGAGCCAAGCTCATGGAAGAAACAAACCATTCCGGAAGATTGTCAGCATCTGCATGCGGATTTCTCTTCAAGTAATCTTCTACAATATCCGCTTTCACTTCAATGAACTTACCAAGACGACCGCTTCTGTAGTACGTGAAAGAGAAATAAGGTTCAAGACCCGTCGATACTCCAACCATCGTACCTGTTGAACCTGTAGGAGCAACAGTTAACAGATGGGAATTACGGATTCCATACTGTTCAATGTCTGTTCGGACATCCTTAGGCATTTTCTTCATAAAGCCCGTTTCCACAAATGCTTTTCGTAAAGCTTTCGTTTCTTCATCGGTGCTTCCAGTCAGGAATGGAAAGCTTCCTTTTTCCTTCGATAATTCAACAGAAGCACGATAAGCAGTTGTTGCGATGACTTCAAATACTTCATCCACAAGCTGATTGCCTTCTTCAGAACCGTATTCTTTCTCACAGTAAATCAACAAATCTGCAAGACCCATTACACCAAGGCCAACACGTCGCTCACCTAGGGCCTGCTTTTTGTTTTCATCCAGGAAGTAAGGAGTCGCGTCGATGACGTTGTCCTGCATGCGAACACCCACTTCAACGGTACGCTTCAATTTTTCGAAATCAACGGTTTTCGTCTCTTTATTGGCAAACTGAGCAAGGTTGACGGCTGCCAGGTTACATACGGAATATGGAGCAAGAGGCTGTTCACCGCATGGGTTCGTAGCCACTACCTTTTGACCGTATGCTTTCGCATTCGTCATATCATTCGCGTTATCAATAAAGAAGATTCCCGGCTCCGCAGAGTAGGTTGCACACACATTGATAAGATTCCAAAGCTCTTTCGCCTTGATCTTACGGTAAGTACGCACTTTGTAGCCTAGCTTTTCCCACTCACGGACATCCCCTACGTTGTGCCACTCTTCATTATAGTATTTCATTTGCTCTTCATTATAGCTTTCTACATCAGGGAAGCGCAGATCATATTCACGATCGTTTTCCACAGCTTCCATAAAGTCGCTTGTCAGGCAAACCGAGATATTCGCTCCTGTCAGGAATTCTGAATTATGGACGCTGTATGTTCCGCCTGTACGGAGCTTTTCTTCTGCATTCTTAAGGATTTTCGCATCAAATCCACCGTATCCAGGGATTTGTCTATAATTTAGGATTCCTTGATACATCGCTTCCTCTTGTTCTGTCAGAGGTGTGAATTTCAACTTATCCTGAGCTGCTTTTTTAATCGTTTCATCTTCTGTATTTTCAAGGAGATAACGCAGAATACGCGGGTTTTGCATTTTAGAGATGATGAATTCGATAATATCGGGATGCCAATCTGAAAGCATGATCATTTGAGCCATTTCGTTACGTTAGTTCGCTACACTAACTCTCTATGTCACCATAGAGTTCAGACCATATCTTACACTCTTATTCGAGTGCCCTCGCACTTCGGAATCGCTTGATCCCTACTCTACTACCTTCCATCCTATTGATGGGGGTTCGATGGTCGTTGAACCTTCTCCAATTTAGGAGCTTGGCTGCTGATTGTCTTTATCCACTTATTGTTTTCAAGCATTCACGCTCACCGTTTCCAGTCACGTTGTAGCCAATAAGTCATGTAAAGAGTTTCCAGCAATTCACGAGGTTTATTATAGACGAAGCACTTTAAGCTGCTTTACCACGTCTTGATCCGCCCTGCTCAACCAAATGAGTCAATTTAGCGATGTCATCCAGCCAGGAAACCGAACCGGAGGATTTACCGTTCACACCTTTAGCCAGAGTATTTCGCGGGCGAAGAGTCGATCCGTTCGTTCCGACACCACCGCCTCGGCTCATGATCTCCATCACCTGCTTGCGATGTTCTGAAATCCCTTCACGTGAATCCTGTACGAAAGGCATCACGTAACAGTTGAAGTACGTTACGTCTGTTCCGGCACCCGCTCCATAAAGCACGCGACCAGCAGGAACAAAATGCAGGTTCACCAATTCATGGTAGAACTTTTCAAACCAAACTTGTCTCTTTTCAGGAGTTTCTTCCACTTCTGCCAAGCCTGTTGCGTTACGCTTCGCAATTTGTTCATAGTAGACTTCCAGTGGCTTTTCGATTACATCAAGTGTTCTTGAGACGATACCGGTTTCCATTTCTTCCGGCTTGTCGATGGCACTTCTGTACTCTTCTTCGATCCAAACATCTGCTTTCTTCGTTTCCCAATCGATGCTTGTGATGTACCCTAATCCTCTTGCAGGGAATTTAGGATCTTCTTTGATGGTGAGGACCACGAAATCACCTTCTGAAAGAGTGATCTTTTCCGTGTCTTTGAAAGAATAGCGATCAATCATGACAAGACGGGATACACCCTTATGTGTAGTTTTCATATCCGGGGTTATGGGATGTACTTGAGGAAACAATCCAATATCCTGATTTAATCTTTCGATGTTTAATTTCATTGTGTTTTTCGACGCAACAGTCATAAAGACAACTCCTTCTATCTCAAATCTTTCATTTGTTTGTTGTTAACTTTGATGTGTAATATCAAATAATACGATATCATAGCTCAAATGGAAAAGCAATAAATAAACACAACATATAGTGTGTAAAAAATTATTCGACACACCACATATTGTGTTTCAGGTCAATAGGTCATTTGTTTGTCAAACGGATAATATGCCAATAAAAATAGAAAACAGAAGGAATTAATAGAAAATCATATAATACTCCGACCATTTCTATTAATTTAGAACTTGATATAAATCCAAGTCGCGTAATAGTTGGTAAAATAGGAAAAAAGCGACAAGCATCGCTTTTTTTCCACAAAAAATTTTTTATCGTTTGAAATTCCAGTCATCTGATTCGTACCGGGATTTGGCAAGGTCCACAACATATTGTGTTTCCTCTTCAGAAAGTTTGTATGGCTCCAGGTGAATATTCAATCCTTCCTCGAAACCTTTTTTGAATGCTTCCTTCGCCATATCCATGGTGACCGTTTCAGAACTGATTTCGTTCATCGCGACAGCCTTGCTTTTAAATGCCCGCTGCATACGCTCTTTCACCCGGTCAGATGGATAGTTAAACAGGCTGAATAGCTTATCCTCTTCAAGATCCAATAGAATGGAACCGTGTTGAAGGATGACACCTTTTTGGCGCGTCTGGGCACTTCCCGCCACTTTTCTTCCTTCTACCACCAGTTCATACCAGCTCGGTGCATCAAAACAAACGGCCGAACGTGGATTCTTTAACCCTTCCCGCTCTTCTGCCGTTTTCGGAACGGCAAAATAGGCTTCGAGTCCAAGTCCTTGAAATCCTTTTAAGATCCCTTCCGAAATCACCCGGTATGCTTCCGTAACGGTTTTAGGCATTTCCGGGTGCTCTTCAGAAACAATGACGCTGTACGTCAATTCATGTTCATGCAGAACCCCTCTGCCTCCCGTCGGTCTTCTCACAAAGCCAAGACCGTGCTCTTTCACTGCATCAAGATTGATTTCCTTTTCTACCTTTTGGAAGTAACCGATCGAGAGAGTCGCGGGATCCCAGCCATAAAACCTGATCGTGGGGGGAATCTTTCCCTCGCTATGCCAATCCAGCAGCGCCTCATCAAGGGCCATATTATAAGAAGGGGAACAATTCCCTGAGTCAATGAATCTCCATGTTTCTTTTTTCATGCATCATACCTCATTTGCATCTTCTCTTTGATATTTTGTTATGTAAAAAACCAACTTCATTTAAGTCCGTTACTAGTCTATCAAATCCAAAAGAAAAAACAAAGAAAAACAGATTGGAAAGTGTTTGCTGTAAAATAATAAATTTGTTTTGATTCTCGGGGCTTTCATGAATATAATAGAAGTTAGCGCATTTGTAGAAAGGAGCATGAATGATGGAAGGATTATATATTCTTTTAGTCGTACTTGGTGGAATCATTGTTTATTCACTCTTTACGTTCTTCTATCAAAAGAGGATTGTGAATACATTGACTGAAGAAGAATTTCGAGCAGGATATCGTAAAGCTCAGTTGATAGATGTTCGTGAAGCGAATGAATTTGATAACGGTCACGTACTTGGCGCACGAAATATCCCCCTCTCTCAAATTAAAATGAGACAAAAGGAAATCCGTGCCGATCAACCCGTTTACCTTTATTGCCAAAGCGGACTCCGCAGCGGACGAGCAGCTCAAATGCTTCACCGTAAAGGGTACCGGGATCTTCACCAATTGCAGGGCGGCTTTAAAAAGTGGACAGGCAAAGTAAAACATAAAAAATAATGTGAAAGGATTGCCTTTGGGGCGATCCTTTTTTTGATTGGTGGAAGTAGTGGGCTGGGCTCGCGGGTAGAGTTGGTTTTATATTACATAGGCCCGTCCCTCAAAAAAATCCCCGCAGCGATTGGCTGCGGGGATTTCGAATTTTATTTTCTTTAGCTTTCTTTTGTATAACGCAGTACCGGTTTTCTTGCTGCGAGTGTTTCGTCCATACGTTTGACAATGGTTGTATGCGGTGCTTCCTGGACGATTTCCGGCGTCTCTTCTGCTTCTTTGGCAATCTGGATCATGGCATCAATGAAGGAATCCAGTGTTTCTTTCGATTCTGTTTCCGTCGGTTCGATCATCATGCACTCTTCCACGTTTAGTGGGAAGTAGATGGTTGGCGGATGATATCCGAAATCGAGTAGTCGCTTCGCAATATCCAATGTTCGGACACCAAGCTTCTTCTGGCGTTTTCCGCTGATCACAAATTCATGCTTACAATGACGATCGAATGGAAGGTCAAAGTGAGGAGCCAGGCGGCGCATCATGTAATTGGCATTCAGGACGGCATTTTCCGTCACGGCTCTCAAGCCATCCGGCCCCATCGTTCTGATGTACGTATACGCACGAACGTTGATTCCAAAGTTTCCATAGTAAGGTTTTACACGGCCAATGGAATCAGGACGGTTGTAATCGAATTCGAACTTATCGCCATTTTTCACCAGGACCGGTTTTGGAAGGTATTTAATCAGGTCTTCCTTCACTCCCACAGGACCGCTCCCTGGACCACCGCCTCCGTGAGGGCCAGTAAAGGTCTTATGAAGATTTAAATGCACGACATCAAATCCCATATCCCCTGGTCTGGCTTTTGATAATACGGCATTTAAATTGGCACCATCATAATACAGCTTGCCGCCTGCTTCATGAATGATTGAAGCCATTTCCAGAATGTTTTCTTCAAATAATCCAAGAGTGTTCGGGTTGGTCAGCATCAAGGCTGCTGTATCATCTCCAACTACACGCTTCAGATCTTCCAAATCAACTAAACCATTTTCGTTTGATTTCACCGTTACCGTCTCGAAACCTGCTACAGTCGCACTGGCAGGGTTCGTTCCATGAGCTGAATCCGGTACGATGACCTTCGTACGATGTGTGTCTCCATTTGCTTCATGGTAAGCACGGATCATCATTAGACCCGTCCACTCTCCATGAGCACCGGCAGCAGGTTGAAGGGTCACTTCATCCATGCCTGTGATCTCTTTCAAATGCTCCTGAAGATCATACATCAGTTCAAGAGCACCTTGAACGCTTTCCGCTTCCTGGAGAGGATTGATATGAGCGAAGCCATTCAAGCGCGCCACGTTTTCATTCACCTTCGGATTGTACTTCATCGTACAAGACCCTAATGGATAGAAACCGGAATCCACACCATGATTACGTTTTGATAATGCCGTATAATGACGCATGATATCCAGTTCAGAAACCTCTGGAAGATGCGGTTCTTCCGTACGGATATAATCGGATGGAATGAGATCTGACAGTTCTACCTGTGGTACATCCATTTCAGGTAAGCTATAGCCGACACGGCCTTCTTTAGATAATTCAAAAATAAGAGGTTGATCTTGCTTATTCATGACAATCCCCCAATTCTGCTACGAATGCGTCGATTTCTTCTTTGCTGCGAAGTTCAGTAACAGCGATCAGCATGTGCTGTGATAAGCTGTCATCCATTAACCCTAAATCATAACCACCAATCATTTCTTTACCCAGGAGCTTTTGATTGATTTCTTTGACCGGCTTATTTACCTTTACGACAAACTCATTGAATGATGGTCCTTCAAATGCGATGGAGAATCCTTTTGTTTTAAAGGCTTCTTTTGCATAATGTGCTTTTTGGATATTTTGAAGTGCCATCTCTTTGACGCCCTGTTTTCCAAGTGCCGTCATGGCTACAGATGCAGCGAGGGCATTTAATGCCTGGTTTGAACAAATATTCGACGTTGCTTTATCTCGACGGATATGCTGCTCACGTGCTTGAAGAGTCAGAACAAATCCTCTGATTCCATCTTCATCAACGGTTTGACCCACAAGACGGCCCGGAACTTTACGCATAAGCTTTTTGTTCACGGCGAAGTATCCACAGTGCGGTCCACCGAAGGCACTTGGGATACCGAATGGCTGTGCATCACCAATGACGATATCGGCTCCTAATTGTCCAGGAGGAGTAAGCGCCCCTAATGCAAGGGGGTTTGAAGAAACAACGAACATCGCTTTTTGGGCATGAGCTACTTCTTCAATGGCTTTTAGTTCTTCTACCCTGCCGAAGAAGTTGGGATATTGAACGACTACTGCGGCAATTTCATTACTCATTAATTTCTTAAGTTCTTCCACATCCGTAACACCATTATTGTGCGGGATTTCTACCACTTCTATATACTGACCTTTTGCATAAGATCGTAAAACATCACGTGATTCCGGGTGAACAGTACTTGAAACCAGTACCTTTTTCCGACGGGTCTGCCCTGCACTCAGCATAGCTGCTTCTGCAAGAGCCGTTCCTCCATCGTACATGGAAGAGTTGGCTACATCCATGCCGGTCAGCTCACAAATCATCGTTTGGAATTCAAAAATGGCTTGAAGTTCTCCTTGAGAGATTTCCGGCTGATAAGGTGTATATGCTGTATAGAATTCAGAGCGTGATAATACATGATCCACGATGATCGGCATGTAGTGGTCATATACTCCTGCCCCTAAAAAGGATGTATGACTTTTCAGGTCAGCATTCTTCGCTGCCATTTTGGTCAGTTCTTTTACCAATTCCGTTTCTGACTTCGCTTCTTTGATTTTGTAATCCCCTTTGAAACGAACCTGCTCAGGAATATCTTCAAATAGATCGTTAACGCTGTCTACTCCAATGCTGTCTAACATTTCCCTTTGATCCTGCTCTGTCATCGGTAAATAACGATGCTTCATGACCGTCATTCCTCCCCTATTTCTTTGGTCTTTTATAGAATGGTGTGGCTACTACTTTCGCTTTTAACTTTTTCCCTCTGATCTCAACCAGTACTTCTGTATCTAAAGAAGTAAACTCTTTATGGAGTAATGCTAATCCTACATTTTTCTTTAATGTCGGTGATTGGGTCCCGGTTGTGACTTCCCCTATCTCATCTTCACCGGCATACACCTTATATCCATGACGGGGAATTCCGCGATCGATCATTTCAATCCCGACGATTTTTCTTGGAGCGCCTTCATCCTTTTGTTGTTTCAGCACTTCCTGACCATTAAATGGAACCTCTTTATTCACTTTTACGGCGAATCCAATCCCTGCTTCGATCGGCGTGATCGATTGAGATAATTCTTGTCCGTAAAGGGCAAGATTCGCTTCAAAACGTAATGTATCACGAGAACCCAGTCCGCATGGAAGCACCCCATGTTCCTTTCCTGCCTCCAGGATGGCTTTCCAGATTGCAGCCGCATCCCCTGCATCACAGTAAATCTCAAATCCGTCTTCCCCTGTATAACCGGTACGTGAAACAAGTGCATGTCTACCATCTATGTTCACTTCGGTCTGGAATTTAAAAAATCCGATATCGCTTAGTGAATGTTCGTTTGTAAGCTTTTGTAAAACCTGTTCAGCAAGTGGACCTTGAAGTGCCAATTGCGCCATATGTTCAGAGATGTTGTTGATTTCAACTCCATCGACTTCATGTTCTTTCAGCCACTGAAAATCTTTATCTATATTTGCCGCATTAACAACGAGCAAATAATCATGATCTTTTATTTTATAAACTAATAAGTCATCGACCGTCCCACCGTTTTCGTAGCACATAGCCGTATACTGAGCTCCTCCATCTTTTACTTTGGAGACATCATTTGTCATCATTCTTTGTAAGTAG
Source organism: Rossellomorea aquimaris (assembly GCF_003315075.1). GTDB lineage: Bacteria > Bacillota > Bacilli > Bacillales > Bacillaceae_B > Rossellomorea > Rossellomorea aquimaris_C. Next base: position 34,933 of record NZ_QNRJ01000013.1, read on the forward strand.
TCAAGAGCCCCTTCACCCTTCACTTCAATTTCTCCCATATGAGAAACGTCGAATAGTCCAGCCCGGGTTCGTACCGCTTCATGTTCTTCTTTAATACTTGAGAATTGCACTGGTAAAGCCCAGCCACCGAAGTCGATGGTCTTTCCTCCATACTCTTTGTACACTTCGTATAAAGGTGTTTGTTTTAACTCTGACATGACTTTTCCCCCTTTATCTTCCTTACATGCATAATCCTTAACCAAGTTTTATCCCATGAAAAAAGGACAGAAAAACCCCTTTTCATAAAGAAGTTTTCTCTGTCCTTGCACCTGAAAGTTTACCGAAGAACGGCTTTCCCCTTTGGTGGTTTCCTGAGTCGGAAACACTCTCCAGAGTTGCGTCCAACAAGAGTCTTTTTGCCTGAGAGATTCACACTTAAATGTGCTTGCTCCTTCGGCGCTGTATGCACAGTCTCTCCCCTTGTTATCATTCGCCAATATTCCTTGAAACATTTGGTCATACTAGAAATATACAGAAGAAATGTTGTAAATGTGAATGTTCGGATTTTCGAGTTTTTTAAACATTAGAAAATCTATTTTCATCCTACCATTAAATACGAGGATTGAGCAATCATTTTTATTAGAATTAAGGAGATGTTTTTCAGATGAATGTTGAGGTTTTATTTGATGAAGAATGGAGCGAGGGTCTCGAGAATTTAATTGATAACGATGGCCCATGGGGGAATTGGGAGCTATATAAGCTGGCCATCGAATTTGAACATCATCTTGCAATTCCGAACTTTGAAGGCCTGCAAGCACCAAAACATTTGGCAAATGTCACTCCGCTCCCCCATCAGTTGGAAGCAGCAAAGCAGGTTGTCGAAACGATGAACGGAAAAGCGATCCTTGCAGATGAGGTCGGATTAGGTAAAACCATTGAAGCCGGATTGATATTGAAAGAATACATGATTAGAGGATTAGTGAAGAAAGTATTAATATTGGTTCCTGCATCCCTGGTCTCTCAATGGTCCTATGAATTGAACAGTAAGTTTTTCATTCCGGCTGTTCCGCAACGAAAAAGTTACGTATGGGATCAGTGCGATATTGTCGTATCATCCATGGATACCGCTAAGCGGAGCCCTCATCGGGAAAAGGTCTATGAACAGGACTATGATTTGGTGATTATCGATGAAGCTCACAAACTAAAAAATCATAAAACAAAAAACTATGAATTTGTCCAAAACCTAAAAAAGAAATTCTGCTTACTGCTGACAGCGACACCTATCCAAAATCGTGTCGAAGAGATTTTTCATCTGGTTTCTCTCCTTAAGCCGGGACATCTCGGAAATGAATCCGGTTTTTCTGAAAGATATAAAAAAGGGGACCGTACTCTTCAAGAGGATGAACATTTAAAAAGTCTCATTAACAAAGTGATGATCCGTAACAGACGCAGCGATACGGGTATAGAATGGACAAAACGTCACGTAAAGACTGTCTTAATCGATTTTAACGAGGCTGAAAGAGATTTATATAACAGCATCGATTTGCTCAGGGGGAACTATGATGACTGGGCTAATTCAAGCTCCTTCTCTCTATTAACGCTTCAAAGAGAAGCATGCAGCTCTCGTGAAGCAGTATTTTATACCCTTAAAAACATGCTGGAGAAAAAAGAAAACCCAACAGCAGGTTTTGAGAATACAATAGGCACTCTTATGAAAAAAGTAGAAAACGTGACAATGAACTCCAAGGCTCAGAAAGCACTTGAAATCGTCCAATCGATCAATGACAAAGTGATTATATTTACAGAGTACCGGGCAACACAGCTCTATCTGCAATGGTTCTTAAAACAGCATGGAATAAGCTCCGTACCGTTCCGAGGTGGATTTAAACGGGGGAAAAAGGATTGGATGCGTGAACTTTTTCAAAAGCATGCACAGGTGTTAATTGCTACTGAGGCCGGAGGGGAAGGAATCAACCTCCAATTCTGTCATCACGTGATCAACTTTGACCTGCCATGGAATCCTATGAGGTTAGAGCAGCGAATCGGTCGTGTCCACCGTCTCGGACAGACAGAGGATGTTCATATTTACAATTTTGCTACCAAAGACACGGTAGAAGAACATATATTGAAGCTTCTTTATGAAAAAATCAATCTCTTTGAGCGGGTGATCGGAGAATTGGATGAAATCCTGACCCGCCTGGATTTCCGCGACTTCGAAGAGCATGTAACCGATATTCTTTCTTCATCCAGAACGGAAGGGGAAATGAAGATTAAAATGGAGAATTTAACGAGTATGATTCAATTTGCCGAACAATTAAAGGAGGAGAAATCAAATGCAGCAGCACGAAATTCATCAATTTCTTGAGAGATACTTCGTGGCTAATGGATGTGACCTGGTTGCGAACGGAGACGGTCATATGACCGTCCAGCTCACGATTGATTTGGATAAGGAGCTGATGAACCGTCCGTTCTACTGGCACTACCTTGAGAAAACGGGAGGTATTCCAAACCCAATGACATTATCCCTTATAACGAATCCGGATAAAGCACCTGAAGACTTAAAAGGAGAACCTATTCATTTTGGTTCTCCGCGGTTACACCAAATCTTCCATTCAACACGAAATTTAGCAGGATATATACGGTTATACGAAAACCGGCTCACACCGAGTGGTCAGCAAACCCCTCTTCATCCATGGCTTGGACTGAATATCAAAATTTCGTATCAATCCAACCGAAAGAAAGACAGCATTCGAAGCATGGGATTGAACCTGATCAACGGAGTCATTCAGGAAAACTTTCATTCGTCATTGATGTCCAGAAACCTGACACCTAAGATTCCTGATTTCTCGTTCACATTGACACCGATCATCAAACCGAAAAGCGGAGTGAACCGCATTCAGACTTTCCTGTATGAAGAAATTAAAAAAGAACCGGTTGAATGGGCTGAGCAGGCACGAAAGACGTGGGAGGAAGATTTACAATTGTTGAATCACTTTTATGGAGATCAAGAGGAAAAGCCCGAATCCTATTTTATGGAACAACAAGCATTGAAAGAACAGTATGAGCCTAAGATTTCCATTGATATCATCAATGGCGGGATTTTTTATTTACAGCATTCAAGTTAACGGTAAACGGAGTGAGTGCATCACACACTTACTCCGTTTTAATCCAAAAAAAGACTGCCAAAAGGCAGCCGTTAACTATTTATTTTTCTTAAACATGATCATGAAAGCATATGGGATGATCCCGAACCAGCGAAATAGGAATGGTTCTCGCTCATTCTTCCGTTGCTTCTTTATACTTTTACGTTCATGAGGTGATTTTTCATAATGTTGGACAAATGTTTGTGTTATGAATTTAACATAATCATTCACTGACATAAAAGCACCACCTCCTGCTTTTATCAGTATGCCCGGGCTAAGGTAATTTATTCAGCTTGCCCATCCAGATGAGGTAGTATTTCTTCAATGACCTCTTCTATCGTTTTATTGTCTGTATGAATCGTTATGGAGCTTCCACTCTCATACAGTGGGAAGCGGAGGTTGAATAAACCCGATAAACGTTCCTTGGAGTTATTTTGTACGAGTGGACGATTTTCATCGCCTTCTAAACGGGACCATAATGAAGCAAAAGGACAAGTCAGGTGGAATACAAAGTCCTGTTGTCGTAAGATCTCCCGGTTCTCTTCCCTTTCAATCACTCCGCCACCCGTGGTGATAATCGCTTGCTTGTTGGCTAACTCAAGGAGCACTTTGTTTTCCAAATCCCTGAAATATTGTTCTCCCTGCTGGTTGAAGATTTCTTTAATAGACTTTTTCTCTTTGTGTTCAATGTAACTGTCCATATCAATGACCGGTAGATTCACTAGTTCCCCAAGATGCTTCCCAATCGTCGTTTTTCCTACCCCCATAAATCCAATAAAGAAAATCGGTTTCATATTCTACTCCCAACTTATTATGTGTTTTGTTTCCCTATTATACACAACCGTCGTTGGAAGAAAAAGCTCCTCATCCCGTTTGAAGGTCACTTCCAATCGTATTTCATCCTGGTTGACCATTTCGCTGTGGGTCAAGATTTCACCATAATTCCCTTTCAATTGTTTGGAAGTAAGCATCCCACCCTCCATCTCCAACAGGATAGCATGGGACACACTCACGTTTCTTTCATAAATGTTTTTCATATTTGTTAAGTATAGATATTTACTAATGAAAAGATCCTTCGCAGCAAACCCTATCGATAACACAAACATTAGAAGCAATAAAGTATAGGGCAAAATGAATCCCTTATTGTTCAGGCATTCCTTCTCCTTGTTCGGTTGAAAAGTAAAAGAATTCCCCCTCCACTTCTTCTCCCCCCACAAACTCCAAATCCATATGCACTCCCTGGTTAATGGATGCAAAGCTAAATGAATCCACTGACTGCAGAACCACTTCATGACCTTGATTATTTACCCTCCTTCGAATGGAATGATTATACTTTTCATACGAAATGGATTCACCACTCACCAGAAAAGAGATCTTATCGTGAGTGATCACTACACTTTCTCCTTTCCATAATTCATTCCTCAGGCTTTCATTGAATAGATTCCATTCATAATAATGGGGAGGAACCATATCCTGTTTAATCGTAGAGAAACCCTTCATGATGAGAGGGATGCATAGTGAAATCATGCAAAATACTGTAAAGCTTAACAGAGCCTCGATCAGTGTATATCCTTGGTTATTCAGCCTTTGAGATACAGACTTCATGGGGATCTGCACCTCTTTTATGATATTGGACACACGCTTCTTCATTGCCTCCCCCTTTCCAATCGAGTTCATACCTGACTCCTTTATACATTCTGGTATGATCCTCATACTCGTGACTGACGATTGCCTTCTCCACCCCTTCTTCAAGAAATTTCAAAGCCTCCACCTCATACTGAAGTCGTTGAAGTTGGGAAGCATAGTCAATGAGAAATGGGATAAATACGCCTGCAATCATAAGGATGCAGCTGAAGGCAATAAGGGTTTCCGGAAGTGAGAAACCTTTAGTATTCTTGTACATAAAATCTCCCTTGCCCAATTTGAAACATGAGCTGAATCATGGTATCCCCCATTTTAAAGTTCAGCTTGCCGAATCGGTTTGTATTTCCATTCGGGTAGAATGTGATGTCTCCCAAGCTGTTGATTGATGTAATCTGAATGGAAGATGAAATCTCTCTTGTGACGATTGTTTGTCTAGTAGCAGTTTTCGCCACGTATTTATTTGTTATGGGGTAAAAAGTCACGGTGATGGGAACCTGGTGTCTAATGCTGTAGCTTTGGATCTGATAGAGGTCTGATTGGAGCTGGGAAAGAAATAAGTCCTTTTCATTACCTTCTTTCATGGGCAGGATGGAAAAGCTGACCCAAGAAAGAAGGGTCGTGAAAATCAATAAGACGACAAGCATCTCAATAAGGGTATACCCTGCTTCCCCCATTTCTTTCTTCATTAATTAGAGGCTACCTTCCCTTCGGCATCAATGGTGATGGCACTACCGTCGGGGCAGGCTTTATAATCCTCATTTAAATACCCATCTGTGACGAGGGTATCTATGGTGACCGGAAGCGCATTCCCATCCATTTTGTAGGCCTCCACCTGGCCTTCCACCATGTGGACAAATGCTTCGCATCCTTTCGAGTTAATGGAATTGCTTTGGTTGGTGACGTTGGGGATTGTAATAAAAAGCAATACAGATATGACTAATAGAACAATCATCATTTCAATCAGGGTGAAGCCTTTTTGGTTTTTGAGCATGGTGTTCCTCCTTGGGTTTTGGGTATTTGTGACTATGGTGAACGACGAAATGCATTTATTTTGCTGAATGCAGGAATTGGCTATATTCAGATATTTCCCTAAATCCCCTGCATCATCTGAAATAACGGCATCATAATGGAGAAGTAAATCGCCATGATGAAAAGACCTACAAAAGTGAAAATCATGGGCTGAATATATTTTAGCAGTGCATTGGTATTCTCCTCTAATTCTTGAAAGCATATCTCGCTATAAAGTCGCAGCTCTTCTGCTAATCGTCCGTTGGATTGCCCGTGATGCACCACAAAGGGTAACTCTTTTTGAAAAAACGGAAGCGAGGAGAAACATTCATGAAATGGTTTTCCTTCTTTTAATCCCTTGATCAATCTTTTTGAAATGAATTGTAGGGTTGGTCGGAAGGATTGACTTTCGATGATGAGAAGGGACTCTGTGATGGATACTCCGCTTGTGAGAAGGAAGCTTAGTTCCCTGGCAAAAAAGTGTGAATGACCAAGCCTTAAATAATTTGAAAGATAAGGAATTTTGCATAGGGTGACTGATATTTTAATAGGAGAAATTCTTTTTTTGAATAGGAAGAATAATATGGTGAAGATAATGAGTGATAGTAAAAAGCTACTAAAAATCATTGGGAAGCTTTCGATGAAGTGTATGAGGTAATTTAGATTCGCTGAAGGTTCATATCCAATAGAAGTATACAGAGACTGAAATCTTGGAAATAGCACTTTTCTTAGTAAGACCATCATTAATATCGAGACGATGATGAGCATTAATGGATACTGAATGACTTGTTGAATTCTCTGCTGGTTTTTCCTTCTTTTTATCAGATAGTTTCCCGCCTCTGATAGAGTGTGACCCATTTGACCATGATGCTCGGCGAAATAAATCTGTGCACTGACGTGACTCGGGATATTCAGCTGTTTGTTGATGACGGAAGAGACGGACTCTCCTTTTTGCAAGGATCCAATCATTCTCTTTTTTAATTTGATCGTATTCTTTTCTTTAGGGAGCAGGAGAAAATCGATGGCTTCCGAAAAGCTATACCCCTTTTGGAGAAGGTCTCCAAGTCTTTTAAGAAACTTTCCTTGATCATCGCTTTTCTTCATGTACCCATTTCCTATATTCAAGTTCTGAAACAAATCCTAGTGCCACCCCCTTATTGATCAAGGTCTGGAGTGTATGATACTGATACTGGACCGACTCCCCCTTCGCCTCCTTTAATACTTCTTTCAAAGCACTTCCGGTTACAATTTCATATACAGATGCCATGTTCAGAGTTTTTACCCGATGGCATTTCCCACCACACTCTGCTTTGCAAACCGGACACACTAACCTTAGTAATCTCTGGGCTGAAACGGCCAGTAATGTCTGTTCAATGTCATGCCACTCTACTCCTAACTCCATTAAACGATAGATCGCCCCTTTTGCATCCCTCGTATGCATCGTTGAAATGACCAAATGACCAGTTAAGCTCGCCCTTATTGCAATCTCCGCCGTTTCCCGATCGCGGATCTCCCCTACCATGATAATATCCGGGTCGTGTCGTAAAATCGCTTTTAAGCCGGTGGAGTACGTTATCCCGGCTTTTTCATTCACTTGTATCTGTACCATATCCTCATGCATCTTCTCCACGGGATCTTCCAGTGTGATCACATTGCGGTTCAAGGCTGCAGAACAGTGGTGAACAAGGGAATACAAAGTCGTTGTTTTCCCACTGCCGGTCGGTCCTGTGAACAAAATGAGACCATGAGAATACATCAGTAGTGCGAGTAATTTTTTTGCAGATGAAGGATACAGGGACATTTTATCGATTGGTATCTGATACTTTTGGGGGAGTATTCGAATGACGAGACTTTCTTTTAAATGAGTGGTTGGTAAGGTAGATATTCTGAGAGATAGAGGTGTATTACGAACGGTAAGACTGAAGGAACCACTTTGCGGCATTCGTTTTTCTCCAATGTCCATGGAAGCCATGAACTTTAAATGGGCTATCAATCGTTCTGCCTGATCCGGATCAATCGTCTGGAACGGTACTAATACCCCGAGCTTTCTAAACTGAATCAAGTAATCTTTCGTTCTGGGTATGACATGAACATCTGTCGCATCACTGCTGAATGCTTCTCCAATCATCACTTCCGATAGGGATTCTACTGAGTGAAATATACATTGGCACCACCTTTCTGTTTTCCTAACTTAAGATATACGACATTAATTTACAAAATCCTTCTTTTTCTTAAAAATTTTTAATGGAAATCATTTCTTCCATGCTCGTACCCCACACCAGTCATTCACACATTTCCCCCTCGCCCATATACATAAAAAGAATAAATATCATAAAATCGAAAGTCGTGACGATATCCCATGAGTAAATACATGGATTACACCTCTGATGAAGCACAATTCTCTTTTGATGTGAATAAAAGTCCCTTATATAAAAAAGACAATGAAAATTTAATAAATATCTTAGGGGTAAATCAGTTGAATACATTGGATAACTCTTCGCTGCTTGATATCTATTTAAGTAAGCATAATTTTGTGGAACCACACTACCATCAGAACGCAGCTGAACTGGTTTATTGTATTTCTGGGGGAGCTACCGTTTCCATGCTCAATCCATTTACAAAACAAATTCTGAATTACCGTATCTCTCCAGGACAGGTAGCCAATGTCCCACAAGGCTGGTGGCATTATGAGGAAGCCTCCCAAGATCAAACTCACCTTTTGGCCATTTTCAACGCCCCTACCCCGGAAGTAGTACTTGGTTCAGATATCTTAAAGTTAACGCCATCAAGTGTCATGGCTTACAATTATTGTATGGATGAAGCCGAATGGATAAAAACGACTGAAAAAGTGAAACCAAGTACTTACATTGGTCCGGCTTGCCTAGAACCTCAAAGGCATTCATCTACACGACAGTCCCATTTCACCTATTCCCCATACCACTATCAATATCAACCAAACCCTTATTATTATCGTCAGTGCGTTCCCAAAACCTTTTAGAAAGCGGAAGGAAATTTGTTATAAGATCAAATGAATAGAATTTCTAAATACAACCATACTATATTTTGTAAACACGATTCAATGGGCTATAGCCAAGCGGTAAGGCATCGCACTTTGACTGCGACATGCGTTGGTTCGAATCCAGCTAGCCCAGTATTAAAAGCGGAGGCGGCTTGTTCTGCCCCGACAAGCATAAGGCGAAGCTGCTGAAAAGGCGGCTTTTTGCCTTTTTGGCAACTTTGACTTATGACCTCGAGGGGCTAGCCGCCGGAGCTGGATATTAGAAAAGCGGAAGGGCTTTGTTCAGAGGCGACAAGCATAAGATGAGGCACCCGGAAAGGCGTTTTTTGCCTTTTTGGGTGCCTTATCTTATGACCTCGAGCCTCTAAGCCCTGGAGCTGGACAATCTAAAAGCGGAGGCGGCTTGTTCAGCCCCGACAAGCATAAGGCGAAGCTGCTGAAAAGGCGGCTTTTTGCCTTTTTGGCAGCTTTGACTTATGACCTCGAGGGGCTAGCCGCCGGAGCTGGATATTAGAAAAGCGGAAGGGCTTTGCACAGAGGCGACAAGCATAAGATGAGGCACCCGGAAAGGCGTTTTTTGCCTTTTTAGGTGCCTTAGCTTATGACCTCGAGCCTCTAAGCCCTGGAGCTGGACAATCTAAAAGCGGAGGCGGCTTGCTCAGCCCCACAATCATATTGAAAACGGCAGGCACTTTTCAAAAAGTGCCTGCCGTTTTCAATCCAACCTATTATTCATTATACATTTAGCTACTTTTCTTCAACGGTCTGTTCTTGTTCGCTAGGCTTTGTAATCCCTCTGGATTGTATCCGACCACCAGCTTTTTACCGTCTGTTAACAAGGGTCTGCGGAGAAGTTTTGGCTCTTCAATAATTAATTTAATCACTTCTGATAGAGGTAATTCGTTCACATCTTTCCCTAAGTCTTTGAAGGTTTGGCTTCTTGTAGCCAATATTTCATCGAGTCCGTCGGTGGTCAGGGACAGTAGCTCCATTAGCTCTCTATGGGTAGGCGTCTCTCTGAATAGATGTCTTTCATCAAAATCAACGGAATGGGCAGTCAACCATTTCTTGGCTTTACGGCAAGAGGTACAGCTTGGATAAGTAAAAAATGTCAGGTTATTCACTTTCATGACCTCCTTAAATTTAAGCTTGCATGTTCATGATACGTTAAACATATTGTACATTAGTTGTATAACTTTTGTATAGTAATATCCCTTGGAAAATTGTGAACTTTTTATAAACAATGAATGAATCAAGCTATAATAGGCTTTCCATTCATATCCATTCTTTTTCTCGAGGCTTATAATAGAGTTATTAACCACAAAATTGAGGTGTTCCTTGAATGGATATGACACTGAAGGTTACAAGCGTACTTTCAGACCCGACCCGGTATTCCATTTACTTGTACATTTGTGAGAGAAAACATGAGCTTTCAGTTCAAGACATCGCCGAGAAGTTTCATATTCACCCGAATGTTGCCCGTCTACACCTATCAAAGCTGGAAGAGATCCGAGTGTTGCAATCAGAATATGTAAAGACCGGCAAAGGCGGCAGGCCAGGCAAACGATATATTCCTTCTGAAGAAGTCGTGCAGTTATCCTTTCCTCCCCGTGACTTCCGTTTACTTAGCGATCTCACCATTGCCTCATTAGCTAAGCTCGGAGAAGAAGGGTTCAGGGTTTTGGTGGAGACAGGATATGAGTACGGTAAAAGCTTGGTGGACCACTACCTTGAAAGCCGTAACCTATCCTTAGGTGGGGTAACTCAAGCTGAAAAGTTGCAAGTTTTATCACAAATTGCCAAATCAATCGGCTTTACTTTAGATGAGTCAATCAGTGATGCGGATCCCATCAGGTTCCACTATGATCATTGCCCTTTTAATGAAAATGCTCAGCTGGAACCCTTGTTCATATGCGGTTTACACAACGCGTTATTAAAAGGTATGTTTGAAACTCTATACTCTGTGGAAGAATTTAAACAAGAAGAAAATATGATAAATGACTGTTCCACGTGTAGATATCACGTAATCGTCACAAACTAAAAGCAAACGGATATTTACTTTTATGGTAGTATTCATTTATAATATTGAATGATGGACTTAGGGTGCAAAGGAGGGTTACATATGGATCGTATGTTTAGAGTTCTTGGATTTTGGACTGGTATATTTGCTGTAATGTTCTATCTTGGTGATATGACCACGACATCATTAATCTTTTTAGGCCAAACAGGATTCTTCATTATGCTTAGCTATTTAAAACTGTCCGAACGTATGTATATTTACATTTTCGGTGCTTACTTAACAGTGTTCTTTGCTGGATTTACTTACTGGACGACCTTTATGATGACTCCGGGTGCAGGAGGACACTAAAAAAAATTCCCTTTAGCTTATGGCTCAAGGGATTTTTTTTGTGCAATTTAAAACCCATTTAAAAATGGATTTGAATCCATCTCACCTTCAATCGATGTTTCCGGACCGTGACCAGGTAGAACCGTCGTATTCTCTGGCAACGTTAACAACTTTTCATGAATGCTTGCCAGCAGCTCTTTATGATTTCCTCCAGGCAAATCGGATCGCCCGATACTGCCCATAAATAACGTATCTCCCGCTAATACAATTCCACTTTCTTGTACATAATAAGAAATACTACCAGGTGAATGACCAGGGGTTTCAAATAACTGCAGCTTAAAATCACCAATGGTCAGATGTTTTTCATTTGTTAATATGTAATCAGCAGGCTTAAGTCGGATCAGGTCACCCATCATGAATAATTGTGACCCGTTTAATGAAGGATCCAGTAACCACTTAGCTTCTTTCTCGTGGACATATACCGGAATGCTATAATTGTCACGTACTTGATCAACTGCTCCAATATGATCAAAATGAGCGTGAGTAAGGAGAATGGCTAACGGAGTATACGAATGATTCTCTAACCACTGAATCAGCTTCTCCCCTTCTCCACCCGGATCGACGACCAGGCATTCATTTTTTGTGTTCCATAGAATATAGCAGTTGGTTTGTAAAGGTCCTAACGGAATTTGTTTCCACTGCAACGTCTCCACCTCCAAATGTGATACTATTATTGTAGCAGAACTTATCACATCATAAAAACATGGTGGATAGAGCGCCATAGAAGTGTCAAATTTTTGACCTCGACAAACAGAGGAAAAAAATATAAAATGTTAATGAGTGCATTTATGTACATATGGTTATCAGGTAGTAAAACGCATTTTAATGAAAGGGGTCATATAAATGGGTCTTGTAATTATTACAGCATTGGTTACATTATTAGCATTGTTTGCAGTAGTAAGCACTTTCAAAAACAAGAATGCCATGGGAATTCTTTTCTCACTGGCAACATTAGGCATTTTTGGTTGGTTTACAATTATGACTGTCCTTCACTCTGGTTACCCAGGTGGGAATTAATTAAACAAATGAATCATCATAAAAAAGCCTTCCGTTTCATAACGGAAGGCTTTTTTCCTTTTAACTAGGGTACCCGAAAGTTATGTAGGCACTAAAAAGTACCCTATAGACCTTTACAATGGGTACGTTATAATAGAAATAAGTTTAAGATGATCAGGATAATAGCCAATGTAGCGGTCTATCCTATATGGAAAGAATCGTTCTGGAACGGAGGTTTATTCATGAAAAAATATAATATACCTGTAGAGGCTTCCTTAGAAGTCATCGGGGGCAAGTGGAAAGTTGTGATTCTCTGTCATTTGATCAAAAGCAAGCGAAGGACCAGTGAATTGAAGAAACTGATGCCTGGAATCACTCAGAAAATGCTGACGCAGCAGCTGAGAGAGCTCGAAGCTGATGGAGTCATCAATAGAATTATTTACAATCAAGTTCCCCCGAAAGTAGAATACGAATTAACGGAGTATGGATGGTCATTAAAAGGACCTTTAGATATGCTATGTGCATGGGGAGAACAGCATATTGAAAAAACCTATCCTGACAAAAGCGAAGTGTTGGTGGATAGTGAGGAAGCATAGTTCAGCAAACCAATGGGGTGAGTATCTTTAAGATACCCACCCCTTATTTGTTGCTTATGGTTCTAGTCTACGCTGTACAGAAGAAAGTTTCCCTTCCATTGTCGACTTCTTATCACGGCGGTCATCGATTCGAATATTTGTTGCCACTCGTTTGATCCCCTGTTGGAAAGGCGATTCATGAATGTCTTGTATGACCTGAAACAAAACGGGAAGATCCCCCTCGATGATGGTATTCATCGGAGTCAGTTGAAAACGGATTTCCCCTTTTTCCTCATACTCTTTAAGTATTCTATGTAAGTCCGCTACATAGGAACTTACACTTGGTGATTCCGTCCCGATTGGAATGACTGTTACATCAACGATTGCCATTATAGATCTGCTCCTTCTTCTTTCAGTAGTTGAATGATGGTTGAGTCCGTCAAATCGATTACTTTCTCAAGTTGATTTCCATATAAACAATAGTCCCCATTTGGTGAACACTGAATAGGTTCTAAAGGAAGATCCTCAAAAAGAACATTTTCTCCTCCAGAAACCGTATCCCATTCTTCTAATGAGAATGTCCCAGAGTAAGTATCAAAGGAACCCGGTTCATTTGCCACGAAAGTAATCAACTGACCCTTCCCTTCTATCATATCATAATAAGGAATTAACCAATCAGAATAACGGCTCAACAGATCTACTGTAAATTCTGACTGAATCTCACCATTTGCAGTAATGAATTGATACGCAAACGGACCTTCTTCTTCACGAGAAAAGATAGATAAAAGAGAATCCTTAAATTGATTGAAGTGGACGCTTGTATCCACAATCATTTCCTTCTCACCACCCTGAATATTCTGGGATATGAGTGGAGCCGCAACGCTGATTTCTTCCTTATTCCAATCTTGAAAAAGAATGGAAGATTTTGATTGCCACTGAACAAATGGCTGCTCTACTTCAATAGAATCCATTGTTCCCTCTTCTACATCAATATGAAAAACTTGAAAGCTCCAATCTTCGCTGAAGCTGGTCATGAGTAAAGCATTGTCATCAAACTGGTTCCAAGAATGAGTCAGTTCGTAGGATGGAATGTCTTCCTGAAATAGCACCTCTCCTGCTCTGTCTATTATCGTCACCCGGGCTGAATACGAGGCAGGTGCAGAATGTATGAGTATTTTTTTCCTATCGGGTGAGATGCTTGCACTCACAAATGACGAAGGAATACCATAGATTTTCTTATTGCTTCCATCATAGAGATTATATATATATAAAGAGGATAGATCATCATCATTTTGTACGGATAGAATCTCTGAATCTGAAAGCCAGCCTATGTTTTCTACAAAACGGTCCTGAGCAAGAATTCCTGCAACGACTTCCTTGTTTTCAGGCTTCTCTTTCACGGGGGGAGAAGTTTGAGTTTGTTCAGTTTGACAAGCTGACAGCCACAGAATACTTATTAGAAAAAACAGCAATACATTTACCTTTTTCTTATTCATAATCCTTCTCCCTCCCTCCATTCTTTTCATACTAATTAGTACGTTTCAAAGCAGAAAATGTTTCAAAATTATTAAAAAAACATTACAAAAATCCAAAAAAGTGATGACCAGATGTTCACTCGCACACCATTTGGGTCACCACGATCGGTTATTCTTTAAATAGGATGATGATTTATTTTACTCCTGATTTTCACTTTGTACAATAGTTATTTATGGAACCTGTCAAAAGATTTTTCGATTCATTTTTTATGATAAGTCGAATTTCATACAGTCTTGTCGGGGCTGAGCGAGCCGCCTCCGCTTTTGTTTCATCCAGCTACGGCGGCTAGCCCCTCGAGGTCATAAGCTAAATTGGCCAAGAAGGCAAAGAACGCCTTCCCAGCCAATTCATCTTATGCTTTTCGGGGCTGAGCGAGCCGCCTCCGCTTTTGTTTCCT
>NZ_QNRJ01000013.1:49641-84552 GCF_003315075.1 Rossellomorea aquimaris
GGTCATAAGCTAAATTGGCCAAGAAGGCAAAGAACGCCTTCCCAGCCAATTCATCTTATGCTTTTCGGGGCTGAGCGAGCCGCCTCCGCTTTTGTTAGTACCATCGATAGATTGATACAAGGAAGATTCCGAGCATGTCTTGGTAGATTTCGTTGAATTGTGAGAGGGGCAGAGGATTTATTCCTTTTCCTAACTCGATGGTAAATCCCGCTTTCTTGAAATCTTTAATGAACCAATCCTTGTAACCCGCGTAGCTATCTATATACCTGACAGATTCATACCCGCTTACTCTGTTAAAATCTTCTGAAAGCCTAGAAGCTTCCGGCGGCTCCAAGCCCTCGTAGCCCCAGTAGAATTCCTTCCCTTGAGTGTGGAGGGCAAGCAGCCGGTCGAACTTTTCCTGTCGGGCCAGTTTTGCCATAGCCACTGCTTCAGGTTCTGAAAGAGGCTTATATCCTGGGAAATCTCTCGGAGCTGGTGCTTTTTCTTCTTTTCTTTCTTTCTCTTCCTCCCATTTGGCAGGGAATTGGTTATTCAGGTCTACTCCTCTTATATTTGCTTTCCAGCCAGTAAAGTCGGAACTTCCCCGATTGATTTCGATTAATTCTTTTCGCTTGCTTTTCGGCGGGCCATTCAAGACGAGGTCTACCCCATCCGGATTAACCATAGGTACAAACGATATCGTCACCAACCCATATATAGGAAGGGTTTGAATTCCTCTCATGAGATTTCCATTCGTTAACGATAATAAATAGTCATTTATGAACGTCATTAGGATGGAAGTGGTTATCCATTCATTTGCATGAAAAGATGCATTTATTTGAATCTTTTTCTTTCCTGTTCCAACTCTCATTTCAATGAGATCTTTACCAAGGACACTTTCACCGACCGAGTTTAATTTGATGAACGGATAGACCTCTTTTAATTTTTTCACATCTTCTTCGAATGTTCCTGAGCTATAGGCTTGTTTCCCATTGACTATCGGATATACCACTCTTGCTGGTAGAAAGATGATTGACCCTATTTGTAAACGGTTAGGATTAACTCCTTCGTTCAGGAGGAGTAAAGCGTCCACTCCTATATTCCGCTGCTCGGCAAGCGTCCAAAAGGAATCGCCTTTATTTATGGTATGGCTTTCTTTTCTGAATCCAGGGAGTTCTATCTCTGTCCCAATCTTCAATCCATTCGGATCAACGGAAGGGTTCGAATCAATGATTAATTGGATCGGAATATAAAACAGCTGGCTATAGTACCAAAGAGAATCGCCATTACGAACATTCACTTTCATGAAGGAACCTCCCTATACATACGTCCTTACTTACATGTATGAACGGTTCTATAATTCATGACAAAAAAAGCTTGCGAATCTCTTCGCAAGCTCTGTCTTACTTATTCATCTTGGTCTTCGTTTTCACCATAAAAGCGGAGAAGGTCTCCATTAATGATCTTATCGGAGTATTCCAGCTCCTCATTTACACGCTCTTTGTATGGCTCACAGTATTTCATATCCGTTGTTTCTTCGGATTCTTTATTCCAGCACTTTTCACCTGCAAAAACATAATCCTTCGTGATGAATCGACCGTCACGCAGAATGGCCAGATCTTCTTTCTGACTGGAGAACATATCAGAACCGAACTGGATATCCTCCTTCGTGTCGATTCCTAAAAGATGCAGAATCGTTGGTTTTAAATCAATTTGCCCGGAAACTTTAGAAATGGTTTTTCCATCCTGTCCAGGAACATGAATGATTAAAGGAACCTCTTGAAGCTGTGTACTTACAACTGGTGTGACTTCTTTACCAAGATATTGGCTCATGGCCTTATTATGATTTTCGGAAATGCCGTAGTGATCTCCGTACATCACGATAACAGAGTTTTCATATAAACCCGATTCCTTTAAGTCTGTAATGAAGTTCTTTACAGCTTCATCCATGTAACGGACCGTTTGGAAATAACGATTGACCGTACCGTCATTGGATGTGTAAGGATCGATAAGCTTATCCTCTTCATCCAGTGTAAATGGATAATGGTTCGTCAGTGTGATCATCTTCGTACTGAAAGGTTGAGGCATCTCTTTCATATGCTCAACAGATTGCTCAAAGAACGGAATATCCTTCATACCCCAGTTAACAGAATTTTCTTCCGTTACCTCATAGTCGGGTATAGAATAGAAACGCTCATATCCTAAGGAATCATACATAATGTCACGATTCCAGAAGCTTTTATTATTTGCATGCATAGTGGTTGTATAGTATCCATTTTCTCCAAGCTTTTCCGTCATGGATTCAAACTCATTACCTGAATGAGTGAAGAATACCGCCCCCCTGTTCAATGGGTAAAGGGAATTATCGAGTAAAAACTCGGAATCAGACGTTTTCCCTTGTTGAGTCTGATGGTAGAAATTATCGAAGTAATAGCTTTCTCCAATAAAGTCATTCAGGAAAGGTGTAATTTCCTGACCATTCATTTCGCTATTAATGACAAAGTTCTGTAGTGATTCAAGTGATAAGATGATCAAGTTCTTGTCCTTTGCCACACCAAACATTTCTTTATCAGGTTCGATGTAACTTGCGCGAACATAGTTATCAATATCCGCTAATTCACTGCCGTCAGCCATGGCTCGTTGAGCGGAAGACTTTGATTGTAAGAAAATATCATACACATGGTAATTATACGTTCCAATATTCTTCACTAACATTTCACGATCGAACGTTCTTGTCAGCAGCTGAGGTCGTTCCGATTCTGCCAAGCCAAGGTTAAAGAAAACGAGGGCCGTGGCGACCAGGAAATACGCACGTCGATTGGCTCTGCTGTAGTTTTGCAGAGAGAACCAAGTTGGCTTTAACTTGATGATCAGAATTAACACAATGACATCTGTAAAATAGAATAAATCCTTCCAGCTCATAATGGCGCTGGCACTCGTACCTAAATCAGAGAAATTGCTTGTTTGAAACAGGACGGGGAGTGTCAAAAAGTCATCAAAGAATCGATAGAAAACAACGTTTCCATATAGGATAAATGAAAGAACGAAGCTTGCAGCGATAATATAGCGGGTGCGAGACTTATCCTTCTTAAGAAGTAATCCTACTCCGAAGATAAAAAGTAAGAAACTTAGTGGGTTGATGAAGAGTATAAGTTCTTGGAGTGTATTTTCTATCTTTATATCAAAACTAGTTTTATAGACAATGTACGTTTTAACCCAAAGGAGCAATGCAGCGATGATAATAAGAGAAGCCTTTGGTGTCTTTTTCAAATTCATTTAATCAACCTCCTTGCTACAAACGGTTCCTTCGTATGTAACAAATTCATGTAATATTTGTAATGGAAAAATCAGGTAATCTCGGACGTGCAACCTTGACCTATCTTAATACTTTTTTTACAAAACGTCAAACTTCACTTCACATCAATCATGTATAATTATTATTTAAGTCTTATTCTCTTACCCATACTATTAGACGATTGAAACCGTTGAAAGTTTCAAAATAACTATATTTTTTAAAAACGGTTCCTTCGTCCCTGAGTCATAAAGACTAGTCGTGACTTTAGTAGAATCACAGAAAAAAAAAGAACCCTCCTTCACAGGAAAGTTCTTTCTCCACTGATTATGCAACTTTATTTCATCAGATCTTATTCTTTACCAACCAGGCTGCACCGATCACACCGGCGTCATTTCCTAGTGTAGCGATGCTCAAATTAGTTGAAGTACGGACGGTAGGGAATGAAAATTGCTTGAAATATTTCACGACCGGGGTCAATAAGATTTCACCCGCTTTGGAAACTCCCCCACCAATGACGATCTTTTCAGGATTCAGGGCATTCCCTAAATTCGCGAGGGACAACCCTAAATAGAAGGCTAATTGATCAATGACTTCAAGGGCAAGTTCATCCTGTTCTCTGGCTGCATCAAAAATATCCTTTGCACTGACTGTTCCATGGGATTCTCTTATCCCTAAGAGGACAGACGTTTTCGTTGTCGCATCCAGTTTTTCATTTGCGAGACGAACGACTCCAGTAGCAGAAGCAACCGTTTCCAAACAACCGGTCTTTCCACAGTTACACTGGAACCCACCTTCAGGAACAACGGTAATATGCCCGATTTCACCACCTGCACCTTTCACCCCGTGCACGATATCTCCATTGGTTATGACTCCCCCACCAACACCTGTTCCAAGGGTCACACAGACGATATCCTTCGCTCCGTCTCCTGCACCTTTCCACATTTCACCCAGTGCTGCACAGTTTGCATCATTATCAATAACGGCTGATAAACCTGATTCCATTTCAAGTAAATCTTTTAATGGCGTATTTTTGTCCCAGCCTAAATTAACGGCTTCGTAAATAATCCCTTTCGCCATATCGACAGGTCCCGGCGCACCCATTCCGATTCCGACCAGTTTATCTTTTGATTGATCTAAGTCTTCAAGCTTCTTATCAATCGCTTTAGCAATATCTACAATAATATTTTTGCCGTTCTCTGATTTATCAGTAGGGATTTCCCATTTATGTAAGAGCTCACCGTACTTATTCAAGAACGCGATTTTTGTCGTCGTTCCTCCTAAATCTACACCAACCAACCATTTTTCTGTCATCTTTATCACCTGTCCTGTTTTTCTTTTTCAATTTCTATTTCATGTCGCAACAAAAACAAAGCTGTTTGAAAATCCCGCGTTTCGATCAGCTGGGATTGATAAAGTTCTATTAGTTCGCCTTCCATTAGTTGCAGGTCAGAAAGACGATGCCCAACATAGATAATGGTTCCATAACTTTTTAATAACTGTTGGATATCATAAATCGTTTTCATATCATACACCCTGCTTTCTATCATTCACATTAAAGTATAAGTGAAAATCCCCATCTTCTCAATACGCAGCTATCAAATATCCTTTCTAGGTTCTTTTCAAGAAGGTTGTTGTTATATTACAAAGATGAGCTATGACTTTGTCAACCAGAGTGTGCTGGATGGTGAGGGGAACTGCTCCGCTTTCCGCGGACGTTCGGCCGAGCCTCCTCAGCTTCGCTTCCGGGGTCTCGGCACGCCCGTACTTCCGCAGGAGTCTACGCAGTTCCCCTCACCATCTTTAATAGGTTTTTCATGACAGAGTTTAATAGTGAGAGAAACAATTATAATGAAAACAGCCTTTCTAAGAATTTGGTTACGACTTTCCAAACCCTGGGGCATGATTAGCAATCGAGAAAATAGCCTTCCAATGTTCCACCAAATTATATATATCTTCGTTTTCATTTGGTGTTAAAACCCACCTTGTAGTGTTTTTGTATTGTAGGAAGTTTCTTTTTATGAACAAACTTTTTACAATATGAGCTATTTTTGTGATTGCTTCTCAATATTTATAGACAGTTAGAATGTAGTAGCACAGAGTGGATTGTAGCGGAAGGCACTTGACTCCTGCGGGAAATAGAGGAAAAGTCGAGACCCCACAGGGCGAAGCCCGAGGAGGCTCGACTTCCTCCCCGCGGAAAGCAAGTGCCTGGAGCGGAAAGAAACGGTCAATATTTTGTTCGCAAATCACTGATACAAGAAAAAATTATGAACAGAGCCTATCTAAATAACAAACAAAAAAAGACTTCCTTAATGGAATATTCAATAAGGAAATCTCTTCAACTTATATTAACGATCGGGATCTTTCGGGTGTAAGAACCGTGGTCGTCTGTTTTTTAAGGGCATAGGCGAACGCAGGAATACGTCCCGGAATGCTCTCAAGTTAAACGGAATAAATGGCCACATATACGGAATATCAAAGGAATTCATTCTTGAAAGCATGATAATCCATAGCAGGATACCCACCACAAATCCGTACACCCCGAATAATGCAGTACAGATCAATAAGAAGATCCTGACTAACCGGTTGGCTAAGCTCATCTCATAGCTTGGCGTTGCAAAGGTCCCGATTGCTGCAATGGCCAGGTAAAGGATGACTTCATTTATTAAGAGCCCCACTTCCACCGCCACCTGTCCAATCATTAACGCAGCAACGAGACCAAGGGCCGTGGCTAACGAAGAAGGGGTATGAATGGCTGCCATCCTCAGAATATCGATTCCGATTTCAATGATTAAAAATTGGAGGAACAACGGTACTTCCCCTACATCATTTGGCCCCACATAACTCATTGCTTCCGGCAATAGTTCAGGATGAATGGCAAATAAATAATAAAACGGCAGTAAGAAAATCGAACACCACACAGCGATAAACCTGACAAAGCGTAAGTAAGCTCCAACTGAAGGCTTATTTCTATATTCTTCTGCATGCTGGAGGTGATGCCAAAAAGTTGTCGGTGTAATCAAGACACTCGGTGAACCGTCCACCATAATAATGACGTGTCCTTCATATAAGTGCGCAGCTGCTGTATCCGGCCTTTCCGTATAACGGACCATGGGATATGGATTCCAGTGGCGCCCGGCAATAAACTCTTCCAGCGTCTTCTCTCCCATGGGAAGACCATCTGTGTCGATCTTCGATAGGGCATCTTTGATTTTATGGACTAAATTTGGATCGGCAATGTCTTCAATATAGCTGACGACTATATCGGTTTTGGATCTTCTCCCAATTTGCATATATTCCATTCGAAGCGAAGGATCGCGAACTCTCCTTCTTGTTAGAGCTGTATTGAACACAATCGTCTCGACATACCCGTCCCTGGAACCCCTCACCACCCGTTCGATATCTGGTTCCTGCGGTCCTCTGACTGGATACGTTCTTGCATCAATCATAATGACCTTGTCAATACCATCCACCACAAGGGCTGTGGGACCTGCCAATACTAAATCGATCACTTGGTTCAGATCATCTACTTGCTCGATCTCTATGTAAGGAATGTACGTCTTCAATAATTTTTCTAACGTGTCTTCTTCTAATTGTTCAGGACTAAGTCCTGACAAAAGCTTCATCAGATAATGCATAATATCATCTTTAACAAAGCCATCCACTAAAAACATCGCCATTTTTCTCTCAGCATACTCCAAATCCAATTGAATGACATCAAAGCTTTTGTCTACTGCTAAGGTATCCCTTAGATAATTGGTGTTTTCTTCAATCTGAGTAGAGACAGGCTTTTTCTTTTGATTTGTCATTAGCCTTCACTCCCAATACCTTTACATGAATTTCCATCTTTACCATCCTAGACAAAGCAACTAGAAAACATACATCCTATCATATTGATATCATGCGCTTCATACTATTTACTAAATGGACATACTAATGGAGTGAACGAAATGAAGCAAAGACTAAAAGAAGCCATGCCCTTTCTTGTCATCATGTGCATTGTTGCTCTTGGGATTCAATATGTTTACAAGCCCCAAACGGAGGAAAGCATTATTTTTTTCCCGATAAATGAACATGTTTCCTATGAATCTGCCACTACCATTCTGATGCTTCAACCCGAGAAGAAAAATGATCATTATGAGGTGAACTGGAAGGTATCTTCAAAGCTTGATACACCTGCCTATTTACGTCAGGATGTGGGCTTTTTATTTATGAACGGAAGACTAAAAGGGCTCATGAATGAATGGGAACAGGACACCGATCAAATTGTTGAGGAATCAACCATAAAGGGAAAAGAAAGTAGTCTGCTTCAAGCTGTGTCTTTCCACTATTCTGAAATTCATGAAACGGAAACAGATTTTACGAGTGCACAAAAAATGTCAGAAGATACACTGTATGTGATTGATTCGAATTTCAGCCCATTAAATGCCTTCCGACAACCCGGTACAGATGCAGAAAAAGAATGGAAAAACATACTGGACAAAGTGACTTCCCAACAGCTGGACTATCAATGGGAAAACGCAATCGCAGCCATGAAAATCCCTACGGAAGACTATACATCCTTTCCATTAACTCAACTCCCTAAATTAGAAGATCAACCTTTGGAAGGATTTACCGAGCAAGAATGGGAACGTGTTATAGGAAACCTATGGGAAGGACTTTATAAAAACTATTATTTAGGAATTAAAAAAGAGGATGGCTCTGTCATTGAGTCGATAGACAGTTCCATCCCACTTATATTAGTGAAAAAAGATCGAAAGGAAGTTCTCGTGTTACTGATTGATAAAAATGGAGAAGCTTCTTTACTTAAACAACAGATTTCCATTTAAATGTTCTCCTGTAACTCTTTATAAAGTTTTTCATACTTTTCATCCTGCCTATTTAATTCATAGGCTTTTTTTGCATGAACAAGAGCTTCCTTTCTGTCACCTGAGTCGATCAGAATTAACGCAAGATTGTAGTGAGCTTCATGAAACTCACCATTTTCCTGGATTGCAGCTCTCAAATGATCTTTCGCTTGTGCTAATTTGTTCATCTTGATTTCAGCATATGATAAGTAGAAATATGTCTGTGCATTCGGTGAGCCTTCTTCAACCACCGGGATAAGAATAGTTTCCGCTTCCTCCCACTGTTGATTGGAAATCTTTTCTTGAGCCACCCCATTCACAGTGTTAACGTCCCAAGAGGTTGGATCTCCACCTATCCCCCTCGATACAAGAACCCCAACAAGTAGGATGCTTCCCGTCAGAAATAGCAATTGACGCAGTGGGCGGAGAGCATTCGGCAAGCTGACCATTCCTGCTGCGAGAAAACCTCCCACCAACCCACCGATATGACCTGCATTATCAATTCCCGGGAGTGTAAACCCCAGGACTAAGTTCAACAGGATCACCGCAATAATATTGGTACCGATCGTTCTAAAGAAAATCTTCGGATATAATACACCGAAATACAGCAGTGCACCGAAACAGCCGAAGATTGCCCCACTGGCCCCTGCGGAAAGATTGGATGTGAAAAGAAAGCTGGCTAGAGAGCCCGTGATTCCCGATATCATGTAAATGAAGATGAATCTGAGTCGTCCGAACATTTTCTCCACTGCCATTCCCAGATAAAACAGGGCCAGCGTATTCATAAGTAAATGCAGTATTCCTATATGCAGAAAGATCGGGGTGACAAGGCGCCACCACTCTCCTTCAATCATGAGGGGATTGTACTTGGCACCGAACTCAATCAGTGTTTGTGGATCCTTGCTTCCACCATTTAGTTCAAGAATGAAGAACATGATCAATTGGATTGCAATGAAGAAATAGGTAAAGAACGGCTTTCCTTTTTCAAACAGCTGCCTTTCCTTTTGTATCTGTTTGGAAGAAGAAGTCATGGTCATGCTTTTTATCCACTCTACATTGGCATCCAATATCTCCGGGGGGAGGTCCCATTCCCCGTCATTGAATAAAGGGTCATTCCTAAGCGTTTCGACACTCTGATCACCATGAAGAAGAAGTGGCTGAACGGATGTCTTTTGGTTATTCAGGGGTTCCTGGAATAAATCGGGATCTGCATCTACAGGTGGATAAGTGGAGACATAGATATTCTTCATTTGAAGCTGCCTTTTCCCAAGGGATTTTCTGATTTTCTCCCCATTCACGGAGGTCAATTCCATATCCCGCTTGACCCAGTTTCCCCAATCCAGATCTTTCCGGACCAGTCGAATGACGTTCGCTTCTTTCTTACCGGTATTCTCCAGCCATATTTCATCCTGATTGGGGGAGAGATTAAGAATTCGATAGTGTTTATCTTCAACGAGATGATAAGCTATCTTCCAAAACAAATAATGATAACGTAAATCCACATCATCCACTACTTTCTTTTTTAAGAAATCCTATTCTACCCCTACTATACCGAACCTTTTCTTAACCTGTAAAACAAAAAAGACTGTATGAGGGATTTTCCCCCTTACAGTCTATTTCACTGTTATCCTCTGAATGCACCTTGAATGAATTTAGAGCGAATACCGGGTATCCCCATGGCTGCTTTCACAGCAAATTTTCTAATGAGAAAGTTCCCTAGAAATACATTTAACAGTCGATATCGATTCGGAATCAGAAAAAGAACCAAACCGCCCAGCACTAACCATTTTGTCCATCCGTTCATAATGATCCCTCCTGATAGTAGTTTGGATCATTATAGAGAAGCTTATTCCACTAAATTACAAGGAAACCATACTTTCTTTCGGTACCGTCAATAGAATATGAGCATAAATAATCCTGCAAAAAGACTCGACATAGCATTCACTGTCTCATTATTCATGAGCGGAAGCCCTTTCGTTCTTTCTGTGTGATGCCCGCAATGAACGGATGCCTCTGTTCGAAGATTGCAGACCGGACAACGGTACTCCAACTGAATGAACGCACCAAGTACTGTATCCACGATGTTTCCTAAAAACCCGGAAAGGAGAAGGAGTAAGAAGAGAGAGACATCCCAGACATTCAACAAGATCAATGAGGCCATTGAGATAAGGGCAGATCCAAATAAAGCCGCTACCGTACCGGTGATGGAAACCGCACCCGACGTGCCTTTGGGAACTCTCCTGAATGTTCTTATGGAAAACGGCATTTTATGACTGAGAGGACCTATTTCTGATGCCCATGTATCAGCGTTTGCCCCCGCGATCGACGCAATGAAGGCCAGGGTCCAGACTTCGTTTCCCGTCACACTGAATAATATGGCAAAGAGGGCTGCAGGACCTCCGTTCGCCAACACTTGCTGCCAGTCCCTGATGGACGTTTTCGCTAAGCGCTCCTCGATCCCTATCTTGCTTTTCTTAAAAAGGCGTGACCATATGCTTGATGACAAGAAGAACACGCCTAATATAAACAGCCCCTCAAACCCATATGAATAGCCAATAGCGAGGCCGATCATGATGGCCATGACAGCGCCTGAGAGACTTAAATTACTGGTTTTCCACCCAGCTATGGCGATGGAGAAAATAAAAAGGAGAAGAAAGAAATACTCAAGAACCACAATCGATCCGTCCCTTTTCCGTCAAAATCGATTCAACGGGTATGTCGAAAGATTCGATTGGCAATGTCTCGACCATTTGCTCTACAAAGGCAAGGGACATTGTCCGTCCGGGATAGCTAGAGAGTAACCTGTCATAATATCCCCCACCAAACCCCAGCCGGTATCCCTTTTCTGTATAAGCCAAACCAGGCACGATCATCAATTCAATAGCGTCATTATGTACAACGGTTGACTTGTCGGGGTCTGGTTCATACAAATCAAAATAGGATGGTTCGAGCTGATGGAAATCATGAAGCTCATAAAAGACCAATTCACGATGTTTCGGAAAACATTTCGGGACTACTACCGATTTCCCTTCCTCCCATCCCCGTTTGATGATGTTCCACGTATTGATTTCCGGAGGCTTTGAAATGGTCACCGCGATAGTGGTACTGTTTTTCCACTCAGGAGACTGAAAGAGTAATTGTTCAATTACGAAACACTTTTGTTGATACGCTATATGATCGATCGATTTCAATGTTTGAAGCTGAAGATTCCGCAGTTCTTTCTTTTCCATATTAGATATCCCTCCATGCTTACTTTACACATATTATTTTAATGGATTCTCTATGTAAATGCGATGTTGAGACAGTTATGAGCATAAAAAAAAAGCAGCGGATAAAATCCGGCTGCTTATTTCGTTTCGCGGTGAAGAGTCACACGCTTTAATTTCGGGCAATATTTTTTTAGCTCAAGACGGTCTGGGTTGTTACGCTTGTTCTTAGTTGTAATATAGTTACGCTCACCAGTTTCTGTGCAAGCTAAAGTAATGTTTACACGCATTATTGTTTCCCTCCAAACATATACATCTTCTACTATTCATACGACTTTTATATAATATCATTTTTCTTTCGGAAATGCTAGTCCGTTTTTTATTCTATCGCTTAAATTTGAAACCTCTTCTTCAAAAGCACCTTCAATCGCATACACTTTGCCTTGTTTCACTTCAAAAGGCTTGAATGAGAAGTCTAACATATAGACCATCATATTAAGGCCATTGGTGATCGGATAGTAGTAAAGGCTTCCGTTACTCAGGGATTTTTTCCATAGGTGTAAACCTTTCAAATTAAGGGGATAGATGGATTTCTTAACAGAGCCCGCGCAGGAAACAATATTCGTGATGGCAACACGTTTACCACTGTAATTCCAGAACGTATCCTTAGATAATGATAAGACCCCAACTCCATCTTCTTTACAAGCGAGCCATTCAATGAGAAAAAAAACCTTAAAATGCCTGCTTTCCTTTGTGGTATTTTCCATTTCGAAGGCAAAGGATTCTCCCCACCCTTCAATATGTTCGTGAATTTTCACATTTATGCCGGTAAGGGAGGTTAGTTTCTCTGAGTAAAGGGGTACATATTCATTATTCCTGTTCCAGGCTATTCCTTGGATATGGAACTTTTCATTCGGATTCTCCTTCATTAGCCTCTACACCTTTTGCCAGATTTTTATTTTCATTCCATAATATCTGGCAAGCTCCCTTGCCAGATTCCGTCTGTCAGCTTTGGAATAAATGATGAATCCTCTTTTTGAATCACTGATGATTTTCGTTCGGCCACCATCTCTATGATCAAAAACGATTTCTTTCTGACTGGAGGAAGACGGAACGGTTTCCAGTAATTTAGCAAGGACGATGGGTTTTTTACCATTTGGACACGCTACTTGAAGTCTGGTGATAAAAGGCTCTATAAAGTCTTTAGAGTGGTGGGAGCCTTTTATAAAGGAGGGGGGAGAATATTGCCCCCTCATGAGATCATCACGTGCACATTTATATTCTTCCGGGTTTCCGATATCTCTCCAATAGGCACTTGTTTTGAAGACATAGACTTCCTCATTGTTCGTAAGCAGTTGAGGAATGAAATCCTGCCCGAAATCCCTCACTCCTAAGTGAGCATAGCGATCAAGCAGTCTTGGATCTAACATATATACCCCGGTGTTCACCTCATTTCCTACCCACTCTTCCGGCTTTTCGACAAAATTAACCAATTTACGATTTTCGTCTGTATGACAAATCCCATATTCTTTTGGATTCTCTACTTCTTTTGAGACCACGGTCATTACCGCTCTTTTCTCATAATGGAATTCAATGACTTTATCTATTGGAATATTCGTGAATGCATCTCCACTTAACACCAGGAACGGTTCACGAAGTCTGTGCCTGGCGAGGAAGACTCCTCCTGCTGTTCCAAGGGGGGATTTTTCCTCCAGATAGGTAATGTTTACATTGAACCGTTTCCCATCCCCAAAGTAGTCTTTTATCGTTTCGCCTTTGTAACAGGTGGTGATGAGAATATCTTTAATTCCATATGACCTGAGGAGGTTGATGCTGTATTCCAGAATTGGCTTATTCAGAATCGGAACCATCGGCTTTGCAATCGACATTGTATAGGGTCTTAACCGCTTGCCTTCTCCACCTGCCAATATCACGGCCTTCATCTTTTTATGCCTTCTACTTTTGATTGAAGAAGCACATCATCGTATACGTGGATGGTTTGTTCAGCGATCCGGTCCCAACTGAACATGGATTGAGCCATTTTGAAACCGAGATTCCCTAATTGCTCCGATTTTGAAGGGTTTTCAATTAATGAGACCAATTGTCCATAAAGGCTTTGTTCATGATTGGGCTCAAATAATAAGCCGGTTTGTTCATGTTTCACGATTGATTTAAGTCCTCCCGTATTGGATGCGACCACCCCTTTACGGAAAGCCATCGCCTCCAGGGCAACAATACCGAATGGCTCATAAAGGCTGGGGAAAATAACCGCTAAACAATTTTTCAAATAATCATTCCGCTCCCTATCAGAAATGTATCCGATGAAGGACACACAATCACCCAGGTCTTCATGGGCTACCATTTGACGATAATGCTCTAACATTGGCCCTTTTCCGGCTATGATAAACGAGATGTTGAATCCTTCTCTCTTTAACTGTGAGGCTACCCTGATAATCGTGTCGAACCCTTTCTCATGAACCATCCGTCCGATTGAAAAGAAATAAGGAGTGGATGGCTGTACAAAACTATAAGGAGAGGATTGATCGAGTTTCTCCAATTCCACCCCATTGGGTATCACAGCGACTGGTGCTTCGATAGTAAATAGGCTCTTGATCTCCTCTTTCATATGCTCACTGCACACAATAAGATGGTCGGATGCACGAA
The DNA here is from genome assembly GCF_003315075.1 of Rossellomorea aquimaris. Taxonomy (GTDB): domain Bacteria; phylum Bacillota; class Bacilli; order Bacillales; family Bacillaceae_B; genus Rossellomorea; species Rossellomorea aquimaris_C. Next base: position 63,636 of record NZ_QNRJ01000013.1, read on the forward strand.
TGAGAAGCTGCTCCTCCCGGTGAATCTTGTGTTGCAAATCCGTGTAAATCCCCTGATTCCGTCCATGTTCCGTTGCATGAATGGTCGTTATGAGAGGAATCGAATAATACTCTTTCAGTTTCATTGCTGAAGTGGATACAATCCAATCATGGGCATGAATATGAGTGATTCTTTCATCTTTTAAGAGATCATGAGCGTAATGAATGAACGCCTGATTCAAATCAAATACCCATGTGAAGAAGTCTTCTTCATAGGGATGCAGGGGATGCACACGGTGAATCGTAACCCCTTCCATTTTCTCAAGTGACAGGGCATCATTTGTTTTAGTCGTAAGAACGTGCACCTGTTTCCCTTTTTTCACAAGATTATTAGCCAGGTCATACACATGCCTCGAGAGTCCCCCCACGATATTCGGCGGGTATTCCCACGAGAGGACCAGAACGGAATCCTGTTTCACTGCTTTCTCTTCTATATTGCCTGCAAAGAGCTTTTCAAGGATTTCATCAGATGGGAATGGAACGACCCTTTTACGATGAAGGAATAAATGTTCATCAACCTTCCCCCCCGTTACCATATCAAGTAAGCTGTCAAAGTGAATGGTCGTCAAGCCAGACTCAATATTCGTCCCTTCCATGCTCGCGACCCATTCCCGCATTAGTTGATGTGCGACCTCTGTCTGTTCTGCAGATGAATACAGTTCGTCCAGTTTCTCTTCCATACGATGAATGATTCGGATATTCTTCATGGCCGGGTCTGATAGAATCGGGCTCTGCTTCTCCATCCCAAGATACCCAAAACCTACTCTGGAAAGAGCAGTAGAAGATTCCACCTTCTCCTCTAATGAGTGTGCGCTCTCCCCATTCATCCATTCATCGTAGCTAGAATGATCCTCGATGAAAACAACGGCGAGTGAATCGACATTCTCTTCTAATGCTCCGATTCTTCCTTCTGAAACCGGTATTAACTTTAACCCCCTTGGCGTTCTTATGACACCGCTATCCCTCTCTTTTTCACTATGTTCATACGAGAAGGAGGAAATAAAGGTGAATTCGATTCCTTGCTTAGTAAGGTATAAGTCAATTCCAGGAACATATGCTGCCCGCGGTAACCAGAAAAACTTCGGAATCATTTGGAAATACTGCTTATACAACAATGTACTCATACGCACCTGTGATTCAATCGCCCTCGGAGTCCTGTAATGTGTCAGTGGAAATGAGCTTACAGTCGTAGGAATAACGGTAGCTTTACCTTCTACCACCAGACTCTTATAGGCTTGTACGAAATTCATGTCATGGGTCGACCACTGAGAATAGATCAGCTGCCATTTACTCTTTTCATGCGGCTCTGCTTGCAGAAGATTGGATTGAATGATTGAGTGGGCTTTCTCCTTAAACTCTTCACTCATAAAAAGGGAGAAGAGGGTAGGGTTCATCACGACAGGTATCGCGGATGCTCCGTTACGCTGAAGAAGATCTAACAAAGCACTATTTTCGAGAAGGATGGATGTCAGTAGATCTTCTCGTTCGTTACATTGTGAAAAAGCCGTTTCGTTAAATTGTGGATATATCATCACTGCCGAAAGTCCTTTCATGCCTTTTCCCCCTGATTCATTACATAATACGAATAGGTGCTCACATGCTCCACCCATTTCGGTTCTTTAATTAATCCTTGCTCATATTCAAATAACTCTTTCATACTATGATACTCCTGATGATGGGACGTTCTTGGGGTATGTAGTACATTGGAGCGTGTGAATGCAACAAAGTCACCGGACGGTAAGCGCATACCAATTTCCATACAGTAGCTTCTGTTTTCCTTTAGACCATTTACAAACCAATCACTCTCTGTATGCGGAACATATGAATCTGAGTATGCGTGATGATTATGCCCGTTAAAGGAAATCGATGTAATATCATATAAACGAAGGACAAAAGATTGAGGGTCAGCATTCATTTTAAAATGGCTTTTCACATGGCGAATCCATTCTTGTGTAATATTCCAATAGCAATAGATTCTGGATGACGTAGAGAACATGATCGATAATTCAGTGGCACGCGGGTTTTTCGCACGGGGCTTAGGCATCTTTCTTCCAAAGGAAGCTCTTCCTACTCGTTTTTTCGGTACTTCCGGCTCAATCACTTCTACAGGGGCCCCCACATTTACAGTAGGATTCCCCTGAGCCTTCTGATACTTCACCCATTGATATTGAACTTTCCCAACGGTCGTATTCAGCTCTTTGGCAATTTTCCTGAATGACACTCCTTGTTCTTTTAACCGAATGATTTCTGTGATCAAAACAATTCCTCCTAAAGAGTAACCAAATATTATATAAATTCAATCTAAAAATTATGACAATTATCTATAGATTCATCGTAACACCCTATTCAAAAACCTACAATAAACGCATTTTGTCGTATCTTGTTAAACGTGGTGATAGTGGGATTTATCATGCATTTTTTTTACAAATTATTATGCTGAAATGATATTAAAGCGATTACATGATTGGAACGACAAGATTCTTTCATAATTACCCAATGACATTCGACAAAATATTGGTTCTTTCCACAAATTTATCCTTCCATCATATAGAGATAAGCCATTATCTATGCTATAACTAAAGGAGAATAATACTGCATGAGGTGATATAGTGGATTTACTATTCATTGGATTAGTAAGCTTCTCTATCCTATTACTAGTCATTTCGTTTTTTCAACGGGATCGGTATCGTGATATTGAAAAAGACATGGAAGAATTGTCAATGAATGTTCTTCAGGAGCATTATCAGTTGAAGAAGAGAATACGGGTACTCGAAGAAGAGCTGATGGTGAATGGTGACACCCCATTAAAGAGAACAGCCCCCATCAGGAAACCCATTCATGAGGTCGTGAAAAATCAAGTCATTGCGTTATATCAACAAGGTATACCTGTCGAACAAATTGCAAAACAATCCGCACTTTCTAAAACAGAAGTTCAGCAACTCATTTCGAAACTGTAACAAAACATAAGAAAAGCTGTCCCGAAAAAGGACAGCTTTTTTTGGTAGAGTCTATTCATTCAAGTCGTAACGACGACCTTTCACTAGATAGAATACACCTTCTGCAATGTTTGTAGAATGATCCGCAGCTCTTTCAAGATAACGGCAGATGAAAGAGAGCTGAGTAATCTGAGCCGTGAATTCAGGCTTTTCTTTATTGAGAGTCAGAAGCTCTACAATCGTTTCACCATATAAGTCATCCACCTTATCATCCATATCAGCGATTCTCTTTGCTTTCGCCACATCTTCTTCGACAAATGACTCTAATGTAAGCTGAATCATTTCAGATGTGATGGCATGCATTTCCTTAATATGATGAATCGGTTTAATCAGAGGTTCATTACCGATACGGATCGTTGATTTCGCTACATTCACAGCGAAATCGGCGATTCTTTCCAAGTCTGAAGCAATTTTGATCGCAACGATGATTCTTCTTAAATCAGTTGCCACTGGTTGCTGCTTAGCTATAGTCAGAATGGCTAAATCATTGATTTCCTCTTCCAGATCATCGGCTTTCTGGTCGCCTTCGATAATGGCAAGCGCCGTATCAACATCCTTCTCTTCTAACGCCACAATACTTCTCTCAAGTGCAAGCCTTGCAATATTTCCCAAATCCATTAGTTTGGTTTGCAACTCTTTTAAATTCGCATCAAATTGTCCTCTTACTGCCATGTTTATGCCCCTTCCTATTTCAACACTTCATCTTCTCAATAGTAGGAATTAAACACCTATTGGCATTTATCCTTCTTCTAATGTGAATTAACCGAAACGACCGGAGATATAGTCTTCTGTACGCTTGTCAGATGGAGTAGAGAAGATTTTATCTGTTTTGTCAAATTCAACTACTTCCCCGTTCAGGAAGAAGGCTGTGCGATCAGAAATACGTGCAGCCTGTTGCATGTTATGAGTAACAATAATAATACTGTATTCTGTTTTAAGCTCCTGAACAAGTTCTTCTATCTTTAATGTAGAAATCGGATCAAGAGCAGAAGTAGGTTCATCCATTAGAATGACATCCGGTTCAATGGCAAGACATCTTGCTATACAGATACGCTGCTGCTGTCCACCTGATAGTCCATATGCATTTTGATTCAGACGATCTTTCACTTCATCCCAAATTGCTGCACCGCGTAAGCTTTTTTCAACAATTTCATCCAGCATTTTTTTGTTTTTGATTCCATGAATGCGTGGTCCATATGCAATGTTATCGTAAATCGATTTCGGAAAAGGATTTGGTTTTTGGAATACCATTCCTACTTTTGTACGCAATTCCTCAACGCGGTATTTACTGTCAAAAATGTTGCGATCGCGATAGATGATATCACCAGAAGTCTTAACGCTTGGAATCAATTCGATCATTCGGTTCAATGTTTTGATATACGTTGACTTACCACATCCTGAAGGTCCAATGATTGCCGTAACTTCATTTTCCATGATATCCAGGTCGATATTCTTTAACGCATGATTCGTACCATACCATAAGTTCAATTGTTTCGTTTGATATACTGCTTCTTTTGCTTCTATATGATTAACCATGTTACTTTCTTTTGATTTGATCGTTTGCATTTCGAAAGCCTCCTTCATCCAATAAAAAACCAATTAATAACTTATTAATATCTCTTCTGAAACTTATTACGAATTAACACTGCAATCGAGTTCATTATTAGTAGTAAGCCCAGCAGGATGATGATCCCCGCAGCTGCCACATCATGGAAATCCGCTTGCGGTCGTCTTGTCCAATCATAAATTTGCATTGGAAGTGCTGTGAATGTATCCAAGATGGAACCTGGTGTAAATAGTAATATGGTTGGTACACCGATAACGACGAGGGGCGCAGTTTCTCCGATTGCACGGGAAAACGCTAAAATGCTTCCTGTCAATATCCCGGGTATTGCAGCTGGTAATACGACTCTGGTAATGGTCTGCCACTTTGTAGCACCCATCCCATACGAAGCGTCCCTTAGCTCTCTTGGTACCGAACGGATCGCTTCCTGTGCCGCAACAATAATTACAGGAAGTATGAGTAAACTCATCGTCAAACCGGCCGCCAGTACACTTTGACCAAGAGCAAAGGCCCGGGCAAAGATCGTTAAACCTAAGAGACCAAATACAACGGAAGGAACACCTGCAAGGTTTGAAATATTTACTTTGATAAATTTATTGATCTTGTTTTGTATAGCATATTCTTCTAAATAAATGGCCGTTCCCACTGCCAATATGAACGAAACAATGACTACAACGAACATCAGCCATATCGTTCCCATAAAGGCGGCATAAATTCCCGCTTTTTCTGGGAACCTCGACCCTACATTTTGTAAAAATTGCAAATCCAAGTATCCAATTCCTTGAGTGAATACCCGATATAATAAGACAGATAATACGACTAAGCCAAATAAAGTCGCCATTAAGAAAAGCCCTTTAAAGACGCTATTTACCATTAGTCTGGATGACATCTTTTTTAAGACATTTTCCTGATTGATATACTTCATGATTAATACTCCTCTCTGAATCGCTTAGAGATGTATTGAGCAAGCAGGTTCATACCTAGTGTGAATAAGAATAGCGTGAAACCTACTGCATAAATACTATAGTAAATCGTCGTTCCATATCCTGCATCTCCAGTACTTACCTGAACGATATACGATGTCATCGTTTGGATGGAATCAGTAACATTCCAAGAAAGGTTTGGAGAAGCACCTGCAGCAACCGTTACAATCATGGTTTCTCCAATTGCACGGGAGATGGCAAGAACAATCGATGCAACGATGCCTGATACAGCAGCGGGCAAAACAACCTTAAGTGCCACTTCTAATTTGGTTGCCCCTAATGCCTGTGCACCTTCACGTATGGAATTCGGAACAGACGACATCGCGTCTTCAGATAGAGAAGCAATCATGGGAATAATCATGATCCCAACTACAATTCCAGGACTTAATGCATTAAATATACTTAATCCAGGTATAAAGGACTTCAATAAAGGAGTAACAAATGTTAGAGCAAAGAACCCAAATACAATCGTTGGAATCCCCGCTAACACTTCTAATATCGGTTTGATGAACCGTCTTGAACGATCCGTTGCGTACTCACTCAAATAAATGGCGGAAGCAAGTCCTATCGGTACTGCTACCACTACAGCTATTCCGGTAATCTTCAATGTTCCCGAGATTAAAGGAATGATTCCGTAACTTGGATTCTGAATGGAAAAAGGAAACCATTCTGTTCCTGTTATGAACTCAAATACCGATACTCTTGAAAAGAAAGTAAATGTTTCAAAGATAAGTGTAAATACGATACCTATGGTTGTTAATACTGAAACCCCGGCTAATGCAAACAAGATCCATGGTATAGACTTTTCAACAGAACGATTTAAGCCTTTACCACTTTTTTGTGCAATCATCTCTGAAACAGAGTATGAAGATCCTTTTGAATTTGTAGCCATATAATGTAAACCCCTTTCATCCACATGACAAGATGAGAAGCAAGTAATCGCTTCTCATCCGTTCATTTTGACTTTAACAACGATTAATACTTATTTAAGACCTTCTAATTTTTCAGTAGCTTCTTTGATTTTATCTTCAGGAAGACTTACATATCCAACTGCTTCTGCCATTTCAGCAGAGTTATCAAGAGTGAATTTCATGAAATCATATACAGCTTCATTATCTTTAACAGAAGCGTTTTTAGCATAAACGAACAATGGACGTGATAGTGGAGTGTATTCCCCGCTCTCGATTGTTTCGTTATTCGGCTCAACTCCGCCGATTTTAACCGCTTTAAGTTCTTCTTTATTTGCAAGGTAATAAGCATAACCGAAGAATCCGATCGCGTTTTTATCACCCGTTACACCTTGTACAAGAACGTTATCATCTTCAGAAAGCTGAATGTTTTGTTTAACCATATCTTTTTCTTCTAAAATTGCTTCGTTGAAATAATCATATGTTCCTGAGTCAGTACCAGGAGAATAGAATTTCACTTCTTCATCCGGCCATTCAGGATTGATATCAGACCATTTCTTTGTCTTTCCATCTTCAACCCAAAGCTTTTGAAGATCCTCGACTGTCATATCTTTTGCCCAGTCATTCTCTTTATTAACAACGATTGTAAGACCATCTTTAGCAACTTCAAATTCAGTGAAATCTATACCAGCTTCTTCCAGCTTTTGCTTTTCTTCGTCTTTAATTGGACGGGAAGCGTTTGAAAGATCCGTTTCACCTGCGATGAATTTTTCAAACCCACCACCAGAACCGGATACACCGATCGATACTTTTACATCAGGTTGTGTAGCTGCATACTCTTCGTTAACAGCTTCCATGATTGGAGCTACAGTCGATGAACCATCCATTTTTACACTGCCGGATAGTTGTTCTCCTGAACCATTCTCTGCTCCACCTTGAGCACCACATGCTCCTAATACAAGAGCTGATCCGATCATTGCTGACATTGCCAGATACTTAAAGCTTTTCATTCCTAAATTCCCCCTAAGAAACTTGGTTGTTTTGTCCTACGAGTAATAGATTAATAGATGAGTGTTAATAAGGTTTTAACCGTTTGTAAAGGTTTTGTAAATTCGACATTATTCTTCACCTTTCAGACCCTTAACAGAACTTGAAGAACCTCATGTAATCCTTATAAACATAGTATTAGACATACTTTTGCAAATTATGTAGTTCGCTTAAAAAACCTCAAATATTTATAAGATTTAACCCTGATTCCCGTTTTCATTCTAAAAATGTTCTTTTGATCTTGAGTAAAAAGACTTAACACCATTAGAAAAAAGCTGATTTCCAGAAATTCATTTCGTGGAAATCAGCTAAAGTTTGCTTAGTTATTCTGTTCTCTTTCTTCTTGCATTTGTTCTTCTGCCTCTTCAGCATTTTCTACTTTCTTGTTAACTGAAGTCGGGTCCTTCACTTCTTCTGCACGTTTCTTCTTCAGTTCAAAGTACTTATCCATCACTCGTTTAGAGATGTATTTATTCACGTAAGGATCGGCTACTCCGCTTGCTTGGATATGAGAAGCGGGAACCATTGTGGCATAAGCCACTTCAGGGTTATCAAATGGGGCGTATCCGATAAGAGTCGTGTTGTAGTTCAGCTCTCCATCCACATACGTCTCAGCGGTACCCGATTTACCTGCCGCATTATATGGTGCATTCTTAAATTGATCATATGCCGTTCCATCAGGGGAGTGGTACACCCTGTAAAAACCTTTTTGGACATGCTCGATTTGAGCTTGTGTAGCATCAATTCGATTCAGCACATTCGTTTCTTTTTCAAACAGGATTGGCCCCAGGCTTTCCAGATCGTTTGTCGGTTCTCTGATTTCTTTCATGATATGTGGTTCCACGCGATATCCATCATTTGCAATGGTTGAAATATACTGAGCTAATTGCATCGTTGTATACGTATCGAACTGACCAATCACTAAATCCAGTAGGAAACCAGGAGTGGTGTCTGTACCTGTAAGTCCGGAAGATTCACCAGGTAAGTCTATTCCAGTCGGCACACCTAATCCGAATTGAGCGTAGTGGTTCCGAAAGATGTCAAATGCTTCCGGATTATTAACAATCGGCTCATTCGGTACATACTGACCGCCTGCTACTTTAAGGGCAACCTTCCACATGTATGAATTAGAAGACTTCTCCAGAGCAAACAAGTCAGACATGGGAATTCGCTGGTATCTATTGAACCACGAAGATTTTGGCTTTGTCCCTTTGATTTTTAATGGTTCATCAATTAACACTTCTCCCGGTTTTAAATTCCCTGTCATGTATCCGGTTAATACAGTGGCACCCTTTACCACCGACCCCACTTCATAAGAAGACGTAAAGGTTCCTAAAGCAGCATCCCTCATCTCATATTTCCCAGTTTCTGAGTTCTTTACATACTGCTTCCCGGCCATGGCCAATATTTCACCGGTATTTGGGTCAATCATGACCACGTAAGCACGATCCAGGTTAGGAGACTCACCGCGATTCACAATCTGTTTTCGTAATTCTTCTTCTATTATCTTTTCGACTTCACGCTGAAGCTCCATATCGATTGTCAGAACAATATCTTTTCCCCGTTGCCCTTCTTGAACGAGTACGGATTCCAACACGCTACCGCCTTTGGTGACGTTTTTGATTTGTTCCTTTTGACCTTGAAGGACATCTTCATATTCTAATTCAACGTAACTCTTCCCTACACGATCATTCCGGTTGTAGTCTTTCGCTAAATAGGAATCTACCAGGTTCTTCGGCAAACCTTCCCTTGAGGAAGATACGTTCCCTAGAATCGTCCTCAACGTATCATCAAATACGTAGGATCGCTTCCAATCTGTAGTGGTATTGATGCCGGGAAGTTCATTGAGATGTTCACTGACGACGGCGAATTCTTCCGGGGTGACCCCTTCATTTTTCACAATTTGCGGATTTAATGCATATCCGCTGGAGAACTCACGATAAATCGCAATGATTTCCAGATCTTTTTCAGTCAGTGACGCTAACTCGTCTTTTGTGATCCGATCCAGTCTCATTTGGTACACTTTCGCGTTCACATCGTCTTCAGAGAAATCTTCATTGTTTTGAAGCTTTTTTATTTCCTCTTCTGACACTTTTTTATCTGCTTGTTCTTTATTATTTAACAACCAATAATCTTTCTTGTCTCTTTCAGTCACTTCTTTTGTATCTTTTTCAATGTACTCAGAAAGCTTGGAAGCGACCTCCATCATCTCTTCGATCTTGGTGTTGTTTGCACGTGTATACGTAATCGCATTCAGCGGAACATTATCCACGATCACATTACCATAACGGTCATACATTTTCCCTCGTGGCACACCTGTATTGACGACAACATCCTCTGTTCTTTCTACTTCCTTCTTGTAGCTTTCTCCATTCACTATTTGAACGAGTCCCAGTCTAAGTACCAGAAGAGAAAATAATAAGAACACGGCAAAAAACAGCAGATTCATCCGAACGGGAACATGCGTCTTTCTTTTTCTCCTATTTCTTTTCAATCTTTCCAACCCTTCCTCTATGTAAAAATATCTTTATATCGTTACCATCCCTTCTTATTTTATAGAAAAGTACAAGGATAATCTAGACATAAGCAAAGAGAGGAAATCTTTCCCTCTCTTTGCTTTAATATCCTATATGGGCAAATCCACTTTTCGCACGAAGAAATAAATGAGGGTATGACCCGCTCCAAGCATTAGTAAGAGGATGGGGATGCTCTCTTCGTGATTGAAAAATGTGACGGCAACTATAAAAGCTGTGACTGATACAATCCTTCCCAGATTCAAGAAAATTTCCCTTACGACAATATACTCAATTCTCATTTCAGCGGCGTTCCAGCCCGTTCCTATCACATCATATGTCATGGAAATATAGGGTACCAGGAGTATGGGGTACGCAATGGCAATCACCCCGGCATAGAGCAATAACTTCGTGTAAGTGACATCAAACACAATCAAGAATATTGCCAGGTAGAGAAGGATTCCACCTAATAAAATGGCCTTTTTCCGAAACTTTTTTTTAATCACCCTGGATGCAATGTAATAGCCAACGAATGCGATCCCTGAGTTAATGAGTCCGAATGTACCAATGGCAAACTCACTTCCCGTGCTGATGAACACAAACACAGAAATAATGAAGATAAACGTTCCTTCCCTCAATCCCTGGAAGAAGTGGGCGTTCGTAATGTGCCGCCAATTATCATTGTTTTTCCTTTCTTCCAGAATTCTGAGGAATAGATATCTTCCGGAGGCAGGTCGCCTTTTAAGAAAGAAGCTCATAAGGACGGCAATAGCAAATAGCAGGAGAGATAGACCGAACACAATGGTATATCCTTTAAATGAAGTATACCTGGAAATGATGAAACCTGCGAGGATCGGTCCGATCATTCCTCCAGCTGACGTTAACGTACCGAGGAAACCATTGAAGAAATCTCTCGTTTCAGGTTCCGTGATTTCAAAGGTCAGCACATTAAACGCTAACCAGTAAAAGCCATAACCTATCCCGAGCAACGCCCCCAATACAACCAGAAAATTTTCAGCCGACTCCCCGAACGTCAATACAGATATGTAAAATAAAGCCAAAAAAATAACCCCGAAGCGTAACACAATCACCCGGTCTACTTTCTTTGCCAATCTTCCAGCTAATATAAACGTTATTGGCTGAAAGATCACCACGGTTAAATTATAGATACCTAAGTCAATGAATTCACCTGACTGCTTCCACAAGTAGATGTTTACGAATGTGTTTGAGAGCGCAATACTCAATGAATATAATCCACCAATCAACAGCAACAGAGTAAGATCTTTCGTTAAATCAATATCGCCTAATAACTTTTTATATCTACTCATTTGAAAAACTCCCCTTTAACGTACCCCTATCTTTTGAAAAAGGGAGGAAAGTTATACAAAAAAAAGAGAGGTTCTTAAAAGAACCTCTCTCCTCTACAAGTAAAATTATTTAGCAGCTGAATAACGCTTCGCTACTTCATCCCAGTTCACAACGTTCCAGAACGCACCGATGTAATCAGGGCGACGGTTTTGATAATTCAGGTAGTAAGCATGCTCCCAAACATCAAGACCTAAAACTGGTGTTTTGCCTTCCATTAGAGGGCTATCCTGGTTTGGTGTGCTTGTTACTTCTAATTCACCGTTGTTTACCACAAGCCAAGCCCAACCTGAGCCAAAGCGAGTAGCAGCAGCGTTAGCGAACTCTTCTTTGAATGAATCGAAGCTTCCGAACTTGGAAGAAATAGCATCTGCCAACTCTCCAGATGGAGCGCCTCCACCATTCGGGGATAATACTGTCCAGAATAGAGAGTGGTTAGCGTGGCCGCCACCATTGTTGCGTACTGCAGTACGAGCACCTTCAGGAACAGCGTCTAAGTTAGAAACAAGATCTTCAATGGATTTGCTTAGTAAATCATCGTGACCTTGAAGTGCATCATTTACTTTCGTAACATATGCATTATGGTGTTTCGTGTGGTGAATGTTCATTGTGTCCTTGTCGATATGAGGTTCTAATGCATCATATGCGTAAGGTAATTGCGGTAATTCGTAAGCCATTATAAATTCCTCCCTATGTATAGTTTCCTGAACAATGAATTCAGGCCGTTTCAGTATAAGATTACCAAAACTACTATATCTGTTCAAATATTTTGCCTTCTATTTCTCACTTTTCTCATACAAGAATAAAATTCCCTATATTTCCATTACTAGTCATAAGAATATATTTCCCCTTCAAATAACAAAAAAGAAATATACAGCCATGACAATCTGGATGATTCCTTTTGTCACGACACTGGAGATGAATCCAACGACGGATCCAACACCTACTTTTACGGCGGTCTTTAGATTGGATCTATGCACGACCCATTCACCGATGATCGCACCCAAAAACGGGCCAATCAGAATCCCGATGACAGGAATGACGAAAGGTCCGACAAGCAAACCGATCGTACTTCCCCATATTCCCGCTTTTGTACCACCAAATTTCTTTACCCCTATGAGGTTCGCCATGTAATCAGCACCGAAAAGAAGAATCACAAACAGGACCTGCACAGTCCAGAATAACCAGCTAAAGGGTTCAAAACTGAAAAACACGCCGTATAAAATAAAGCTTCCAATCAGAAATAGGACACTCGGCAAGATCGGATAGATCAATCCCACAAAGGCTAAAATCATTAATACGATGATAATACCCCAATAAAAAATTTCCATCTTTTAACACCTCTCATTCAGTATAAAAAAAACTGACCCATTTGACAAATATCAAATGGGTCAGCACTTGTATTACTCTACTTCTAAAACCGCTTCGGCAATATTGACTGCATGATCACCGATACGTTCTAGGTTACTGACGATATCAACAAACACGATTCCTGCTTGTCCCGAACATTTTCCTTCGTTCATACGCAGAATATGCTGTTTGCGAAGCTTTCTTTCCATTTTATCGATCTGATCTTCTTTTTCAGCTACTTCCCTTGCGATATCAGTATCGTTCAAGTCTAAAGATTTCAAGGCTTTTTCCACTGTTTCAATAGTTAGACTAAACATTACTTCAAGGTCGTTCATTGCATCATCTGTAATCTTAACCTTGTTGGTTTGTTGGTATTCAATCAGTTCAACGATATTCTCAAAGTGATCTCCTACACGTTCGATGTCGCGAACGGTATCCATCAATATAGAGTGTCTTTCTGATTCATTTTCAGATAATGAAGCTGAAGATAAATCTACCAAATAATTTGTGATTTTCTTATCAAGATTGTTAATGGCTCCTTCAATTTGATAAGCTGCTTCAGCATTCTTAGAGCTCTTTGACTTTAAGAATTCATTGGTTTCTTCTAATCCCTTAACGGCGAATTTACCCATGCGAAGGACTTCTTCCTTAGCTTGTCCTAAAGCGATAGAAGGTGATTGTTCAATAAACATTGGATCTAAATGTTTAGAGTTATAATCAACAAGTGAATCCTGCCCAGGGATCAATTTCGTTACGATCACTGCTAATAGAGCGATGAAAGGGAACTGGATAATCGTATTCGTTATATTAAATGAGCCGTGAGCAAAAGCGATTGTCATCGGTTCATTCAGGTTAAATGAAGATTGTAAAAACAGAACAAACTTAGTGAAAAATGGCAATATGATTAAAAAGATTGTTGAGCCAATCAGATTAAAGAGTACATGGACTGCTGCAGCTCGTCTTGCAGCAACTGAAGCACCCAAAGCTGCCAGAACTGCCGTAATGGTCGTTCCAATATTATCCCCAAATAAAATAGGAAGTGCTGCCTGGATGTCCACTAAATCTGAACTGTATAGCTCTTGTAAAATACCGATTGTAGCAGATGAACTTTGAACAATCACAGTGAATAATGTACCGATCACAACTCCAAGAATAGGACTGGTACTCATACTTACTGTTAGATCATGAAAAGCCTCAAGTGAACGAAGTGGTTTCATTCCTCCACCCATTAATTCCAGTCCATAAAATAATGCACCGAAACCAAATATCATCTGACCTAAATTATGCACTTTCTTGTTTTTAAAGAAGAATAGCATGACGGTACCAACTGCAATGATTGGTAATGCGTATTCACCGATATCAATTCCGATGATAAACGCTGTTACCGTTGTACCGATATTCGCACCCATGATGACACCGATCGCTTGTCTGAGTGTCATGAAGCCTGCACTTACTAATCCGACTACGATAACCGTTGTTCCACTACTGGACTGTATTAAGACTGTAACAAAAATACCTGCTAATACGCCCATGAATGGGTTGGTCGTGAACTTATCAAGAATTTCTTTCAGGCGTTCACCGGCAGACTTTTGAAGTCCGTCCCCCATATATTTTATCCCGAAGAGGAAAATCCCTAGTCCTCCAAAGAACTGAAACAACATCTCTTGCCAATTTAATTCCATTTTTTCAACCCCTACTTAAATTTTCGACATTAAACAACAAAAACCCCATATCATTTTTAATATATAATTGAGCAAAGGTAAATACTTTTTACTCCAAATTTACAATAGGTTAATAAAACTCGTCTTTTATTACAATTATGTTACAAAATATAATTATTACAGATTGTTCATATTCTCCATACTTGATGAAGAGGAAAGACAAGCATAAAATAGAAAGGGTATGCACGAAAGGAGAAAAGTTTAAATGAATGTATTTCAACAATTGTATAAAAGTATCTATTCCCCAAAAGACATTGCAACATTCCGCTTTCAGGGAATCGGCAAGACAATCCGTTACATATTCTTACTGGCACTAATTTCTATTTTACCAGTGGCTTTACAGTTTATATCGTTTGCAACCAGTGCCATTGACAATGTAAGAGACTCAGTGGAATCTGAATTTCCACCCTTTACAATCGAAAATGGTTCGTTATCTTCCGATCAAGCAGAACCGATTACATTAGAAAAGGAAGGCATCACTATCATCTTTGACAGTACAGGCGAACTCAAGGAAGAAAAACTTGACGCAAACGATGATACGATAGCCTTTTTGGAAAAGAGTTTCGTAGTCATCAATCAAGGAAATGTTCAATCTTCTTCCTATAGTTTATTTGGAGATACGGCTCTTACAAAGGATGGCTTAATCGAACTATTGGATTCGTTAATAGATATGAAATGGATTCTCCTTCCCGTAGCGTTATTCTTTCTTTACTTATTCACTTCCGGAATGACGTTCTTGAAGATCACCCTCTTCGCCATAATCGGTGTTACGTTTGCCAATGTTCTTAAACGAAATGTTAACTACCGGCAAAGCTTTCGGATGACCGCCTATTCCGCGACGGTTTCCACCTTATTTTTTACCCTAATGGAAATGCTGCAAACCTATATTCCTGCAGCCCCGATATTGGATTGGTTTGTGATCACCGTCATTCTTTACTTAGTCGTGAAAGAGATTCCTCAAAAGAGGATCCGGGCATAATAAGAATCCCTGTCTCACCCGGAGACAGGGATTTCCCTTTTACACCATTTTTATAAGGACCATTCGGCTTCATCCCTATAACTTGAATTGCCTGCTTAATTCCTTTAGTTGGTTAGAAGCATTCAATAGCTTTTCTCCTACTTCATGGGTATTCCTTACCTTTTCGTGCTGCTCTTTAAAGGCAGCAAGCATTTGCTCCGTTCCCGCTAACGTTTCTTGTGACACGGAAGAAAATGCCTCTGTTGATGATTCCACCTTTGGAAGAGATATTTCTAAGTAGCCCAAATCCGCCTTCATATTTTGCAGATCCCTGCTGACACCATCTATTTCATTTTTCAACAGATCAAACGATTCTCGTGTCTCAGTAGCTTCTGATACGTAGTACTGAAATTCTTTGAAAAATTGATCGAATTGCCTGGAAGCATTCAACGTGATTGACTCCATAGTATGAATGGTTTCCCTAATATTCTTCGTAGCATCTGATGATTGATCTGCAAGTTTTTTTACTTCATTGGCGACAACCGCAAATCCACGACCGGATTCACCCGCCCGTGCGGCTTCAATCGTGGCATTGAGGGCAAGCAGTTTCGTTTGTTCAGCAATTTGATTAATCAATGAGATAACAGAGACGATGGAGGATGATTGATCATGCACATCTTGAATGATCTTATTCATATGCTTGAAGTCGCCGGATACCCTGTTCAACCCCACTACCATTTTATCAACCTTGTACTCCCCGTCACCCGCTGATTCGTTCATATCCTTTGTTTTCTGGAAGACGGAATTCATTTTCATAAATATGGATTTCACAGTGATATTCATTTCTTGGAAGTGGTTGACACTTACTTCAGAAGTACCGGCCGTCTGTTCTGCCCCCTCTTTCACCATTCTCACAGTTTCTACCATATACTCATTTTCTTTCAATAGTTCAGATGAAGAGGATTGAAGCTTTGTCCCTGTAGAAGATAAACTGTCTGTTGTTTGATGAATATTATGTATTAAGTCTTTCATTTTCAATACCATCGAATCAAAACTTTTTTGAAGGGAAACAATTTCGGGCAGCGTCGTTTCCACGGGGACGTTTGCTGAAAGATCCCCATCTCTTATTTTTTTCATCGACTCTCGCAATTTTGCGATTGGGGAGGTTAACCGGTTCACCAATAATAGGACAATGATAAAGGCAACCCCTACGCTTAGACCAATCATAACCATTGTATAAGCAGCCATTGATCGAATGTCCTGCATATACTCTTCCTGAGGAACAACAATCACGTATTCACCTTGCAGCTCCTGAATCGAATGAAATGCTAACGTATAGGCCTCACCCTTGATGGTGGTTTGAATGGTCCCTTTTTCAAGATTTTCAATTCGATCAATAAGGGGTTTCTCAAATTGTAATTCAGAACGTTGACTTACTGAAAAAGGGACTGCTTTCGAATCTTTGACAAAAAAGAATTGTGCTTCTATATTATCTTGGATGAGTGCAGAATCCTGCTTCATAATCACATCGTCCAGTTTTTTTCCAAACTGTTCCTGTTTCCCAACATAAAGGAGCATCATGCTTTGTGCTATATCACTCATCGATGTCACTTCACGGTCCAATCGCTGTTCCATTAAATGGATCGTTGCCTGTTTGGACTTTATATAGGATATCCCCCCAATCGCTGAGCCTGTAATGGCAACCAGGAGTAAAATGACAATCAATAATCGATTCTTTAATGATAACTTGGTAAAAGGAACGTTCATTTTCCCCTGATTAATCCTCCAAAGCCATTCTCGTTTGAACTTTAGTATTTTCGACAAAATTATACACCCTTCCCTAATCATTCCACATTTCATTTTCTCAAAAAAAGATGAAGGAAATGTAAAGCTGGAGTAAAGGTTTATTGAATTTTAGGACGAAAGACCCCCTTCCTTCGTTTGGCTATAGACAGAAAGAGAATCATGCTTAGTAGAGAAAAAGCAAATGTAATCATATACATTTCCATCACATTCTCTTTCCATAAGCTGTATGCAATAGGTCCGAGTGCAACTCCTCCGAACCTCACAGCACCATAAATACTGACAATAAGTCCCCTTTCATGCCCCGATACACTCCCCGTAATAAAGGTATTGATGACTGGCAGCATCAAGCCTAATCCACCAAAGCTTACCGTTATAAAGAACATAAGAGAACCAAGCGATGAAAAAAAGATCAGAAAGCCTAATGGGACCGACATCATTAACAACCCACATTTCATATACGTCCATCCCAGTTCCTCATCCGTCTTTAACCTCCTCCCACACCAGTAAGAGCTGATGGTCATCGCCCCAAGTGGAAAGATAAATGTAAATCCTTTGAAAAAGCCGTCAATATGAAAAGTATTTTCAATATGGTAGGAAAGGAAGAAGAGAATGCCGAATAATAAAAATAAGCCTATCCCTCCAATCGCATAAAGTGGAAATAATAAACGTCCCTTTGAAATAAGGATGGAGTACAGGTTCTTTTTATCAGCCTTGTGATCATCTTCTTTCGTTTCAATCGTTTTTCTGAGGCCTATTAAAATCACCAAGCACAATACAGGAAACACCCAAAATGCATGATTCCAATGGACAAGGATAGCCAGTGTGGCACCAGTAAGGGGTGCGACGACCTTGCCTATCCCATTAAACACTTCTAACGAGCCTAACATCCTTGAGCGTTCCTGTCCCTGAAAGATGTCACCGATCAAGGCCATGGCCAGTGGTGTCGTTCCAGCGGCCCCCACACCTTGTAAACCTCGGCCAATCATGAAGAGTTTAACAGTTTCATTTACTTCTCCGCTCACAACACATAGGACACTTCCCAGAATCATGATCCATAGAGAAACTATGATTAATCGTTTACGACCAAAGCGATCAGACAACATTCCCACTGAACGGAATCACCACTGCTGCAGGTATGGTGAATGAGCTTAAGATAAAACCGGACCAGCTGCTATTCAAATGTAGATCCGCTTCAATACTCGGAAGAATGGGAATAAGCATAGAATTTCCCAGTACCATTAGTATGGGCAGTAATCCGATTACCAGTTGGAGAAGCTTATTCGTCATGATTCGTAACCCCTTCATAGTCAGATTCATTCTAAAATACCGGGAGGAAAGTATATATGAAAAGAATGGCTATTTTCTTTGGTATTATCATTCTTCTTTATAGTGTCTATTATGATTTAAATGAGGGAACCTTAAGGCTGCTTTATAAGGAATCCACTGTCGCAACAGCCCAGCCTCAGGTTAATCAGGCATCTCCAACCGCGTCCCAGGAAACTCCTGAGGAAGATCCCTCATCCATACCTTATGTGGAAATGGAGGTCAAGCCCGGTGATACAGTCTTAAGTCTTGTAGAAGATCTTCTTGATGGTTCTATACCTGTTCCCATCGAACGTGTGATTACCGATTTCGAAGAATTAAATGATGTGCCGCCTGCAAAGATCCAAATCGGGAAAACCTACAAAATCCCAAATTATCAATAATCCAAGCATTCAAAATACACCTATTTCTTGTCATTTCACACAAAACACTGTTACAATAGCTTCGTATTACTTATAATGAAACTTTGAGAACCTTTCTAAAGGAGCGAATTACACTTGAGTGAAATTATACATCGTTCAAAAACACGTCCGGTCAAAGTCGGAGATTTAACTATTGGCGGTAACAATGAACTTGTTATCCAGAGTATGACCACTACAAAGACACATGATGTTGAAGCAACGGTTAAAGAGATTCACCGTCTCGAAGAAGCAGGTTGTCAGGTTGTCCGCGTAGCTTGTCCAGATGAACGTGCTGCAGACGCGATAGCTGATATTAAGAAACAGATCAATATTCCACTTGTTGTCGATATACATTTTGACTATAAACTAGCCTTAAAAGCCATTGAAGGCGGAGCCGATAAAATTCGGATCAATCCAGGAAATATCGGTCGCCGTGAAAAAGTGGAGGCCGTTGTCAAAGCAGCGAAAGAAAAAGGGATTCCAATTCGAATCGGGGTAAATGCCGGAAGCTTGGAAAGAAAAATCCTTGAAAAGTATGGATACCCAACGGCTGACGGTATGGTAGAAAGTGCCCTTCATCACATCAAGATTCTGGAAGATCTCGATTTTCATGACATCATCGTTTCCATGAAGGCATCTGATGTGAACTTGGCCATTGAAGCATACACGAAAGCGGCTAAAGCATTTGATTACCCTCTTCACCTTGGAATCACTGAATCGGGTACATTGTTTGCAGGAACTGTAAAGAGTGCAGTAGGTCTGGGGGCGATTCTAAGTCTTGGCATTGGTAATACACTGCGTATTTCCTTAAGTGCTGACCCTGTTGAAGAAGTGAAAGTAGCCAGAGAACTATTAAAGTCGTTTGGATTAGCTTCAAATGCTGCTACCTTAATTTCGTGTCCGACATGCGGCCGTATCGAAATCGACTTAATTTCAATAGCCAATGAAGTGGAAGAATACATCTCCACCATTAAAGCACCAATCAAAGTAGCTGTCCTGGGATGTGCAGTAAATGGACCAGGTGAAGCCAGAGAAGCCGATATCGGTATCGCCGGTGCTCGTGGTGAAGGACTATTATTCCGAAAAGGAAAGACTGTCCGGAAAGTTCCTGAAGAGACGATGGTTGAGGAATTAAAGAAAGAAATCGACAAGATTGCAGAAGAATATTTTGCACAGCAAGAAGCAGAAAAGAATGAACAAGAAGTTTAAATGCATGTAAAGTAAAAGAGGGCTGATCTCGATCAGCCCTCTTTTTTTCATTCTTGAAACGCTCCCAATTTCAAGAAAAAGTGTTATTTTTAAAAGAACGGCAGTACAAATAATCCAATAATTATCGATACGGCCCCAATTCCGATTGCCCAGGCACCGAGCATTTCTGCTCCTCTTCTTCTTGCCACAAATCCAAGAACAATTCCCGCAGCTCCCATGATTACCGGGAGAATAAATAAGGA
Source organism: Rossellomorea aquimaris (assembly GCF_003315075.1). Taxonomy (GTDB): domain Bacteria; phylum Bacillota; class Bacilli; order Bacillales; family Bacillaceae_B; genus Rossellomorea; species Rossellomorea aquimaris_C. Next base: position 84,060 of record NZ_QNRJ01000013.1, read on the forward strand.
AAGAATGGATAGAGCAAGTGCAGAGTATCCCAATACACGACCTGATGTTGTCGTATCTCGGGCGGTATCCTCTTCAAAGTCGCGGCTTACACTCATTGGAGCAGCAATTTCTGCTGCTGTTTCTTCACGGTATTCTTTACTCACATCTGTTTCCGGATTGTCGTAATACACGTCGATATCTTGTAGATTTCGATCAACGCTGTTTAATTCGCGTCGTTCATCATTCATACAGCAATCCCTCACTTTCTGTGTTTGGGAGCCTTCTTATTGTGTGTCACTTCACTATATTTACTATGCTAATGTTTGTCATTTTTGTTAGCTTACATTCACTTATCAAACCATTGCTTTTGAAAGGCTGCTTTTCCCAAAGTTTGTTGCTATCTTAAGAAAGAAAGTAGTAGTTGATTTCCGCTCCAGGATGCTCGCTTTCCGCGGGGCTGGCGGTGAGCCTCCTCGGCTGCGCCTCCGGGGTCTCACCTGTCCAGCTATTCCC
>NZ_QNRJ01000014.1 GCF_003315075.1 Rossellomorea aquimaris
ACTGCGGAATAATGAAATGGTGGGCCTAAGTGGACTCGAACCACCGACCTCACGCTTATCAGGCGTGCGCTCTAACCAGCTGAGCTATAGGCCCATTAAGAATTGGAGCGGGTGAAGGGAATCGAACCCTCATCATCAGCTTGGAAGGCTGAGGTTTTACCACTAAACTACACCCGCATGAATAAATTGGAGGCGGCAACCGGATTTGAACCGGTGATAAAGGTTTTGCAGACCTCTGCCTTACCACTTGGCTATGCCGCCGTTGGCTGGGCTAGCTGGATTCGAACCAACGCATGTCGCAGTCAAAGTGCGATGCCTTACCGCTTGGCTATAGCCCAATATAAAGGGCGACTGATGGGAATCGAACCCACGAATGCCTGAACCACAATCAGGTGCGTTAACCACTTCGCCACAATCGCCATGTTATAAATTTCTTTGGCAGGGGCAGTAGGAATCGAACCCACACCAAAGGTTTTGGAGACCTTCGTTCTACCGTTAAACTATGCCCCTAAGAAATATAATTAGTTTTCAGAAGACCCTCATGCTTCGCAAAGTTTAAGGAATATTATTTTACTTCGCTGACGCTTCGTAAAAAATCTTGGTGGAGGGGGGCAGATTCGAACTGCCGAACCCGAAGGAGCGGATTTACAGTCCGCCGCGTTTAGCCACTTCGCTACCCCTCCAAATAAAAGAAATACTTAAAGGTTCTTAAGTATAAATGGTGGCTCAGGACGGAATCGAACCGCCGACACATGGATTTTCAGTCCATTGCTCTACCAACTGAGCTACTGAGCCATATTATATAGAAGATGAAATTATCAAATTGAACATTAAAAGAAATAAATGGCGGTCCGGACGGGACTCGAACCCGCGACCTCCTGCGTGACAGGCAGGCATTCTAACCAACTGAACTACCGGACCAAAGCTTTTTGCGCCAGCAAAATAGGTTTCAATTCTGCGACAGTGAAAATAACTATCCATGCGTGACTCATGAAAGATTAGCGATAACTCTTATAAAACAAGCCAAAAATGGTATTGCGGGGACAGGATTTGAACCTGCGACCTTCGGGTTATGAGCCCGACGAGCTACCGAACTGCTCCACCCCGCGACGATAAAAATGAAATTTTCCATTAAAGTAAATATGGAGGAGGAAGGGGGATTCGAACCCCCGCGGGCTGTTACACCCCTGTCGGTTTTCAAGACCGATCCCTTCAGCCGGACTTGGGTATTCCTCCGTATAATGGACCCTGTAGGACTCGAACCTACGACCGGACGGTTATGAGCCGTCTGCTCTAACCAACTGAGCTAAGGGTCCTTATAAATTTAAATTGCATGTTATGTATTAAGTAATAGCGGCGGAGGGGATCGAACCCCCGACCTCACGGGTATGAACCGTACGCTCTAGCCAGCTGAGCTACACCGCCACGAAAGTTTTACTATTGTATTTGATTTTTGCATGAGCGAAAATCAATGAAGTTTATTTTACTTTAGTGAAACAAACTTGGTGGAGCCTAGCGGGATCGAACCGCTGACCTCCTGCGTGCAAAGCAGGCGCTCTCCCAGCTGAGCTAAGGCCCCAAAAGAAGTGGTCGGGAAGACAGGATTCGAACCTGCGACCCCTTGGTCCCAAACCAAGTGCTCTACCAAGCTGAGCTACTTCCCGATATATGGCGCGCCCGAGAGGAGTCGAACCCCTAACCTTTTGATCCGTAGTCAAACGCTCTATCCAATTGAGCTACGGGCGCTAAATGTATGTTGGATTTATAGATATTTCACTGTAGCACCTTAAGGTAAGATATTTTGCTGACGCAAAAATCTTTGGTGCCGAGGACCGGAATCGAACCGGTACGGTAGTCACCTACCGCAGGATTTTAAGTCCTGTGCGTCTGCCAGTTCCGCCACCCCGGCTAGTCTGGAGCGGAAGACGGGATTCGAACCCGCGACCCCCACCTTGGCAAGGTGGTGTTCTACCACTGAACTACTTCCGCGCTAGTATTGGTGCGGGTGAAGGGACTTGAACCCCCACGCCTTGCGGCGCCAGATCCTAAGTCTGGTGCGTCTGCCAATTCCGCCACACCCGCATGTAATAGATGATTTTCGTAATAACGAAAACCCTATGGTAAGATATTTTGCTGACGCAAAAATCTTTGGTGAGCCATGAAGGATTCGAACCTTCGACCCTCTGATTAAAAGTCAGATGCTCTACCAACTGAGCTAATGGCTCATCCTATAACAGGAAACCAAATGGTGCCGGCAAGAGGACTTGAACCTCCAACCTACTGATTACAAGTCAGTTGCTCTACCAGTTGAGCTACACCGGCGTGTTTAATTTTTGATGAAGACTACTTAATGAAAAATTGTTTTCATATAGGGAATTCAAGAAGAGATATTTTGCTTCCGCAAAAATCTTTTGTTTATTTTACTTGCGTAAAAAAACTTGGTGGAGGATGACGGGATCGAACCGCCGACCCTCTGCTTGTAAGGCAGATGCTCTCCCAGCTGAGCTAATCCTCCATATAGATTTACTTTGCTTCGCAAAAAACTTTGGTGACCCATACGGGATTCGAACCCGTGTTACCGCCGTGAAAGGGCGGTGTCTTAACCGCTTGACCAATGGGCCTTATTTTCTAAGCGTCCCGCTTAAGGACATGTATAACTATATCAACTAATTTCGCAGAAGTCAACTTCTAAATCACGATAAAAAGAGATATTTTTTCAACTTACGCATCTTAACATTTTTGTAAGCCGAAAAAGAATATACCATATTATTTAAGTTTATATCAATAGTTCACTAGCGTCGCATTAAAATAATTTTGCACTATTAATAAAACTGAATTTTCTAAATTATAATCCAGGTATAAAAAAAGCCTTTATAATGGTAGGACGGTAGTAAACCTTCCAAATCCAAAATAAAGGACAATCTCATGGATAAGTTTACACGAAAAACATCATTTGAACAATGGTTTTCACCAATTCCACCCTCAAAATTAGAGGAACTGGCTGAACACCATCAATTAAATTACTATACCAAGAAGCTATACATTGTCTCATTTCTGAAGTTACTACTGTTTGCGCAACTGAACGAAACGGAAAGTATGCGTGCAGTCAGTGATACATTGTTTTCAGATGAATTACAAAAAACCACGAATTTAAAATCGATTAGCTTTTCTCAATTAGGACGTCGATTACATCAAGTTCCTACACACGTTTTTCAAGAGATTTTTCTGGACTTGGTGGCACAAATTCACGAAAAAACGCACTTTGAACAACGACGAAAGACCATGACACCGTTGAAAATCATTGACTCGAGCACGTTGCCATTGAATTTGAACAATCATAAGTGGGCTGATTTTCGGAAAACGAAATCGGGCATTAAGCTTCACTTGCGCCTTGTGTACTTAGAAAAAGGTTGTTCGTATCCGGATAAAGCCGTGCTGACAAACGCAAAAGAACATGATCGTGGCCAACTTGAGGTGCTCGTTGATGATAAAGAGTGCATGTATGTGTTTGACCGTGGTTACTTGGATTATGACCGATTTGATCGCATGACTGATGACGGATTTTTCTTTGTCTCACGCTTGCGCAAAAATGCGTTTACACGTGTGTTAGAGTCGTTTGAGCTCCCTGAAGATTCCGCTGTTTTATCAGATGAAATGACTTTGATTGGCACCACCCAAAATCGTGCTGAGAATGCATTTCGTCTCATTAATGTCTTGGATTCAAAAGGGAATGAGCTGCATCTGATTACAAATCGTTTCGATCTAAGCGCAGATGAAATCGCTGAACTGTACAAATCTCGTTGGGCAATCGAGCTATTTTTCAAATGGATGAAACAGCATTTAAACATCAAAAAATTTTAAGGGCAGAGCGAACAATCCGTACATAATCAAGTGTACATCGCGATGATCGTCTATTGTTTAAATGTACTGGCTCAGCTCAACACAAATAGTGCACGCAGCTACTTGCAGATCAGTCGGTGGTTGAAAGCAGCACCTTGGAAATCAGCACATATCTGGATTCGGAAAATCTCAGGGAAAGCTGTTCCGTAAAGGTTTTCACGTTTCTGTTGCCCTCGCCAAAGGTTATAGTAAAAAAATGGATGTTCACTACCTCTGCTTAGGTATCTTCGTTTTTATTCTAATAAGCAGAAAGTGAAAAACAGAAAATTCAGTCAAAATTCATGCGACACTAGTGTCAATAGTTAATTTAATAATTTCCCCAAATGTACTGTTGACTTCTATTCCATAAGAAAGATTATAGAACCCCCGTCTCATATAGTGAAGGTTAATACACTAACAATTATCTCTTTCCTTTTCCTCACTAAAAAACAGTTCTATCTCCTTCACACTCACATAGATATAGGAAATGAAAATAAGATAACAAAGGAGTTTTTTATGAATATAACCCGCTTAGGTCATTCATGTTTTGTCATTAAAACGAGTACCGGAAAGAACATTATGGTAGATCCTTTTTTAAAACAGAATCCCGCTTGTCCAAGAGAATTTGTTCAAGAGGACTATTTAAAACAGATAGATGTGGTTTTTCTCACACATGGTCATTTTGATCATGTTTCAGGGCTGGATGAAGTTAAGAAGTATAAACCCGACGCACTGGTCGTTGCTCAATATGAGCTTGCATTGAAATTAATGTCTGAAGGATATAACGTCTTTCCATTAAACTATGGTGGAACGTATAGGGAAAATAATTTTGAAGTAACGATGGTAAACGCAGTCCACACCTCTTCTTTCGGTGAAACACAAGGAGTTCCAGGACTGGTAGGACTACCGTGTGGATATATATTAAATGTTTTTGGAGAACAGGTTGTGTACATTTCCGGAGACACCGATGTGATGGCCGACATGAAGATCATCCAAGACATCTATCAACCGTCCGTTGCCATTCTTTCATGCTCCGGCCAATTCGTCATGGGGGTAAAAGAAGCAGCATACGCACTAACTCATCTATTAAATGTAAAGAAAGTTATCCCCTGCCATACCTTCCCTAAAGTAATGGATGCTGCCAGCCCGGAAATGATGGCGGAATTAGTAGAAGGTTTTCCGGTGATCCAGTATATGATGGGGCAGGATGAGGAATTAAAGGAGGTAATGAAGAATAGTGATGTTGAAGTTACGATTCTAGGGTTTGGAGAAACAAAGGAAGTGTAAATGTGGGTCATAAAGACAGGTCCATTGTTCAAGATCATTATTTAGCGGGAAGTAATCTGCCCTCTTGTCCCTCCCCCTCTTTATAAAGAAAGTAGATAAAGAAAGTTTACATTATACCTATTTGAATAAGGTGCTTCATCACTCATCCACTTATCTCACTACAGTTCAGATAATCTCCATTAGCCAATAACCATGCATCAAACAGATGAAACTATAGGAGACTGCCGCAATGACTGAAACACTGAATAGAACATTGGAAGACCTTTTATCCGGTTTGAGTCTATAAAGAAGAATAAATAAGGTTACTGAAAGTCCACCTTTCAATAGTAGAAATAACCAGGGATTGGTGAAGTAGAGATTACTCATAAGAGGATTGGCTTCTGTTATGTAATCGAAATGTAAGCCATACATGGTCAGAGATGTATCTAGGAGGTTTAGTATTGCGATGTAAAGGAGTAGTAGCCTCATGGTAAATTCTCCTATTCATATTATTAAGAATTAGCCATTCTTTTTAAAGAACGACTAATTCCATTGTAATACAATTCAACTTCATAAACTAGAATTTAATTCTTTATTAAGAACAACAGTGACCATTGTATGTAAAGCATTGTGTCTGAATTCTCGCCCGTCCCTAAACATGCGATGTGACCCAGCCTCTCATTCCAATTCCACTAAAAGCCCTCCAAATGATACCTACATAATACATATTTTTTGTTGTAAATTCCTTATTCCAACCTTTCATCTAAAAGAATACTTTTAGCAACCCTTTGTTTACGATATGTAAATTAAAGGAATAGCACAGGCCTATTTACTCATACATTCAAGGGTGAAGTTACTTATCGACTCATTCTGGCAAGTACATGATAGGAGAGGAGGATAAAGGATGAGGTTAAACATTTTTCTAATAGGGTTTGTCCTTTTAGCGATGTTATCAGGGTGCAGCGATCCAGTACAGGATGATTTACTGAACTACATCAATGAAGATATGAAGCCATTGGCTGTATTGGAGGAAGACGCTATTGCAGAGTATGACAGTGTGACAGGCAACAACTATGTGGATGATTTGACCACCTATATTCACATCGAAGAAGTAGTCGTACCCATGTACCGGGATTTTATTGAACAACTTGAAGCAGTAAACCCGAAAACATCAGAGGTGCAAGAGTTACACGAAAGCTATATAGAAGCTGTGAATATTCAAAATAACGCTATGATCAAAATACTTGCTGCAATCGATCAGCAAGACTATGACATGGTCGCGGATGCGAATAAAATGTTAGCTGAAGGAAGAGCAGGTATAAGAAGCTTTACAAATGAACTTGAAAAATTGGCTGAAGAACATAATGTTGAAATAACAGATTAGGAATTGGATCGGTAAGATCGCCCTCGTCCAAACAGTTTCCATCTAAAAAACACCCACTTACACGGATTTGGTAGCTTAAAAACTTCAATACTCTTAAACAAGCGTTTGTTTAGTTGATTTCTTGTCTGTCCTCATAAGGTTTTAGCAATTAATCAAACGTTTGTTTAAAAAACGAAATCTACTTGATACTTCCTCACTCTATCAATAGTCTCAATACCAAACAAAACCTCAACCCTTTTTACCAGGGTTGAGGTTTTATGATTTTGTATGTTGCTATAGATCCTCAGTGGTCAAGTCTATTGCTTCTTTTTCTTCCCCTTCTCCTCCACCTTAATCACAACAGTGGTCAAAGGATCCAAAGTCAACGTATCTTCCGTCAATGTAAATCCGGACTTCTTGGAAACCGGCTTGGTTCCCGCTTCGTCGTTGTCTACTACAACCTTGCCTTTCGAGAAGTCATAGTCTCCTATTGATAGGGTACGTGCTTCGCTATCCGCATTGACGAATACGTAATACTCACCCGTACCATCCGTGGATACATTCTTGTAGGCAAGCATTAAGTCTGTAGCAGCAATTTCAGGTAAATCAAGCAGCGATACATTCTGATCGACCAGCTCTTGCTCACCTAAACGGAAAGCGTTGGTTGATCTTCTTAGCTCAATCAAACCTTCAGTATATTCTCTCGTCGTTGTATTGATTCCATACTTCTTCTTGTTCGTTGCTTTTTCCCAGTCAAACTTGTTGATGGCGTCTGATGAGTCGTATGAGTCGTGGATGAAGTAACCGAATGGGTCTCCATTCTCATCCTCCAGCTCATGATATTTCTGTTCCGGTACGCCTTCACCAAGCCATTGCTTCGTTCTTCCATATTCCTGGCCTGCGTGGATAAAGGCCGTTCCTTGTGATGTCAGAATCATGGAGTTACCAAGTCGAATGCGCTTGTGAATCTCCAGGTTGTTTTCCGGAATGGCCGGGTCCTTTTTGATCGATTGGGCAATGACGTCGTATAACGGCAGGTTGTCATGTGCTGCGATGTATTGGACCATGTCGCCCGGGTCGTCGTCTGCCGTGTTGCCTGGCTGCCCTTTGATGTTGTTGAAAATCGTGCTGATGTCGCGTGCGCCGCCTGTCAGGAATCTCGGCTCTCCTTCTGAACCGAATCCGGACTTCAGTTCATTTCGGATTTCGTCGGAGAAGACTCCCACGTCGTCGGTTTTGTCCATCCAATCCTGGTCGGCACCCATTCCTTCAAGGGAAGGATCGGATAGGTGTCCGGCAAATGTTCTCCAGCCTTCACCGATGAACAATGCATCCGGGTTGATTTCAGCCGCAGCGTCATAGGCTTTTTGGATGGATGGATACGTTGCGTCACCCATCATATCGAAGCGCATGCCATCGATCTTGTATTCGTCGAACCAGTATTTCACTGAGTCGACCATCAATTTTTCAGCCATGGTATGGTTGGTTGCCAGGTTGTTCCCGAACCCTCCAAGGAAGTTTCCTTTGTCATCCTGGAACGCATAGTAGTTAGGCACGATATCGTTCAGAGTGCTTGTTTTCGCCATATGCGTGTAGACGACGTCGAGGACGACCCCCATACCCTTATCATGAATGGCGTCGATCAATCGTTTTGTTTCTTCGATTCGTAATTGCGGATCAGTGGCATCCTGTGAATACGCACCATCCGGGGAGAAGTAGCTGTGTGGGTCATAGCCCCAGTTGTACTCATTGCCTCCCGCTGAATACTCAAGCTCACGTTCGCCCATATTCGTTTCATCGCCGTAGTACCAGGCCATGATCGGAAGCAGTTGGACGTGTGTCACTCCCATCGACTTGATATAATCAAGCTTTTTGATGAAGGCGTCATAGGTGCCCCATCTTTCCTTCTTCAAATCTTTTTCAATCGAAGGGTCGGACGTAAAGTCACGGACGTGAACCTCATAAATGACCGCGTCTTCACGTTTTTCATAGCCATCAATGGAAGCATGGCTGAATTTCTTGGGATCGGTTCCTTTTAAATCGACGATCGCCGCTTTTCCGACGTTATCGCCGTCAGGTCCCGCTTCACCCTCTGTGGTCACTGTAAAAGCAGCCATAGATTTGGCGTAAGGATCCAATACTTTTTTCGTTACGCCGTCGTTGGTTACTTCATATTGATAGTAGTAACCCTTCAGATCTTTCACCTTTAAGTCTTTCGCTTTCACGTCTGTTGACCAGACGCCTTTTTCACCAAGGGTCAGTTCCACACTGCCGATCGGTTTCGCAGCATCTTTTTTATCAAAGAAGTTCGCGACGACCTTGCTTGCTTTCGGTGCCCATAGTTTTAAGGTCGCGTTTCCTTTTTTATAAGTGGCACCGAGATCGTCACCATCGTAGGCATACTTGTTATCAATCAGTCTCCAACCAGCTGCCGCTTTAACGGTTCTGCCTGAGTAGGTGATGGATAACGGCAGTTTTCCCAGGTCAAAATCAGCTTTTACTTCCACTGTTTTGTCTCCGGTGATTTCAGCACTTTCCACTGTCACGTCGGATCCAGCGCTGTCTTTGATGGCTAAACCTGACAATAACGCTTCTTCTGTCAAACCATCTGTCATCGTGAAGTTCAGACGGATCGTATCGTCAGAAGTGACCTCGGAAGAAATCAGTCCTGTTGCGACATCCCCGTGTGGAGAAATGTAGACGGTATCGTCACCCTGCTTCACCCATAAGTGATTATATTTATCTAACAGATTGAACGTTTTGTTGCCCCCATCCTTACCGGCATCGCCTTTCGACTCATCCAGCATAAGGAAGCCGATTTCTTTCGCATTTTCGTTTAACGGGATGTCTACATAAGCACCATAACGGTCTTTACCCGCTAAATCAGCCGCACCTGTCGGCCAGTTATCCGATGGAGCCGCGACATCTCCCCAATTCCAGACACCGTAGTTCTCATAATTCCCGTCTTCACGCTCATAATGAATACGCACCGTGTTCTCCGGCAGATCAACCGGCTCATACGTATACACCTTATCAGAACCTTGTTGGATCCAAATCTCGTTTACCTCCGGTGAAGGAATGGTAAATCCTTTATCTCCACCATCTTTACCGGCATCCCCTTTGGTTATATCCATCACCAGGAAGCCGATATTTTTCGCTCCTTCAGCAAGTGGTACATCAATGTACGCACCGTAGCTGTCGGTCTTTTCGAACATAGTAGCACCTGTTGGCCAATTAGCCGATGGTGATTCCACATCATTCCATAGCCATGCACCGAAGTTTTCGTAGTTTCCATCGGTACGGTTGTAGTGAATGCGGATGTTGTTTTCCGGAACAGGCTCTACTTCAGGATCTTCTCCCCCTGAACCTGACCCTGCTTCAGCACCTGTAACCTTACCGCCTTCAACGGTCAACAACGCAGTACCGCCTTCTGCTTTAGAAGGAAGTGTCAACGTAATTTCATTTCCTCCGTCAGCATTGAATGCTTCCCCGGAATACGCATTCGTCACGACTGCATCCGGAGAATCCACTGTCAACGTAATTTCTTTCGCTTCGTCCGCCACGTTCAAACCAACGTATACGGAATCCTCTTTATAGTCACGAGAGAAAACGAGGAATTTATCGCTATTCGAACCACCGACAGTTTTCCTCTCCCCTTTAGCGAACACATCGGAATGCGCCCCTCTAAAGTTTAAAATCTTCGTATAGTGCTCCAACACGTCATTATTTTCTACATCATCCCAGGCAAAATCATAGCGGTTATCATATTCCGGATAATTATTCGCCCCGCTTTGCCCAAGCTCTTCACCGTAATAAATGACCGGCTGTCCTTTCGACGTTGCCTGAAGAGAAGCCGCCACTTTCAGCTTGCCTTCATCTCCGCCTAACGAATGCAGGAATCCGTCTTCATCATGACTTCCTAAAAATTGACCGAGTGTTGCCGTGTTATCGATCTTTCCGTTTCGTGCCGTCAGTTTATCATTGGCTGCTTTCAGGTCGCCGTCCACAAATTCACGGGCGATTCCTTTGAAACCAAAGTCCAGAAGGGAGTCCATCATTCCAGTATCAAGATACCCTAACTGGTTATCTGCGCTGGCTCCCCACGCTTCACCAATCATTTTGTGCTTAGGCATTTTTTCCGTGATGGCGTTTTTAAAGGCCATCCATGTCGTATCTTCCACGTGCTTCACAGTGTCGACGCGGAAATAGTCGATCGTATTCCCTTTTGCAGTTGTCGCTTTTTCAATCCAATCCGTTTGCCAATCGATGATTTGTTGGCGAACTTCTGGATTTTCCGTGATGACGTCTGGAAGTCCTGCTAGTTCTCCGACCACTTCATCATCGCCGACATCGGTACCTTGACGAACGATGTCGCTGTACTTGTCTCTTTCTGCATCCGTCGGATAACCGGCAGGACGCTGCTCCTCAGCAAGTTCTCCATTGATTTCTTTCAATCCATATCCCGTATGATTCAAGACCACATCGACCATAATTTTAATACCCCGGTCATGTGCTTCATCAATTAAGGTATGGAACTCCTCCATGGATCCAAAGTGAGGATTCAGCTCACCGAAGTTACTTGCCCAGTAACCATGGTAACCAAAATAAGGCTGATCCGATTCTCCGTTTGTTTCAACGGAACGGACATCATACTTGATGTTTTCCACGACCGGACTGATCCAGATCGTATTCACACCAAGGTTATCCAGGTAATCAAGCTTCTCCGTGATCCCTTTAAAATCTCCACCTTGATACGTACCGCGTTTGCTTTTATCATAATTCAGATTGTAAGGATCATCATTCGATGTATCCCCATTGAAGAACCGGTCCGTCAGCATGAAATAAATGATAGATTCATCCCAATCGAGATCCGAATCACCGACAGACTGTCTTGCCTTCACTTCGATTTCAGCCGTTCCCTCATAATAGTTCCCGTAAGAATCCACTACGGTCAGAGGAATCGATTTTGTTCCTGCCGTTATGTCATCATTGACAGCTAATGTCACTTCTTTTAATGAAGGATCGATTTCAAGTTTCTTTGATCCTCCCAGTGAAGAAACATCCGCCGTGATCTTTTGGATTCTCACATCCTCTGTCAGTCCATCGACATCAACAGATAAGACAGCGTTTTCATTATAGTCCACGGCAGTTGGTGACACTGAACCCGTAACCGTCAGATCCGCTTTTTGGAAATCAAGAAACGATTCCCCGTCCACTGTATTGTAAGGGTCACTAACTTCTGTCGTTTCACCATCCTTCGTTACTAAAAAGGAGTACGGGTTTTTCCCGTTTGGAATGTTGTCGTAGGCAAGTACGAATCTCTCATTCTCCGGTTCATACGTCATTTCTCTCGTTTCCCCGTTGTACTTCAACTCTACCTTTTCAATCGTATCCATCGCATCGTTTGCGAATAATTCTTTATCACGATAATAGAACGTCGCATTTCCCTGATCGATGACAGGAGCCGATCCATCCGGTACAATGCGGATCTCCTCGACACCGCTTGTTATGTATGCCTTGGTGATGGAGTCGTTTTGGTTCACTTTAATAAAACGGTCGCCAAACTCCTTCTCCGCCGTACCCCAATCCTCGGTACTGCGAAGAACAAAGCCGAATTGCTCTGTTTCAGGTGCAACGGCAATGTTTGCTACCGCCACTCCGTTTTCGTAGGAGTCAAAGTTGATTTGATCATTCTTTACTCCTGTGTTCCAAGCCCAAATATTCCAGCCGTCATACGTTTGGTCTTCACGGTCATACGTGAAGCGTACTGTGCGATCACTGGACTCTGCTGATTCCACCGTGGCATTGCCATCTGCCACTGCAGATGCTGTCGGTGCAAATGGTGACCACAGACTGATGAGCATCATTAAAGTCATAAAAATTGAGAATCGACGCTTAGTCCAATTTCCCATTCATGTTTTCCCCCTCTTAAATTGGATTAATAGAATAATAGTAGTGCTCTTGATGATTATGAAAACGTTTGCGCAAGTAGTTAAAAAAATGTGAGGTGATTCTTATGGTAGTTATTTCGAACTAGTGCAAACGCTTGCAATTTTCTGTCTTTTTTATTTTACAATAAATTCAAAGGAGTGGCTATATGACAAAAGGGGGGTTTTTTTCCTATTTTCTAAAAGGCTTTTATCGTAAACAAAGAAAAAGTAGTAGCTGATTTACCTGCAGGCTGCTTCTTTTAGGATGGCGCTGTGCTCGTTTGGAGATCCAACGGCTAGAATGTGTCTGCTTTTGGACGAAAAATGAGGTTAGATTGTCTTTTTTAAGCTGGAGTGGGAAACTGGACGGATTGGAGGGGGCCGGTGTGGCTTATGATCCTGATACGAAACCTTCTCGCAGAGAAATCGATCCGGATTGGGCAATTTTCAATCCTAATATAAAATTTTCAATCCTGATTTGAGATTATTAATCCTGATTTTGATTTTTTGATCCTCTTTCCGAATAATTGATCCTCCGTGTCGAATTTTCATCTAGTAGGGGCTGCTCAGAAGCAGTGATCACCTGAGTCGAAGTTCCATATTTATTGATTACTAAAAAAAACAAAAAAATAGGAACAAGCGGATGCCTTGTTCCTACAATGTCACACGATCCACCTGTTGACGCAGTTGGATCATGTTGTCTTTCACTCGTTGTGAGATTTCACATAGAGCTTGAATGGAATTTCCCTTGTGTTGACTGAGCTGGTGGACGATGTCGTCAAAGAGCATTTCCATTTCTTCATGGATGGCCATGGCGGATACATTGTAAATATGGATATTGGAGTAGCTCGTCAGATCAAAAATCGCCGAGTCGATATAAGGTCTGAAGCTGTCAAGTAACGCGGGAAATCCAATCGTCAATCTGGTTAATCCATCACGGAGTCCCTCTATGGTTGCAGCCAGCTCGTCGATCGGCTCCAGTGCGGAAGAAACGTACGAGCGGATTTTGTCATCGAAGTCCGAGAACATACTGATGAGCTTTCCAGGGACCGTTCCACTCAGGGCAATATTCATGGCACCCTTGATTTGAGCGGAAATGACCTCCAATGTGTTTTCGATGGCAAAAGCAAGTCCAGTCAACCCGCCTAAAAGCGGTAGAAGAAAGCGGTGGGAAACTCCCTTGAAGGCTTCAAAGGATCCATCCAGGTAGATCTCTTTCACCTTCATACCGATGAGCATGTGGTTAGACGTTTCAAGAACGTAGTCATTTTTCTTCGGCATCACTACTTCATGTTGAACCGAAGCTCCTCCAGAGATACTTGCACTTAAAGAAGAATCACGTTCTCCAAAGTTTTTGGCAAGGTCCCCAACCTGACTCTGAAACTCTGCTATGTGACTATTCATTTTCACACTATTGGCTTTGATAATCTCATAGTGTGCCAGCATCTCGTTCACAAGGAGATCCTCCAGGGTTTCCTTTCCCCCGCTAAACAGTTCCGGGATTTCTTTATGAAGGATGTTCTGCAGGAATCCTGTCAGACTGGTAATCTCCTGTTTGAATTCAAGCAGCTGATTCCGAGCCTGGCCGAAAATGCTTTCGACACTGATGCTTCGGTTGAATAAATGCTCCACGAGTTCGACAGGTGGGGAATTCAACACACCATTGAGAGATTTACTGGCGTTTTCAGCCATATTCAAAAGAGAAATAAGATGGTCGATTTCCGAGGTCAGGCGATGTCCCGTCGTCGTGATTCCAATGAATAAAGGATTTCCGATCAAGTTTTCGAACGACTCCTCAAAGGTCATCTGCAGGCGGCTCAACCGCTCCGAGTATCGGTCTCCTTCATGCTTGGCGATTTCCTGTGAATTGGACAGGTAGTCCTGGGCATACCCCAACCTTGTACTGACATCCCCGGCCAGGGCCTCAGCCAACAGGTTCAGATTGTCTCGATTGATTTCAATTCTATCCGAATGGCCGCCATAGAGGGGTTCTCCCGTCCAGATGCTTGTCATGATATGGGCATCAGCTTCGTCATGGATTTTGCCGTAACCAGGTTCTCCTAGTTGACCAATCTCATAGGCTCCTTTGTCGTTATAACCCGTATGATTGTTCGTCAGAATGCTGAAGTTCTCGCCGGTGACCGGTATGCCTGTCGAAATATCGTATCTCTTTCCAGGGATACGGGAATCGAGATTCAGGGCGATAAGAGTTCCGGTTAAGACGTCATAGTTGGTGAAGTAGTTGGTGATGTTGTCGTAGCTTTTGTTGGGATCGGCCATCCCTTTTGGAAGAAGTGCAGGGTTAAGCGTCACGGATGTAACTTCGGGATGATTAATGGCGACAGAGTTGGCCAATGGTCCACCCAATGAATTACCCGCAACGGATTTAACCCCTCCAATAGATTCATATTTTTTGTTCATTTTATTATAGTAATCCTGTGCTGCTTCCAGCTGGGGAAGGGTAAGGTCACTAAGGAGTTGAGCATCGGTTAGTAAGTCTTGTTTTCCGTTATCGGCTGCTGCATCAGTGCCTACATAGATAATAGATACTTCCCTTGACTTTTGGTTGATAACCGTCATTGCATCCAAGCCCGTGATGTCTCCATATACGGTATCCAATACCAAATAATCTACTTCATTTACAGTTATAATTTCTCGCGTAGGGATATCCTTATAAGCGTGTAATCCTGCTAATTCAACTAAATTTTTATCATTATTTACTGTTGTGACTCCGGTTTGACTGTTTGGACTACTCATTAGGTTATACCCCCTTACTCTTTAATAATCTCATCTGGGGTCGTTTTTTCGAGCGAATTTTCTTTTACCCCTTCAAACGACTGTTTGAGGACTGTATTGTCATTGACGAAAATACTGTATGTTCCTTTTGGTATATCATCCATGCTTTCAATATCGTTTACAACTCTATTAAATACCTTCTCATCCGGGTCAGTTTCTTTCTCTTTCATAAATAAATTAATGACTACCTCAAAATAAGTTGGATTAAACGCTTTTTTATTGTAAGCAGCCCTTAATTTTTCTCTACTAACTTGGGGATCTTCCATATATAGCTCAAAAACTGGTTTAATTGCTTCATCATTTGAAACGGAGGAAGATAAAAAGTAATAAGGCGTCATATATCCTGAACCACCAACATTTTGAAGGGATTTAATCGTTCTTCCAGTAACAGCTTCTTCATTTGCAATTTTCTCTAAATACTCATCCAAACGATCAAACTCGTCTTTAAATATTTCCCTGTATAAACCTTCTGTTATGGCACTCTCCACCTGTCCTTCTTGGGAAAACACTTTGTCTGACAGGATTTTTTCATTTGATTGATCAATTGGAACAACTGCATACGTGTAAAAATGAAGCGGATCAGTTGATTCCACAAATACTGTAGCTCCGTCTACATTACCCACAATATTATGAACCTTTACATCTGTCTTATATTCTTTCAAGAAAAAATCTTTAACCGCTTTCTCTACTTCTTCACGATTTTCTTCCGCAATCTTGTCTGTTTCTTCCCCATTTTTTAGGGTGTATCCCTCCCCATTGTACTCCTGCACACTTACATATTGATTCTTAACTTGCTTTTCAGCTTTCTCTTTTTCATCCACACCATTACCATTCGCATTATCCATATTCATACATCCTCCAAGTAGTAATGAAAGTCCGATTCCGCATATAATCCATTTATTTTTCGTATTCATGAATGTCTGATCCTCCTAATTGGATGGGTTCATTTAAAGAATTACCTTTATATTGTATAAAAGTCTGTAAAGTATTAACAGTTCAATCGGGTAATACTTAAAGTAATCAGGTAAAACAGGAAAAAAGTAGGGGGAACAGACTTCCTTTTCACATTTCTTTAATCCTATTGATTTAGCTTATTCAACTCATGTCTTCAGACTCATATATTTGTATAATTACCCCAATTATTCAAATGATAACCTATAAGTCCTGAAAATAATCTCCTGAAATTTATAACTAACCGACGTTATCACCAGACTGGGAGTAGTTAGATAAGGTCATACAGCTCACCACTTTAACATCACTTCTTAACAATGGCATCCGGAAACGATAACTGCAAAGAATTGTCTTTGATCCCATCGTCTACTTTTTCATTAATTAAATTATCATTAATGATTACACTGTAATTTCCTTTAGGTATCGAACTCATTGACTTAATATCCTGTTGAACTTTATTGAATATTTCTCTATCAGGTTCTACATTTTCATTCTCCATATATAACTGAATCGTAATATTATAATCTTCTGCTACAAAATCATCTTTTGAGAAGAAAGATTTAAGTTCACTGATGGGTGTGCGAGGATCTTTCAGATACGCCTCATACACTGGTTGGATAGCCTTGTCGTCCGGTGGAGTGGATAGATAATAATAGGGGATCATATAACCTGCCCCTCCGACATTTTCAAGTGATTCTTTCCTTTTCCCTACAACTTCATTTTCGGATATTATCTTACTTAGATACTGATCAAGGTTATTAAATTCATCTTCAAATATAAGGCGGTATACGCCTCCTTGAATAGCACTCTCAATTTCTCCATCTAAAGATGTAATACTATCTTCTAAAACCTTTTTTTGACTCAAATCAATTGGCACTATAGCGGGCGTATAGAAGTGAACAGGTCCTGTTGATTCTACAAACACAGTCGCACCATCCACATTCCCTACTATATTGTGCACTTTGACATCTATTTTATATTTTTCCATAAAAAAATCTTTAACGGCTTTTTGAACTTCATCACTCTTCTCTTCTGCAATTTTATCTGCGTCTTCTCCATTTCTGAGTACATATCCTTAACCTTTGTAATCTTGCACTCTCACAAAAGTATCTTTATATGGACCTGTTACCTCTTTTGAATCCACATTATTTTTTTCATTATCCCTATTCATACATCCTCCAAGTAGTAATGAAAGTCCAATTCCGCATATAATCAATTTATTTTTCGTATTCATGAATGTCTGATCCTCCTAATTGGATGGGTTCATTTAAAGAATTACCTTTATATTGTATAAAAGTCTGTAAAGTATTAACAGTTCAATCAGGTTAAGTATCGAGATGGCTCTCACATTTTTGCAGTAATCATGGATACTTGTCCATCTGCTATGGAAAACGTCTTTAACGGGACCTGATTCTAGAGGGTTTTGGTGGATGTAAAGGTGAATTGGGGTTAGTTGTAAATATCACTCAACATTAGTTCTACAAATCCTGCAATCCACCTTCCAAATGTAGAAATCCTTTTAATCATTTATACTGAAAAAGAAAAAGAAGCCAAGAGAACTATCCCCTTTGGCTCCTTTACTAATCCACATCAATCCATATACTTTAATACCTCTCCAACGACTCCTTCATTAATTCCTCCACCAATCTGATGAACTTGTGAAGAAGTCTTATCTTCTATAGTAGCAATCTGAGATCTTTCCAGACCTTTTTGTGAAACGAGCAGTACTGGTACGCCGAGTTTAGACGCAAGCGGACCCGCTGATAAGGCGTCAACCAGTTTAGCTGTTTCGGATTTGGCAATTAAAATAGTTGGATAGTGATTTTCTGTGTAGAATTTTTCTATCACTTTCGCATTGGTATCATGGCGGGAAAGACCGCTGATTCGGTTGCCCTCCACATTCTTAGTTGTGATGCTATTCATTTCTTTCATGATGGCTGAATCAAGTACCGCCGCTCCCCCGATAAAGTGAGCGTTCGATAAACTTTCTGATTTCAACCATTCATAGGTAGCTTTAGGAACAGACTTTTTCTCTGAAAGAATGATTGGCTGTTTCACTTTCCCGGATTGGGCCGCAATCGATAGGGCATCCGGCTCCCCTCTTCCATAAGCAATATACGCTTCCGTCACATCGACTGATTTATCGAGCTGTTTCGCAATGAATAAAGATGTTTCGTAGCGATCTTTTCCTCCAATACGAGAAACATTATACCCCAGCTTCACAAGTGCTCCTTTTACCTCATCGGAGATCACTCCGCTACCACCGATTAATACAATATTCTTCGTGCCTAGTCGTTTTAATTCTGCTTCTGTTTCTGCTGGCAACGTCCCCTTTGTAGTCAGGAGAATAGGTGCATCATGGGCAGAGGCTAATGGAGTAGCCGTTAAACCATCCGCAATGGCACCACCATTAACTAAAAACACTGTAGAAGATGTGTCCCATCCCTGCTTTGATACTTCAACCGCTGTTGAATACCTTGTTGTACCGATCAGGGTTTTCAGTTGAGGCTTTTCATTCGCAACCTGCACTTTTTCAACAGCACTTATGTTACCTGCTTGATCTACTGCATACACATTGATTTCTGTGCCTGCTTTTTGCTTGCTGATGGATATCGTGAATTCTCCATCTTTGTTTGCCGATGTTTTTCCGATCTCGGATGATCCGGCTTTTGCATACACAGTAGTATTCGCTTCCGCTTTTCCTGAAATAGAAGTTGATTGATCTCCTACTGGATTAACAGTCGGCTTTGTTGGTGCCGTTTTATCATCAACTGTTACTTTTACAGTTTCACTCTGGTTCCCTGCAGCATCCACTGCATACACACTTACTTCGGTACCTATTTTTTGTTTGCTGATTGTAATGGAATAAGCACCATTACTGTTAGTCTTTGCTCGTCCCAGCTCTGTAGAACCCACTTTTGCAACCACAGTAGAGTTCGCTTCTGCATTCCCTGTGACGGTAGTCGAGTTGTCTCCTACCGGATTAACGGTGGGCTTCACTGGCGCCGTTTTATCTTTTACCGTGACCATAGCTGAATCACTTTGATTTCCGGCTCCATCGATGGCATAAACGCTTAATTCCGTTCCCGCTTTTTGTTTAGCGATTGCGACTGTGAATGATCCATTGCTTGTCGAAGACCCGATGGTTTCAGATCCGGCTTTGACTTCTACCGTCGATCCAGCTTCCGCTTTTCCAGTTACGGAAGTGTGGCGGTCGGTTACTTCGTTCACCGTTGGAACATCAGGGCTTGTCCCATCCATTACCGTAATCGTAGTTGCTTCACTTGTGGCATCACCGTCTGTCAAGGTTACCCATAGAGTGGTCTCTGCCGTTTGTTTTGGTATATCAATATTAAAACTTCCCCAATAGGGATAGCCGTTCCCAATGACTTCTTCTCCATTGCTTACTTCAATGTAACTGTCATCGTCTGTATCTACGGTTCCACTTACATATGTAGAGTAGTCATATACTTGTGAAACCTGAGGCGGTGCTACATATCTGGCAACTCCGACTGCTTTTCTTGCATTCACCCGGCCATGGCCGTAGAAGTAATCCTTCCCGGATGTTCCAAGATCATCAGCCGAAGTATACAATCGGTCCGCTACCTGATCATTTGTCAAATTAGGTTCATTGGCTAGAATAAGCGCGGCCACTCCCGCTACTACAGGTGAAGCCATGGAAGTCCCGCTCATGTATTGATAGTCAAAATATGGGAGCGTTGATAAGATGTTAGACCCTGGTGCCGCGATATCAATGTCATACCCATAGTTAGAAAAACCTGATTTAGTATCATACTCAGTAGTCGACGCGACTGAGATGACATTTGGATAAGAAGAAGGATAATGTGAATCACTTGTATTATCGTTGCCTGCCGCTGCAATCACAACTACTCCATTATCGTACGCGTATTGAATCGCATCATTATAAATACTGCTGTAATAATAATTTCCTAAACTCATATTAATGATGTCCGCACCATTATTCACCGCATAATAAATACCCTCGATAACATCGGAAGAATAAGCAGATTCTTCATTAAAGAATGCATCAATTGGCATAATATTCGTCTCTGGTGCAACACCGGTCAAGCCCATCCAATTATCCATGGAACTCCCTATTATTCCTGCTACATGGGTCCCGTGGTCACCTTTCGTCATGGTTGTTGTACCGTACACCGTATCATAGGGAGCAACAATCCGCCCCGCAAATTCCGGATGATCCACATCCACACCATTATCAATCACAGCTACCACTACCTCAGAAGAACCTTTTGTCTGATCCCAAGTTCTCTCCGACTCAATGTTTTGATGGAGCCATTGAAGACTATAATAAGGGTCATTCGGTACGTGGTTCAGTTTAATTAAGTGATCAGGTTCCGCATACTCTACATCACTATTATTCTCTAAATCTTTTATAAAAGATTCCACTTTCTGCCCTTCAGGGACATCCACCGTCACGATAGGAGCAGCAGCATTTTCTTGATTTGCCAACACCTCATATCCCTCAATGGCTGCTTTATCCACTGGTTTTTTCAACTTCACAATCACTCGGTCTGCTATCTTATTATCTGAAGGAACATCAGTATCTCCATTTGCCTTTGCCACTTCAACAGAATAAAAAGGCATGCTAAATAAACCTAAAACCATCATCCAAATCAAAACTTTTTTCATACGTAATCCCCTTTTAATATATTGTTTAGTCAACCGAATGTCACATAGAAAAAGGGACAGTACCGTACCTGTAACCTTTTATACAAATAGGAAATTTTTGGTTGTAAATACACAATACTTTTATCCTATAAAATTAGCAATATGTGTTGGTGAAAACTTCATATTAATCCTCTAATACTTAAAGGTGTTAATACCTGAATGCGAATAGGCTGTTTCTGCTAAAAAAGTCAGTCTGGTTTCAATCACTTTTTATTAGATGAAACCTTAACTAGTTTCTTGCATCCTTCAAGCAATAGTAATAGATTTACCAAAATATTAATAAATTAATATTTTTTTCTTGTAATATTTTGAAATAATTACAAAATTTTATTGTATAATCTAAAAGAACTATTACAAAAGGAGGATAAAATAATGAAAGCAAAATTTCGAAACGAAGCAGGTGTCACAAAGGAGGTTAAAATTGGATTCAGCTGGACTACATTTTTTTTTGGTTTTTTTCCGGCACTTATTAGAGGAGATTTAAAATGGGCAGCCATAATGTTTATTACTGCTGCTATAGTTGGAGCATTTACCTTTGGGTTTGGAGCTTGGATTCCTGGAATCATATTTTCTTTTGTATATAATAAGATTTTCATTAAAGATCTACTTGAAAAGGGCTACCGTCCTGCAGATGAACAAACCCAAACAGAACTGCAATCCAGAGGAATTATTTCACCACTTTCTAAAGCAGTTTAATAGATTAAAAGCTGATTATTTTGTAATCAGCTTTTTTATTATTTAAATATAATTGAATAAATTTATGATACTTTGTAAAAGTTTAAAGATTATCTTATAAACTAAAGAACTGGCACATGAAGCACGGGTCCTTTGTAAGAAATCAGAAGGTGCTTTTATGATATATAAAGAAGAAATGACTCCTAAGATTGGTACGCGTCATTTCTTTTTTTTTGAAACTTTCAACAAGACACAATCCCAATTCACTTATTATCCCTTCCCCCGTCCTGTACGGCTATATTTCCCCTTTCCCTCATATATTAGAGTAAGGAATATGTATCCTAAAGGTTGAATCAACCAAAAAGGGGTGAACCATATGAAAAAAGTGATTTCACTGACGTATTTATTCGGGGTTGTGTTTCTTTTGGCAAGTGCACTTTATTTTTTTGCTTCTAACTGGCAGGTGTTTTCCCGACTTGAGAAAGTCGCTCTGGCGGGATCTTTGATTGTATTGTTCTATGGAGCAGCTTTTCTGTTGGACCGTGTTTTAAAGGGGGCCCATTTTCTTTCAAATTGGCTGTTGGTCGGCGGATTGATTTCCTTTGGCTTGTCCGTAGCTTTACTAGGTCAGCTGTACAATTCCCACGCTGACAGTTACTTGTTGTTTCTAGTGTGGTCTATTCCGGCCCTACTGTTCAGCTTGTACACAAGGTACGGCGGATTTTACGCATTAACCCATATCCTCATCCATTTGACGATTTACTTTTATCTGTTCCCTTCGTCTCCATTCGAGCTCTGGACACTCGCCCATACATGGATCACGTTTGGAGTCGGAATTCTGAACACACTCTTATTTTTAATCATAAAAAAGGGGGACATCGCTTCAAAGCCCTTGCTTTATCTGAGTCTGATCTCAGCGAATCTCCTTCTTATGGTCACTGCATTCGATAACGAGTATTCGGTTTTCTTCACCCTGTTTTATATAGTCATGTTAGGAGTTGGGGTGTATCGCTTCTTTCATAAAGAAACATCCATCTTCATCATTCTTTCGATATTCGGCACGGGCTTTATCATCATCAAAATGTTTGAGTTAATGGCCCGATATGTATCCAGCCTTTTCTTTGTCGGTCTCCTGTTAGCAGCCGTTCTGTTATTAACGGGAAGTGTTTTCCTTGTGAACTACTTACGGAAGCATTCCTCTTCCCGTCATTGGACAAAGACGATCTTCGTTGCAAGTGTCACCACGATCGCCTCTGTCTTCATCGTAGCATCAGTTTTCGGACTGCTTTCATTGCTCATGGTGAATGTCTCAATGGTCACTCTATTTGTTTTCGCGACGGTGTTTCTCGTCATCCCAAGTACGTTGACCAGCTGGCCGTCTCCTGTAAAGTATTCACTCATGATGACCGGCATCATCATCGGAATGATGGCAAGTGTGTTTGATGAATTTTCCTTTGTTATGTTCTTCGTTTTGACCTATGTGTTTTATGTTGAGAAACGATTCACCGCGAGGTTTGTATTCTACGTTCTGTTTCAATTGAACACAGCGATCTTCTTAGGGCAAACGATGAATTTAGGCGCTCATGCCCTCCTCGTTGTGATGATGCTCTTGAATGTTGCCGTGTACCTTGCTACTTATAAAAAACATGTCCTCCAATATGGAGCGTTTCTCATTGGTTTCCTTGCCTTTTTCTCGTTAACTACGATCGACCTATCATTGACGCTTCACATTACCTATACCGCTCTGTTCTTTCTGACCGCAACAGGCTGCGTCTATTTTTTCAAAAAGCAGGATCGCACCTTCTATTGGGTTTCATCCCTTGTGTTCTGGTTCATGCTTATCGTTCAGCTGTATTACGATTTGGCCTGGAAACTCGTTCATAAATCCCTGCTCTTTGCCGTGTTGGGGATCCTCTTCTTGATGGTGGCGGTTTACCTGGATAGGAAGGTTGGCTCCGGTCAGCAATCGCACTCAGTGCTTGCCGGGAAAAGAATGGGAATCCTCCTCATCATCTGCCTTCAAGCGGGGTGGATAGGGTATCAGGTCTATTCAAACGAAACCCTTTTACAAAACGGGGAAACAATCGTATTAGAACTTCAACCTGTCGATCCGAGATCTCTCCTCCAGGGTGACTATGTGGAATTGAATTACACGATTTCTCAGCTTGAAGACACCTCCATTGATGACAACGGTTCTATCACCATTGTTTTACGTAAAAATGCACAAGGCATCCACGAATATTCAGGTGTTCATAGCTTTAATGGGAAATGGAATGCTTCTTACGAAAAGAAGCCCGGGGATGTGCTCCTAAACGGAAAGGTTACAAGCTCCTGGGATAACAGTGCCCAGGTCACTTACGGAATCGAACATTTCTTCATCCCGGAAGGAACGGGGCTTGATGTGGAAGGGAAAGTGAAGGCTGCGGTGGTGAAGGTGAGTGATAAAGGGGATGGGATTTTGGAGCGGTTGCGGGACTAGGGAACAGGTCCCTTGTCCCATTTCATAATAAAAGAGGTTGACTAATACTGCTTATTAGTCAACCTCTATTTCATTTAGCTTTTTATAAAAATTGGTAGCTTGAGCTATTTCAATCATAATAATTAATGCTCTCTCTGTATAGCTGAGAGAGCTCCAAGTCTCATCCTCCTGGCCAAGTGACTGTTTTCAACTCCACGTCTACATCTATTTAGCTGAAGGATTACCGATCTTTTGATTATTCTAGAATTCGTCCATTTGAGGCTCATTTCATCCCTCGACTCTACAACTTTAGAATAGTACAGGAGGACCTTCCTACCCCCTAGTAATATATTTCAAACTTTTTGTAATATATTTTTGACATTTAGTTTAGAATATATTACAATGAACGTAATCAAATAAAAGAGGGTAGGTATATGAAGAAAAAAGGCAGTTATACAAATCGAATCCATGTATTTAGGGCTGAAAGGAAATGGTCACAAGATGATCTGGCAAAGAGAGTCGGTGTTAGCCGGCAGACCATTGCTTCATTAGAAGGTAATCGCTATAACCCTTCATTACTATTGGCTTTTGAAATTGCACGAGTATTTGATACTACGATACTAGAGATATTCACTTATATTCCAGATGAATAAAAAAACGCCCAGCATATTAATATG
This sequence comes from Rossellomorea aquimaris, assembly GCF_003315075.1. Taxonomy (GTDB): domain Bacteria; phylum Bacillota; class Bacilli; order Bacillales; family Bacillaceae_B; genus Rossellomorea; species Rossellomorea aquimaris_C. The sequence continues at coordinate 24,706 of NZ_QNRJ01000014.1, forward strand.
CTGAGCACTTTGCAAAGTTACGTTTAGCAGAATTGAAGAGATAGAGTGACACCTACACCGATTGTTGTTACTGCACAAAATCCAGAACTTGCAATGGTAGTAGTTGGAGTCGTCTCTGGCTGAACATCTCCCGCACCTTGGATATTCATCATTTCTTCTGTAGATAATTCACCATAAGATAAACCGGCAGGGTGGCTAAAAGAGATATTTGCACGAGCTTCCGGGTTTTTCCAAGCATTGATAATTTCAGTTTTAGTCATTTTATTTTCCCCCTTAACAATTTTTAACGCTATATACGATTGAAATTCCGGCAGTCAGACCAGCAATGCATGGTGCAGAGCTTGTAGAGATAACAGTAGCTGGAGTCGTTTCCGGCTGCACATCCCCTGCCCCTTGAATATTCATCATTTCATCTGCGGATAATTCCCCAAATGACTGTCCTGCAGGATGATGAAGACTTGCACCACGTAATTCCGGGTTTTTCCATGCTTTAATGATTTGTTCGTTTGACATTCTAATTCCTCCTCACTTGATTTATGGTACAACTAAAGTCTATCACGTGGTTGAATATGGAAAAACGTACATCTTTAGGAAGTATTGTAATATTTTTTTGACATTTAGTTATAAATATTTTACAATTTAGTCAAAATTAACAAAAAATTATTCAGGAGGATCCATTATGTTATCTACACTAAGCTATATCTTTACACTCGTTTTAATGTTTTCAGTCTTTTACTTTGGAAACTTTGTGGCGACAGAAGGCAAGGATGAACGAGGGAAACAAATATTAGGGATGGCAAGTATATGGATATACGTACTTGTTACAGTAGGGTTTGTCATTACCGTTCTTATAGAACTAACAACTGAATTAACCGTTTCAGAACTGATCGATCTATTAACGATTCTATATGGCCTATTGGCATTTATTCACTCGGCACTCATCTTTCATTATAAAAAGAAAATCTAGGGGGTTTGTGGGGAATGGGATTAGAATTACGGAATATCAATAAGATTTTTGGTGATTTTGTTGCAATTGAGAATTTATCTATACATGCAGGAGACAACAGGATATTTGGGTTAATCGGACAAAATGGTGCAGGGAAGACCACTACATTCCGAATGGTCTTAGGTCTATTAAAGCCTGACAAAGGGGAAATCATTTGGAATGGTAAGAAAGTACGAAGCATTGATCCTGATCAAATCGGGTATCTTCCTGAAGAACGGGGGCTCTATCAGGACTTATCATTAGAGGATCAATTGCTCTTTTTTGGGAGATTAAGAGGGAAAAATAGAAAAGAACTATTGCCTAAAATTAATTATTGGCTGGATCGATTGGAACTCAGTGATAAAAGGACCCAAAAAGTGAAAACACTTTCAAAAGGGAATCAGCAAAAACTTCAACTGATAAGCACTATTCTACATGAGCCCAGTATCCTTATATTAGACGAACCATTTAGTGGGCTTGATCCTGTAAACGCTGAATCACTTAAAGATATCGTATTGGAACTCAGGGACACTGGAACAACCATTATATTCTCAAGTCACCGAATGGAACACGTAGAGGAAATGTGCGATGATATCTGCATGTTAAGAGCAGGAAGATCCATACTTCAAGGAGACATCTATCAAGTCAAGAAACAATTTGGCACGAAAAAAGTAATATTGAAATCCAATCATAAGGAAGAAGAATTAAATATGCTGCCTTATGTATCTTCGGTAAAGAAGGAATTAGATAAATTAAATATATATGTCCATCACGATAGAGATATTGAGAAAATATTTGATTATGTCACTAAAGATGGTTTCGTTTCCACATTTAGCGCAGAGACACCCAGTTTAAACGAAATTTTCAAGATGAAAGTGGGTGAGCTCAGTGTATAAATTTTGGGTGCTGGTATCTCAGACATATAAAAGCAAAATTAAATCCAAAGGGTTTGTTTGGTCAACTCTGTTAACGATGATTTTCCTATTCGCAGGCGTTACAGTACCAAATTTAATCGATAAGATGAATAGTAACAAAGAACTTCAATCTATTGCAGTTGTTGGTTCAGATGAGGTTACAAAGGACATACTTGAAAACAGCTTGGCAAATATTTCAGTTCAAACGGCAGACAGCAGCGAAGAAGCAAAAGAGTGGTTAAATCAAAAAGAAGTCAGCGGTTATTTAGAAATGAAGAATGATGAAAACACTTTAGTAACATTAGACCCTGTAAACTCAGAGGACATCACTTCCCTGTCACAGGCTCTTCAAATGACAAAGGTACAGCAGGTTTCAAATGAGCTGGATGTGAGTGGATCGGACTTACAAAACATATTGTCACCCATTAACTTGGATACAACAGTTTTAAATGATAATCAAAAGTCCCTGTCAGAAAAAGAAAAGAACGCTGCAGAAAATTTAGCGATCGGATTATTGTTTCTTTTGTATACTTTCGTCACATTGTATGGAACGATGATCGCGATGGAAATTGCAAAGGAAAAAGGATCTAGAATAATGGAAGTCATTATCTCAAGTTCTTCAGCTACCACGCATTTCTTCGGGAAGCTTGTTGGAGTGTTTCTGATCAGTGTCACACAATTAAGTATATTCGGGATCCTTGGTTACTTCATCATCACTAATTTTGGATCGGATATGATTAAAGGTTTCATGATCGACACCATTCAAAGTGTATCAAGTGTTGTATGGGTCTATGCAGTGATTTTCGCCTTGCTAGGCTATCTATTCTACGGGGTTTTAGCAGCTTTTGTAGGCTCTTTAGTATCCAAAGTAGAAGACATCAATCATTATATGTCTCCACTTTCGTATATCCTGATGATTGCCTTCATCCTCTCACTGCTTGGTGTAAGTACCCCATCGTCACTCTTGGTAACTGTCGGATCATATATTCCTTTCTTTGCTCCTATGCTCATGTTTATCAGGATCAGCCTGCTGGAGACTTCTAACCTTGAAATCATCGCATCGATGTTGATTCTCATTACTTCGGTGGCCTCACTGATGTGGCTATGCGTAAGATTCTATCAAGGAAGTGTATTGATTTACAGTAACCAGTCCATTTTAAAATCAATAAAAAGCGCTTGGAAGCTAGCAGCAGAAAAGTGAAACTTGATTTGCCCATCAGCTATTAAATGAAAAAAAGCTCAGAACTCTGAGCTTTTTTTCATATGCGAAATAGGTGTTTTCATTCATTCCATGCTGCAAAAGGGCTTCCAGCTTAATTACCAGAATTCATTGGAGAAGGCTTTTTTGAGGCATACTTTGGTCTCAAACTTTTCCCGTCCTTCTTCTTCTGGCTTTGTGTAATAGGAATCGTTTGTTCGATATGCAGATTAAAGGAATGCCAGTCGACTATGCGAGGTGACCAGAAGGAACATCCGCAAACAACATTCCTACTCCCTCCTTTTTATGTTGCCATTTAAAGAAGGTAGTAGTAGCTGATTGGCTGCAGTGTTCCCGCTTTTGCGAAAAGACGTTGAGAGTGCCCCGCTTCGGCTAAGGGCTCTCTACGTAAAATGGGCAAGATGTCAAAGAAAATCATCTGAGGCCGTCTCGTATAGCTTATGTTGGCCGTCGTGTCTGAACGAGATGCATACGTTTTTCATACTGTCCCACTTCTTCACCGGGAGCCGGGTACCTTATCGCTCCATTCAACTTTATCAGCATGAGGGGGGCTCCCCTCAAATTTCGCGCAATAAGACCAACCTTAGGGAGAGTGACATATAAATAACAAAACACTCCAACCTAAAGATTGGAGTGTTGAATGCAGTATGGTTTAATCCAACTTACCTTCTGCGTGATCGGAAAGAAATCCAATCAGTTTTTGGCCTGGTTGATTCTTTTCTTCATTCTTCTTTTTACTTGCCTCGTTTTCTTCCATCAATGTCTCATTTTTCATTTTTCACGTCTCCTTAAATTAATATAAAAGCGAAGGAACAGATTCCGGCTTGGCCAACCTTAATAATTGATACCCTACTCCAGCCTGGCCGGTAAATAAACCAATCGCATCAAAGCCTGGAATATCTCTTAGAGCATAACTGCCTTTTTGTTTCATTCTATCCAGTACACTTTGGGTGATAGCATGGGCCGTGTGAAGATGGGACGGGTCTTTAAGCTGTTTGTAGAGCGTTAAATACAGCTCAGTATCCCCCATGTTCCCGTGACAGATGCCATCATCTGTTTTTAATCCTTGCTTAAGAATATTTTTTGCAGCTGTGTTCATTTCACTTATAAGATTATTATCTTGATAATAGGTGTTAGTTAAAGCGCGGCTTAATCCAATCCCGGCACTGCCGTGACACCATTGATGCAGGCATACCTGATCTTCTTTTCTTCCGTCTTGCCACGCTCCGGTTTCCTCAACATAATAGTTCCTGTCTATCTCCAAGAGCTCGATTGCCGCTTGATAATATTTAGCATACGTAAGCTGGTCATGCAATCTGAATAGCACATAGCTTATCCCTGCTGCTCCATGAGCCATCCCCCCGATAAGGGACTGTTTTTCTGTCTCCAATGCTGTAAGCAGTTTATCACCATAAAGTCCTGCTATTTCCAACAGCCTGTCTTTCTCATCCACATTCTTTTCCGCTAAGTGTAATAATGCTTGAATCACTCCTGCAATTCCACTTAAGAAGTCGATATGATCGGCTTCTTCATTCAGACTTTTCTCCAGTTCTTCAACCTGTTCCAGCCATAACTCGGTGCTGCTTCCATCTGTTAATCGGCTTCCTAATTGAAGAATGGACGTTTTCCCGTAATATGCGGATATTTGCTTGGTGAACTCAGGGACACTTTTAATATTCTCGACTATTTTTTCATATGCTTCCTTGTATCTTGCTTCCTCTGTCACTTCATAGAGATGATGATAAAATAGGGCAACCCCCGAAAGCCCATCGTAGAAATCTGCAGGAAGAGCTTCGATCGACCACGATTGATTACGCCCTAATGTTACATCCAGCCAGGTCATGGTTTTTTCATCCTCAGATAAGATGCTGCTCTTTAATAAATGGTCTCCAATTTTCTGAGCTTCACTGATCAATGTTTGGGCGTCAATCATCGTTTCATTACCTGGATCAACTATTTGATTGGAATATTTCTCCTGCTGATTCACATCATAATCCCCAAGAGAAACTCTTAACCATGAAACCTGGGTTTCTATTTCATCAACGCTTAAATCCCTGATTCTTTCCCTTACAAGTTCATAGGAGGATCTGTCCAGGAAATTGGTTATCCGATTCCCGTTTCCGTCGATCAGGTCCCGGGAATCCGGATAATTAAAGAACACAGGAATATCTCCTTCAAGCATATCGTTGATTTCATGAAGAATGACTTCTTTATTTTTAAACGGATATGTCCACATGTTTTCCATCAGGTGTTCTCTGTATAAAGCATCACGGGTGTAGTCCGGATGGGTCCCTTCACTTAACATATTGACATATCTTTGAGTTGCTCTCAGGATGACTCTGACAACCTTATCCTTGAAATCATCAATTAAACCGTCATTCAATAGCTCAGATTTATACTTTACAAAAAGGGCAGTAGAATTCCTGAAACCATCGATGATTTGTTGAACATAGGCTGTAAAGGAAACAGGTTCATTATTCAGTTTCGGTAAGTTGTCCTTGTTTGTCAGCATGATTTCAGAGTAGTCAAATACCATTTCATCCGTTGAGAAATTTTTCGGTGACAATACTTTATATGGAAGCTTTTGTTCTTTTCCATTCAGGCCGCTCATGTCGATTCCCTCAGTATCTGTTACATCTCTGTAAAACCTTTGAGGTAATAATGAAGTGAACAGTACAGACTCTACATGAGCGTCTTTTGCTTTAATATTGGCAAAGTCCGGAAAGTTCAATGGCGGAGATTGTTGAAACAGTGTTTCTAAATCAATAATATAAGGATATTCCCCTTGGGCTATAAGATTTTCATAGTGAAAGTCCCCACCTTTAAGGCAATACATGATGCCCAGTATTTGCCCGAAGCGCTCATAAAAGTTAGCTATCTGTTTTTCGTTCACACATTCTTTTTTCTCTATATTATATTCCCAGCTGTATGTGTCCCGGCAGATGATTTTATAGAACGGCATATCGAGAAGCTCATTCTTACTATTAATCCATTTGATCAAATGATTATAGGATAGAGCCACCTTCAGATTCTTAGGCTTATAAAAGACGGTTTGCCCAGAGTCAAACTCAAAACGGATAACAGTGTGACCTTTTTGATGAGTATCCCCCATCCCCGGCTTTAAAGCGACGATCTTTGCATTTCCTATTTCCATGGTCGATACTAACTCGTCATAATCCGCAACATAATGATCAAGGGTTTCTTTCATATTATTAACAAAGAATATCGTTCTCGTCGTTAATAAACGGGCCAATGTCACATATTCTGTATAAAAACTTACCAGTTGATGCGGATCGCCAAATTGTTTCTCTATAAAGGAGGAAAATCTCTCTTCCGGTGTATCTCCTGTCAGCTCTTCCTTCAGTTTATATATATGTAGTTCAAGGACGGCGCTTCGACTAAGGAGCGAAACCAGCTCATTCGCTAAGTTTTGTATTAATTCCCGCACGATGACTTCTACGGACACTGAATGATCTTTTATTTTCTCAAAGTGATTCTTCCATTCTTCAACTGCCCATAGTAAAAAGGGTTTAACAGGATAGGACCAATCAAAACTGGGTATTGGAGTTTCATCTTCTTCCAACAATGCCAGAGAAGTGTTAAACACCTTAAACCATTCACTATTTTCAACTGCTGAAGTGTAATGGTGGAGTTCGTTATCAGGAATCACTTTCGTCAAGTTATTATATTCCTCTTCTAAATACCCCTCATAATCAAGCTTTAGCTGAAACGCCTCATCCGAAACAATGTTCTTTTTTTCTCTCCATTTTTTCAATGAAGATAATTCGTCGTCAAGTCCAATGGGGTTATTCTTGAGAATGTTGTAACGCTCTCTCATCCAAAGGGCATGTACGGCAGCTTTTGAGTCAAGATGAAGTCCAAGTTTTGTGGTGGTCATATAATGTTAACTCCCTTTTTTTCTAGATTATGTATAATCCGCCCTTGCCCCCATAAAGGTCAAAGACGGATGAAAGATTTCATTAAACTATCAGGAATTAGTAATAAAGTATGGATCACGATTCTTTATGTAAAAGTGACATTCCTTATACTGATCCTTATTTTTTGATTAAAAGATTTTTGGCTTGCCGACAACTGATCAGCAAGTGGCATATGAGATGGTAATGGATATTCCCACTGTCGCCCAGCCAAGGCAATAGCCGCTGGAAAGGCTTGGAGTCGTCTCCGGTTGAACATCGCCAGCACCTTGAATACTTCTCATTTCATCGGCTGACAGCTCAGAGAAAGCCTGTCCTGCCGGGTGATTCGTAAGATCACTTCGTAGTTCTGGATTCTTCCATGCTTGAATCATCATTTCTTTCGTCATTTGTCATTCCTCCATTCAATTTGATTAACACTTGGCGTAAGATACTGTGATCGAGATTCCTACAGTCAACCATCCGGCGCAAGGAGCACTTGAGAGAGTAGGAGTCGTTTCCGGCTGTACATCTCCGGCACCTTGAACGTTCATCATTTCTTCGGCTGACAGCTCAGAGAAAGCCTGTCCTGCCGGGTGATTCATGAACTCTTTTCGCATTTCTGGATTCTTCCATGCCTGAATCATCATTTCTTTCGACATTTGTCATCCCTCCTTTCCCTTCTATTTAATTGTATAATTTTTCTTTATTTTCAAAAAGATTCCTTTTTATGAACCGTTCACTTCACCAGTTGCAATGATTGGTAGGCATTCACAATGCCATGTTTAAATTGTTTGTTCTTTCTGGCCGTTTCATTTTCTTCCGCACCTTTAATAAGGGTTTTTTCGATTTTGTTAAGAGAGGGTTTTTTTCCATGTTTATCTTTATACTCTTCAATGATCAGACCGGCTGTAGCTGCGACCTTAGGGGAGGCAAGACTGGATCCGGCACTGAAGTCATATCCTTGTGGAATCCCAAGATATGTAGCAAAGATGGATTGCGGAATTTGAATCGGGTAAGTGGTTAAGATCATTGATTGAATATCAAACACTTGTTCCTCTTTGAAATTCACGCCATAGTCCCCTCCAGGAGCTCCCATATCCACGTTCTTTCCATAATTCGAGTAGGATGCCATTGTATTTTCTTTCGTAGTGGCCGCAACCGTAAATACGTCTTTCATACCGCCCGGCAAGTGAATGACGTCTTGAATATCTTCGTTCTGATCAAATGGCCGGGAAATATCATACCCGCTTGAACCCGCAGAGGCTACTACAAATACCCCATGCTTCTTTGCATATTTAACTGCTTTTTCATACGCTTTGATCACCATTTTATCTTCTTTATTTTTGGGAGATTTATAAGTTCCCAGACTTAGATTAATGACATCCATTCCATCATTTGCTGCCTCAACAATCGCTTGAATGATCCAAAAAGAATCAGCCGAACCATCATGGAATACTTTGTAGGGAACGATGCCAAGTTCCGGTCCTACCCCGATTTGCTCACCGTCAGCCGCAATGGCACCAGCCACCATCGTACCGTGACCAAGGACGTCTTGCGTGTCTTCAATCCCCGGTACAAAGGATTTACCCGGACCCACGATATTTTTCATAAGATCGGGATGTTGAAAATCGACACCACTATCAATTAGTCCGATCTTGACATCATGACTACCTTTCTGGAGATGATGGGATTCACCATTATTCGTCACTGCCTCAATATCCCATTGAGCATTACGGAGAAAGCTCATTGAGTTTGTTTGTACGGTTTGCATGGGAACACGTTCAGCACTTGTTTCCAACGTGACTCTCTCTTCATCACCAAGCTGATCAGAATCTAAATGGAATGTCTGCTTCAAGTGCTTTTCTATCAATTCCTTTTGTTTGGCGGAGCTTGCCTGAACCTTCATCACATTGATTTCTTCAATTTCAACTGTTTCCACTTCAGGCTGCAATGAATTTAAAAAGCTTTTAATATCGTTTTCTTCTCTTATATTTTCAAATTCTATTAATAATTGAGATTCGACATTCTCTTTACCAACTGAATTTTGTGCCTGGGTTGTGTCCACACTCCAATGGGCCGTCCCACCCAGGAGTACTAATAGCACAATGAATAACTTTGTAAAATTAGGCATATATTTTTTCATTTACTCGATTCCCTTTCTTATTGGCGGTATACAACTCAGCGTAATAACCAGACTGGTCCAGAAGGCTTTGATGGTTACCTTCCTCAATGATTTCCCCATCCTTTAATACAAAAATCTTATCAGCATTAATAATGGTACTCAGCCGATGCGCGATAATGATCCTTGTACAATTCAGCTCGGAAATACTCTTATCGATTTTTTTCTCTGAAATATTATCGAGGGCACTTGTGGCTTCATCCAGAATCAATACTGCCGGTTCATTATACAAAGCCCTTGCCAAAGCAAGACGCTGTCTCTGACCTCCGGAAAAATTGACCCCTTTCTCTGAAACATTCGTCTGGAATCCCAGTGGACATACTAATATATCCTGGAGAACATCCGCTCTCCCGCATGTTTCAATTAATCTTTCTTGATCTATATCTCCATCTTGCATCGCTATGTTCTCAATGACAGGTTTATTAAATAATTTGGTTTCCTGTAAAACTGTGCCCAGTTGACTACGAAGTGTGTGCAGATTGAAATCTTCTATATTCGTATTATCGTAGTGGATTTCTCCCGAGGAAGGAGTATATAGACCAAGAAGGAGCTTGGCTATCGTACTTTTACCAGACCCCGAGTCTCCGACGATGGCCACCTTCTCACCGGGCTTCACGTCTAGAGAAACGTTTTTTAAAACAGGATCGGAAAACTTGCTGTAACGGAAAGAAACGTTCTTTAAGGAAACGGCCCCTTTCAGTTTGGCATGATCCCTGTCAGGATTGAGGTTTTCTTTGTTGCTTTTGATTACATCGTACAAACGTTGAATATAGGATTTTAATGAAATGATTTCTGTGTATCCTAAACCCAAAGATGATATTGGTGCGATAAACGATAAAGCCAAGGTGCTGAATGCCACTAATGTTCCTAGCGTGATGGACCCATCCACAACAAGATAACCACCCGACCATAATAAGAAAATCGGCAGGCCGAATTGAATGGTGGACGGAAGTATGTTCAAGGTAGTAGTCCAAATACTGCGTCTTTCTGAGCTCTTCAGTTGTTGTTTAAATGAACGGCTCCACTCATTAAAGAACGTATTTTCTAATCCCATCACTTTAATGTCTGAAATTCCATTGATCGATTCAGCCAGCACATTTTGTACCTTTGTTTGATTGGTTACATCCTTACTGGTTATTCTGTGTGTGATATTGGTACTTAATAAAAGGGATCCGAATAATAAGATTCCCATCCCTAATACACCCGCACCCAGAATACTTGACATATTAAACATTAAGATGGCATAAGAGAAAAGCATGATCCCATCGATAATAAATGTAATAAGTCTCGTTGATAAAATCTGTCTTATGTACACATTCGAATTTGCCCTGAAAATCAGTTCTCCATTAGACCGGTTTTCGAAGAACTGATAGGGAAGCCGGTAAAGATGCTCCATGAAATGACTCATCATTTGGTCATCCATCGAAGTTTGTAGTTTGGCAATCAGGACCCCTCTACAAAAACTTAAAATCTTGTATGCCACTAAGATGAGGAGTACCGCATACCCGATTGTGTTTAAATAACTAATATCTTTCGGAACTAACACATGATCCGTCACCCATTTGGTCACAAGGGGCAAAACAATTCCCAATCCCTGCAGCAGCAACGAAAAAAGCAAAATGCTCACGACAAGTTTTGGTTTTTTGAAAGCAAATGTCAGGAGAAATAAGTATGGATTCAGGCGTGCTTTCTCTTCGAAATTCTCAGACGGTACAGGGACAAGCATGATTTGAGAAAAGTGCTTAGTGAACTCTTCTCCAGACAGTTTCACCCGACCCACTGCAGGGTCGACGATATAGAACATCCCCCTGTGCACTTTCTCCAGGACCACGAAATGCTTGGAGTCCCAAAATAGAATGGCAGGAAGAAAGCCATTATTCTTCACTCCTTCAGCATCAACCCTGAATGCTTTGGACTCCAAGCCTTTTTCCTTTCCTATTTCTGTCAAGTGAAGGACGGAAAATCCACCTTTGGGCACCCCGTATTCTTCTCTCAAGTCCGATAAAGAAATATGGTGCTTATAGTAACTGAGTACCATAGCCATGCAGGCGATCCCGCATTCACTATGCTCCATCTGTTCAATAAAGGGTACTTTTCTCATAAACAACCACCTAATCTACTTTTTCTAATTGAAAATAGGAAAAATCAATCAATCTCAAATGATATGAAATAATGCCTATTTCCACTCTTGATTCAATCGACCATTTTTGCTTTATATTAGAAACAATTTCACCCACTCTTCTTTGGCTGATACTTAAGTTAAATGCGATTTCTTTGTTCGTTAATCCTTTAGCGACCAGTGCAGCGATTTCAGTCTCTCTCTTGCTTAATTTGTTTTCTAACTTAGTTAAGGTCATGTACGCTTCTCCTTTTTTCAGTTAGGGTTGCCTCCCGATCGAGAGGATTTAAACATTCAACCAGCAACTTTTCATTAGTATTTTTTACTTAGAACCTGAAAGATACGTTACCTCCTGTTCATGACGTATTTCTTATTCGTTACTAATCGTATACTACATTCTTCTCTTTTTGTATTGAGAAAATTCTAAAAATAAGGGGTGGGATATTGAGTGAAAAGGGAGAAGATTTTTCAACATTTTCATTATGTCGAGGATGTTTTTCGGAACTTTATAATTGTTTTAAAAATTCCTGAATACATAAAAAAAACCCATTTTCCTGAGGAAGAAACCCCCATAAAAAATGAGTCGAATACTAAATTTATAGTAACCATATAAGATCGTGATATGGTTTATCTTGGATTTGGTCAGTTCTCGTCAACCAATGGGTCAACCACTCCCAGGATATCCGGATAGTCTTCGTCACCCAATGGGTTAACTACGCCCAGGATATCCGGATAGTCTTCGTCACCCAATGGGTTAACTACACCCAGGATATCCGGATAGTCTTCGTCACTCAATGGGTTAACTACGCCCAGGATATCCGGATAGTCTTCGTCACTCAATGGGTTAACTACGCCCAGGATATCCGGATAGTCTTCGTCGCCCGATGGGTTAACAGAGGATAAATGATTGGCGTTACTTAGGGTATTGTGGGCATCTTTATCTATGGATGATGCAGAAGCAGCCGCTCCTCCACCAACTACTAAAGCTAAGATGGCACCGCTGATAAACGTTAATTTTTTCATTGTAATTACCTCATTTCAATTTGAATTTTATTTGCCATTGCATACGCCTCACTTGCATCCTTATATGAAAACTTACCGGCATAATAGTCTCCGAGTTTTTCATAGCACATATGCATGTTCATACGATCCTTTTTCAATTTAAAGAAGTTCAATGCTTCCTTAAGCAAAAGAACATACTCCTCTTTGCCTTGATCCTTTTTTAGTGAACTATCCAAAATTTTTAATTTATATAGGAAAGTAGATGGTTTTCCTTCTTCTTCAATTCCTTTATTTATCCAATACTGAGCTTGGCTTAAGTTCTCTAATTCATAATACTGTTTTGCAATTAGATACACTCTATGTAAATACAATTTATTATCTAATTCCAGACTATTGAACAAGAATTCCAAAGCTTTCATATGGTGTTTCTTTTTGGAATGCAACAGAGCCAGGTTATGATAGATCCTGCTCTTTAAGATTGTAGAATCAGGAAGTATTCTTATAGCATTCAATGCATTCGTTAAGTGATGCTCTGCATTGTCGTAATCCCCAATCCGGATGTAGCATATCCCAATCAGTATATGGCAATCCACACTCCTTTCATAATTAGCGTTTTTATCAAATTCAGTCAGTGCGGTCTGAGCTGATAAAATAGACTGTAAATTCTTTCCCAACCGACTATTAACGATACTTAACTGATAAACGAACTCTGGTTCAATGATGTTTGCAATACCACTGCATCTTTCTGCTTTTTTATATTCTTCAAGAGCGTCTTCGAGGTGTCCTTCCAGATACTTTAGCAATCCATGGAAACTGTGGTAATAATAATTCAACTCTTCTGAAAATAACTTTTCCATATTTTCGGCTTCTTTCAAACACTCTTTCGCCTTTACCAGATCCTTTTGAAGCATGTAATACCTAGAAGAATACAAATTAAACAAACACAGGATTAAGGGATCATCTGCTTTTTCTACTAAACTCGACAACTCATTCCATAGGTCTGAGGCTTTCCGGGAGTCTCTCTCTTTCATGACTGCATACCATTCATTCAACAACCTTCTCAATTCAGAGCTTGATAGTTGACTGGAATCACCCTCAATACCAAGCCTTGAAAATAATAACTCGATTACTTCGCTACTCGCTTCGATTTTATTATTTTCAATTTTGCTAAGGTACGAAATTGAACAGATTCCTCTACACAACTCACTTTGAGTAATACCTTTCTTAACTCTATGATAATATATTTTTTCCCCAAGCTGCATACAAATCCTCCTATATCCCATTGAGAAATTCATTCAGAGAACACCTGTTATTTACTCCTTTATTTGTATAATTTTATCAAAAATTATCAGAATTAACTAATATTATATGGTGCCAATAGTATTATGAATGTGTAAATTATTTGAAAAAACTTTTTGGTAAGAGACTTTGGGACAGGTCTCTTGTACCGGAATGCTAGTAGAGGCAAGGGATTTCATCCCTTGCCTCTGCCATTTCCCAGGGACAAGATACCCACCCTTTAATTGGAGGTTCTTCGGGTGGTGATCTTTTCAGTGAGGAATTTTTTATTGGATCTCTTCAGTAGCCTGCGTCCACTTTTATAGAAAGGGGCTACTATTTAAACACTTGTTTAATGGTCCAAAAAGGAGAGTCAGTCCTAAGCAATAGGACAGGTCCACTGTCCCAACACCCTCCTGAAAACGGGACACGATGCCCGTCCCACCATCTGTTAAAATAAGAGAAAAGGATTTGTACGAAGGGGTGAGGAGATGGATTACTCCGTTATTGGAAAGAAGATAAGAGAGTTGAGGAAAGTGGTGGGTTTGACCCAGGGGGATTTGGCTGAAGACATATGCACGCAGGCACTCATCAGCCGGATTGAGAAGGGAGATATTTACCCAAGTGCCACGGCGTTATATCAAATTTCCTTGAAACTAGGAGTGGATGTGAACTACTTCTTTGAAATCGGAACCACCCCTCGCATCGATTATTTTCGAGAGGTAGAAAGACAACTGAGGAGTCTTCGATTGAAACGAAGATTTACTGAAATAATGGAAATGGTCAGGACAGAGTTAAAAAATCCTTTTTTCAATAAAGATAGCGATAAGCTGCAGCTGCTTTACTGGCATAAAGCCATCTATCTGTTTGAAATCGAGAAAGATCCAGAGACTGCTTTCGCCCTATTGGAACAAGCCTATCAGCTGACAGCCCATCAAAAAAAAGCCGCAACTGAAAGAGAGATGGAAATCCTGATGACCTTCGGGACATGGGAAACACTCTCACACAATAATCAAAGGGCTCTCTACTATTATAAAAAGGTAGAAGGAATCTTGAACCATACTGAACAGCTTCATGATAAATCGATTAAAACCCGGTTATTTTATAATCTATCCCGGGTCCTGACACAATCAGGTCATTATGAAGAGGCCATTGATTATTGTCTCAGAGCCATTAGATGGTGCATCGAAGAAGAACATCTGTGGGGGCTCGGGGAGCTACATTATCATGTCGGCTACAATTATGAACTAGTGGGAGATTATGAAAAAGCACTTCCTTATGTAAATAAGGCCATCCTTATGTTTGAATTGAGGAATGATGATACCCATCTTGCGTTTCTTAAAAGGAGAAAAGAAGAGATTTTGGAACGGGTCCCTTGTCCTGGAACCTAAAGAGAGTTATGATAAGCTCCCCTTAAAGTCGTCAGATTAAAAAACAAAAATCTATTTGTCTTTAGGGGGAGCTTTCATCATAAAGAGCTTTCTTTGGTAATAAGTGAGTACATACATTTTTATAATAATAAACGGTACCAAAAACGTTTAGTGTGATATTATTATTTCGACTGTCTGCTTGACAGGGGACAGTTTACAGGTTTTTTGTCCCAGCCTCTTCTCAATTTCCGAGCCAAAGTACCTCCCCAAAAAAACCTAGCTCTTCCGATACTTATCCTCAATGATTCTGTAATTATCGTGGTTAATCTTATCCCACTCAGTCTTCTTATAATTAAGTCCTTTTAGTATCTGATTGATCCAATCAGGATCATATTCCCTGAAATATATTGAATTGGCCCACGCCTTCACATCCCGATGTGCCGGGTGCTTCTCATCACGGTATTTTTCAAGAAACTCATAGAACCCGTGCATCCCACCAACATCTTCAGGCGGTGCCGTCTCTGCTCCATCAAGAAGAGTTGGATAACCAAAATAGTAATCGTCGACAATCTGCTCAAGCTTAACGATGAACTGCCAACCATCACCGAAATCATAGCTATACCGGATTTCTTTATTTTTCTCCAGATACTCATCGATCTTTAAACCGGTGGGTTTCCGCACTTCAATCTTCAATCTTTCCTGGTACTTCTTTTCAAATTCCAGCATTTCAGATGGCACCGATTTTAGACGTTCTTCATACAAAGCCTTGTTCTTCTTATAATGCTGGTGCTCAAGGTAGGCTTCTTCGTGATCCGTGACAATCCTATGATCCTTCGTCAGGTCGAATTCAAAGAGGTGATAGCCTTCATGAGGATATCCACTCTGAAAATTCGTCACGTTCTGGATAATATCATGAAGCCTTCTATATGTCGCTCCTGCTGGCAAGATCACTCTTCTCCATATTGACGGATTGGACTCTTCTAATTCAATTTTGACAATGTAGGATTTCAATTTGGATTCACTCCTTTTTGATTTTCGCTCTTTTCGTAAAGATTGTTGTTTTAACATACGTTCTGCAAGGCTCTGTCAATTAGTGTGTGCTGGATGGTGAGGGGAACTGCTCCGCTTGCAGCTAGCGTTCGGCCGAGCCTCCTCAGCTTACCCGAACGGGGTCTCGGCACGCCCGTACTTCCACAGGAGTCTGCGCAGTTCCCCTCACCATCTTTAACAGGGTCTTTGTGTCAGAGCTTCAAGGTGTACCTGAAAACAAAATATCTCTCCTTCCCTTAAAAGAGATTGTTTGCTAGAAAGCTTGTTTAAATTGTTTGCGATTAAGGATTCATGCTCAAAAAGTTGATTCTCGCTGCAGGATGGTCGACTCCTGCGGGAATAGCTGGACAGTAGGAAAAGCGGAGGCTTTGCCCAGGGGCGACAAGCATAAGACGAGTCTGCCGGAAATGCGCTCTTTGCCTTTTTGGCAGACTTGGCGTATGACCTCGAGCCCCTAAGCCCAGTAGCTGGACAGGTGAGACCCAGGAGGCTCACCGCCAGCCCCCGCGGAAAGCGAGCATCCTGTAGCGGAAATCCAACTATTACTTTCGTGTCTACAATAGCAACAAACTTTACGAATCTAGAAACACGGAGCTCTCCTCCTCGTTTCTTTCATTTTCACGGAAGTCGTGAACT
The DNA here is from genome assembly GCF_003315075.1 of Rossellomorea aquimaris. Lineage (GTDB taxonomy): Bacteria > Bacillota > Bacilli > Bacillales > Bacillaceae_B > Rossellomorea > Rossellomorea aquimaris_C. Next base: position 41,375 of record NZ_QNRJ01000014.1, read on the forward strand.
GCGCCCCCACCTTTCATACCCATCCTGCTCAGGAAAAGGAATAACTTTCCCCCCATTCCCATAGATTTAGAATAAACGAAGGGAGCTGGTCTCAATGCTTGAGTGGAGTGCTGTTATTGCAGCCATCGCGTTTTCCGTTCTCGTCATCTATTTAATTATGACATTAAGAAAAGTAATGACAACACTATCTGAAACGGAAAAGACGCTGTCTGACGCCAGGAAAGCCGTGAATGGAGTGACAGAGGAAGCAGAAGAACTGATTCATACAGCCAACCAGATTTCGGATGATGTAAAAGGAAAGATGAAAGCTGTTGACCCTTTACTTGAGTCCGTACATGATGTAGGTGATATGTTACAAAATGTGACCAGCTCGGTTAAAAGGACCGCTTTGCAAAAGAGGACTCCCAAGACGATTCATACGCAGGACAGTAATTCGGTTCAAATTAAATTGAAGTAAGTCATAAGAGGCCGGGGCAGCCGGCCTCTTTCTTGTGATTTTTCCCATCACCTGTTTAGAACAGAAACGGTATAACCGTCTCGACGCTTCCTGAATTTCCGATATGAAACAACGTTAGGACGAAAATACTTTTGAAACAAGTGGAACCAGGAATCGAATTGTGCAGAGTACCGCCCCATTGTATTTCCGGTTAAGACAGACCTCCGATAATAAAAATCAGTGTACTTTCACACTGAAGAACGCATACTTTTTTCTATTTTCTTCCTTTATAACCATCCCAGTTCCACCTTCAACTCAATCCCCATATCTAGCTCGCAGACACCATAAAATATGAAAATAGGTGAAAACGGGAATGATAATCATAAAATACCCTTCAAAATCATTATTTAATAGGTAAAAGGAGAAAATTAAAGAGACTATAGAGTAACCGATTAAAAGGGTTACATACTCTTTAAGACGGTGTGCATGAGGAGAAAACTTTAGAACAAGAAAGTCAATAAGGTAAGTAACGGGTATGCCGACAATAATATAAACAGGTATTTCATATAAAGCTACCACCACTACTGTTGCCCAAATGGGAGGATTATAATTATAACCTTGAATTTCAACTGGTTCAGTGAACAAGTAATCAGCTCCCACTGATAGTAGAGCAGATATGGGAGCTGAAAGAAAAATGGCCAATAAAATTAAAGCGAGTTTCTTCATTTATATATATACCTCTTTCAATCATAGAATAGCTATACTGGAACTAATATATCACAATTAGATTTTTTTCTCGTTTCTATCTATGAAGAGAAAAGCTTCATTTATCTTTACATCCGCTAAGGGTAAAGGAGATGAAGTATATCTGAGATTTTTGAACAGTAGACTATGTAAAGAGCGCCATAATTGGTGATCCTTACGATTAGGGGCCAAAGACCTTCGGGGGGATAAACGTTTGTTTATCCCTCCGGCTGACCTTCCCCATCCCCATTCATCAACACGACTCCATTTTCGACAACACGTATCAATCCATGCTTCTCAAGCCTCTTTAGACACCTTTTAATCCAGTCGGTCGAATACCAATCTAATTTCTTCCCGTTGTAATACCAAAGCGACTCCCTCCATTCACGGATCATTCTTCCATTCTGGTGAATATATTCACCATCCGGTCCTGCTTGGATCAGAATCCATACATACATCCGCAAATCCCCCGGCTCTCTAAACACATCATGATCGACCATATCATTCTTCATCCATACGGTATGTTCCATTTTCGTCTCCCCCTTCACCCCTTATATACAAGGATCCGGTTCAGAGGGACACCGTAGAACAATCTTTTTTCATTCATAATCGCTTCACATGACAACCCCAGCCCCACGCTCCCGGTACGCTTCAAGCTCCGCCATCAACTTGGCTTTCTCCGCTTCAAACTCCTCGTCATCATCACCTTGGACTTCCACTGCCTCTCCGGTGAACCAATCCGGCAGCTTCTCCGTCCGGATCGGCCTTCTACCTGCATTATGTGATTTTTTCTTATAGACTTTCTCGAACATGTTCTGGATCTCTTTCTCCCTCGCATCCTTCACATCCCGTACGTTCAACTGCTCCCACTTCACGAGGATCGCATCCACATAGCTCCAATAATGCTTCCCCTGTTCAACCGCCCGCTTCATCGCTTCCACGACGAGGCTCTCGGAAAGACTTTCACACCAACTTTTGATTTTCTTTTGAATGTAAGATCCCAGCCTCCCGAATTCATTTTCTTTGAAAAAAGTAACGGGACACTCGTACGCGCTTTGTTGTTGTTCATTATTTTCTGAAGGATTCTTTGAAGTACTCTCTGTATACGTCCCCTCTTCCACATCAGGAGCCCACTCCTCCTGATGGGAGAGACCTTCCTTTGAAGGGGGTGACGTGGTACGTTCGGGCGTATCAGGTGGGCAAATGGAAACGAGTTCAGACACATGACAGCGCCCTCCCATCACCCGTTTGACATTCTCAGCGACCGGTTGCACAAACATCACATTGCTTAAAATAATGCTCGATGACGAAATCGTCCTGAACTCCCGGACAAGCAATTGATGTTCCACAAGAAAGTCGATGGCATCCTTCACCTGCCGCTTCGTAAATCCGTATGTATCGGCAAAAGCCTGATAGCTCTTCTGCAGCATATCCCCCTTGAATTTCGTCCTGGCCCCTCTGATCAGTCCACTGTCATCCCTGATCATCGTCGGTCTGTACCAATACACGATATCCGCGAGTAGGGTAATCGCAACAAAATGAGCTTTTCCGCTTGAAAAAGTAATGTTCTTATACCATAAATGAGGAACGATATTCCCCACGATCTCCAATTCACCGATTTGATCCACTACCTGACATCCTGATTTCATTCAAAACTCCACCCTTCTAATCTATTCACCTTTTAAATAGGATTGAAGAGTAAAAAAGGACACCCTATTGATAAATTTTTTTTACAATGGGACGGAGGGACAGGTCCCTTGTCCATAATTTAAAAAGTGACGCGGGGATTTAGCCTAGCCCCGCATCTCTGTTACTTTTTAGGACAGAGTGCCTGTCCCCCTGTCCCTAAATAATTTCCGATATGAAATGACGTTATGACGAATATAATGTAGAAACAAACTGACAAACATTCAGGAGGAACAGCCATGAACACTTATATCGAAGTAGAACCAGGAATCGAATTATTCGTGCAGGATATCGGCAGTGGGGAGCCCATTGTATTTATTCCCGGTTTTACCTTTACGACTGAAGTCTTTTCCGAGCAGGTCAAGCATTTTTCAAAAACTCACCGTGTGATTGTAATGGATCCCAGAAGCCATGGACGATCGACCATGACACTTCACGGGAATGACTATGTCACACATGGAACGGATCTCGAAAAGGTATTGAAGCAATTAAAGGTCGAGAATGTAACGCTTGTCGGCTGGTCATTCGGATGCTTAACGGTTTGGGAATATATCCGTCAATTCGGTACGGATGGTATTAAATCCATTGTCTTAATTGATATGCCACCTAAATCTCTATCCATTCAGCAAGACGAGGATTGGGTGGAAGGCAAGCTTGATGACATGGCTGCGGCCTACACGAACTACCTTCGCAATCCAAAAGGACAGCGGGATTTCATCTCTGCTTATGCCACCGGAGTCATGATCCAACGGGAACTGAAGGAAGAAGAATTAGATTGGATCGTTTCCCAATCACTAAAGACACCTTACTACATTGCCGCCAATCTGTTTTCTTCGGGGCTTTTCTCGGATTATCGGGAGGAAGCGGCAGAGAGCAGTGAATCCGTACCGACCCTTTTTGTGGTCGCCGAGCACTGGGCGGAGGCCGCAACTTCATACCTGAGCAAGCTGGCTCCTAAAGCATCGGTGGAAGTATTGGGAGGGCATCTGATGTTTTGGGAGTATAGTGAGAAGTTTAATGAAATTGTTGAGGGGTTTTTAGAAGGGAATTAATAACACCGCATTTTTTATACTTCTTTTGTTCTGCAGAAGTCTAGAACAACAGATAAGACTGCCTTTTTCGCTGAGAAGGCAGTCTTTTCTTTGATTTTTCATTTATGACTTGATTGATTCACGATGCTTGATCAAAAAAATACCTCCAATAATCAAAATCAGTGTCCTATTATTATCTGAGGTTCTATGCCCGAAACAATGGCTCAAATCATCCTCCCTCCCCATGCTTATGTAAATGTAGAGTAAATGTCTCCATCTTTCTTTCGTAAAAAGGAGTTTATTTTACATTTTATGGGTAAATCAACTTTATAAACCTCCAAACAAAGGACAAAAGACTTAGAACAGCGTTGTAAATATGTGTTTATTTTCCTATTACCATCCATCTTTCCATTTGATACCATTTATACTGGAGAAACTACGACATTTTTTTATAAAGGGGATGAATCCACTGTCCTATCTATCATACTTGCAATCTCAACTCACTGAAAAAAAAGAGCAGATCAACCGCTTAGAATCCAGTATTCGAGAGTTAGAAAACATACAAAATGAGTTCGTTCACCACCGGAACTCCATAGAAGATCCTGAACTCTCCCCACATACATGGAAGGGTCAGTTAGCGAATGCTTTTAACGAAATTCGTAAAGATATTTCTTTGAGCTACAGGGACCTCTACCAACTACAATTAACGGAGTCCATCAATATCATTGAAAATAAAATAACGGCTCTCTATTCTGAAATTCAGGCGTTGCAATACAGTATCTCTCAAGAGATATCCAGAATCAATGAAGAAAAGAGGAAAGGGGAAAACGTCGGTGGGTGAAGAACTGAAAATACGCTACAGTGCTGTTGAACAAGCGGTTACAGATATTGATCATGCCTCAGAATCTCTTACGACAGAGATGCCGGTAAAAACTGCCGGAAGTAATCGGCTGGACGTCACGAAACGAATCAATGTACTGAACCACCAATTGTCGGAAATCAGCAAGATGTATAGAGAACTTCTGGCAGAGAATAATCAATCAGTCAAGCAATCATTAATCAGCATGGAGGAAGCAGATCGCGAATTATCCTCCTCCATCAAATTGCGTTAAGGAGCGATATATTGTGAAGATATTGGATTCACAGTCACTGCATAATGGCATTGATGAACTGACAAGCATGCTTTCTACTGAATTAGAGCAGATTGAAAAGCTTGAAAATGAGATTGCTGCCTTCACCCATCTCAACGATTCTTTTGAGGGGAAGGGTGGAGAATCTATTCGTTCTTTCTATCAGGACTTTCACCAAAAGATCCTCTCTGCCTATGCATTCACATTAAAAAATTACGAACGAATTCTTAACACCATCAAAAGTGCCGCTAAAGACTTAGAACCTGATCAAACAGGGTACATTGACCAGTCGTTTCTTTCTAATGACTTGAACAACGGTCTACGTAAAGGAGAAAACCTGGCAACCGAACTCGTCGTTGAAGCAAACTCAGCTATCAGCCGGGTGAGCGATATTGTCTATGCACCGCCCCTTCAAGACGATCGGTTTATGAGTTTACAAGTATTGGCTCATAAACAAATCGATCAAACTGTTGAAGATCTCTCTACTTTTGATTCTGTTCAGACAAAAGGACTTGATACGGTTGAACGTGATATTCAAATGTTAAGAAATTATCTACTCGAAGTAAACGGAATGTTTGAGAGTGGAAACTTGGAGATAGAAAAATACCAACCTTCCCAGTTGAATAAACTAAACTCTAATGAACAAATCAATTCATTTGTTATAAATAATCAACTAAATGATTTAGGAGAAAAAATTCTAAATCCCTTTGAATTAGTCAATAGTAAATTAAGTTTAGGCGATAATATTTTAGCTGGATATCAAACGCTCTCTATTTTCACTACTTCCATTCTTTCTCGTAATCTATCTATTAATTACTTAGGAAGTAAACCTACTCTTTGGGAAAAGGTAAGAGGGAAATATAAATTCAGCGTCAAAATGAATCCATCGTGGACTAGTAAAACCAAGCATAGTTCACCTCTTGCAAAAAAACTGATTAATTTCTCTAGGCAAGCCTCTCCATCCAATCCTTTGCTGGGAAACTTACAGAAGTTTGTTCAGTCATATGAAAGTCCTTCTCATTTATATAAGCATATAGCAGGTTTCCCTAAAAATTCTAACGTGCTAACGGGATCCGATCTCTCAAAAGGGACACTGGATAGAATGAAGACAGGCTCAAAAGAATTATTGAGTAAAGCCGCTAACGTAAAAGGTTTAACAACAATCAGTAAAAGAATTCCATTAGTAGCCAATGTTATTTCATTCGCTTCCAATTTTGGTGAATTTACAGATCCTGAAAACTCGGATAAGAGCACTTTCGAGAAAGGCGGCCGTTTCTTAGCAGGTTGGGGTACGGATGTAGCAGCAATCGGAATAGGGGCTAAAGTTGGGGCAACAATCGGGAGTATTGGTGGTCCAGTTGGTATTGTCGTTGGAGGGGCAGTTGGTGGATTAGTCGGTGGCCTAGCCAGCTCTAAGTATGGAGATAAAGTGAAAGATTTAGGCGGTAGCATTGGAAAATCCGCTGAGAAAGGTCTAGAGAATGTAAAAGAACTCTCTGGAAAAATTACCGGGTCTGTAGCCAGTTGGTTTAACTAATACAAACATAAAGGAGAAATAAATGCTGTTAACACTACCCACGATCATTGTATTCATCAAGTATTTATTGATTGCCATTTTACTTACACAACTTGGTTATGGTTTTTTGATTTTATTATTAGGAAAAACCATGGTGGATTTTTACACGATTTCCATTTATGAAAAACCTAATAATTCCTTCCAGAAAGCGACTAACTTTTTTCAAAAATCCACCATCGGATTTGGATATTTCATTTACACCAAGGTCTCAAAATTCAATTGGATAGTAAGTAAATTCTTATTACTTGTTTGTTTAATTATCCAGGCCATCTTATCTATATTGATCTATGAATTGATTTTTGGATTATTGAAGTGGTTATTTTTATAACTATTACAAGCCTTTAAAGACACTTGGTTTATCCTAATTGGATTAGAGAAAGGAAAACCTATGTACTTAACACTCTATAGTGCAGCTGATATTTTCTTATTAACATTCGGGATTATACTATCTACCCAGTTCGCATACGGATGTACCATATTCATCTTAGAAAAGACAATGTTGGGTTACTATGAAGTGGCTATCTACGATCCCCCTACTACAGTTTTCCAAAAAATTACGAATACATTCCAAAAGGGGATGTTTGGCTCTGGCTACTATATTTATACTAAAATCGGAAAATACAACTGGTTTGTACGAAAAGTACTATATTTAATTGCACTACTTGTTCAAGGTGTTCTCTCCATTATCATCTATTATATACTTGCCTGGTTAATAGACCTTATCATTTATTGAAAACATCCATTAACAAAATTAAATAACTACTAAATAAGGAGTGAGCCCATGAACCATATACTAACCTGCACATCTGAAGAACTTGCCTTAATGGTCAGCTTATCAGGCTACGACAGTGTAGCAAAGGGGATAGCAGAGGCAGCGATCGGGAATAAGACCGAACAGGAATGGATTGCCATCATGGAGGCGACGAGTAAACAACTGATTATGAAGCGCATCCTGGATGAAGAGCGGGACACAAGAGGAGAAAATCCTTTAAAGGAAGAAATGCTCCACTTCATCAAAAACTATGTAGAATCCAAGAGGATGATCCGTTGTTCCAATACACCCACTCAGTCTGTTCTGATGATCCATCACTACGAAAACGATGACTGGCTGATCCACCTTATTGAAAAGGATATCATCCATGAATTCTCCATCATTTCTTCAAATGAGATGGATCATTATATGAAAGAATACTATGGCATACAGAAGCTTCATACGAACGAGCATCGATCATTCATTCTCAGCGAGAAGAACTTCGACCGCTTAAGCAATCCGGACAAACTAAAAAAGGTCCGAAAAAGCTCAAACTTCACACCTGAAGAAGAAATGAGCTTTGACCTGTTTACAGAGGATTTAAAACGCTTTGAGTGGACATTATTCAATATATCCAACTTCGGAATTGTGTCACTGGAGGACGAAATGTATCTGGAGAATATCTTATTCTTCCTTCCATCCTCTCAAGGGATCTGGCTGAGCGAATACAGCGATGATACAGAGACGATCCATTTCCATTTAGCGGATGAGAAAGAATGGGAAGACATGTTGCGGAGCATCGGGGAGTTCGCCTCACACCTGGTTGAACAAGGTTGATCCTTCAAAAAAAAAGAGGCTGGGACAAAAGTGTTTTAGTCTAAGTAAAACCCGAACAAATCTGCTTCCTAGTTGGCAGATATGTTCGGGTTTATTATTTGTTTTCGGTACATTTGATTTTACCTGTTTCCAGCGGTTGATTGGAGTGCAAGACGAAGACTCCTGCGGGAAAAGTAGCTTATGTGAGACCCCGCAGGCTTGCCGAGGAGGCTCACGGGCTACCCGCGGAAAGCGTAGTCTTGCACGGAAATCATTAGCGGTATTAGGAACCTAAACTTCTATTGTTCGTCTTTATATCGTGGGATTTTAGTTTTGTCCCAGCCTCTTTTTTATATGGACGTGAGAGGACAAACCGCCCATACTCACCGTTCAGATTTATAAGCAATATACCCACCCCAAATGGCTAAACATATGGTCACGATAACCCAAAAACCGAACATTGAATTCACCTCAATTTCTTCTATTCAAGCGATTCTACCTATCTTATGGTATATTATACCTTACTATTTTTGATACGATAATAAGTGATAAGTCTGGTTTTTCAACGCATGAAACCTACATATCGACCAATATTTTTTAAAAAACCAGCCCTTCCCATAATTAGGTAAAAAGTAGAGTGAGACCCGTCCCCGCCGATTAACCAAAGTGAAAAAACACAACCACAATAGTACCCTAGTTGTGTCTTTTTGCGCGCAAAACTTCCGATAGACCCTTTTAACCGTCCCCATGATTCAAAAAACCATTTCCACTTGATAATCCCCAACTGATTGTTTCCATTCCTCCAGTTTCGTTTCCCCGGCCACTACTTCTTGAAGAAGCTGATTATCCTGATAGACCTGATATTCTGACACACCCGTTTGATCGTCAGCCCGTGACCATGACAGGGTCAGCTTACTTTCTTTCACATCTAGAGCTTCTATTATAGTATCTTCTGGCCATATCGGTGCTGTGGCATCAACGATCATGACTTCTGTCGGTTTACTCACATTGCCTGCTGTATCTTGTACAGATATGGCAACCACTGAATTTGCTACTTGTTTCTGAATTGCGATCTGGGTGGGGGTCTGACCCCAAAATTCACTTTTTCTTCTGTATGAAATCTTGATTTGACGCGGATTCTTAGCACTACAAGAGTCACCCCCCTACATTTATTCAAATATCTAATAGCACTTATTAGCATTTCAATTAAATGAATGCCCTTCATTCGTGTTAAGTTGAAAGAAAGTTGAAGAGGAGGCATTTGAATGGGATTACCAAAAGTTCGGGAAGAAGAGTTTGTCCATTATCAAAAAGAAAGCAAGGCTCTGGGTTACGGAAAGGGTGTCTTACTGACATTTGGGTTGGCGATGCTCGCTAGCCTCATTGCGAAACTCCCATTTTTTTCAATATTGGGGATCATGATTTTAGCCATTTTATTAGGGGTTCTTTGGGGGAATACCCTTTCCATTCCTACGGGTGCCGGGGCAGGAGTGAAATTCAGCAGTAAAGTACTTCTTCGGGCCGGAATTATCTTGCTGGGCTTCAGGCTCAACCTTCAGGAAATCATGGCAGCGGGGATGGCTGTATTCGTTGTGGATTTCATAGTGATTGCGTTTACAATGGTATTTATGATATTTTTAGGAAAAGCCTTTGGGATCAATAAGCAGCTGGCTTCATTGTTGGCAGCCGGGACAGCCATTTGCGGTGCTGCAGCCATTGTAGCGATTGCCCCCATTGTAAAAAGCAAGGAAGAGCATACGGCCATCGCCGTTTCATGCATAGCCGTGCTGGGAACGATCGGTGCCATCATATATATTATGCTGTTCCCTCTTCTCCCCATCAGCGAGCAGGAGTACGGCATGCTAGTCGGTGCGACTTTACATGAATTGGCCCACGTCATCGCGGCAGGTATTTCAGGCGGGGACTTGAGCGCCGATTCCGCCGTTTTAGTGAAATTGGGTCGTGTCCTTTTACTCATTCCCGTAGCTTTCGTCATCAGCTATCTTTTCAATAGAAAAAGCCATCGAGACCCTGCGAGAAAATCCCGTTTAAAGGATTTTCCTTTTCCGTGGTTCATTCTAGGCTTCTTATGTATGAGTCTAATAAATACATTCAGTACGGTCCCGAACCAGGCCCTCGACATCCTTTTATTGCTGAGCACTTATCTATTGGCAATGGGGATGGCTGGATTAGGACTGAATATCAAATGGGGAGATTTTGTGAAAGTGGGCCTGAAGCCTGTAGGCACAGCCGTCCTTGGCTTTCTTGGTCTATTAGCTTTGACTCCTCTGCTATTATTCATCTACCGCCTCCTGTCCTGAAACTATCAATAAGCGAAAGAAAGTGAAGATACTATGAACCTCGATTATTTAAAAGTATTTTATGTTGTAGCCAATAATAAAAGCTTTTCAAAAACAGCAACGGATCTTCACCTTTCACAATCGAGCGTGAGCATTCAGATTAAGCAACTGGAAGAACAATGGGGGTGTCAATTACTAGAACGGACAACAAAGAAGATTTCACTGACCCCTGCTGGCGAAATACTCTATAAGAAAGTGAACCAATTCTTTGCTTTGATGAATGAAACGAAGAACGAGCTGGAAGAATTGAAAGGTACAGTCCACGGAGATTTAAAGATAGGTGCAAGCTTGACCATCGGGGAACATATCCTCCCCGTTCTATTGGCCAATTTCCTAAAGGCCTATCCGAGGGTCAAGCCACAATTAAAAGTATATAATTCTGAACAAATAGTCGAAAAGCTTCTCAAACATGAAATCAACTTGGGTTTCATTGAATCCATGCTTTCATACCCAACACTGAAACAAGTCCCATTCTTACGGGATGAACTCATGATCATCACCTCACCTCAGCATCCACTTACACAGCATCAACACGTGTCCATTGAAGATTTCTTAACCCTCCCTTTCATCATCCGTGAGAAAGGATCCGGCACAAGGCAAGTAATGGAAGATACTCTTAGAAAAGGAGGGGTAGATGCTTCCAAACTCAACGTCATTCTGGAGCTCGAACACACCGAATCAATCAAGTCTTCGGTCGAAGCCGGAATGGGAATTTCCATCATATCCAAATCAGCCGTCCAAAAAGAACTGGAGCTCCAAACCTTGAAACAGTTAACAATCGAAGGAATCTCACTCTACCGGGATTTATACATGATCTATCATGAAGATGCACTACAGCATACGAGCAGAAAATTGCTTGAATTTATTCATTCAAGGGATGGGTTCCTTGTTCCATAAAAGGTAGAGAGTTCCTGGTATAGAACCCTACAAGGTTTGGCAAATCCAATCTTGTAGGGTTCTTTATATCAACGGTGCTTTGTTAAAGCCTCCTAGTGATCCCCAAATAATACCATGTTTTGTCAGAAGGATAGATACTAGATTTTAAAAAATTTGATATCTATTAATTGAATCGGTTTAATATTAAACTCCTAACTCAAACTGCCGTTTCATCCAATTCACAACCATTTCCGCCATCTCCTGTTCATTTCCTTCATAGTTGTGATTGGCACCTTCCATAACCATATATTCGAACTTTAGGCACGCTGTCGCTTTTCCCTGCATTAACGCTAAATCTTCACTCGGTGTGTGAATGTTTACTTCATTTACGTCTCCCATGAACGCAAGAATAGGGATTCGTAAGGTAGATAACACGGCAAAGGTGTCTGGATTTTCCAAGATAGGAAGATTATCTGCCTCACATCCTTCTAAGCAACGCTCCAAGTATGTTTGCGAGCTAATTTCAAACCATCCATCGTGAAGATGTGAGAGAAGCTTCGTTGGTTCACCGTTATTCACGTTCATTTTCGCTTCGTGAATCATGTCGTTTCGCTTAGGGTCATACCGTTTAGACAGCCCCACCAGATCAGGAGGGGATGCGAGGATTAAACCAGTAATAGCCGGGGCACTCTCTTCAGATAGATAGTGGATGGCTTTATTCGCACCTAAACTATGGCCCATGAGGATAATGGATTCATACCCCAATTCACGTACTTTACTCACCCATAAGTCAATGTCGTAGAGGCACTCGCTGAAGATTTCAAACCTGGCGCCAATCGTGCGATGGTTTCCATCTTTCGTCCTAATGTCATTCATGTGATTGTATCCACGGGTGTGGCCGTAAAAGAAACCATACCCTTTCTCCACTAAGTGTTGAGCTAAAACGTGAGCAAAGTAATTTTCGATCATATTCCCACTTGTACCGTGGATAAACAATACACACGTGTTGTGTCGAAATTCCTGCCAATGAACTCCTTGTAGACGTAACCCGTCTTTTGTCCAATCATACACAAATGATACGTTTGACACGGGCATCTTCCTCTCTTGTATGTGAATGGTGGTTTGACCCCAATATTACGGTGTTTCTAAAGGAGCTGGAGTTTGGGAATGTTGGCGAAGGAATGAGCCTTATAGCTTTAATCGCCTCTTAAACTTAAAACTTGAAGTCAATTGTATCAATAAACATTTCTAATATCTTAGTTGAAGGTCGGGACTTATTAATAACATAGTAAAACTTTCTCGTATCTTTATAATTCTCTAAAGGAAAAGATTTTATCGTACCCTTTTTTAATTCGCTTTGTACAGCCAATTTCGAAATATATGATACTCCCAGGCCTTTTCTTACGGCTTCTTTAATTATTTGGGTACTACCAAACTCTAAAATATTTTTAGGATTAATCCCCGTATTGTTAAACATATTATCCGTAACCTGCCTTGTCCCTGATCCATTCTCTCTGATTATCCACGTTTTATCAGAGAGATAACGGATATCAGCTTCATTATGATTTATAAAATTAGTTGGTACTATAACCACCATGTCATCCTCTGCAAACGGTGTGGTTTGAAGGAGGTCGTCTGTAACCTCCCGCTCGATGATGCCAATATCCAAGTCATTTTCTCTAACTTGATTTGCAATGCGGATGGAATTTTTAATAGTGATTTTAGGTCTTATTTTGGGGTGCTTGGTTATAAATTTTGAAATTAGATCAGGTAATAGGTATTCTCCGAATGTAAAACCTGATCCTATATTCAATGGACCACTAATACCTTCTTGTAATTCGTAAATTAACCTTTCCGTTAGGGTATATTGATTTATTATTTGCCGTGCATGAAAATAAAGAATTTCTCCTGGTTTTGTTAAACTAATTTGCTTGTTTGTTCTATTTAATAATTGGGCATTAAATTTTCTCTCCAATATTTTTAGGTTCTGACTTATTGCGGATTGAGTGATGAACAGTTTTTCGCCAGCACGAGTCAAATTTTTTTCTTCCACTACAGTGATAAAAATATTTAGCAAACGATCCATAAATAACAGACTCCCCCTTCTATAATTAGATTTTCTTATGATCATAGTAATTAAAATTAATTTCACTAATAACCATCTTAATGCTAATATTGAGAATATTCAAACAAAATTATTAGGAGGGTTAAAAGATGAATTTATCTAGTATACCTAGAAGGAAGTACAACTATGGACCAACACCAATTGAACGGTTGAATAACTTATCTGAATATTTAGATGGACCTGATGTTTATATAAAAAGAGATGATCTTCTTGGACTAACTGGAGGAGGTAACAAAACAAGAAAATTAGAATTTTTGGTTGCAGATGCATTAAAAAATAACGCCGATACCTTAATCACTTGTGGAGCGGTACAGTCCAACCATTGCCGGTTAACGTTATCGGCAGCAAAGAAAGAACAGTTAGATTGTCGGCTTGTGTTAGAGGAACGAGTATCTGATAGTTACAATTTAAACGCCAATGGCAATAACTTTCTTTTTAATTTGCTTGATGCGGGAGATATTACAGTAGTACCAGGTGGGTCAGATATGATGAAGGAAATGGAAAAAGTTGCAGACCAGGTCCGTTCAGAGGGTAAGTCCCCATATATTATTCCAGGAGGTGGTTCAAATGAGATAGGTGCTACTGGATATGTTGCCTGTGCACAAGAGATAATGACACAACTGTTCGAACATTCTTTAGATATTGATTACATTGTCACAACTAGTGGCAGCGCTGGCACTCATGCCGGACTTCTCGTGGGAATGGAAGGTAACAACAATCACATCCCGATTGTTGGCATCAGTGTTAATAAAGAAAAGAAAGTACAGGAAGAAAATGTTTATAATCTAGTCAAGAAAACATCAGATTATTTGAATGTACAAAATAGAATAGACAGAAAATCAGTAAACGTTTTTGATGATTATGTGGGTCCCGGTTACTCTTTGCCTACAGATCGTATGAAAGAAGCTATCAAGCTACTAGCACAGAAGGAAGGTATTCTATTAGATCCAGTGTATACAGGTAAAACAATGGCTGGATTCATTGATCTGACACGTCAAGGTTATTTTAAAAAAGGGGATAAAATTTTATTTATTCATACTGGTGGTTCTCCAGCTCTTTATGATTATACTTCTCTATTTCAATAGTAGGGTTCACTTTAAATTTGTATATGAGGCTAAATAGATTTCATGTTAATAAAGGAGACATTAAGGGGGGAAAGTAATGAATCCAGAAAGTAAAAAGCTAGAAATGTATGGTGGTACTTTTGGAGGGATATTACCTTTACTGGTTTTTCTCACTTTTTTAATTGTACTGTCTGTATTTGAGCGAGGAGGTACCCAAGCATTTTGGGCTGGAGGCTGGATAGCTATAGTAATCGGTTTGTTCTTAGCTAAAAACAAGCTTTCGTATAGTGAAACAATCATGAAAGGTATTGGTGACAAGAATGGTATAGTTATCATCACTGCATGGATTTTTGCAGGTGTCTTCGGAAAACTAATGCAGGCAGGAGGTTTAGTTGATGGCCTGATATGGTTTGGCCTGGAAGTGGGAGCACAGGGAGCGGTTTATACGGCACTCGCCTTTGTAACCGCTGCAATTTTTGCCACGGGTGTAGGTACCAGCACAGGTACAGTCATCGCCTTAACGCCTGTATTATATCCAGCGGGTATCTTTATGGGTGCTGATCCAGCTATGCTTGCAGTCGCTATTTTGGCTGGGGGGGCATTTGGTGATAATTTGTCCCCAGTCTCAGATACAACAATTGTTTCCTCCTATACCCAAGGTGCCACCATGCGTGAAGTTATTTTAACTCGTCTTCCACTCGTAGTCGCTGCAGGAATCATTACGATTATCGTATTATTGTTAACTGGTGGAGGAAGTGAAGTCAGAGAGCTGGCAGACATTGACCAAAATGTAAATGCTTCCGGACTGTTGATGTTGTTAAGTTTAATTATTGTAGTAAGTGCAGCATTATTCAATAGGCATATTATAGAGGCATTAATTTATGGTAATATTACGGCAGTAATCATTGGGGTGATTATAGGTAATATACAACTAACAAATTTATTCCATATCCCTTCTGAGAGAGGACAATCTACAGGCTTAATTGAGGATGGGATACTGGGAGTAACTGGAGCAATCATGTTTGTTTTGCTTGTTTTGGCCATAACACAGGTTTTAATCGAAAGTGGAGCCATGTCAAAACTTTTAAAATTAATACAAAAATCAGTAGCCAAAACTGTAAGAAAAGCAGAGGCTGCCATAATACTTGTAACTTTGATAGTTTCAATACCGATTGCGAATAACGCACCCGCATTAATGGTAATTGGACCTAGTTTCGTAAAACCACTTGGGGAAAAATTTCGTTTGGCACCATCAAGAAGAGCCAATTTAATGGATTGTGCCGTAAATACAATTTTCTTTATTTTACCCTGGCATGTAGCTGTAATCGTATGGCACAGTACCTTAGCTACAACAGCAGAGACATATAACATACCGCTTCCCTCAATATTAGTTGCGGCATTTAATCCGTATACTTGGGGCTTATTGCTAGTATTAGTTTTTTCAGTAATTACCGGTTGGCGTCGGACATTTTCTGAGCAAAGCCAAGAGGAAGAGAGCATCAAAAAGGCAGCATTATAAATCAAAAAGTATTCTTAGCTGCATTAAATAATTCACTCTGCTAAGCTTCTAATTTATCACCCTGGATGTTTCTATCAAAAACTTAATTTTGTAGAAACATCCAGGGTGATCTATAATAGCTAAGGCCGCTGTAAAAGTCAATTATACCCATGATTTCTTGCTGCCACTAACTATATCACCTGGTATAGTAAACTCTAAAAATGACCTCTACATTGCCAGTCCCTACTACCGATTGGGTGGGGATCAGCCCCCCAACACTATACACCACTTTATCACATTAACGCTGGACACTTTAGCTGAGTGGGGGTCAGACCCCACCATAACGCCACCATATCATTTAAAGGAAGCATATCCCTCATCAGCCATTACTACACTACCGTTGATGGCGCCGGCTTCTTCCAGTGAGAGCAGGTAGACGGCGTTTGCCAGTTGCTCAGGCTGGGTGAGTTTGTTGCCCATGACTTTGGCTTTCATGGAATCGATGATGCCGTGGTCCCTATAGCTTTGGATAATTGGCGTATCCACTACACCAGGCGCAATGCCGACTACCCTGATTCCGTATGGGGCCAGTTCGAGGGCCGCTGATTTGGTCATCATGTTCACGGCTCCCTTTGTGGCGTGATAGGCAAATGCCCCCGGAGATGCAAGGACGCCATATACGGAAGTGGTATTGATGATAACCCCTTTGATATCCAGTTCTTTCATCTTATTAGCCGCTGCGATGATACCGTATGTGACACCGTGCTGGTTGATGTTTATGACTTTATGGTAGGTATCAAGATCCATATCAGGAACAGGTGTTGACGCCCCGATACCTGCATTATTGAACATAATATCGATTCGTCCGTATTCTTCAACGGCTTTCTCGATCAATAGGGTGACATCCTCATAGTTGGAAACGTCCGTTTTAACGAAGATCGCTTCCCCGTTAGTTGAACGGATCATCTCCACGGTTTCGTTTCCGGCTGCCTCATTGAAATCTGCAACAACAACCCTGTCTCCTTTTCTGGCAAAAGTAAGGCAGGTTTCCCTTCCGATTCCGCTTGCTCCACCTGTAATAACGGCTACTCTTTTTGTCATGTCGATTTCCTCCTTGTTTCTAGCATGATTTTATTTTATCATTCAAATAACTTCAATATAATTTATTAAAAATGACGTATAGTTAAGTTTTGCTTAAGGAGGGACCCGTTTTGAATATCGAGCAATTGGAGCATGTTACTGAAGCGGCAAAAGCAGGCTCGCTTACGAAGGCGGCCGATCATTTGCATGTCAGTCTATCAGCCATCAGCCAGTCAATAAGCAAGTTGGAAAAAGAACTGGGGATCCAGCTATTCATCCGCAAACGTCAAGGTACTGCTTTAACGGCAGAAGGAATGAAAATAATCGAGAAAGCGGAAAAGGTTCTGGCTGCCATCGGGGACCTGAGGGAAGAAGCCAATCGGCGCTCGGATACGCTCGCAGGTAATTTAAAGATCGGAATGATTCCCGGCCCCATTAACCTTCTGATTGATATGGTTTCAGCCTATAAAACCGATTATCCGAACGTGAAAGTGGAAATCCATGAAATAGGTCCAGTGAAAATCGTCGAAGGCATTCAGAGCAACGATCTCGATATCGGGCTGATTTTAACTTCCCATACGTTCGCGGTTCAAAACCACGAACTGATCGCTGAGAAGCTTTTGGTGGGAAGAATGGTTGCGGGTGTTTCTAAACAATCCCCGTTGGCGCTACTTGACCGGATCTCTCCGGAGCAGCTCATGAAGGAAACGCTTGTCCTTTATAACGATGACTATATCAAAAGGTTCGCGCACGATACCTTATCCCCTTATGGTCCGATTGATACCCTCTTTACCACGAATAACACCGAAGCTATTAAGCGGGCCGTCGAAAGCGGGGTGGCCGTTACACTCGGTATGGATTATTCTTTCCGGAGCCGCTCCCCTTATCAAAACCATACGGTCATTCCGATCAATATCGTAGGGAACGAAAAGGAGCCCCTCAACCTTGAAATGATCAGGAGAAAAGACAAAGTCCCTTCGCGGAAGGTAAAAGAATTCATAAAAAGAATTCACAGGGAACTTAAATAGCGGGTCGGAGGGACAGGTCTTATCCCAAACCAAAATAAAGACGAAGGGAACTCCCCCTCGCCTCTTACATTACATATTTGGGACAGGGTGCCTGTCCCCATGTCCAATTAAATTAAAAGCCCATATTCAATAATGAGTCGATTTCATTGATGAAATCCATTACGCTTATGCGTATAATTAAATAGGTGATAAACACTGAAATAGCCGAAGCTCCAAGAGCCCAGTAAATTCTGTTAAGTGATTTTCCACTCTTCATCGCTCTGTCATACACCACGATGGCTGGCATGACGACAATGGTATAGAACAGGGATATCCCTGTCAGGATGAGAGTCAGTTGGATGGATCCCATTAGACCAAAGACAATTGCCACTACATTTAAAGCAGCAAAAGGGACAAGAACACCTCCGAATTGAGCAAGTAATTCTTTAATCGTGAATCCTTCAAGCATGAATTTTGCTGCAACGAATACACTGATTAGTGCTCCAACGATGAAAAGCAGGGCGAATAAAGATAATGTTGAAGTAATGTTGAAAAACGGAAGAGATTGTCCTCCCATTCCACCTTCTGAGAGTAAACTGCCTAACCCTCCAAACATGGCTTTATAGTATTTATTGGCCAGAAAGTAAATACTGAGCGAGGAAGCAATAACCATGATGGCGATGGTAATGATTCCATTAAGAAATTGACTTTCCCCATTCTTTAGCGCATCAGCTGGTTTTTTTAGTATTTGTAAAGCATAATTCCAGTACTTTGACACACTTTCCTTCGCCTTCACTACATTCTCATTTACGTTCACCGGCTCTGGGGCAACTGTCTGTGAAGCCGCAGCCACTTCTGTATAAGCAGATGGCAGAGGATGATTGCCAGTCTCCGTTAAACCAGCTCCACACTTCCCGCAGAACTTTCCTGAATCCTGTTCATTTAAACAACTCGAGCATTTCATCATATCTTTCCCTCCATTAAATCTCGTTTCGTTCTGTTTCATTGATATCAATTTTCTCTATCTTATAAGATGAACCTTCTTTAATAATGGTATATATTTTTTCACGATCATATGTGGTCTGCTCTTTTAAATGATTCGTAAAAATAAACTTCTCAAATGTGGTAATTTCGAATGTCCCCTCTTCGGTCTCTTGAGTATTCATAATTGTATTCTCTTTGAAATTATAGGAATAATCCTTATCTTGCAGATCTCCTATATACTCAATCAACTCTTCCTCTGCTAAACTTCCAGAAAGCAAGTATGAGGCGATCAACGAATAATCGCGCGTATTTAAAGCCTGTTCATATGATTCTCTGAAATCCAGGATATACTGATTGACATCTTCGTTTGATAAAGAAGACTCCGCCACTAGCTCCGTGGATAAATTCGCTTCGTTTTCTTCAAAAATAAATGACAGACTTCCCCATGATCCTTGGTCTTGGGTGACCTGCTCACTTTTTATTGCCTTTCCATCAGGTTGCGACAATTCAGCGAACAAAGTCACTTCCTTATCTTCCGGAAATGGCCCCAGGTATTCCAGTTCTTGTAACGTCTTTTTCGTGCTTTTTCCATTTACAAACAAGACTGCTTCGGGAAAATCGGTATCAATCGCATAGGTATTTCCATTGAATTTCAAAGTATAATCAGACTGCCCACTTTTAGTCGGTTTTACTTGAATATCTTCTTTCAAGGAAAATTCCCCGAAGAGATTAGAAGCTTCGGCTTTTACAGTATATGTACCAGGATACGCTTTACTCACCTCAACAGGTTCACTGCTGTCCTTTACACTCACTGTTTTAGTATCAACCTTAAACGTAGCGGGCTCCATATTGGTAGTAATGACGATTTGATTGGGGACCGCTTCAATATCAAATGTCTCATAAAAGGCCTAAGATTGAATGCCTCTCCACTTTGAATACGTCATGACCGCGTTGATCCTTTACAAAAGCATCAAATTTCAAATCACTATTTGTAATGGAAACTAATTGTTCCCTCATATCTTCCCAATCCAATGTCTTTATATAAGAAAAATACTGTTTCTCATCTAATAATGAATCTTTGTCAAACGTTATGTACTCAAGGAAACCTTCCTCACTATTACCCGACATGGCACTGTCCATTGATTGAATATTTTTCATAGGATCATAAATAGATGATAGAATCATATGAGTGCTAATCAGACCTACAACTAAAATACCAGCAATGACCATAGATACCTTCTTCTTCTTATTCATTGGACTCTTTGGAATCTTTTGAGTTGAATCCTCTTTAATCACCTCTCTCTTAGCTCCACAACCTTCACAAAAAGCCGGATTATTTTTTAGTGCTTTTCCACATTCTGTACAGTAACTCAAGCTTCATCCTCCCTCTCAAACAATTAAACTCACTTTCACCTGACAGCAGAACCCAGTTAATTTGGGAGGAGAAAGTCTCTTTCTGATTGGAAAAATAGGTATATAAACCTATATAATATAGTTATTAATACCCAAAATCGAGGTATAAAATGGTATCATAGATATTTCAGCCTCAAATGTAAACCCTAAAAAGGCAATAAGCATTAAAGAAATAAAAAACACTCTTTCTACTATAAAAGTAGAAAGAGTGCTTCTGATCGTTTTCACACTATCTCTTAAACCTATTGACTTAAGCCCCTGCTTTCACTGTTTCTTTCCATGTTCCGTTCTCATCTTGCCACTTGATGATCATCGTTCCACCTTGACCACTCATGTAGAATGTTTGACTTGGATTTGCAAGTACTTCACCTGAAGTCCCTCCCCCAGCCATTCTGTATTCAACATAAACTTTGAAGTTGTTGCTGTTCGTTATTCTCCATACCCTGTCTCCTTCTTTTATATCAAGGTCAGGGTGTGGACTTCCCTTTGGCAGAGGTGGGACAATTTGATGTCATAAATGGACCAAAAAGATGGAAACGGTGAAACAATCGTATGGCTGTGTCAGATAGAAAGTAAAATTTCCATATTAATGCAAAAAGGCAAATCGGATCCGTCCCCATTTAAACCTATTAATAATTTTGTCCACTTTCAATTACAATAGGTTTTGTCCCATAGGCAGGAGGTAAGTCTTTGTCACCAGCTGGATTCACAATATGTCCGGTTAATAAGGTTATAAATACTACAGCAAATAGTACGTTCTTCATTTTTTTCACATAAACTCTCTCCCCTCAATCTTTATAAGTATATTTTACTATATCTCTCGAAATAGTTTTTTACCTGTTTTTAGCTGAATTTAGATTTTTCTTCACAAAATTCTGTTTCTTTTGGTCTAATTCATTCTATAATATAAATATCTTTATTAATTCGGGAGGGGATTGGGATAGAGAGCATGATTATGACTATTGGCCAAAGCTTAAGAGACCTTAGAACCTACCAAAAGATTTCACAAAAAAAGTTAGCAAAAGGCATATGCACTCAAGCGTATATTAGTATGATTGAAAAAGGAGTAATTGTCCCGTCCGCTCATATCCTATACTCTCTTGCAATTCGGCTAGGAGTATCGATAAATTATTTTTTGGACACACCGGATAGTACCGTCCATGAATACCAGGTAGAGTTTATTAACCAGGCTCGAGCGGCTGCGAAGAGCAATGACTACGGGGTTCTTAGGAAATTAATACATGAACAGCGGTCTAGTCCTTTATTTAAGACCACTAAAATGAAAAAATTCACGGAATATCATTTAGGAGTTTGCCAATATCATCTTGACTCTGATTTACATGGGGCGATGAAAACTCTTAAAGACACATTAAGCGATAATAATGAACATTATTTCCAAGAAGATGTGGAAACTCTTATTGCTATGGCGAATATACTTACTGAAGAAAATTTACTAGACGAGGCAGAGCGATATTACCACAAAGCTTTATACCTATTAGAAAGCAGACCATCTTGTAATGATTACTCTTTAAGGCTTAAATTTTATTACAATTATCAAAGATTTCTTAAGAACCAGGAGAAATATGATCAAGTGGTTGAAATTGCGAGTAAAGGAATTAAGATCTGTGTCCAGAACGATACACTTTACTTACGTGGGGAATTCTATTATTACAAAGGTATTTCTTTTATCCGGTTAAACCGCGTTACTGAAGGCATAGAAGCGTTACAAAAAGCCATACTAATCTTCTCATTATCAGGGAAAGAGCATTTTATAGAGGCTGCTCAAAGTACCATTGACAATGCTCTATTTAGCCAAACCTAACTTTTGAAAAAGGATTAAGAGAACCACTCTTAATCCTTTTTCTATTTACTTATCCACGTTTGCAACGATTACCTAGTTTTTGGTAAATGTCTTCAATACCAAAGACTGTTAGAAAAGGTGAATGTTCGGAATATTTTTTTACATAAGTATCTTTATATTATTTGCTTAAAACTCGTGAATATAGAATCTTTTATTGACTATTACGAATGAAATAACTGGAAACGGAGTAATCGCCAGAATTTTTTGTATTATACAATATATATAACTAAAGGAAAGGAGGAAAGTTTTAAGAAACATCAAATAATTATATAGAAAAGAGGAGAATCAAGTGAGAAAAATACTTAAGATGTTGGGTACGGTTTTTTTTATTGCAATGCTATTTACAGGTAATGCCGCTTTTGCAAGTTCGGGATCAAGTGTAGAAACTGATGTAATTGATGGGCAATCAGTTGAACTTGGTGAACAAGTAAAGGTGACAGCAACTGAAGCGCAGGAAAAAGTTTCAATCGATAAGGCAATAGGTCCCGATGCAGCTGTAGAGCCGGATTGTATCGCATGTGTAAATTTCTCAAGACATGCAACGAAGATCTCAAGCTATGGTGAAGTTTATAAATTCGTAAAATATCTAACCAGTACTTGGCAAGGTGCAGATAACTACAGATGGAGTTCAACGACAACTACTTCTCTAACCGTATCAGGTAGTGCTGATGCTACAATAAAAGATACAATTAAGGTACAACTTGGACTTTCTGGTTCATATTCAAAAAGCTATTCTGTAACCATTTCTATTCCAGCGGATCCTTCTAGAGACAACAGATTAGCTTTATACGGAGATTTCAATAAGTACTATGTTAAGTATCAAGAGAAAATGGGTGGTGCAGTAGTTCATACTAGCTATCATTACGCTTATGAACCAACTAGGGACCAGTACCTGCGTGTAGTATACAGATAAACAATTATTGGAGGCAGATAACTCATGAAATCAAGAACGAGTTGGGTATTAATAACTTTAACCATTGTCCTTATAGCATCTTTTGTAGCATATAGCTTTTTATCTGGAGAAAGTTCTACAGCTTCTACTGAAGATGAGGTTCTGCCTCCAAAAGCATCTGAAATCCATTTTGGAAAATGGAGAGGAGATGTGGTATTTACTGATGAAACACAAATTAAGGTTTTCAATTTAGTTTATGTTGAAAAAGGTAAGAACTCTAAGCTAGACGATTTAGTGAGTGTTTCATTTAATGGTAAAGGCTTATTCAAAGTAAAGGACTTTGAGGTTGCTAAAGGGGATCAAATAGAGAACCAGAAGCGCATTGGTAACCTGCTGGTAAACATTAGTCCAGGTGCTACCGAAGGAATTGAAACAGTTTCGGAAATTTCCTTGTTCTTTAAAGAAGGAGAACCAGAAGTACATAAAATTGGTGAATTTACGGTAATGGTAAAACCAAATGGCGATAATCAAGACATTATTGCAGAGGGAAGTTATAATGCCTCTTATCCTAACACCACTTTCAATGGTACATTTAAAAATAATACCAATAAACCTATAACTATAAAGAAGCTTTATAATCCTAATAAAGCAATTACGTATAAGAATATCCTGTTAAATGAGAAACCGCTAGATTCTGAGATAGTTATAGATGCAGGAGATACATTTACAATTGAAGCTGATTTTGATCTATCATCTCAATCTAATCGTCATTTCTTCCAGCTTGTCCCTGTGTTTCAATATCTAAAAGAAGGAAAGGAACATGAACAATTCTTTATGGAAACCACATATGGGTTAATGGGCATTAACGATGAAGTGGTTGAAAATATCATCAATAGTAAAAATTAATGGTTTATCAGGAACGGTTCTCATTCGGCTAACCGCTTTAGAAGTCAAAGACTAACTGAATCTATACCTGAGCGTCCTACGAAACCATAAAACGCCTTTTCTGTTTAAACAGGAAAGGCGTTTTTATATTCACAATGGTAAACGTGTTGACGTTACCTGGTAAATTCCCTGGCGTACGTGGTAAATAATATGGTGAAGGTGCCGATGAGTTGCACCACTATTCAAAAAAACTGGCTCCTTTTCACACATTAAGTCGCTCTATCTTCCGCACTTGGTGGCTTCTTCATCCGCAATAGGCGGATCAACTGTCCTCCGCTTCTGGCTCTTACAAAGAGTACGACTTAAGTGGACTTCTCTTTGGCGTAGATGGAACCATTCGATGGCATAAGCGGAACAAAAAGATGGCAACGGTGGAACAATCGTATGGCTGTAGTCAGATAGAAAGTAAAATTTCCATATTAATGAAAAAAGTCAAATCGGATCCGTCCTCATTTAACCACCCATTTAACCTAACGATGGTCTGCACCACCGCCCCATAATTCCCTGCCCCCTGTGTGTCCTGTGTTGTGATGAATTTCTTCGTCGACCAACTGCAGGATTCCCGGCTCTTCGCTATGATGCCAGACGTAACCTTCAGGAGTGATGTTACGGGTCAACCCCTCTATTTCTTCTGACGTGAGTCCCAATTCATTTGCTAACTGGGGATTCTGACGGATGGATTCATAGAGGGTTTCGTTTGCTACCGAGAAATGGAACGAATCACTATTCAGATATACCTCTTCCGTGAGTACCACACTAAATTTCGATTCAAAGACCGGGAACGTTCCTTCTACTACATCACCTCTGGGAAGTTCGACGGCTTTCATTTCAAACTGCACACCTGTCTCTGGATGCTCCATTCCTAGAAAATGATCGTTTCGAGTTTCAATCCCCTCTGCTCCTGCAAAATCCGGTCCGTCAACGATATCGATCACACCGACAGCAAATGTGGTGACTGCCGCAACCTTCCCAAGGTTTTTCAAACCTGACACAAGCTGATCCTTATCATTTGTCCGGATTCCAGTCACCACGGTCTTACCATTATGGAAGGTATCCTTCACACTGCTTCCGATTCCTCTAATCGTCCGCCCCGAGGAATCCTTTATGTCGTTCCACCCCTGCTGTTTCATGCCTTCATTCTTCTTCCATGCTCCGTACCCAGTCCTTACCGCCCCATCTGCAAATTGGCTCGCTGAATCAACTGCAGCTTTTGAAGCGTCAATCACACTGTTCCCGAGTTCATCGATATAATTTCCAACCTTTTCATTTTTTATGGAAATCGCTTTACTGACCAGCTTCACACCGCTCTTGGCTGTTCCACCAACCACTGTGTTCGCCATCTTCCCCAGTTCTCTGAATATAACCATTTCATCTCTCATTCCTTTGCATTTGTTAGGTCTATTTTATCACGTAACTTCCAAGTATTATCTTTTGTTTTCCTCTTTTACCTTTTTTTGTGACAAAATAAAAAAAAGGGAAAAGCTCTTCAAGAACTAACATTGTTCTTTAAGAGACTCTTCCCTGAAAATTGTCTATACAAATAACGAAATTGCCCAGTCCCGTGTTTATCGATTCGTCCTTCCAACTGCTGCAGGTTCGGATTCGTGATCCCATTTGTAGAGAGTATGAGTGTAGCCCTGCAAGTCTTGCTGCAGTTGAATCAGTTCTTTCTCAGTCCAACCCTGCGACATGAATGAGCATAGCTTTTCATATAAGTTATGAGCGATCCGGTTGCTTTCGGAGTCGAGCTGATTTTGCATGTTTGGCAGGAAAACATCCGAAACGTTCGTTTTCACTTCATCCAACGCTTTTCTTACTTCTAGCGTATATTCTTTCTTCTTTTTATTTCCGAAAACAAGTTTTGCCGCTATACCAGTCACTGCACCAATAATTAGTACCGGCGGCATAACCGCAGCTAGTGCCGAACCCATTGTGATTCCGGCTGCAGACGGACCTAACACCGCTGCATAGGTGGCTGCCGCAAACCCGTAAGCTCCCCCAATCGTAGCCCCTTTAACTGCCCCGTCTTTTAGTTCATTTTCTCCTTTTGGAAGATACAGATTCAAGGAAATGTCCTGATTTTGATAGTTTCGTTCCTGGTCCTTCCTAAACTCGTCCTCTTCCATTGTCATTTTTTCACCGATGTCACGAATCGCCTCGTTCCACTCCCGATAAAACAATTCATTGATTTCAGAGAATTTCTTCTCAAGAATGCCCGTGATGTAATCACTGGATACAAATCGGTTTACACGTTCTGAAATCGAATCATAGGTCGACTTGCCCGACATCATTCCAAGCTCTTCTACAAGACGCATGACTTCTCGCTTTTCTTCATCTAAAAATTTAATAGCAATCCAGCTTTGAAGCTCGTGTTTCACTTTTTTCTTGATGGCTTCATTATGATACGTAATCTCCTGTTTTCTTCGCTCCATAGATTGAAGAAGGAAATCGGTCGTATCTGCAACCATTTGATGCTGGATTCTCTCTTTCTCAGCCAAGGCTTTCATTGAGCTTGTGATACTTTGTTCCTGGACATGTTCGGTATGTTTTTCAATATTTTCTTCCAGATAGGTCAACAGTTGTGGGTATCTAGATTTTGAAAGCAAGGATTCGTCACGGGTCCGGATTCCTTCAAATGCCTGATAAGCAGAAACAGCAAACGTCTCCTCCACAAAGAAGCCCAAATGTTCTTCCACAAAGCCTTCAAGCTCTTCAGGTGTTCCATCAATCTCATCCAAGCGATTAATGACCGCTATGATCGGTTTACCGAATGATTTCACATTCGCTAATTGTTCTTCTATATCCCATTGACCAAGGTGATGGGCACTGAATACCCACAATACTACATCTGAATTCTGGATATAATCCAGTGTCGTTTGTTCGTTATTGGAAGTGATGGTGGCAAGACCCGGCGTATCCACCAGATGAACCTTCTTTAAATCTGGAAGAGGAAATTCCAGATTCACGACAGATACATCACCAAAGAAATCCTGATTCCCTCTATTTTTACCTAAAATTCCGTATATTTCTTCCGGCGTGCCCTCTAAATTTTCTCCCGCTTTTCTTTCAATCAAGCCCCTCGGTTCTGAGGCGTGTTTTACCTCTATGATGCAGGCTGTCGCCTCTGTCACATTTGTAGGAGATACGGCATCACCAGCAAACGTATTCAAAAGCGTCGACTTCCCTGCTTTTACTTCTCCCATCAACACAACCTTCAGCGGTGTATAACACTTCTCCGTAAGGATGTCATGTTCCCGTCGAAACGACTTAAGCTGGCGGATCAGCTCTGAATGGCTTGGAAGTTCTTTTGATAATGTGATTAACGGTGACTGTTTAAAGATTTGTTGTAAAGACTGCAGTCGATTCATGATTTCCACTCTTCTTCCCCTTCCTCTACTTCATTATAGTAAGTACTCTTTTAAAGCTGGATAATAATCAGGGGTCGGTTTAGAAATATCTTCTATCAGCTTATAGCCTTCAGAGAGGACATTACCCACCTCCTTTTCACCCTTTTTGAGGTTTGTAAGGTGATCAAAGCTGTACACTTCAATGAAAGAATTTGTTGTAGAAGAAATGATTTCATTATAGGCGTCTTCTTTCATCGTAAAAATGCTGGATGAGACTTTTTTTGTAAGATCTTTGATCATGCTATTCAACTCTTCTGTTAGGCTGTTCCTCACTTTATCCCGGATTCCCTGTTTGGCGAACCAGCTGACAATTCCCCCGACAATCAACCCGAGCGGTCCAAGGAAGAGGGAGGCAACTAATCCTGCTGCCACACCTGAACCATATGTAATGAGATCTTCCTCTGCATTATCACGACCGATGTTTATTTGGAAAGCGATATCTTTCTGCAGGCCGGTGGAGTTTTGCTTCTTCAGATTTGGATATTCGGTAAAATAGATTTTGTTGATGTAGTTTTCCGCGAGCTTGGAAAATGCTGACGATGCTTCGTTTTGCAAATCCTTAATCATGCTGACCAGTCTCTCTGTTTCAAAGATTTCTTCATTGACAAACTCTTTTTGAGCATGGGAATCCTTTATATTGATGAATGTTTCCACCTGATACCTGATGTTCTCTTCCACCCTTTTCCGGTAGCTGTTCAATTGTGCTTTCGCATAGTTCACCTGCTTTTGGCATTCCTTTTTCACCTGCTCATCAACTTTCTTCATTTCCTCCCGATACTTTGCCATGTCCCTTCCTAAATGGTCGGTATATTGGATGACCGTCGCAGAAACCTGATTGTTATAAGTAGAACATGATTCTTTCTTCTTATTGCATTGTATGCTCTTTGCATTTTTATAAAAGGCATGTTGAATCTCCTCCATAAGGATTTTCATACCACTTACTGCAAACATCTGCTCGTTTTTTGAAACAGCCCCCTTGAAGGCCTGAGTAGCGGAAAACGGGACGATTGCTCGGAAGAATCCTTTATAAATGTCTTCTGCATCCGCCAATACCCGTTTCACCCCGTCTTCTCCCTGATTTGCGTAGACAAGGTCGATTCGGTTCAGCACGGCAATGATATTCTGCTGATGTTTTCCTCCGACTTTTGCCAAGCTCTCTTCCAAGTCCTGGACGAGCTTCTTTGCATTGCTGGCGGCAATAGAGGTTGCATCGAGCATCCAAAGTACTCCGTCAGCCTTGTGATAGTAATCCTGAACATTGGTTCGGACTTCTCCCATTATGCGCTGTGTCAACCCGGGTGTATCCACCACATAAAAGTTCTCTAATATAGGTGCTTCTTTCATTCCCCAGTGCATTTCTACAATATCCGAGTTATAGATTTCCTCACGTTCAAGCTTTAGCTTTAATTCTTTAAATGCTTCGAAGCTGGAAACCTTATTCTTATATTCTTTCAATTTTTCATTTACAATCCGTTCAGAATCAGAACGTCTTTTCTCTTCAACCTTAATGATGATTTTAGCTTGTTCAACACTGACCTTTTGTTCCTTGTTATCCCTGTGCTTAATGAGCACTTGGTCAACAGGAATGTCTTTCCGGTATATATCGATTTTCCATGTTTTTGGAAGAACACCCACTTCTGCCGCTTCAGTCTCCAGTAAAGCATTGATAAGAGTCGACTTCCCATATTTCCCGGTCCCGACGACAAAAAGCATGAAGGATTCGTCCAGACCTTTGATCAAGCTTTTATACCTTGTATTGTAATCTTCTAAGAAAGATAATAAGCGCCCCGTTTTATTTGGTCTGTCTTCGTGTATCTCACTTAAGTCACTGCGAAAATCATCCGACAGGCCTCGATAATGATTCAATTGTTTTCTGACCACATCATCCAGCCGCTCTTCCCGTTTACGTTCAAGTTGCCTCATAATAGAAGTATAATGCTCAAAGCCGCTGAGAGCATTCCTCCGTTCTTTTAGTTGAACCTCACTCATGTATAGCCCCCCTTAAACCGATATAACGCCTAATGTGATTAAAAGAAGAGCGAGCATGATTCCGAGAGAACCAAGCGAAAATACAAATGACCAGACTAGTAGCTTATGAGATTTTCCACCTGTTATGACACCACCCTCAGTCAGAGTATGTAATTCACTCACTTGATTGCTGAGAGAGCTGGAATGCTGCTGAGCTGTCTCCTTTACACTTTGAACAGCGTTCTCTTGCTGGTCAAATCTTCTTTCCGTCTCTACTCTGAAACTATTCATGCTCTCCTGTACATCATTCGAGAGGTGTAAGTCTTTTTCTATCTTTTGAACTATATTCTTCAATTGATGATCAACCCGTTGCTCACGCTTGTTCTGTTCTACCTGATGTTTGGTCAACTCTGAATTTACAGCATGTAGATTCTCTAGTGCCCTCCTTAATTGTTCAACATTATTGGAAATAGCCGGAACATTCTTTTTCATCGAATCAGCCGATTTCTCCATTGTTTTGGTCACTGATAGTTCAAGGACCTCCTTGCTAATTTCCGTGATCAATTGATGAAATTCCCTTTGTAAGTCTGTCTTAGCCATGAATTTCTCCCCTTATGGTTTTTATATAACTATTATACCAATTAATGATTATTTTAGGTGGAATTACCAAATTTAAAATAGGTATATATACCCACCCTTTAGTTTCGATGGATAAAAATACATAAGTATATATGTTTTCGAGGTGATTGAAGCTATGATGTAAAAAGATATATCCAATGATGAACATAATAAAATGGCTATGGACATAAATGAAATCTATCACGGTACATAATCAAGGAGATTAATATATAGGAAATTCATCATTAAAAAAACCTGCATCGCACAGGGCCTTGAGTGCGATGCAGGTCTTCTTTTTAATTAACATGCTTTAAAGAATATTTTATAAATAGTTTAATTGAAAAATCTTTCACTCCTATATTACTTTTTCATCTACCTACTGCTGTTAATCATTGGGTGGAGGTCTGACCCCTGGCTCGATTAACATCTGTCGTACTGTGGTAAATAAGATGGCCAGATAAGATACCGATGATTTAGACCAACATGTACTGTGTGTAGCAAGCCATGTTATCAATCAGTGGCCGGTAACTCATTAACCATCGGAAATCAGATTTCGATGCCTACAAAAAAACTTAGACAACTGGCTACCTGTTACACATTAAGCGGCTCTATCTCCCGCACTTGGTGGCTTTCTCAACCGCATTAGATGGCTCAACTGTCCGCAACCAGTGGCTTTTCCTGATGCAATACTTAAGTGGACTTCCCTTTGGCATAGGTGGGACATTTGATGTCAGAAGTTGATCAAAACGATTGCAACGTTAAAACAACCATACGGCTCTAGTCAGCAAGCACCTTTTTTCCATATTAATGAAAAAAGTCGAGTCAGATCCGTCCCCATTTAACCCCCAAAATCACTAATTTCCTTATGAAACAACCTATATTCCCTACCTTCTAATCCTTCCCAACGTATCCACAACACTCCCACTAACCGCACCTTTCCCACCAAGAACCGTATAATGATCAATCCTGCCTTCTTTCACAAGCTTATACGTCTCCTTAGGTATGTTGTTCTGGTTAACAAGTAGTAATGGCGCGTCTTTCTTTGCAGCTAGGACCGAGCCTGTCAGGGCGTCTGCAAATCCGTGTCCATTTGCGACAAATACTTGATCGGTTTTTAATCCTAGTTGTTTGACTAGATTAACAGAGGTCTCAAAACGGTTTGCTCCTGAGATACGCTTTACTCCTTTTACATTCGCAGTGACCTTGTTGCTAATCACTCCTTCTCCACCTACGACAATAACTTCCGCTTTTCCATTTAGAATAGCTTTGGATGAGGAAGGTAAGCTATCTTTATTGCTCAACACTATCGGATAGCCGTTACGCGCGGCATAAGAAGCGACGGCCAGGGCATCCGGGAAGTTATGGCCGTAAGCCAGGATCGCCTTCGCCGGGTTACCACCTAATTCCTTTGCAATCAATTGCGCCGTTTCGAATCGGTCATTACCTGAAATACGGCGGACATTTGAAACGACTTCTTTGATTTGATTCTCCGTTTCCGGTGCAATGGCATTCTTCCCTCCAAGGATGATGACCTTTTTAGGTTTAAGATTCTTTAATTGCGCTTTCGTTTCAAGTGACAAAGAATCTTTCGTTGTTAATAAAATAGGTGCATCTAATTTATAGGCAAGAGGCGTACCTGCTAAAGCATCCGGAAACGAATCACCACGTGCAATGATCACCGTGTCGGCCGTTTTCCATCCTTGCTTCGAAATTTCGACAGCTGTTGAATAACGGTTGATTCCCGACAGTCGTTTAACACTTTCTACGGCAGTCACATAGGGTGATTTACTTGTATTTCCAAAAGTGTCGGTAGCGGTCACATAGAATCGTTCCCCGGGAGTTGGATATGCCGGAATTTCGACATCAAAGCTTCCATCGTTCTTAGAAGTCCCTTCTCCAATTGGGCTTGTACCGCTTCCCACCATCACCTTAACACGTACTCCAGGTTCTGTTTTGCCTCTTACATTTAATGATTGATTCGTAATCGTATCCACAGTAGGGATGACAGGTGCTGTCACGTCTTTCACGGATAGCTTTACCGTTTCACTTACATTTCCACGCTGATCAGTGGCGGTCACCTCGACCGTGCTGCTTGCTGCAAGCTTCGAAATGGCCACCATAAAGCTTCCATCGGCCTTCGTTTCACTCTTTCCAACTTCAGTGCCGTTTACTTTCACTCTGATCATTTCTCCGGCTTTCGCTTTACCAGTGACTTGTGTGCTTTGATCGGTGACGTCATTAACCGTTGGAGCACTTAATTTCACCGTTACCTTCTTATAACTCGTGTTTCCCGTAGCCGTATCGATGGCATAAACGGTCACCTCGGTCCCTGCTTGCTGTCGATCGATTGGGATGCTAAAACGACCATCCTCACCAGGCGTTCCTTCGCCTAACACGGTATCACCCTTCTTCACTTTCACTTTGTAACAATGGCAGTCTCCGGTCACCTTTGATGAAAGGTCTGTCAGAGGAGCCACTTCCGGGTCGGGAACATCGCTTCCGTCAACAACCGTCACTCTCGTTGCTATACTCACCAGTCCGGATTCATCTGTTGAAGTCACCGTTATGACCGCACCAACTGGCTGAAGAGAGATTGGAATCTCAAACGTGCCAGTATCGGAGGCTGTCCCCGTTCCAACCGTGAAGTTGCCGGCTTTCAATGTAACGGTTGAGCCTTCTTCTGCGCTGCCTGTCACAATCGTCGTTTGATCCGTGATTTTATTTACTTCTGGGGCAGATGGAAGTGTTCCATCTTTTACCGTCACGTACCCAGCCTCACTTTTATTCCCTGCCTCGTCTATCGCAATTACCTCCAGCACTTTTCCTGCCTGCTGCTTAGGGATCGAAACACGATAGATCCCTGCTGAATCCGTCGCAGCGGTGCCGATTTCATTTCCATCGACTCTCACCTTGATCGTCGAAGCCTTTTCCGCTTTTCCGGTTACGGTAGTCGATCCATCCGTCACTGCCTCTACACTTGGAGCCGGTGGAGCCGTTCTATCCTTTACGGTGACCTTGGTGACGTCACTTTTATTTCCTGCCTGATCCACGGCCGTTACTTCCAGGACTTTCCCTGCCTGCTGCTTTGAAATCGTTACAGCAAAGGTCCCTTCGGAGTTCGTTTTACCCGTTCCAATCTCACTTCCCCCGGTTCTTACCGAGATAACAGAGCCAGCCTCGGACTTTCCTGTTACAGATGTGGATTGATCTGTGACCTCATTCACCACTGGAGTAGATGGTCCAGTAATATCTTTCACCGTCACCTTTGTGACCACGCTCTCATTACCCGCTTGGTCAGTAGAGGTTACTTCTAAAAGGGTCCCTGCCTTCTGCTTTGGAATCGTTACATGATAACTTCCGCCAGAGCTCACTTTTGCCTTGCCGATTTCAGTGCCCCCGGTCTTTACCTTGATCATTGAATCCACTTCGGCTTTTCCAGTTACACTCGTGGACTGATCCGTTACAGCATCTACAACCGGAGCCATAGGAGCCGTTGCATCTATCACGGTCACCTGGGTGACCTGGCTGCTATTCCCTGCCTGATCGGTGGCCGTTACTTCTAACAATGTCCCCGCTTTCTGCTTTGGAATCGTTACCCGATACGTTCCTTCTGAACCCACTTTTCCTGTGCCAATTACATTTCCAGCCGTTTTCACCTTGATGGTCGAATCCACTTCCGCAGTACCGGTCAACGAAGTCGCCTGATCTGTGATCTCATTTACACGAGGAGCTTCAGGTGGTGTCATGTCTTTCACGGTAGTGAAACTGAACATATACAATTCATCCGGGCTATTCCCACTCATATCCATTACGCCATTCGGAAAAACCCTGACCGTATAAGTCGTTCCATATTTCAAACCGTTTTCCGGTTTAATGAATAACGTATTGTTCTCAACCCTGGTAGACGACATTAATTGTCCTTCTTCATCATCTATGAAAATATCAAAATAATGAGTGCCTTCTTGTATCGGTTCATTGTATTTAATGCTGATGTCTGCATCAAGCGGAACATTGGACGCACCTGCAGAAGGAGTCGTTCCCTCTACAACCGGGGCTTTCGTATCCCTCAGTTCCTCATAATTGATCGTCATGATCTTTGTGGTTGTATTCCCAAAAGGGTCTGTGACTGTCCCCGTAATCTCATTCGGTCCCTCTTGTAACACAATGCGCTCATCAAAAATACCATCCTCTTTGACTAATGCTCCCCCTCCATTTAAGGGACCACTTACATCATAAGGTAAGCCGGGAAAAGAAACACCGGTCACATTGATACTACTACTACCAACAGTTGACTGATCCTCAGGACTTTTATAATCGAGCTGTGGATCAGGGTAATTGGTTGTGACCTTTAACGACTGTACTTTCAAGCTTCCTGAATTAGTCAGCTTACCAGCCGGATTCGAAGAGTCACCAAACATAAAATTATTATAATTATTGGCATAAATTTCACCATTCACGGTAAGCTTGCCGCTGTTCTTTAATTCTCCATAAATAATCACATTCCCATTAATCACGTAGTCTGCACCGGATTGTATCGTTAACGTGACATTCGGTGAGATTACCATCGTTTTATCAACCGTCTCTATGGCAGATAAGATTGTATCGCTTGAGAAGTACAGATAGTCTTCACTCGTAGCCAAAGCAGTATTGCCTATCGTCGGCACTGTGGTTAGGAGTAGGAGCAAGATTAATAGCTTTGCTATCCACTTTTTTCTTAAAGTTTGTTTGTGCATAATAATTCCCCCATCAGATAATTAGTAGTTCTTCTCTTTTATAACAGTTACTTTTGGACTATTTAATATTATCATTATCCCGGTTTTAATAGTAAATAAATTCTAGAAAAGGATTAAAATTTCAATTGCGTTTTTTGATAAAGAATAAATAACCACTAAAAAAAGACCTGCATCACACACAATGTTGTGTACGATGCAGGTCCGCTTTTTAATTTCATGTTATAACGAATTTTTTTGAAAATAGTTTAATAGAAAAGGTAGACCAGGGACGGTCCCAACTCTACCCCTTCACCCTACACAAAAAATAAACCGCCACACCCAAGATCCTCGCCGCCTGCATCTGGGAAACCCCGTCAATCCTCTTCACCCGCTTCAACACTTTATCCCTCTCCATATTCGGCAAACACTTCACTTGGGGGATTTCCAATCGACCAAGGCACTTCCTGATTTCCTCCCGCGCTTCGTCATCCGATAGCCTTAAAGTGGAATCACCATGGTCCTCCAGGCAAATGTCTTGATTGCTCCGTTCATTAAATTCTTTGAACCTCTCTTCGGCATTCGATCGATCGGGAGAGAACATGTTTAAAAGGTAGTGGGCATCAAGGAGAGACGGGGGATAAACAGATTCACCGTAATATCTGAGGCAGCTGCTCCATTTCCAGTGATTGGGTTTAGACACGATGCCTGCTTTTACAGGGTTTTGATGGATATACCTTGTCACGGTGAGGAAATAGTTCACGTTTTCTACATTTCGCTTTTGAACCGGTCCTGAAGATGATTTCCATCTATTATTTCAAAATGGCCAGGGCGGATTTCTGCTTGAATAATCGTCTTACTTACATCCACTGTAGGTAAATTAAGTGGCACTACACTCCCGCACTTGGTGGCTTTCTCATCCGCATTAGGTGGCTCAACTGTCCGCAACCAGTAGCTCTTACTGATGCAATACTTAAGTGGATTTCCCTTTGGCAGAGGTGGGACAATTTGATCTCAGAAGTTGATCCAAACGATCTAAAACTAAAACAATCATACGGCTCTAGTCAGCAAGGACCTTTTTTTCCATATTAATACAAAAAGTCAAATTGGATCCGTCCCCGATTACCATAACCCATTTAACCAACCACCTTCCCTAACCCCCCATCCTCTATAATAAAAGAATACGGAATAACAGATAGGGAGGTACTTTGTTTTGATGAAAGAAAAACACTTGTACGGCTTACCTAATGATAGCTTTTATATGCTTATCAACACGTTTAAACATTACTCTGACATTATAGATAAAGTCATTTTGTTCGGTTCAAGAGCAAGGGGTGACTATAAGCAAATTTCCGATATTGACCTCGCAATTCTCTTTAAGCAAGAGAATGAGAAGCTGGTTCATATTATGGATGAATTATCAGAAACAAATATCATTTATACCCTTGATGTGATGGATTATCATAAAATCACCAATAAGGTGTTAAAAGAATTCATAGACAAAGAAGGCATTGCGATCTTTACAACAAATCCTGATGGGAAAGTGGTGGACAATATGAACAAATTGGCGGCAAAAATGGAGGACCTTGGCAGGGCCCTTTCTAAATTGAAGGAAAGCCTTTCAAGGGACCCCGAAAAGGATGATATTGTGATCGACGCCACCATTCAACGCTTCGAGTTCACTTATGAACTGTCCTGGAAGCTTATGAAATCTTATCTAGAATATAACGGTGTAACCGATATCTCAAGTCCTAGAAGTACAATAAAAACGGCATTCAAAGAAGGGCTTATAGAAGATGGTGAACTCTGGCTAAAAATGCTGGAAGACCGCAATCGGACCCCGCATACATACGATGAAGCTACAGCATTAGACATTTATAACAATATAAGAGATGCATATATCACCTTATTAGATCACCCCCTCTGTTAGGATAGATGTCGTATGATACTTTAGTGTTATAGTTAAGTAAATAACACGGAGGTCGATCAACATGGCAGGGAGAAATAGAGTA